>CAXBLZ010000005.1:0-93903 GCA_963976735.1 uncultured Halioglobus sp.
CACAGACCTCGATGTCGATACTGAACACACGTTTTAGGCGCTGGGCCCAGGTCATACCCGATAAAGCGGGGCAGGCTCTGGCGGCATGGCGCTCGGCGGGTGTGCGGACTTCTGCGTTGGAGATAGACTTGATGCCTTTCCCGCGCCTGGCTGGTGTGACCAGCCCACGCCAGCGGTGGTTTGAGCCGGGCCGCGCAGGCGAGAACGCCATGGTAGCGGGACTGGGCGTCCCCGTTCCATTGACCCTCGGCTTTGGACGCGGCCGGCTAGGCCAGAGCCGCCAAACGGGCAACGAAATCCACCGGCGGATGGCCGCCCCGATCGAACACCACCTGGGTCGTTCCATCCCGGTACGGTGTCTTCAGGGTGTAAACCACCTTGCCCGTGGAGCTCAGTGAAAGGCGAGGAACTGCCGCGGCAGGGCGGGAAATATACCGACACAGCGGAACGCCGCGCGGGGCTCACGCTTGTCTTTCTGATTCCCCTCACAGCTGACCCCGGCGTGGAGAGAGAAACCATTGGCCCTGGCCACCCGCTCCAGTCCAGGATCAGGTTTGTCCAGCGGACGGATGGTGCGGATCATGAAAGCTTTACGTCCCTGCTGTGGGCCGACGGCTATTCGGTAGGAGATGGAACTGCCCAGAATCTGCGGCAGGGCCCACCCCGCTTTATGGGTGTGGCATCGGTATCCTCGGCGGGGTCGAGGTCCAGCCAGGCACTCTCGGTGTCCTGTTCCAGCAAGCCCTGGCGCTCAAGGCAGCGGCCGACGCGCTGGGCAACTATGATCATCGCCTTCAACCGGGTTTATTGCACAGTGACAGGGTTGTACCATCGACAGGTGCAGAGCCACAAGCGACTCGCAATGCACTGTTTAACCATCTTAAACTTGGCTTAAATTTTTTACACAGCTATTTCCAGAAGGCAGATATTTTGAACGTCGACGCTTCCCTTTCCCCCGCCCAAAACTTCACACCGAGCAGGATATTTCGACTGAGCCTCTGGGCGGTCAGTCTTGCTGCACTTCTCGGAACAGTTGCCTGCAGCAGTTCCTCTGGAGCGGGACCATCAGGTAATCACTCAGCGGATGCAAACCCCGATGGTAAACCGCCACCCCTCTTCACAGCGTGGGACGTGCCGCCCGAGCGAATCGATGCTGCGATAGAGGCGCTGCCCGAGATTGTATACAGAGTCATGGACGACACCGGTATCCCCGGTATGGCGGTCGCCGTGGTGCATGACGGCGATACGGTATTTGCCGAGGGGTTCGGTACCACTGATGTCAATACTGGAGCACCGGTTAACGCCGATACTGCCTTTCAGCTCGCATCCCTATCGAAGTCAATAAGCGCTACTGTCATCAGTGCAAAAGTCACCGAGGGTATGATCGCCTGGGATAACCCGATCGTCGAGTACCTTCCCGGTTTCGAGTTGACAGACCCCTATGTCACTACCCATGTCAGCTACGCCGACATGTACTCGCACCGCAGCGGTCTCCCAGGCCATATCGGGGACGCGCTGGAGGACCTGGGGTACGACAGGGACTACATTCTCGAGCATCTCAGGTACGCGCCAATCAGCGATTTTCGAGTGAAAAATGACTATACGAACTTCGGCATTACCGCCGCGGCACAGGCGGTTGCGAACGCCAGCGGGATGTCCTGGGACAATCTCTCTCGTACAGTGCTGTACAAACCGCTCGGCATGACCCGCACAACATCGAGCTATCAGGAGTTTCTCACCCGGCAAAACAGGGCATTTTTGCACGTGCCCACTGAGAATGGTTGGCAGACACTACACACTCGCGATCCCGATGCTCAATCCCCGGCTGGCGGTGTCAGTTCGTCAGCGAATGATTTTGCCAGATGGATGAACTTCATCCTCGCTGGCGGTGAGCACGATGGTGAACAACTCATCAATGCCGCGACCATGGCAGAAATGCTGTCTCCACATTCCTGCAAACAAGCACCCGGCGCCATCGATTTCCGTGCAGGCACCGACGATCTCGGCTTCAATGCCAGCGTCAATTCCACCGCGCGCCAGACATTCAGCCACTCGGGCGCATTCAATATGGGTGCCGGCACGACCTACACGCTTGTGCCCGCTGAAAACCTCGGCATCGTGGTGCTCACAAACGGTTTCCCGCTCGGCGCAGCCGAGGCTATCGCAGCCGAGTTTCTCGACCTCGCACTGGTTGGTGCCAATACCCAACCGTGGCTGAAAATGTACCGAGAGGCATTTGTTAACGTGACAGCTATCCCCGGCGCCATCACAGAGCCCGCTCCGCTGAACCCCGTCCCTGCCAAGCCACTCTCGAACTATACCGGCCAGTGGTCCAATGACTACGTAGGGCGCGCCGATGTAACCGTCAAAGGCGATGCACTCGTCCTTGAAATAGGGCCAAACGGCGACACCTATCCCGTCACCCACTGGGACGGCGACAAATTCTTCTGGACTGCGCCAGGAGAAAACGGCGGCGAGCCCACCTTCATTACGTTCGATCTGCTGGCGGACACCATGACGATTGCATCGTTGAATCAAACGCCGCCACTGGGGGTTTTTACCCGTTGATTAGAACAAGGGGTCAGAGTACTTGAACGAAGAAGGCGGCCCCCAAATCCGACAATATCGCTCTGGCATGGACGCCAGCAATGATCGAGGATGGTTTATCACTTGGGAACTTGAGGATAAAAATGGAGGCTCGGGTCATCTCCGAATAGCTTCTATATACAACTGTTTTACCTGATATTTTTTAAAGTAAATCATAATTGTTGAATTACATCGAATATTGAGCCAATTCGGAATAATTTTTGCGCGTCTCTATCACTCGCCAACGTTGACCAACGGACCCTCTTCCAACTTTGCCACCACCCCGTCCCGCCGCTTCGCAACATACGTATACACCACCGGCAGCACAAACAACGTAAACACCGTCCCGATCGACATCCCCGTCACAATCACCAGGCCAATGTGATACCGGCTCACCGCCCCGGGCCCTGACGCAATCAACAGCGGTATCACCGCCATCACAATCGCCGCCGTGGTCATCAGGATCGGACGCAGCCGCACCGCCGCCGCTTCGATGATCGCCTCCTCGAACGCCACGCCCTTGTCCTGCAGCCGGCGCGCAAAATCCACCATCAATATGCCGTGCTTGCTGATCAGGCCGACCAGTGTGATCAGGCCCACCTGGCTGAACAGGCTCAGCGTGGCGAAGTCCAGGGTGAGGAAGATCAGCGCCCCGCACAGCGACATCGGCACGGTCACCAGCACCACCAGCGGGTCGCGCAGGCTCTCGAACTGGGCGACGAGGAACAGGTAGATCGTCAGCAGCGACAGCAGGAACGCGTAGATCAGGGTGTTGCCCGATTGCAGGAACGCGCGCGCCTGGCCGCTGTAGTCCACGCTGAAACCGGGAGGCAATAAGCGTTCCTGTACACCATCGAGGTAATCCAGCGCTTCCTGCATGGCCACGCCGGGCATCGGCACCAGCGATATGGTCGCGGTATTGAGTCCATTGAACTGGTTCAGGGCACGCGGTTCGGCATCGAGGCGGGTGGTCACCACCGCGGACAGCGGGATGCTGTCGCCGCTGGCGCTGCGCACGTAGTAGCGCTCCAGCCAGGCGCGGTCGATGCGCTGTTCGGGGTTGGCCTGGGGTATCACGTCGTAGCTCTCGCCCTTGTAGCTGAAGCGGCTGATATAGCCCTCGCCGAGCATCACGGAAAGGGTAGTCGCGATGTCCTCCATATCAATGCCCAGTTCGCCCGCCTTGTCGCGGTCGATGTCGACGTGAATCTGCGGCTTGGAGAATTTCAGGTCATTGGCGGAGTAAATAAAGTTCCCGCTGTTGCGAATCGCCTGCAACAGGTGGTCGCTGACCTCGGCGAGTTCCGCGTGGTCGGCGGTGGTCTGGACCGCCATCTGTATCGGCATTGAGCCCGCCGCGCCCGCCGGCGACATGTCCACGATAAACACGTTGGCCTCGATGCCCGGCACCTGGTTCACCATCTCCTGCACGATATTGCGCAGTTCCATCGCGCTGCGCTCGCGTTCATCCCAGGGCGCAAGCTCGACCGCGACCATCGAGGTGCCGTCGGTGAGCATCCCCTCCAGGCGCAGTGAGCCGGTGTACTCTGGCAGCTCCTGCAACGCCGCTTCCAACCTGGCACCGCTCTCGGTGACAAACTCCTCGCTGAGGTGGCCGGGAATCGTGTAGGCGGTATGGACATAGCCCGGGTCCTCCAGCGGCACAAGCTCCTGTTCGGACAGCAGGAACAGCACCGGAATCGTGGCGATCACGGTGACCGCGACCAGCGCCCACACCGGGCGGTAGCGCAGGGCGGTGTGCAGCGCCCTGGCGTAGCGACGGCGCAGGGTATCAAAGCGCTGGTCCAGCCAGTGGGCGATCGAGTTGTCCTGTTCCTGTTTTAAAATGCGCGAACACAACATCGGTGACAGCGTGAGCGCGACGATACCGGAGATGACCACCGATCCGGCCAGCGTGAACACAAATTCCGAGATCAGCTCGCCGCTCAGGCCCTGCATGAAGCTCACCGGCAGGAACACGGCGACCAGCGTCAGGCTCATGCTGATGACCGGGCCGATCACCTCCCGCGCGCCCTCGCGCGCGGCCTCCATCGGCGGCATGCCCTCCTCGATATGGCGATGGATGTTCTCCACCACCACGATGGTGTCGTCGACCACCAGCCCGATGGCGATGACCAGCGCCAGCATGGTGAACAGGTTCAGTGAGTAGCCCATCATCCACATGACCAGGAACGTGCCGATCAGCGACAGCGGAATGCTGATCAACATGATCAGCACCGAGCGCGGATTGCCGAAGAACAGCAGCGTGATCAGCGCGACAATGACCAGCGCCTCGAACAGCGTGGTGGTGACCTCAAGCAGGGCGTTCTCAACGTATTTGCCGTTGTCGGAGAAGACATCGGCGGTCATGGAGGCGGGCAGCTTCTCCTGCAATTCCTGCAGCCCCTGGCGGACATTGCGGCTCAGCTCCAGTGGGTTGGAGTCGGGGGCCATGGATATGCCGATCAGCAGGCCGGGTACCCCATCGACGAAGCCGCGCTTGCGCTCCGGCGCCGAGGCCAGTTCAACGGTCGCCACGTCCCGCACGCGCACCACTGCGCCGTCGCTTTCGCGTATCACGATGCTGGCGAAGGCTTCCGCCGTGTTGATGTCGGTGGCCGCGCGTACCGGCTGCACCACCAGCGTGTCGCGCATCTCCCCGGCCTCGCTGGTGAAGTTGTTGCTGCGCACAGCGTCCTGCAGCTCGGCGGCGGTGACATCCATCGCCGCCATGCGCACCGGGTCGATCCACAGGCGCATCGCGAAGGGCCGCTCACCGAGGATCACCAGGCCGGCCACGCCTTCGCGCGTGAGGATGCCGGGGCGCACCACGCGATAGAAGTATTCGGTCAGTTGCTCCGGTGTCATCTGCGTGTCCTGCAGCCGGATCCACAGCGGCGGGCTGCTGCCCCAGCTCTTGGTGATGACCGGTTCCAGTGCGTTGGGCGGCAGCTCGCCGCGCACCGACGCGACCTTGCCGATGACATCGGTCACGAGCTGGTTCACATCGTAGTCGGCGGTGTTGTAGATGGTGATGGAGGAGAGGCCGTCACTGCTGGAGGAGATGTAGTAGTCGATGCCCTCCGCGCCAATGATGGCGCGTTGCAGCGGCCCGGTGACAAAACCCTGCACCACATCGGCGGGCGCGCCCGGATAGGCGGTATCGAGATGAATGGAGGCGGGCTGTACGTCGGGATAGGGGCGCAGGCCCAGCGAGCTGAACGCCACCAGGCCGAACAGCAGGATGAGCGCGTTGAGCACCCACGCGAGCAGCGGGCGCCGGATGAATAAATCTGTGAAGCGCACTACCGGGCTCCCGCAGACACTGTTTCGTCGGCCGTGGGTGTGTTCGCCTCCAGAGCGGCGAGATTCTCGATCACCACCGGCGAGCCCTCCAGCAGTCGATGCTGGGTATCCAGTGCCACCAGCTGACCCGCTTCAATACCGGTCACCGCCAGGCGACCATCGCGCGTCTGGCCGCTCTTCACAGGGGTACGGTAGGCCTTCCAGCCAGGCGTCCCGGTGTCGGCATCGTTTTCCTGTTGCAGCAGGTACACGGTTTCACCGTACAGCGTAAAAGCGACTGCCGTGCGCGGCAGCGTTACCACCTCACGACTTTGCGCCAGTACGACCGTGGCATCCGCGAACATACCGGGCAGCAGTTCATGCTGGGGGTTGTCCACCTCGGCCCGCACCAGCACATTGCGCGTCGTCGCCTGCACCTGCACATCGATAAAGCGAATCACGCCGGTAAAGGAGCGGCCGGGATGGCTGGGCACGGAAAAATTCACCTGTTGGCCGAGCCGCAGGTTTTCCAGTTCCTTCTCGGGCAGGTTCATGTCGAGGTAGAGCGTGTCGAGATCCTGCAGCGAGACCACCGCGTCGCCCCGGGACAGGTAGTGTCCCTCGGCGAGGTTGTGAATGCCGATGCTGCTGTCAAACGGGGCGCGGATGCTCTTCTTGGCGATGATGCCCTGCGTCTCGTCAAAAAACGCCTGCGCGCTTTCGTATTCACTGCGGCTGCTTTCGAACTGGTCCTCGGAGACCAGGTCCCGCTCGAACAGCGCCCGGTCGCGCTCAAAATCCCGACGGGATTTCTGCAGGCGCACATCGGCGCTTTTCAGCGTCGCGCGATCCACCGTGTCGTCCAGTTCCACCATCAGCTCGCCGGCCGCAATCCACTGCCCCGGCACGATGTGCAGCGTGCGGATCACCCCGTCCGCTTCGCTGCGAATGTCGATACCGCGTCGCGCCCGCAGCGAGCCGATGGCGGCGAGGTGTTGCGGCCAGCTTGCGGATGTGGCCACCGCGGCGTTCAGATGTACCGGCGGCGTCCCCATGTTGCTGAGATAGTCCGCGATCATCGCCTGCTTGTACAACTTGAAGCCGATGACCCCGCCGAAGACGAGGGCCAATAGTGCGGATGCCAGGATAAAACGTTTCAACATGGTAGAACTCGCGGGTGAAAACGTGCCTGTGCCGAAACCCGGTGGCACGTCACATCGGGAAGGGTCAGTGGGTTCACATGACTATCTTGCGCGAAGCGTCAAAAATCGATGCATTTGCCCAAGCGGGGTTCCGCTTGCCGATTTAACTCAGACAAGCGGCGCGCTCGGCTATCCCACCTTGGCCAAGTACTCTGCACAGATATCCTGTCCCAGCTCGCCCATCAATTGTGCACTGCTGCCGGCGGTCAATTCGATCTGGCGCGCCAGTTCACAGTAGCGGAATAACACGTAATCGCGATCCACGCCGGTGCCGCCGTGGCAGTGCTGTGAGGCCTGGCTGACCCGGTGTGTTACGTTGCCACACCAGAGTTTCGCCATTTTTACCGCCTCGCCAGCCGGGCGACCCTGGTCGATCAATGAGGCGGCCTGTTGCGTCACCAGGCGCAGGCACTCAACGTCGATATAGCAGTCTGCGACGCGGTGGCTGACCGCCTGGAAGGTGGCAATCGCGCGACCAAACTGCTCGCGCTCCGACGTGTAACTGCCGGTGATGCGCATCATCTTGTCACAGACGCCCACCGCCATGGCGGCGAGTGCGGTGCGGGTGGCCTGCAGCGCCCACTCCATCGCCGCCACCGCCTCGCGACCGACCACCACGATATCCGCTGTCGGCACTTGTGCTTTGTCCATGACGAGTTCGTGGCGGGTCTCGCCGGTGGTGACAATCTGGGCATTGAGCGTCACACCGGCGGCGCGCGGATCAACCAGGGCTACCACCAGGTCATCGCCCGCCCTGGCCGACACCAGGATACGCGCTGCTGATTTCGCCAGGCTCACGCAGATTTTGCTGCCGCTGATCGAGTAGCCGCCATCCATTTTTTGCGCGGTACACGTCGGGGCGGCGGGGTCATCGTTGTTGTATTCTTCCAGGCCCGCAGTCACCAGCGTGTTGCCACTGGCGATACCGCCGAGCCATTTCTCATTCTGGGCGTCGCTGCCGAAGCGCTTGAGGGTACCCGCTGCCGACACCAGCACCGGGATCACCGGCACCGGTGCGACAGTGCGACCCACCTCTTCGCACAGCGTGGTCAGGCTGTAAAAGCCCAATCCGGTACCGCCGTTGTCCTCCGGGATATCCAAACCCAGCAGCCCGGCCTCGGCCAGCGCCTGCCACAGCGCGGTGTCCATGCGCTCTTCCTGCTGCTCGATGACCTTGAGCTTGTCGACTTCAGTAAAGTCCCCCAGGATCTGCTGGGCCAGTTGCTGCGCGCTTTTTACTTCTTCAGAAATTGTGAAATCCACGGCCTGATTCTCCTAGCGTGTGCGGGGCATCCACAGCCCCGCCATGGCGATAATATCGCGTTGTACTTCGTTGGTGCCGCCGCCAAAGGTGAGCACCGCGCCCACCCGCCAGCGAAACTCCAGCTTGCCCTTGAGCACGGCACCCGGGGAGTGCATGGCAATTGTGCCGGCCTGCCCCATGACTTCCAGCAGCATGCGGTACAGCTCGACAAAGAACTCACTGCTGTAGACCTTTGCCACCGAGGCGTCGGCCATATCCAGCGGCCCCTGGTCCATCGCCCACGCCTGCTTCCAGCAGATCAATTTGACCACTTCCAGCCCGGCTTTGACCTTGGCCAGATTGTGCTGCACCCACGGTTGCTCGATGACCTTGCCGCCCCTGGGCGCATCGGTTTCAGCGGCCCATTCGCAGACGCCTTCATACAGCGACGCCACCTGACCGTGGGTGAACAGGGACAGCCGTTCGATATTGAG
The DNA here is from genome assembly GCA_963976735.1 of uncultured Halioglobus sp. Taxonomy (GTDB): domain Bacteria; phylum Pseudomonadota; class Gammaproteobacteria; order Pseudomonadales; family Halieaceae; genus Marimicrobium. Next base: position 8,811 of record CAXBLZ010000005.1, read on the forward strand.
CTGGCCGGTGATCAGTTTCCAGCCGGCATTCACCTCGCCGACACGGTATTTGTCCGGCAGGCGGATGTCGCTGTAGTAGGTGGCGTTGGTACGCACACCCAGAGTGTGTACCGGCGTCAGTGAAAAGCCCTCGATATCCGTCGGCACCAGAAACATCGTGAGCCCCTTGTGCTTTTTGCTGGCATCCGGATCAGTGCGTGCCGCCAGCCAGACGTAGTCGGCGAAATTGCCGAGGCTGGTCCACATTTTCTGGCCGTTGATGATCCAGTCGTCACCGTCGCGCTCGGCACGTGTGGTGAGGCTGGCCAGGTCAGTGCCCGCATTCGGTTCGGAGTAGCCGATCGCGATGGTGACCTTGCCCTGCTTGACCCCGCCGACGACTTCCTCGCGCACCTCGGCGTTGGCGTTGGCGGCGATCACCGGTGTCACTGCTTCGGTGGTCAGGAACGGGTAGGCGAAGCCGGAGCGCACGACCTCATCGGTAAAAATATACTGTTCGACATGCGACAGTTCCTTGCCGCCCAACTCCTTGGACCAGCTCAGGCCTATCCAGCCATCGGCGCCCATGCGAGCGTACTGCTTGCGAAACTCCGGGCCGCCCCCCTCCTTGAACTCGGGGATTTTCATCTCCTCCAGCAGTTCCGGCGTCATGACAGTCTTCATGTACTCGCGGACTTCCATCTGGAGTGCTTTTTGCTGCGTGGTTAACTCTATGTTCATGGTTCTGGTCCTCTGCCAGTCGTTCTGTGTAGTCGCTGTCGCGCTGTTTGTTATCACGCCTGTCGCTGTCGGGCTTGCTCAGGCGTTCTGTATATCGGCTATTAACTGTCTTTGCAGCGTGCTATCCCCTGTGTCCACCGTGCACATCCAGGTATCAACCAGACTTCCGTAGCGCTGCGTGAGCAGGGCCGGTACCTGTTCGATGTGTTCGCTGACGATCGCAAACGTGTGCAGGATGTCATCCGTAATCAGCTCGCCCATGTCCTGCCAGCGGCCCTCGCGCGTCAGCCGGTGCGCTTCGGCCTGCAGCTCGCCCCAGCCGTGCAATTCCAGCACCGGGCGGTAAGCAGGGGTAGAGGCATAAAATGCCAGCTGATTCTGCACCATCGAGCGGGATTGCGCATAGGCTTCTTCACTGGTGCCTGTTACCACCATCACCGGTATGCTGATGTCAAACGCCGCCCGGCTGCGCCCGGATTTTGCCAGTCCGCGCTCCACTGCCGGTAGTGTAACTTGTCGCAGGTATTTTTCAGTGGTGAAGGTATGAGCAATCATCCCATTGGCCACTTCTCCTGCCACTTCTGACATCAATGGCCCGACAGCGGCGAGATTCACCGCCGGCCCGCCGTAAGTGGCGTCTGCGGGGACGAACATCGGTGTCATCAGGTTGTGCTGGTAGAACTCACCTTCAAACGCCAGTTTCCCGCCAGTTTCCCAGCACGTCCAGATGGCTTGCATGGCGAGGATAAACTCACGCATGCGTGCGGCCGGCCGTGACCACGGCATGGAAAAGCGACGTGTGATATGCGGTTTGATCTGTGAACCCAGTCCCAGGGTAAAGCGGCCTTTCGCGTACTGGTTCAAGTCCCAGGCCAGGTTGGCCATAGTCATCGGATTGCGTGCGAATGCCACACTGATAGAGGTGGTCAGCGCGATAGTCTCACTGTGCTCGGCGGCCAGTACCAGTGGGAAAAACGGATCGTTGTTGATCTCTGCGGAAAAGGCGGCGTCATAGCCGCGCGCCTCCAACTCTGCGATCGCCTGTGGCGCCTGGTCCAGGTTGGCGCTGAGCATGCCACTGACTCTCAAAGACCTTCCTCCTTATTTTGTGCTGGTAGTGGGAAATTCCTGATCAGGCGGCGTTTTACAGCCGATCCCCCGGGCATGGACGCTGCAATAGAGGCTAGCGGGGTTTGCAGAGGGCTGTGCGACGACGCTACAGCACTTTACGCGACCTGCCTGTCGGATCAAGTGTCCCAGTGTGCCGATGAGAGTGGCAAAAACGATCATCGCGGCAGAGGTGTAAAGGTGGTTGAGCAAATGCCCGGGCCCGCATATAATGCGCTCCCTCCACAGGACCATAGCTCAGTTGGTTAGAGCGCTACCTTGACATGGTAGAGGTCGGCGGTTCGAATCCGCCTGGTCCTACCAAATTCGTCCGGTCTGTACCGCAGACAAGGTTTACATCACCGGTAAAAAGGATCAGTGCCAGCTTCTAACTTCTAGCCGCTTGCGCGCTTGATTTTTTTTACCTTGAACCGGGATGGCCTGTCACCATTTTCTGCGGCACGGGACATCCAGTACAGATACTTCTCCCGATCCTTGGCCACGCCGTTTCCCGCATAGTACATTTTCGCAAGGCACTGCTGCGCTCGTAGATTGCCCTCTTTTGCGGCGGGCTCCAGCAGCTTGAAGGCCTCATTGTATCGACCTTTCATAAAGGCTCTTATTCCTGGCTGTATATTGCCAGCCGGGGCAGTCGAGGGCGCTTCCCCGGTTGGGTCAAGGACTTCACTGGCAGCGTCCCGCAGATGGCCCTGATTGCGATGGCCGGTATTTTTAAACAGAAGAACAATACACCCAATAGCCACCACCACTACTGTGGTTATTACAAATACAGTCATGCAGTTTCCCGTGCGGGTAGAAGCTGCAGATGGTCTTTCTGTCGCTCTCTCAGCAAATTAGTCACTTTCGTAAGTTTTGACGCGGGGGCCTCCCCGGCTTCAATCTCAAAGAGTGCCTCGCGGACTTGATTGATAACGTCCAGGTCACAATTCTTGCACGCCGCAGGGGCTTCACTCTCGAAAAACTTATCGCGTTTGATAATGTCCATTTCTTCGATGCTGTAATCGAAAACCGACCCCAATGGCGTCAGCTTTCTATAGTCATTGCAGCACATATAATATTGGCCATTCCAGCCGACAAACAACAAAATAAATGGTACGCCACAGACGTGACTGAGGTTGTTCTTTTTAAGTATGTCTATTGCTTGTTCGGTATGGTGGTTGTTGCCGACAAAATAATTGCCATTATCGCAGGCGCCGCCCCGGTTGGTTTGTTCAAAGTGGATGCACTGATCAATACCCGCATCGATCCAGAATTTTCGGTAACCATCCAGTTTCGCTCGATTCAGATCATGTGCGACCAGGCTGACCTGTGTGCGAATGGGTTTCCCCGCAGCCTCGTTCATATCCAGGAAACGCAGGATATTGTCCCGAGTTGTGTCGTACTTCAGGGCGTAGACCTCTTCGTAATCATCACCCATGTCGCTGATACTGAATACAATATGCTCGACGCCAGCTTCCAGAATACGTCTGGATAACGCTTCGGTCATCAGCGAGCCATTAGTGGTGAAACCAAACTCGAGCCCGAGCCCCCGCATATGATCGGCGAACTCGGGAAGCAATGGGTGCAAGGTGGGCTCACCCTGGCCCGCAGCATGAAATTTTGGTGTGTGCTCCAGTTCCATCGCCCTTTCAATGGCTTTCTTGAAAGTTTCCATGGTTATGAAGCCTTGTTCAGGCGTTTGATCGCGAGGACAAAAAGTACACTGTGCATTGCACCGGTTGGTAAGCTCAATTTCGAAATTTCGCATACCGGGTATGAACTTGGCCATATTTCCCCACTTACCTGCACAATAGATGATGAGTCCGGGCGAGAATATCGCTCGGATGTTCCCGGAATATGGAACTGAAGGTGCTAAAAAAACGCTATGAGGTAGTAGACAATCTTAACCAAGACATTGTCAAGGCGGATTATTTCGCTGCATGCGGGTCAAGGGTGCTGGTGGTTGAATTACGCGGTCAGTTTCCCGTTCCAGCAACCCTGCAGCAGCTTGGCAGCAATTGACTTTGGCACTCACTATCCAGATAGTGGGTGCATGGCTTGAAAGGCACGACTTCGTTCCAAACGGGCCGATATATTGGGACACTATTGGACAATTTGTATGAGTGAAGATGCTGGGCAGGCCGGGAACCGCTTGAGTTCAGTTGACCTTGCGGTACAGGGGTACCGCTTGTCGCAGAGCCAACTCCGCTTTTTTCACACCTTTGGATACCTGTTGTTGCCAGGCCTGTTTTGTGAGGATATCGGTGCTATTGGCAATGCCTTTGACAAGGTCATGGCTGATCCTGACAGCGGCGGTATCCCGCTCGCCTATGCCAATGGTGGCCGCTCGATGGTGCCGGCGATACTCGATCGACACCCGACATTAAATGCCCTGAAATCTGACCCAAGGGTTACCGGCATTGCGGACAGCGTCCTCGGTGATGACTGGGAGTACGCTGAGAGCGCTGGTGACCAACTCGAATGCGAGACGACCTGGCACCGCGACACCTATGGCACCCCGCTGACGCAATTCAGTATCAAGTTGCTGTTTTACATGGAACCATTGACGGCCGCTACGGGTGCCCTTCGAGTTCTGCCTGGAACTAACTATTTCCAGGGCGACTATGTGAAGGACGTACTCAGAGGACATGGTTTTCCCGATCGGATGCAGGACGTTTTCGGCGTACCGGCGAATGCAATTCCAGCGGTAGCAGTAGAGACGAACCCGGGGGATGTCGTCGTGCTGAATTTTCGAACCGTGCATGCCAGTTTTGAAGGAGCAAAAATAAAGCGAAGGTTGCTAAATATTAATTACCGCGAGCCGACAAAGCCCAAATAGAGCTGGCTGCCACTGCATCGGAGCCTGATTTTTGGGACAGGCGATCGAGACGAACACCAGGTTGCTATCGCTTAGCGAGCCCGGGGGAAATCATGCGCTACTTTTTCAATGCCTACCTGATGCGCTAACAGGATCGCTTGACCGCTTACAGGTTCCATATAAGCCGCGCCACCGGGGATTACATCGTTAATATTCTGCCCCGCCAGTTGGCTCGCTTGTTGGTTTCTGGTGACATGATGACCCCATCCGTGAGGTACAGCGATTACGCCGGGCATCACGTCGGCGCTAATGGATAGCGGCAACTCGATGGTTCCATGATCACTGAACACTTTCACCCGGTCGCCGGGCGCCAGGCCCATCCGCACGGCATCTTGTGGATTGATCTGGGCGCTATTCGACAGCGGCTGTTTGATCTGTGCGTTGTTATGCATCCAACTATTGTGTGATTTCCGACTGCGTCGCCCAATCAGCGCCAATGTGTTTTGTGGCTGCCTGCTGGCTGCAGAGGTGAAGTCCTTTTCATAGTCGGTCAGGCGAGGCAAGTCAGCAGCCACGCTGGCAAGTGCCAAATTGATCGGCTGTCTTAAACGCGCGCCAAGGAACGTGCCTGGCTCGTTGGCAGCGAGTGTTATGCCTTCTGGATGGGCGACCAGCTTTTTCAAAGACACTTTCCTGCCTGAAAACAATAGAATTTTCAGTATGTGATCGGGCGTGAGCCTGAGGTTTCCCGGTAGCCGCTGCAACAACGCATTGGCCCTGGCGAGCAAAAGAAGCGGCTTGTCCGACAGTATGGGCGCGCCGATTGCCAGCAACAGGTCGGAGAAAATAGCCCATTCTTCTCGTCGGTCAAACAGAGGTTTCACCACAGCTTTCGTGTACTGAGCATAGGGCTCTGCCTGTAGCGGAATGTGAGAAAGAGGGAAGTCAGATCTTTCCAGCATATCGGTAGCCGGCAAAACATAGTCGGCGTAACGCGCAGCGGTTTCGTTGATATAAATGTCGACGCTGACGACAAGTTCAAGTTGCTCCATCGCCTGGTGCCAGTTGGGATGTGGCGTGGAGTGAACGGGGTTGCCTGCTGATATAAACAGCGCACGAATACGGTTTTCGCTATCACATAGAATGTCATCTGGCAGCGAAGAAACGGGGAAACATCCGGCGACCTTGTGCCAGCCCTGTGAGGTTTTGACTTTGGCGTCACTGGCGATAACACGCTGCGCCAGTGTCAGCCAGTCAATAGCACCCTCGGGCACCAGCAGTCCACCTCTCTTATCCAGGTTACCAGATAGAATGTTTATCCCCTGCAGCACCCAGTACGCGATAGAACCGAAAGGCCCCATATTCACGCCAGTGGACATATAAAGGGCTGCGCCATTGGCGTTATGGTACTGCTGCGCCAGTCGTCGAATTACCGTGCTACTGATGCCGCTGATGGAGGAAACTCGCTCCGGCGTCCATTCCCGGGCGGCATTAAGCAATATATCTGCGCCCTCGATATGTTTATCCATAGACGGCGCTCTAAACGCGAGCTCATGGTGCAGAACATGGAGCAGTGCCAACAGGAAAAATGCGTCTGTGCCGGGATGAATGAATACATGTTCTCCGACCTTGGCTGCAGTTTCGGTTCTGCGTGGATCTACAATCACAACCTTGCCACCGCGTGCTTCTATAGCCTGAAGTTTTTCCAGCGGGTTGATGACGCTCACTACCGACATCTGGCTTATAACCGGGTTGCTGCCCAGGCACATAAGAAATTGTGTATGAGCAAAATCGGGTATCGGGTGCACTATATCCACGCCATAGATATCCGCCGACACCTGAAACTTATTGTTCAAATCAACCGAGTGTGACGCATACAGTTGGTCAGAACCCAAACACGTGATGAAGTCCTGTGTGCAAAGTATATGTTTGAAATTCGCGTAGCTGGGGTTGCCGGTATAATGGGCTAATGCGTTTGCGCCATGTGTTAGCTTGATCGCGCGAGATTTTTCCGCGATTTCACTAATGGCTTGCTCCCAGCTTATTTTCTCCCAGCAATCGCTATCTTGTGCGCCCTTTACTCGCTTGAGGGGAAAGTTTACACGGTCTGGATCATGGTGAATGCCGGCGAGAGTCGTGCCCTTGATGCAGGCATATCCTTTCGAAACCGGGTGTCCAGCATCTGCTGTAATTTTTCGGATGGTCTGCGAGCCACTTTGGTCCGTCCCAATGTCCACGACAAGACCGCATGCCGCTTCGCAGATTCTGCAGTAGGTTTTCTGTGAGCGTATTTCCACCTTCCCTCCGTGTCTTGTGTGTAGCGAACAGCCAGTGTCCAGTGTAAGCCAGCACATTACCAGTTCCCGATACTATTTGAGCGGAACTACCGGGAAGAAACGAGTTGCACCGCGGTCGCTTGTTGGGGTCGACAAGCACAGCTCGTTTATATTTGTAGCGGGGGTGTCTGTTTTTTTTCGATAAACGGCTTCATGGCCTTGATCAACACATAGATCTGATATTACATTGAAGCCATAATATGCCCTACAACCAATAAGAAGTGATCATCATGAAAAATCCCACCATGCGGCAGAGCAAAACCATCATTACCCCGGAATTTATTGTCAGCCGCCGTCAGGCGCTGCGTTATAGTCTTGCTACGCTGGGCTTGGCGGTCGGTTCACCGCTGTTGAGTGGCTGCAGTGATTCCAATAACAATTCCAATGACACACTCTCCGATGACATGCGCTCTTTTGAGCTTCAGGCGCCTGATGAAAATGGCGTCGCTCTGCCTGTGGGCTATACATCCCGTATTGTCGCTCGCTCCACCGAGTTGGTAGAAGGGACCTCGTATGCCTGGCACAACGCGCCCGATGGCGGCGCCTGCTTTGACGCCGGCGACGGAGGCTGGATTTACGTTTCCAACAGTGAACAGTTCGTCGAGGCCGCTGGCGGGGTCAGCGCTATCCGCTTCGATGCCAATGGCACTATTGTCGACGCCTACAATATTTGCACGGGTACTACCGCTAATTGCGCCGGTGGTAAAACACCGTGGAACACCTGGTTGACGTGCGAGGAAAAGTTTATCGGTGACGGTCTGGGCCTGGTTTACGAGTGTGACCCCTGGGGCGTGAATGCCGCGATTGCCCGGCCTGCCATGGGGGCGTTCGCCCACGAAGCCGTCGCTGTTGATGATGTTATGCAAGTCCTCTACCTGACAGAAGACAGGCCAGACGGAAAGCTCTATCGCTTCACCCCGGACAATTATCCAGATTTAAGCAGCGGCTTGTTGGAATCTGCAGAAGTTGTGGGCGACCCGGGCACTGGTGCTTCGCTGGTCTGGCATGTCATTCCTGACCCATCCGGTGTAACCGGCGACACGCGTTACCAGGTACCCGCCAGTAGCGATTTTAACGGTGGCGAAGGCATAGCGTTCGCCGACGGACTCATATTCTTCGCGACCAAAGGCGATAACCGCATTTGGCGGTATGACACCATCGGCAATTCCCTCGATATCCTCTACGATGATGACAATTTTGAAGAACCTTTGCTTACCGGCGTCGACAATATCACCATCGCCCCATCTGGTGAAATTTATGTCGCAGAAGATGGCGGGGACATGCAGGTGGTTATCCTCACGCAATCCGGTGAAACCTTCCCGATCGCCCAGGTTCCTGGCCAGGAAGGCTCAGAAATCACCGGCCCTGCCATTTACGGAAACCGCTTGTATTTCAGTTCACAGCGGGGCGTAGGACCTTTTAGTGGTGAAGGCGGTATTACCTATGAGATCACCGGGGATTTCCGCTAGCGACACTGGTGGTTTGCAGCGTGCTGGTCTGTGCGCAAGCTGGTAGCGAGCCTGGTATCCCGTTAAGCACCGTGTGCGATTCTCACGGGTAGAGAGATCGATAAAGCCGAAGTATACCCAAGAAAAAAACGGTTTGAGCGAATGAGTCATCGCTTCCATACTTCCTGCGAAACACAGGAGGGGTGGACAGTGGATTTGAACAAAATTATCTCCGGCCTTGCCAGCAGCGGTGTACTGGGTGGTTTTGCCGGTGGCGCCGTCGGCGGTGCCCTGATGGGCAACAAGAAAGCACGCAAAACAGCGGGTACCCTGTTAAAGGTAGGCAGTATCGCAGCTCTCGGTGGGGTCGCCTGGAAAGCCTACCAGGGCTACCAGTCTGCGCAGACCCAGACGGACCAGACAGCCTTCAGTGATTCCGCAAACACTGCCGGTCAGCCGCAGCGGGGTAAGGATTGGGGGCATGTGCCTGAACAACGCTTTGCTCTCGAGGAACACGTCGACCCCGGCCGGGACTCCCCTTCGCTACTGCTGGTCCAGGCTATGATTGCGGCCGCCTGTGCAGACAGCCATATCGATACTGACGAGCGTCAACGGATCATGAATCGGGTAGAAGAGCTTAACCTCGCTCCCGATGAGACAGCCCTGGTGTTCGATTCCCTGCAATCGCCACTTTCGCTCATCCAGTTGTGTGAGCGTGTTGACTCGCCAGAACTGGCCACAGAGGTCTACCTCTCCTCGCTGATGGCAGTAGATACAGCTCGCACCGAGGCGCGCCTCTACCTGGACGCATTGGCATTTCGCCTCGGTTTGCCGCCGGCGTTGAAGGAGCAATTGCACCGCAGCATCGACAGCGGGCAGACGTTGCAGGTTGCTTGATAGCGGGGGCCGGCTCGGCCTCAGATGCTCAGGTACTTGTGCAACAGTTCGCCGACCTTGCCGGTATCGTGCTGGGTCAGGTCCTTGTCGATCTCGTGTATCACGCACTTGCGGGTCTGGTCATCCAGTGCCTTGCGCAGGAGCCCTAGAAAATTGGGAGCTGCCACCAGAACCAGCGAATCCATCTCCTGCCCCAGCCGTGCCTGGCGCAGGCGGTCGGTCAGCTCGTGGGCGAATACCTGGGCCTCGTGTTCGGTGGCAGAGACTTCCGGCTGGGTGTCGCGCCGCTGTCCCTGGCCACCGCGCTGCATTACCGCAGCACCCTCGTCGGTTACCAGGTCACCTTCGTGCGCCCGGCCCTGGGGATGTTCGTGGTTTTCCAGTTGCTCCAGTTGATCCCACCGCTTGCCGCGCAGATACAGGCGCGCATGTGCTCGGTCCGCCACCAGGATCCAGATTCTTCCCATCGTGTTTCTCCCCTCTCATGTTGTGCCTGGGGCATCCACGGTACGCAAGTCGGTCAACACGCGCAAGCGACCCAGCGGCGGCAAAGGCCGGCTTGCAGTACAGAAATGTATCGCTGTATGAGGACGACACAGACTGCATTCGATCACGCAGGCCCCAGTTCCCGATTGGGCAAAATCACCTATCGCCGGTTCCAGTGCGGCGATCTGCTGGATCCGTTTTGACTGAACGCACCAGCAAACCTCGGATTTCAATCTACATCGAAGTGGATGCTGAAACGTCATCTTACAGTAATAGTCATTTATTACAGTGACCGCTTTCAAGCCGAGTTAGACTCCTGGACCAGAGCAACCATGCGTAAATTTCATCAGCAGCCACTAGGGCGCCGTACGTTCATTGTCGGTGCAAGTAAATCAGCCATCGCTATCGGACTGGCTCCCATCCTGCAGGCCTGTAGTGACAGCAGTAACAAACACCTGTTACAAACGGGGGCTTCCTCCTATGGGCCGTTGTCACCTGTCGCAGACAGCACAACGGGGCTGTCGCTGCTGAAGTTGCCGGAGGGATTTACCTACACGTCCATTGGATGGACTGGCGATAGCATGAGCGACGGTACACTCACTCCCGACAGACACGATGGCATGGCTGTGGTCAGTGGACGGGGGGGCGTTTCCGGCGAATGCGTGCTGATTCGCAATCATGAGCGCAGTGTTGTCGGACCCGGCTTGCCCCAGCCCGTGGTTGGCGGTGGTATCGCGCCGGTGTATGACGGGCTCTCAATACCGGGCGTGCTTGCTGGCCTGGGGGGCGGGACTACCGCCCTGAAGGTGCGTGGTGGGCAATTGATCGAAGATCGCGCCACCCTGGGCGGCACCATTGCAAACTGTGCCGGGGGACCCACTCCCTGGGGAAGTTGGTTGACCTGCGAGGAGACCATGACACTGGCTAGCATCATCGGCGCGCGAGACCATGGCTTTGTATTTGAAGTGCCCGATCCGGCGCTGGGGCCAGCCTCTGCTGTACCCATCACGGACATGGGGTTGATGCCCCATGAAGCGGTGGCCGTGGATGCGAGGGACTCGCGCGTATACCTGACCGAGGACAATAATCCGTTGTCGGGTTTCTACCGCTACACCCCTGACGATAACAGCCAGCAGGTGGGGGCACTGGAGCGGGGCGGCGCACTGGAGATGCTGGCCGTTGCCGGTCGTGCTGGCGTCGATCTTGGACAGGCTGCACAGGGGGACGTTTACGATGTCCGGTGGGTGCCGGTGCCCAATCCGGTTGCACCGCCAGAGACTTTGATAGCTCCCATTGAGGGGTTCCCGCCGATCCAGGGGGCGGGTCGCTCCGGCCCGTTCATGCAGGGGCGGGCAAACGGGGGCGCCAGTTTCCGTCGCGGAGAGGGATGCTGGTATCAGGACGGGGTGGTGTACTTCGTTGATACTGCTGGCGGGAACGCTGGTAAGGGGGCGGTCTGGGCATACATCCCCGGCGAGGAGACGCTCACCGCCCTGTTCGTCTCCCCGGATGCCGCTACAGCGGATAATCCCGACAATATCACGGTGACGCCGCAAACCGCATTGCTGGTGTGTGAGGATGGAGGTGGCATCAGCGAAAACGGTGCGTTGGTCACCGGTACACGTATGCTCGGCATAGCGCAGGATGGCAGCTCATTCGTATTTGCCGAGAACAATATGGTGCTTGATGCCGCACTACCCGGGCGCCCCTCGATCCCTGCTGCAGATTATCGTGGTAGTGAGTGGGCTGGCGCCTGTTTCGATCCTTCGGGCGAGTACCTCTACGTCAACATACAGACCCCGGGGGTCACCTTCGCAATAACAGGTCCCTGGAAGAGAGGCCCTCTCTGAGTCATTCAGTGAGACCCTAGCAAAGCACGTTGACGACGTTCGAGTTAGTCCTGATTGAGGGTAAGCCTGGGGTTCAAGAGCAGCGACCGCAGGCGCTTTCGGGAGAATAACAGCATCAGGAAAACATATAGTCGTTGAGCAGGTTTTCAAGCCATTCCTGCTTGCCACTGGCCTGCACCGGCTCGGCACTTCTGGCGGCGATGTCGCGCAGTTCGGCCAGGCCCATTTTCCCCGCCGCAAACCGCTGCGCATCTGTTCTGTCGAAACTGGCATAACGGCTGGCTTTGAACGCATCCAGTTTGCCATCACTGATGATGCGCTCGGCAATCAGCAACGCTCGCGCATAGGCATCCATGCCGCCGATGTGACCCAAAAACAGGTCCTCAAGCGCAGTCGACTCGCGGCGCACTTTGGCGTCGAAGTTCAAGCCGCCACTGCCAAGCCCGCCGGCGGCAAGTACGATCAGCATGTTCTGCACACAGTCGTACATGTCCATGGGAAACTGGTCGGTATCCCAGCCGTTCTGGGCGTTGCCGCGGTTGGCGTCAATCGAACCCAACAAACCGGCATCAGTCGCCATCTGCAGGTCATGAGCGGAACTGTGGCCGGCCAGTGTGGCGTGGTTTGCTTCGATATTCAGTTTGAAATCGCCGTCCAGCCCATGGTGTCGGAGGAAACCAATGACTGTTTGCGCGTCGACATCGTACTGGTGATACATTGGCTCCATCGGTTTCGGCTCAATGAGGAAGGTGCCTTTGAACCCGATCGAGCGACCATAGTCGCGGGCCATAGCGAGGAATGTGGCAAGGTGATCCAGTTCGCGGCGAGTGTCGGTATTGAGCAGGGTGGCGTAACCTTCGCGACCGCCCCAGAACACGTAATTTTTTCCCTCGAGCGCGACCGTCGCCTCCAGCGCCGCTTTCACCTGCGCACCCGCATGTGCGACCACTGCAAAATCGGGGTTGGTAGCGCCGCCATTCATATAGCGCGGGTGGGAGAAGAGGTTGGCTGTACCCCAGAGCAGTTCCATTCCGGTTGCGTCCTGCCGCTCCCGGGCCAAGCTGGCCATCTGCGCGAGATTGGCTTCCGATTCCGCTACTGAGTCGCCCTCGGGCGCGATATCACGGTCGTGAAAACAGTAGAAGGGGACATTGAGTTTGGTGAAAAATTCAAAGGCGGCGTCCATTTTGTTACGGGCATTGACCATGGCATCTTCACTGGAATGCCAGGGATGTACGCGTGTGCCGGGACCAAATGGGTCGCCGCCATCGGCGCAGAAGGTGTGCCAGTAGCAGACGGCAAATCGCAGGTGCTGCTCCATGGTTTTGCCCGCAACGATGCGGTCTGGATCGTAGGCCTTGAAGCTCAGAGGATTATCGGATTCCGGGCCTTCATAGGCAATCTGGCCAACACCGGGGAAGTATGCCCTGTCCCCGGTAAATACTGATCTGCTCATCGGACCCTCACGTTGTTACCCTCGAACAGGACGCCGCTTGCCTGCTCAGGAATAGATGGCTGTCAGTGCATTCACCGACGCCTGATAGTGCTGGTAAATCTCAGTATACAATTTGACTGTCGATTCGTCAGGCTCGCAACACAGCGTTTCATTTCTTGAAAGATGATTGTTTGCGAGTTGCTGTAGATCATCGGGATGGCAGGACTCCAGTACACTCAGCGCTTGTAAGGCCGCACCGAAAGCGGCTCCCTCATCCTGATGCAAGATGGTGACCGGCACATTGCAGATGTCAGCGACAGCCTGTCGCCAGGTGGCACTTGCCGCACCGCCACCGGTCAACACGACGTTGCCTGTGTCCAGTCCCAGCGTGCGCATTCGCTCGACGCCGTAACGCAGTGCAAAAGTTGCGCCTTCCAGCGCGGAACGCAGCAGATTCTCCGGACTGTTGTTGTGAGCATCGAGGCCGATAATGCACGCCTTGGCACGTGGCAGGTTCGGTGTTCGCTCACCGTTATAGAATGGCAATGTGATCACGCCCTGCGAACCTGCCGGCGAGCGGCTCACCTGTTGTTCGAAATCTGCCCGTTCGGTACCCAGTACACGCCGCGCTTGCTCGGTCGTGACGGTGCAATTCATTGTGCACAGCAACGGCAGCCACCCGCCGGTAGACGAGCAGAACGCGGAAATCTCGCCTTGCGGATCTATCACAGGGCTGTCGGCATAGGCGTACACGGTGCCGGAGGTGCCCAGGCTCATGGTCGCTCTGCCGGGACTCAGGTTGCCGGTACCTATGGCCCCCATCATATTGTCACCTCCGCCTGTCGCAACCGGTATCCCCTCGCGAAGACCGGTGTGGCGAGCCACCTCTGCCCGCAGCCTGCCCATGATGCCGGGCGTCTCGTGTAGCGGCGGCAGACACTCGGCCAGATTTCGGTCAGGATCGATGGCGTGTAACATCCGGCAGGACCAGCGGCGCTCGCGAATATCGAGAAAGCCGGTACCGGAGGCATCGCCGACCTCCATACAGCGTTCACCGGTGAGGTAAAAATTCAGGTAGTCGTGCGGCAGCAGAATGCAATCGAGCTGCTCATACTGCGCGTTTGCGTGCTTGGCCAGCCAGCGTACTTTCGATGCGGTGAAGCCGGGCAGGATCAGGTTGCCGACCTCCACCACACACTGCTGTGCACCGCCGTAGGCCGACATGATTTCCTCACATTCGGTGAGCGTTGAGGTGTCGCACCACAGCTTGACCGGAGCCAGTACTGCGCCGTTTTTTCCCAGTGGGACAAAGCCGTGCTGTTGCCCCGAGACACCTATGGCTTCAGTGGAGGCAATAATCGTGGGGTCGATTTTTGCAAGGGCCTGGTGCAGGGCATCGAGCCACCAGTTCGCCTGCTGCTCTGCGGCTCCCTGTTCATTCTGGTACAGGGGCAGTGCGGCGCTTTCAGTGGCGATTACGTTTTTGCCCAGCATATCGTAAAACAGAACTTTCAGTGATTGCGTGCCAAGGTCAATACCGAGCACCGTCTTTGTTTGCATAGGCTTTCATGCCAGCAGCGGGAGATGCAGTCATTATACGCAGCAAGAGGCTTGAGCGCTCTGGCTGTCGTTGTCGGCCGGGTGGTCAGCAACATAGCGAACATTAGCGCCGTATCGGCCGCGCAGGTATAGTGAACGTCCAATAAAACGGAAACCCGACTCCCGGCATTGGCTCATGGCCCGGTGGCCAGCTGGTTGGGCTCCCAGGGGCGCGTTATATGTGTCGTCATGTTTCGTTTGTGCTAGCTGCCGTCTGTGCAGTGTTTCTCTGTGCGGCAGCCGCCTCCGGTGACGCCCCAAAACCGAATCTGCTGCTGATTACCGTTGATGATATGAACACGGATTCCGTCGGCGCGTTTGGCTCCGCGGTACCGGATAGCACCCCGAGTATTGATCAGCTGGCGAAAGAGGGGCTGCGGTTTGAGCGTGCGCATGTGCAGGTGGCCAACTGTATGCCCTCGCGCAACGTGATGTGGTCGGGCCGCTACCCGCGGAGCAACAAAATCGAGGGGTTCTACCAGGTGAAACACCCGGGCTACCTCACTCTGGCGGACTATGCAAAGAGTGCAGGGTACTTTACCGCAATCCGGCACAAGGCCCATGATTCCACGCCCTACACACCTTATGACTGGGACGCGGTACTCGATACCATTGCTGGCGGTGAGAAACAGCATAAAAAAGACCCCGCGTCCTACGGGCTGTCTACCGCGGAGGGCATTCGGCTGGCGAAACGGGCCGGGAAACCGTTCTGCCTGCTGATCAACATCGCAGATCCACATCTGCCGTTTTTTGGCCTTAACCGCAAGGGCAAGGCGATAGCGGACCCGTTCGTTCCCTCACGTATTTATCGCGCTGAAGAGGTAGCTGTGCCGGGATTCCTGGTCGATGATCCCGTCGTTCGCCAGGAGTTGGCGCACTACTACTCCTCAGTGCGCCGTGCCGACGATGCGGTGGGGCAGGTGCTGCGCGCGTTGCAGGAATCGGGTGAAGCGGACAATACGCTGGTGATGTTCCTGTCCGATCACGGTATGCCATTTCCCTTTGCGAAAACACAGTTGTACCACCACAGCACGAGCACACCGCTGATAGTTCGCTGGCCAGATGTCATCAAACCCAATTCTGTCGAGGGCGAGCATCTGGTCTCGGCGGTCGATATTCTCCCGACGCTGCTCGATGCGATCGGTGAGGCGGTTCCGCAGGATCTGGACGGCCGTACGTTTTTGCCGCTGTTGCAAGGTGGGACACAGGACGGTCGCGATTACGTGTTCAAGGTCTACAACGAAAATGCTGCAGGTGCGCGAGAGCCGATGGTGGCGGTAGAAAGCGCACAGTTTTTATACATTTTTAACCCGTGGTCGAACGGCAAACGCACGCTGTTTTCCGCCACCTACGATACCGATACCTACAAGCGCATGCTGCAACTGGCAGAGAAAGATGCGCGGATCGCCGACAGGCTGCAACTGCTCAACCACCGTGTGCTGGAGGAGTTTTACGATGTTCAGAGCGACCCGGACTGCCTGGTCAACTTGATTGATGATCCCGCCTACCAGGAACAGGTAGACGAATACCGGGAGCTGCTGGAGCAGTGGTTACGCAATATGCAAGACCCGATGCTGGAGGTGCTGTTGCAGCGAGACGATCCGGCGACGCTTGCAGCCTTCATGCTAGAGCAAAAGCGTCTAACCAGAGAGCGCAAGCAGTGGTCGCGGGCGATTCTGGAACAGCGCAAAGCGTCAGGTAGTTAGCGGCGCGGGTTTGACTCACAATTATGAAGCCTGACCTTGTTCCGCGCCGGGCTTTTCTGTATGCAGCATCAGCCAGAAAAAGCCGCCAAACCCCGCGATTGCAGAGGCCAGCAGAATACCGGTTTTAGCCATCAGCAGGTCGTGGGGGGAGTTGGCGAATCCCAGGTCGGCGATAAAAATTGACATGGTAAAGCCGATGCCACCCAGCAGGCCGACGCCCAGAATATGATTCATATTCAACCCGGCAGGCAATGTCGCCCAGCCCATTTTTACTGTGAGCCAGGTGAGCCCGGCGATCCCGATCGGCTTGCCCAGCAGTAGCCCGGCCAGTACCCCCAGCATTATGGGGTCCTGGAAGTACTGGGAGAACCCGACAAAGTCCACCGGAATGCCTGCATTGGCGAGTGCAAAAATCGGGATCACGATATAGGCGACTGGCAGGTGCAATGTGTGCTCGAGCCGTTGCGCGGGCGCCTGTACCAATCGGACCCCATCCCCTAGCGATGTCACCAGGGAGCGGAAGCGGTTATTCTTGATAATATCGGCTTGGTCGGTAATGGATTTGAGCATTTTCACGGAGGTGTCTTTTACCCGGTGCACGAACACCTCGGGCTCAAACTTGGGCCGAATCGGAATCGTAAAGGCGACCACAATACCGGCGATCGTCGCGTGGATGCCGCTGCTCAGCATCGCCATCCACAGCAGTGCCCCCACGGCCGCATACGGCAGGGGACGGCGGATGCCGCCGAGATTCAGCGCCAACAGCAGGAAGGTGCACCCACCGGCATATGCCAGCGCCACCAGATTGAGATCATCGGTATAAAACAGCGCGATCACCGCCACGGCGCCGAGGTCGTCCACGATGGCCAGCGCAATCAGAAAGGTCACCAGGCTCTTCGGTATGCGGCTGCCCAGCAGGCTCAGGGCGCCGATGGCGAAGGCGATGTCGGTGGCCATCGGGATGCCCCAGCCGGCAGCGCCCTGGCCGGAGAGGTTGAACATCAGGTAAAACAGTGCGGGAACCACCATGCCGCCCATGGCGGCCATGATCGGCACCAGTGCCTGCTTGGGCGACGACAACTCGCCCACCATCAGCTCCCGTTTCAATTCCAGGCCCATGATGAAGAAGAACATCGCCATCAGTGCTTCATTGATCCAATGGTGAATCGAGAGGGAGAACTCGTAGCTACCGAGGCTGACGCCAATTTTCGTGTGCAGCAGGTGTTCGTAATCGCTGTACAGAGGGCTGTTGGCTATGAAGAGCGCGATGACGGCGCAGATCATCAACAACACACCGCTGGTGGTCTGGCGGTGTATAAATTCTTCCAGCGGTGTCAGCAGCCGCTCGAAGGATTTTTCCCAAGGCGCGTTATAGATTCCCTTGCCTGCCATTTGGTGTGGAGCTCCTTATTGATCTTCTTTGGTTACAGTGGTGCCATGAACGGTCCGTCCACGCACAGGCGGCGGCCGTCCGGTGTTGCACAGGCGCCGCAAATGCCGACTCCGCACTTGGTGAGGTAATCGATCGAGCTGAAGATTTGCTCTGGCCGGCAAAATTCCCGCTGTACCGCATTTGCGGCGTGTACCATGGGCGCGGGGCCGCAATTGTAGAATACCAGTTGTTCGCGCTCTGGCGGGCTCATCAATTGCAGCCGCTCGCGCAGCAGTTCGGTGACAACACCGTGGTAGCCGGCGCTGCCGTCATCGGTGGCGACGTGAACTTCGGCCACCCGCTGGCATTCTTCGAGGTAGTACAGGCGCTGCGCTGTGCGCGCCCCGACGAACACCTCAGCATTGCCGAAATCGCGTGCGATCTGGTACACGGCAGCCAACCCCGTGCCCCCTGCCACCGCGATGATTTTTGCATCCTCGGGCGGCGCGACAGGAATACCGTGTGGGCCGCGCACATACGCTTGCGTGCCGACCGGCAGGTCCATCAGGGTGTGCGTGAACTGCCCGAGATCGATCACGGCAAGTGTGAAGGGATCGTCGGTCAATGCGGAAAATGGCTTCTCACCGAGCCCGGGTATCCACAGGAAGACGAACTCGCCAGCCTGTATGTTGATCTTGCGGTCAAATCGCAACAGCGCAATGTCAGCGCAGACGCGGGTGTTCTCCACCAGTGTGACGGGGCGAAAACTCATGTCGATATCGTAGCGAATTTGCGCTTCAGCCCGGTTGGTGCCGCGCTCCAGATCGCGGCTGAGGGTCTCGAAGTAGGTGCCTATCTCATCGGTGGTCAGGCCGGTAAGTGCAGAACCAATGCCTACTACAGTTGCTCCTGCGTCAAAGTAAGCGCTCACATCACCCGCACTACTGGCACCGCCGCAGCCAATGATCGGGCAGTCCGTGACCGCGGCAATTTCGCGCACGCATTTCAGGCCAATCGGCAAAATACCCTTGCCGGACATGCCTCCGGCGCCGTTGCTCAACACCGGGTGCCCGTGCGCTGCCGTATAGCCTGGGCCCACGGTATTGATGGCGCACAAACCATCGGCACCGCCGGCAATCGCGGCCTCGGCTATCATCGCGATGTCGGGCGTGTTCGGTGTGAGCTTGGGAATCACCGGGATATCCACCACGGCTTTGACCGCTGCAGTGATCTCCCGAACCAGTTCGGGGTCCTGGCCCATTGCCATGCCATAGCCCTTGGCGTGCGGGCAGGACAGGTTGAGTTCCAGGCCGTCGGACACCGGCGCCAGGATTTTCGCGACGGCCACGAATTCCTCGAGACTGCCGCCGAAAATGGATGTCAGCAGAAACCTGTCTGCGGGGACCTTGAGCGCCGCCAGCGCCGCCCGCGATTGCTCCGCCCCCGGATTGGTCAGTCCCACGGCATTGACGAAGCAGCCCGGTGCGTACTGGCTGTAGACAGGCTCGCGATTCCCCGCGCGCGGCTCCAGTCCGATACTCTTGGTAGTGACCACGCCGACCTCGGGCATATGGTCAAAAATGTACTGGATAATAGGGGTGGCGGTCGTGACGATGCCCGAGGGTATCGTGAACGGGCCGGACAGCGTCTTGCCAAAGAATTCCATAGTCAAAGTAGCGAGCTCACGCGTCGATGGATTGTACGGGAAACAAGTTGCGAGATTATACGGGTTTGGTGGACGTTACACGACCTTACTTCGCTGGATAGCAGTGTATTCGCCAGACCATGCGCGTTGAATTTGGACGAATCCCTGTTCTGATGGGCAGTGTCCGTTTCCGCCCTGTTTTTGGTTCGCCTGTTCTATGGCAGACCCGGTGGCACTGATTATTTATTACATATAATGGTTTTTTAAAATTTAAACGTGTAATATTTTGCGCATGCATATTTCAGTCGATAACACTGCGGCGGGTCTGACGCCCAGAAAACTGATCCTTGAGATGCTGGATGCTGATCCGGTCATGATGGCCCATGGTCGGCGCCTGATCGCCGCTGGCGGTGTATTCGGGTTCAGCGAGAACCAGGTGCGCGTGGCCCTGAGTCGTCTCCTCGCCGACGGGCTGTTGGTGCAACCGCGTCGGGGTGACTATGCGCTGGATGGCGCAGCCACCCGTATTCAGGCGGAGACGCAGCGCTGGCAGAAGATCGAACGTCGCCTGCTGCGCTGGCGTGGCGATTGGTGTGCCGTGCTCACCGACAACCTCGCTGCAGAGGGCAGTACGCAGTTCCGCAAGCAGTCGCGGGCACTGGCGATGCGCGGCATGCAGCGTTGGCGACCGGGCTTGTGGGTGCGGCCGAATAACCTGCGCGGAGGGCCCCAGCGGCTGGCGGACGAGTTGCAGGCGCTGGGGCTGGATGCGATTCGCGGCCACTGTGTTATCACCCGGGGGGATGCAGGCGGTGAGGCCAGCCTGCGAAGTCTGTGGGATTGCTCGCAGTTGGAAGCGACCTACAAACAGCAAATCGCCGCGCTGCGCGCTGCCACGATTCGCCTCGACAACCCGCAGTTTCCGGGGGTGTTGAGTGAGTCGGTAGAACTGGGCAGCAGTTGTATAAGGGCGTTGTTGAGGGACCCATTGTTGCCGGATGAACTGGCCAGCGGCGACAGCCGGCGTGAGCTCGCCAGCCTGCTGAAGGACTACGACAAGAAGGGGCGTCGTCAGTGGCGGCGGTTTATTCAACAGTTATAGGGAGGTCGTCATATGAACGCACCCGGATTTACTGAAGTTTTTTCCCGCCTGCTCGACGACTATCGCGAGGGCAGGGCGGTGCCACCTTTTCAGGCGGAAGTGGACACCCGTTTCTACACCGACCCCGAGTGGTTTGAAAAAGAGAGGGCCGCCCTGTTCAGCGATGTGCCAATCCTGGTGGGTCATGTCGCGATGCTGAAGCACACTGGCGATGCGTTTACGCACGATCACCTGGGCGTGCCGATAGTCGTGGTGCGCGCTGGTGATGGCGAGATCCGGGCGTTTCTCAATGTCTGCCGCCACCGCGGTGTCCGCCTTGTTAACGGTGACGGGGTGGTCAATAAAACCAGCTTTGTCTGTCCCTACCACAACTGGACCTACGGGCTTGACGGCACACTCAGGCACATCCCGTTACATGAGGAGAGCTTCCCGGGCCTGGACGCGCAATGCCACAATTTGAAAGCGTTGCCGCTGGCGATCTGCGAGGGGCTGATTTTCGTGAATCCCGATCCGGGGGGCACTATCGACATCGACAAGCACATGGGCATGGTGAAGGCGGATTTTGCGGCGTTCGGTATGTCGGATCACGTTTTTTTCCGGCAGACGGTCACCACGCTGAAATGCAACTGGAAGTTACTGGTCGATGCCTTCCAGGACGGTTATCACGTCACCCGCCTGCACAGGAAAACCGTCGGTCCGCACTTTATCGATGCCGTGTCCCGCAGTGAGCGCAGTGGCGATCACCTGATCGCCGTGGTCGCGCGCAACGCCTTCAGCGATGCGCTGCAGTTGTCGCCCGAGCAATGGGACCTGCGTCGCCAGGCCTCCTGTGCGATGTACCTGTTCCCCAATATCGAGATGATCATTCACCCCGACTACATCAGCTACCTGGCTTTCTTCCCGACCAGTGTCGATGAAACGGTTGTGGTTCACGGTTGCTTTATCGAAGAGGAGCCGAAGGATGAGAAGGCCGCCGCGCACTGGGAGCGCGCCTTCGATATTATCGAAAACGGTGTCTTTCGTCCCGAGGACTATTTCGTTTGCGAGCAGGCGCAGATCGGTATGGCATCCGGTGCCAACAGCCACTTATTGCTGGGCGCGCATGAAACCGGCGTCAAAGCCTTCCACGACCTGTTGGCCGAAAAAATGGGCCCCTATCGCCCCGCGGCGCCCGCTTGATTCATCGCCGCCGTCAGGTACCGCAAAAGGTTTGCTGAACGACCTGCTCCGGTCGCGGAGGTGTGGCGAACTGTGCAAGCTCCGCGCGATAGACATGCGGCTCCTCCAGCACATCCATCAGTCGGTTGAACACGCTGAGATCGTCCCTGTCAGTGGCGGCGGCGATAGCGGCTTCCACCAGGTGATTGCGGGGTATCAATGCCGGATTGGCGAGATCCATGCTGCGCTGTCGCTCGGCGCCGGACAGCGTCTCCTGGTCCAGCCGTGTGCGCCAGCGCGCCAGCCAGGGCTGCAGTGCCTGCGGGAATTCAAACAGCGTCGACACCGTCTGTTCGGGATTGTCGCGCTCGTGGGCGAGGTCGGCCAGACGACGAAAGGCCAGGGTGAAATCGAGTTTGTGCTCCGCCATCAGTTGCCAAAGATCCTCCACCAGTGCCGTGTCCTGTTCTTCAATCGATTGCAGTCCCAGCTTGCGCGCCATGCACCGGGTGTTGGCATTCAGGAATTGCTCGGGAAAGGCATCGATGGCTTTTTGTGCCAGTGCCACCGCCCGCTCGGGGTTGTCGTCCAGCACTGGCAGCAGTGCCTGCGCCAGGCAGGACAGGTTCCAGTGTGCAATGCCCGGTTGGTTGCGATAGGCGTAGCGTCCGCCGTGATCGATGGAACTGTACACCTGCTCCGGATTGAACGCGTCCATAAAAGCACAGGGGCCGTAGTCGATGGTTTCCCCGCAGACGAGCATATTATCTGTATTCATTACGCCGTGGATAAAGCCCAGCGACTGCCACTGCGCGATCAGTGCTGCCTGCCTCGCAATAACACCTTGCAGCAGGGCCAGTACCGGGTTCTCGGCGTCTCGGGCCTCGGGGTAGTGCCGCTCGATCACGTGATCGGCGAGCAATTGCAGCGCTTCGGTGTCTTTGCGCGCCGCGTAGTACTGGAAGGTGCCGATGCGAATATGGCTGCGGGCGACACGGGCCAGCACTGCACCCGGAAGGAAGCGCTCGCGCGCGACAGTGTCGCCGGTACTCGCGGCCGCCAGCGCTCGTGTGGTAGGAACGCCGAGGCGGTACATGGCCTCGCTGACGATATATTCGCGCAATACAGGACCCAGTGGCGAGCGACCGTCGCCGCCGCGGGACCAGGCCGTGGGCCCGGAGCCCTTGAGTTGCAGATCGAAGCGCTCGCCATCCGGCGTGGCCACTTCGCCCAACAGTACCGCGCGGCCATCGCCCAACTGTGGGTTGAAACCGCCAAACTGGTGCCCCGCATAGACGGTAGCGATGGGCTCGGCGCCGGGCGGAACGGCGTTGCCGGCCACCATTTCGGTGCCCGCGGCGGAGTCCAGCCAGTCTGCATCGATACCCAGAGCTGCGGCCAGTTCCCGGTTCACACGAATCGGGCCAGGTGTCGATACCGGTTCTGGCGCCTGGCGGACGTAGAAGCGTTCAGGAAGGCGTGTGTAGCTGTTGTCAAAGGCGATAGGGTCCATTGAACCGAGTCCTCTGGTTGATTGGCGCGACGACAAGCGAGGATCATGCCGCAATGATCGCAGACTATCCAGTGTGAGGGCGAATTCGCGGGTTGACGACAGCGCCTGGTGGTGGCTTGATACGAGGTTTGCAGATAATGGCAACAGAAACCCGCAACGGGAGGAAATACACCATGGCCAAGAAGACCTGGGATACGCTGATTCGAAACGCACTGGTGTTTGACGGTACCGGCACGGCACCGCAGCATGTGGATATCGCCATAAAGGACGGGCGCATCGCCGCCCGGGGCAGCAAACTGCCTGCCACGCAGGCGTCCCGCGTGATCGACGGCGAGGGCCAGTGGTTGATGCCGGGCCTGCTGGATATCCACACCCACCTGGATCTCGAAGTTGATCTGGAACCCGGCCTGCCGGAGGTGGTGCGGCACGGCACCACCACGGTGCTGGTGGGCAACTGTAGCCTCGGCACCTGTTTTGGCCGCCAGCAAAGCGGCGAGCAAAACCCTATCGTCGATTGCTTCACCCGGGTCGAGAACATCCCCAAATCGGTGCTGCGACAATGTGTCGAGGCGGTGGAGTGGGATAACACCGGCGATTACCTGGATCACTTTGAGAATATCCCGCTGGGCCCCAATGTCGGTGCGTTTATTCCCCACTCCATGCTCAGGGTGGAGGCCATGGGCCTGCGCGACAGTGTCAGCCGCGAACCCACAGAGGCCGAGTTGATACGCATGGAGCAGTTGCTGGAAGAGGGTATGGACCAGGGCTACCTCGGTATGAGTACCGATGGGCTGCCTTTTCACTACCTGGCCACTGAACCCTTCACCGACAAACGCATTCCCACCCAGTTTGCGAGTTTTGGCGAGATGAAGCGCCTGCTCAAGGTGGTGCGCAAGCACAACCGGGTGTGGCAGACCACACCCATCATCGAGAACCGCGCCAAGGCCTTCCTGTACTTCCTCCTGTCCAGCGGTCGCCTGTTTGGTAAAACATTGAAAACCTCGGCGCTGTCAGCGATGGAGTTCGTTCTGATGCCCGGCGCCCATAAGGGCTTCCTCGGTTTTGCCGCGCTGGTAAACAGCCGCTTGCTGAAGGGAGACCTCCATTTCCAGGCACTGGGCACCAACTTCCGCATCTGGTCGGATGGCATTGTTTCGCCCCTGTACGAAGAGCTGGATTCCACCTGCGAACTGATTGCCCGTGAATACGATGATGTTGAAGGGCGCATGGCGCTGCTCAACAACCCGGATTTCGAGCGCCGTTTTCGCGCCGACTGGCACCACGGACGGCGCGGCCGCACGCTCGCCCACCTCAAATCAAAGTTGGGCATGCCTGACAATATCGTGATACGGGATTTGCGCCTGATGATTTTTGATGGTGCCCCGGTCGCGGACTGGGACGGCGAGAGTATGCAGGCCGTGTACGATCGCCTCGAGCGCTTTCAGTATGGCGCTGTCGGTGCCGCCCGGTCGGACGCCGAGCGCGAGGCGTTTGAGAAGTTTCCGCGCCCTATTCGCGACGACGCCGATTTTATGCTGCACATGATGCGTACCTACGACAAATCCTTCCGCTTCTGGGTGGATGTCGGCAATGAGGGCAATCGCAACACGCTGGATATCCTGTTGTACAAGCACGCCATGCCAGGTTTCAACGATTCCGGGGCGCACATTACCAATATGGCCTTTTTCGACGCCAACCTGATGTCATTGAAACTGGCGCAGGCAAAATCGCTGGACACCGTGAGCACCATCGTTAAGCGATTGACGCGTGAGCCGGCAGAGTTTTTCGGGCTGGATGTGGGTAGTCTGGAGATCGGCGCACAGGCGGATATCGTGCTGGTGGATCCAGAGGCACTGAAAACCTGGGATACCAATGATCACCGCGTATTCGAATACCGCGAACTGTTCAAGCACAAGCAGATGTTCAATCGCTCTGAAGGGGTGGTGAAAGTCGTGCTGATCAACGGCGAGCCAGTCTGGCAGAATGGCGAGGCGACCGAGGCGCTGGGTAGCCAACGGCTCGGCCGGGCGTTGCGCGCGGCGTGACCATGTCGCGCGCCGATGGGTCAGGGCGCGCGTTTTTTGGTCAGCAAGCGGAATAGCCAGAAGCCGAGGCCGACGGCAGCCATTGCGCCGAACACGCCCATTTCGTAGTGTTTCAGGTTGCCCAGCATGGCTTCAATGGCATAGCCGAACGAGTAGCCCAGGCTGCCGATCGCGATAGCCCAGACGCCGGCGCCTATCATGTTCAGCACAAAGAACCGTGCGGGTGACACTTTCGCCGCGCCCAGCAAAAACGGCGTTACGGAACGCAATCCATACAGGAACCTGAACCCGAGGATCAGCCCCGTCTGGTGTTTGTCCATCATAGCGAGCACCTTCCCCGCTTTCGCCTGCCAGTGCGGGCGTTTCTGCAGCATCTTCTCGCCGTTCTTGCGGCCGATATAGAAAAAGGCCTGATCTCCGACAAAGCTGCCGAGAAAGGCACATACGATTACCCAGGGTAGCTCGAGATAGCCACGATGAGCGGCAAAACCGCCCAATACCAGAATCGTTTCTCCTTCGAGAAAGGTGCCTATAGCAATAGCGAAATAGCCATAGTTGGCTACCAGTTCTTCCAGTGACATGAATTCCTAGTCCACCGTATCGTATTCGTTCTGTGTCAGGCTAAAGCTGTGCATCTGGCGTCTGCTTCTCCCGCCCCTGCCAGTATGACCCGAGAATGCCGATGAACCAGCACCCGATCAACACCATTGTCGCCAGATTAGTGGACCCTTCCGTTGCCTGCAATTGCTGTGTTATCAGTTGTGAGATAACAGCGGTATCGGCGGCCACCTCACCGCTTTCGATCTTGCCGGCTATATCCAGCGCAGTGTTCAGGACGACAGATATGATGACGTACAGCGCCCACGCAGCGGCACCTGTCAGCACTGCGCCTTCAACCCACCGTTTCAAATAAAAATGTCCGGCACCTGGGAAAACCAGCGCGGATAACAGTATTGCCTTGGTTGATCTTTTCACGGGCTACCTCCGATAAGGTGCCGGGTGATGCCAGGTGCGTGCGTTTCTGGCGCTGCACAGCAGGCAAGCCTGCTGCTGCGTGTGTGCGATGAACGCGGCGACCGTTCAGGCATTGTACAGCGTGAAAATTCCAATACCGATAAATCCGACACCTGCTATGTAGTGCAGGTATTTGGTATTGATGTATTCCGCGAGCAGGCTGCCAGCCAGCACGCCGATGGCTGAGGCTACCACCAGGGCGGCGGCTGCGGCCAGAAATACCGTGTACTTGCTCACCTCTTTATCCGCGGCGAACAGCATGGTAGCCAGCTGTGTTTTGTCGCCCAACTCGGCGATGAAGACAGAGGCAAATATCGTCAGAAAGATCTTCCAGTCCATTAACAATGGCTCCCTAAAGCAGGTGCAGGCTCATACTCAGGCCCCACGGGTCGATTCGCATGCACAGGTTGCGAGGAGTTTACGCATTCGCGCGCCCAAGCTCTATCCAAATTTGGTGTGCGCACGTGCTGTTGAACATGGCCGCCTGATGGATGACAGCGCCATGCCACACCCCGGTGTAAAGCGGGATGATCAGCTGCGCTGCGATCACCCCGCTCGGTGTGGTTACTGGTGCGAGGGGAATTTGATCTCGAAATGCCTGTAGTACGGCTTCGGTGCAAATGGCGTTCCGATGGTGAGCGGGTAGTCGGGTCCCAGCGCGTACGGGGGTGCCCCCGGAGGCCCGGCCTGAGTCAGTGGCTTCAGGTTGTACTCCAGCTGGTACGGCGCCCCCACATTGAAGTGCCCGGCGCTTGCATCTTCCAGCGTGACAAAGTAGGTGCCCTGGTAAACGATCGTGCTGTCGGCGTCGAGTATGCTCAGGTTAAGCGTGTTTGTCCCGATGACGCCTGTCACACTGGCATCGTCATTGAAATCGACGGCTTCACCGTTTAACACGTAACTCATGGAACTGAAGTTTGGCGTCAACCCCAGGCTCACCTTGAATGTCGGTGACTCTGACGTCGCTGTGTCACTGTCAGCATGGGTGGCCGCGGGATCAGCGTGTGTCACTCCCTGAACCGGGAGCACCGCAGATTCTATGGCCTGGCCACTTCTGCTGCCGGTGGCCTTCACGGATACGAGGTAGGAGGTCCCCGGCGTCAGGCCGGTGACCGAATGGGTCTGCATGGCTTTGTCCTGCACGCCAACAGGCGCTGGATTCTGCGCGGGTTTGGGGCTGAGTTCGATGCTGTAACCCCTGGCACCGGCGACTTTCGGCCACGCCAGGTCCAGTTTGTTCTTGTCCGCCCCCGTGACACTGACCAGCGGTGTGTCGAGTCGGTGATCATTGAGCAACGTGATGCGAACCGTGTCCCCGGCCTGCAGCGAGTAGAGCGGGCTGGCCGCTGCCAGACGATCGCTGTAGGGGTGTCCGTATGCGTCGGACAGGTAGTAGAAAACACCGGCGTAGGGGTTGTAGAAGCCATCATTTTTTACCCGGGCGCCGCTGTAGGGATAGGCGTAAGGCAACAGGACACTGGTGTAATAGTCGTCGATATCCTGCTCCTTCTTGGGATGCGCAGTACTGGCGTCGAAGCGCCCCCCCAGATAGCCGAAGTTCAGCGCCGCCTGTATATCCCCGACGATGGCGCCGTAGGGGCTGGCGTTGGCCAGTTTCACCTTGTCTTCCGCTGTGCTGTCCTTGGTATCGACAAACGGGAACCCCTCGATACTGTATGACGACTTGTTGGCAACCGTCGCGTAGATGAAAAAGTCCAGCTGGTCTTTCGGCAGGTGGAGGGTCACGGCGGCGTTCGCCGGGAGCGGCGACGCAGGATGGGTGGTTGTTTTACCGGTGCAGTGCACGATGTAGCCGCCGTCTGTGTGGCGCTCGAACTTCGCCTTGTACTCATAGCCGCCATACTGTGCACCGTTGAGAGCATACGTTTTGCCGACCAGGCTCTCAAGGTAACCGTGAGGGCCGCCGAAACTGGGGTAGGGCGCGGATGATCCGCTGGCGGCTGCGGCAGCGATGGTGTTGGGTGACAGCGCGCGGGCAAACGTGGACAGGTCAAACGGATCGCGCACAGGGAACTGGAACTCGCCGCCCGAGAGGTTTTTGAACGCGGGGCCCATGCGGTTGGGGGCCAATTTCCTGAGTGTTTTCAGGATTGTGGGTGTGGAGGCATAGATGCTTTTGGTCTGCAGTGGGTCTGGCGTGTCTTCACCCCAGTGTATGACTTCCACCTGCAGCGGCATCGAGAAAAAGTCGATAGCCGTAAGGTTTCCCCCGCCACTTTTATTGCTGCTCAGGTATGTGATCTCAAGCTTGTCATAACGATAATTCTCCGCTGCAGTCGGCCCTTTGCCGTCGACGATGGAGGCGGGTGTCCCATACGAGAAAGTGAGCCGTCCTGAATTCACATCATCCACCGTAAACGAGTAGATCGGCAGCACCTTGCCGGTATAAGGCGATGTCAGTGTGGGCTGGTTACCTTGCCCTTTTGGCCAGAGCGAACTTAGTGCCGCGCCGGAGGCATTCGCTGATGCACTGCCGGAGCTTGTTAACAGGTCAATCCCCGTCGCACTGCCCGATGGCTTGGGCGTATCGAACAGAACAAACATATTCGAGTCGCCACCCGCGTTTTCGGTGTCGTTTACCAGTTCCACCTGCACATTATTGGGCGGGCCGGATGCTGCAGCGAGGACTTGTGTCGTAGCGTTCTGCCGAACGTCAACCGCAGTGTCCGCGAGCGCAATTTGTCGCCCGGTTCCCAGTCGGTATTCGATCCGTATCCGCACCACGTTGAGCGGAACGTTCTCCAGCGTGTGCTCGTCGGCGTAGGGCAAACGCAACGGGCCGTAGACGATATCGCCCGCGCTGTCGATGCCGCTGATGAACGAAAACAGAGTGTGATCACCCTCCTGCGGCTCAATATTGTCCAGCGTATGGGCAATCTGCAGTGAGCCTGCCTGGGATGAACTGCTATCCCCGTCGCTGCACCCCGCTCCGATCACAAGCAGCAGTAACAGCACGGTGGTGGTCAGGCGGCGTCTAGGGATTATTATGTTCAAGGTGTGCCTCTTGATCGTCTGGAATACATGCAGCCGGCAGCACTGATGCTGTCATTGTTTTAGCACCGCATGATAGG
The DNA here is from genome assembly GCA_963976735.1 of uncultured Halioglobus sp. Lineage (GTDB taxonomy): Bacteria > Pseudomonadota > Gammaproteobacteria > Pseudomonadales > Halieaceae > Marimicrobium. The sequence goes on from CAXBLZ010000005.1 coordinate 38,154, forward strand.
GCAAGATGTCACTTCAGCGAAGAGATGCGGCGATACTGTCAGTGAACTTGCCCACACAATGGTTAAAAAAGTGCCTGTATCCCGCGCCGGTGTGCAATTCAGCACAAATATGAGTAGCGCGTCGTGAGAATGGTATTCACCCACAGCAACCGCTTTATCGTCGCAAATGCGAAGAACATTCTCGAGTCCTATGATGTCAATGTCGTTGTCAAAAACGAGTACGCCTCAAGTGCGATTGGTGAAGTGTCGCCGTTTGATACCTGGGTTGAACTGTGGGTGGTCAGGGATATGGATTACGACAGGGCCTGCAGGATTCTTGAAAGTGCTGTCAGTGACGAGAACGCCGCGCCGTGGGTTTGTAAGCGCTGTCAGGAGGAAAACGATGAGTCGTTTGACCTGTGCTGGAACTGTGGCGCGGGGCATGTGTGACCCGTGCTTGGGTGCGCAGTGAAATCGGGAAAGCGGATGTGGGGATTGTGGTGACATGCGAGGCTTTCTGTTCCCGGTGGTATTTTGGCTGGCTGTACTTTTTGCAATAGGCAGTTCAATGCAATACTGGCTTTCAAGTCAGCAGGAAAAATGCCAGAGATACTGCGCCAGCGAAGGCAAGAAAAGCCATTACCAGCCACCGCGGGCCCGAAAAGGCGTGAGATCCCCCGCAAAGGGATACTCACGCCCCGATGATTGCGAATGCAGGGAAGCCGCCCGCTGAGCATTACTGTGCGACAGTGATCTCGATCAACAGGTCGTCGGCCGCAACCTGTGTACCCGCCATTGCCATCACCGATGCCACTTCACCAGTGGCATCGGCGACGATTTCATAGTGCATTTTCATCGCCTCGAGGACTGCCAGGGTCTGCCCCGCCTCGACCGTATCTCCACTGGCTACATGCACTTCGAGTAGCAGGCCGTGCATCGGCGCGACAATTCTGCCACTGCCGCCAGCCTGGTCCTGCACACCATCGAGGCGAATCATGTCGCGGTATTGTGCCGCGCGACCGCCGATCGACAGGTACAGTCGCCCTTCCTCGGGCAGGTGATAGCGTGCGATATGTTGCACTTCATCGATCGCCACGTGAGCGATACTGTCGGCCATTGAAAGCAGCTCGATTACGGCGGCGTTGTCGCCGTCGCGGACCAGGTAGCGAGCACGGCCCTGCGGTGTCACCGACAGGTCGTGAACTGTTTCACCGTGGCTATACTGCTTGCGCGAGACCAGTGCACCGGCACTGCTCCAGTCGCGCAGCGCCGGCGCCACGATCACGCTGCGGTCATACAGTTCACGGTGCTGTAGTGCGAGTTCCAGCACGGCGGCCACCGCGCTGTCGGTGAACGTCGGTTGCATGTCGGCGATTTCACCCGCGGCAAACTCCTCGGCGATAAAGGCGGTGGTGGCCTCGCCGGCGGCGAAACACTCTTTCTCCAGGCAGGCGACGAGGAAGTCACGGTTGTGGTGGGGGCCGAACAGCACCGTGTCCTTCAGCGCTTCAATCAGTCGCAGGCGGGCGATTTCCCGCGTCGGACCGCTGGCGATGATCTTGGCCACCATCGGGTCGTAGAAGGGCGAAATCAACTGCCCGCTACAAATGCCGCTATCTACCCGAACGGCGGAACCGGTGGGTTCAGACCAAAGATCAACCGGCCCGGAGGTGGGCAGGAAGTCCTGGCTCGGGTCCTCGGTGTAGAGTCGCACCTCAATGGCGTGCCCAGTGAGGGTGACATCGTCCTGCGTGAAACCGAGAGATTCGCCCTGTGCGACCTGAAGCTGCAGTGCTACCAAATCCCGGCCGGTGATCAATTCCGTTACAGGGTGCTCCACCTGCAAGCGGGTGTTCATCTCCAGGAAATAAAAGTCGCCGTGTTCATCGAGCAGGAATTCCACGGTGCCGGCGCCGCGATAATTGATGCTGCGAGCCGCGGCGACTGCGGCCGCACCCATCTGTTCGCGCAGCGCGGGTGTCATCACCGGGCAGGGCGCTTCCTCCACTACCTTCTGGTGCCTGCGCTGCACCGAGCAGTCGCGCTCGCCCAGATGCACGAGGTTGCCGTGGCTGTCGCCAAATACCTGCACCTCGACATGGCGCGGGCGGACAATGGCTTTCTCGAGGATCAGGTCGCCGCTGCCGAACGCGGAGGTTGCCTCGGCGCGAGCCAGCTTGATCGCATTTGCCAACTCCTGCGCGTCGTCGACCAGACGCATGCCGCGGCCGCCGCCGCCAGCGGCCGCCTTGACCATCAGTGGCAATCCGATTTTTGCCCCCTCGCTCAGCAGTGTGGCATCGCTCTGGTTCTCGCCTTCGTACCCTGGCACGCAGGGCACGCCCGCTGCGATCATACGACGCTTGGCCTCAGCCTTGTTGCCCATCAGGTGGATTGCATCGGGGCGCGGGCCGATAAACACCAGCCCGGCATCCTCACAGGCGCGGGCAAAGTCGGCGTTTTCGCTGAGAAAGCCATAGCCGGGATGTATCGCCTGTGCGCCACTGGCACTGGCGGCGGCGAGGATGTTCTCAACCACCAGATAGGATTCGTTGACCGGGCTGGGGCCGATGTGGACAGCCTCGTCGGCCATCAATACATGGGGTGCCCTGGCGTCGGCATCGGAGTAGACGGCGACGGTGCGGTAACCCTGCGCGCGCGCTGTGCGTATCACCCGGCAGGCGATCTCGCCGCGATTGGCCACCAGAATGCTGGTAAATCGTGTCATTGTGTTCTCCACGCTTATTCGCTGGCCCATGTCGGTTTACGCTTCTCAACGAAGGCGGCTACACCCTCGCGGCCCTCGTCGCTGAGCATGCATTTGGCAAAGCCGCGCGCGGCAAAATCCAGCGCCTCCGACCGGGGGCGACGGGTGGCCTCGAACACGATGCTTTTGGTAACGGCATTGGCTCCCGGTGCGCACAGTGCAATTTGCGCCAGTACCTCGGCGCATTTGGCCTCCATGTCGGCGCTGTCCTCAGCCAGGATGTGGCCGATGCCGTACTGCACAGCTTCCTCACCCTTAAAGCGCGCACCGGTCAACATCAGGCGACGGGCCTGGGTAAGCCCGACCCGCTCGGTCACGAACGGGGCGATCTGCGCGGGTGGAATACCGAGGCTGGTTTCCGATAGGCGGAACCTGGCATCACGTGTCACCAGCGTGACGTCGCCGACACAGCACAACCCCAGTCCGCCGCCGATGGCCGCGCCTTCCACCAGCATGATGACGGCCTGCGGCTGTTCGTTGAGCTTGATCATCAGGTCGCCAAAGGTGCGATTGCCGCGCGCGACGTCGTCCTCGTTCGGCTCGCCGCCCTGCGCGCCGGATTTGAAGCCCTTGATATCCGCGCCAGCGCAAAAAATGCCGCCCTTGCCGCGCAGGATCAGTGTGCGCAGTGTCGGGTCCGCAGCGGCTGCATCCAGCACCGCGTGGAGTTCATCGACCATCTCAGCCGACAGGGCGTTTTTGGCCTCGGGACGGTTGAGCCAGAGGGTCAGCACGCTGCCCTGTTTATCCAGTATCAGGTCTTTGGTTTGGGGTAGTGCGCTCATGTTGGTGTCTCCAGTTGTGCTGTATGCCGCGCTTACATGCGCGCGATGCCAAAGCTGTTTGGTCGCACGCTGCGATGTCTGGTTTCCCACACGGTTTCCAGCAGGAAGCCCAGCGTCTTGCGCGTTTCGCGTGGATCAATCATGCCGTCGTCCAGCATGTGCCCGGAGGTATAGAAGGCGCTGGACTGGCTGTCGAAAATATTGGCCAGGAACGCCTCCTGCTTGGCGAGTGCGTCCTCATCCGGTTGCTGTCCCAGCGCAGCGGCTTTACCGCGCGCGACCTCCGACATGGTTTTCGCGGCCTGTTCGCCGCCCATTACGCCGGTGCGGGCGTTGGGAAAGGTATACAGGAAGTCGGGCTCGAAGTGGCGGCCGCACATGCCGTAATTGCCAGCCCCGAAGCTGGCACCGGTCATCATCGTGATGCGCGGCACTTCCAGGTTGCGCACCGCCTGGATCATCTTCGAGCCGTGTTTGATCATCCCTGCGCGTTCCGATTTTGTGCCCACGATGTAGCCGGTGGTGTTCTGCAGGAACACCACCGGGATATTGGACTGGTCGCACAACTGCAGGAACTGCGTGGCCTTGGTGGCACCCTCCGGATCGATCGGGCCGTTGTTGCCGAGAATGCCGCAGGGCAGGCCAAAAATGTCAGCCTGAATGCACACTGTGGAGGCACCGTAGCGGGATTTGAAATCCATGAAGTCGGAGCCGTCCACCACCCGCGCCACCAGCTCGCGCATATCGTAGGGGTTGCGGTAATCGCAGGGAATCACGCCGGCCAGTTCATCGGCCTCGTACAGGGGCTCGCGGAAGGCGCGCCGCGCCGGGGTGGCGCAATCCTTGTTCCACTGCAGTCGGTGCATCAATTCACGGCACATCTGCACCGCCTGGCCATCATTCTCTGCCAGGTATTCCGCCAGCCCGGACACCGAGGCGTGCATTTCAGCACCGCCCAGTTCTTCCTCGGTGGCGACCTCGCCGGTGGCCGCCTTCAGCAGCGGCGGGCCGGCCAGAAAGGCGCGACCGTTGTTCTTCACCGCGATCACATAATCGCTGAGGCCCGGCATGTAGGCGCCACCGGCTGTCGAGGAACCGTGCAGGATGGAGATCACCGGGATGCCCGCCTTGCTCAGTTTGGCGAGGTTACCGAATAGCATGCCGCCCTGGGAAAAAGCCTCCACGGTATAGTTGATGAGGTCGCCGCCAGCGCTTTCCACCAGATGTACGAAGGGCAGCTTTTGCTGCAGCGCGATCTCCTCACAGCGGCGCACACGGTAACCACCGGCGGTCGTGAGTGTGCCGGCCATGATGCCGCTGTCGTCCACCACCACCATGCAGCGCACGCCACTGATAAACCCGATACCGGAGATGATGGTGGAGCCGGGAATAGACTTTTCCGGATCGCTGCTGTCCACCAGGTAGCCGGCGATATTGCCCACGGTGAGGAAGGGCATGCCGGGATCGAGCAGGCGGGCGAGTCGCTCGCGTGGGGTCAATTGTCCGCGCGCTTCAAAGCGCGGTTTGCGCTGCTCGGAAATCATGGCACCGCGCGCGTTCAGCACTTCCAACTGCCCAATCAGCTCCAGCATCTCCCGCCGGTTTTTCGCGTAGCCCTCGGAGTTTACGTTGATCTTTGAGTTAAACACTGGCATCACAGGGTCTCCGCGATAGTGGCCGCAATTTTTTCAGGTATCGGAATGGGGCAGGACAATAACAGCTGTGCATAACCCTTGCCCTGGGGGTCGTTGCGCAGGCTGGCGACGCCGCCGCCGCCAAGCACATCGTGTAACAGGAAGTTGAGGGCGTGGGCGCCGGGCAGGAGGAAGCGTTCAACACTGTCCGCTGAGCTGTCGGCGAGGAAGTGGGCGAAGCGCTGCTGCACCACGTCTGCGGTGAGCGCATCACAGATATAGGGCAGGTATTCCGCCCGCCGCGCAATGATGCCGACATTCGCCTTGTTGCCCTTGTCGCCGCTGCGGCCCCACGCCAGTGCGATCAGCGGCACCTCGACACTGTCAGTGGTGGCTGCTGCGTGCGGTGTTTCCGGTCGCGCGATGGTGGAGGTATCCAGTGCTTCACCGTGGACTTCATCACAGGCCGCCGTGTCATCCCCAAGCACAATACTCACCTGCACCTCTGCCTTGGGCACTGTGAATGAAAACAGGCGCACCACCGGTGAGGGGCTGGGGCGGCTACCGGCGAAACCGGACAGGCCCGGCGGTGTCGCCAGGCCGAGCCCGACCGCTTCCTTGAGCAGGATGCCGATGCCGATGCTCTCGGGGTGCTTGGCGGCGATTTTCATCACCACCTCGCGGCTGCTGCTGACCTCGCTGAACTGGCCGTACTGGCTCTCGGTGCCCAGCAGCTCGATACTGGTCTCGCTGAAGTCCGCCAGGCCAAAGGTGTTAAAGACATTGCGGGCCGCCTCGAACACGGCGTCACCGAGGGCGCGGGCCTTGCGGTCTGCGTCTATGCCGTAGAAACTCATATAGGTGCCGCCGCGGAATTCATCGGCGTACGTGGCACTGACTTTATAGGTGTCAGGGGCTTGCCTGCCCGTTGCGCCGGACACCCGCACCCGGTTCTCGCCCACCTGCTCGATACGGGCGGTGGAGAAGTCACACACCACATCGGGCAATATATAGGCTTGCGGATCGCCAATTTCGTAAAGCATCTGCTCGCTCACAGTGCCCACGTTGACCACGCCGCCGGTGCCCTCGGGCTTGGTGCAGACGAAACTGCCATCGGCGGAGATTTCGGCCACAGGGTAACCGATGTTCGCGATGCCGGGCACCTGCTCCCAGTCGGTGAAGTTGCCGCCGCTGGCCTGTGGCCCGCACTCCAGGATGTGGCCCGCCAGAGAGCCCATGGCCAACTGGTCGAGGTCGTCGCGGCCCCAGCCAAACGCATGTATGCATGCGCCCAGTGTCACCGCGCTGTCGACACAGCGCCCGGTGATGACAATATCGGCACCCATTGCCAGTGCGCGGGCGATCGGGAATGCGCCCAGATAGGCATTGATGCTGAGAATTTTCTCCAGCGGTGGAAACGCCGCACCGGAAAACATCTCCGTGATACCCGATGCCTGCAGCGCATCTTTGTTGTCGAGTAGATCGTCGCCGCTCACGCAGGCGACCTTGAGACTCAGGCCCTGCTCGGCGATCTCTGCGCACAGGGCCTGCACGCAGGCGTCGGGATTCACGCCGCCGGCATTGGAGATGACCTTGATACCGCGCTCGGCGATCAGTGCCAGACTGGGTTTCATGGCCGCGCTGACAAAATCAGCGGCATAGCCCTTGCGCGGATCTTTAGCCCTGGCGCGCGCCATGATGGACATCGTGATCTCGGCCAGGTAGTCGTAGACGATGTAATCCAGTCCGGGGGTATTCACCAGTTGCGGCGTGGCCCGGGCGGCGTCACCCCAAAAGCCGCTGGCACCGCCGATACGCAATAGCCTGTCTGCCATGTTCTTATTCCCGTCTCAACGCGTACGAGGCAGTATAGTACTGGATGAGTGGCCCCGGCACATGGGATTGCATGCCATCCTTGTGTGAGTTCGCGCCAGCCGCTGTCGCTATGCCTGCGGTGGATCGCCCTGCACAGTGTGTGTTACCTGCCGCCCGGCGATCGCTCGCAACAGTATCAACAGCGCCAGCAGCGTTAACACCGCCGAGGCAAAAAACGGTGCGCCGGGGAAGTACACAATCGCGTCATCGGAGCTGAAGTAGGAAAAAAGTTGCGTCATGAACAGCGGGCTGAGTATCGCTACCAGGCCACTCATGCTGCCGAGAGCACCCTGCAGTTCGCCCTGCGCATTGGCCGGGATGCGCGCCGACATAATGCTTTGCAGCGACGGCACCACAAACCCCTGCAGTGCACCCAGTGCGATGATCGGGTACATCATCCAGCCATACGGTACAAAGGCGTATGCGATGAAGCTCAGCGTGGTGGCGATGAAACCGACGATAGCGGTTTTTATCGGCCCCCACACCGGCAACACTTTGCGGATGAGGAAGCCCTGCACGAAAATCATCGCGACGCCGACTACGCTCAATGAGAAGCCGATTTCACGCGGTGACCAGTCAAATTTCTCGATCGTGAAGAACGCCCAGATACTCGGAAGCGAGAAGTGGCCCAACATATAGAAGAAGTACACTACTACCAGTGCGATCACCTCCGGGTAGTGCCATAGCTGCCTGAACGCTCCCAACGGGTTGGCGCGGGCGAGGTCAAACTCCCGGCGGTTTTCCATTTTGTGGGATTCGGGCAACACGAAAAACCCGTAAATGACATTGATAAACGCCAGCAATCCCGCCGCGTAAAACGGTGTGCGGGGGCCGAACTCGCCGAGGAAACCACCGACGGCGGGGCCGATGATAAACCCGGTGCCGAACCCCGCACCCAGCAGCGCGAAGTACTGCGCGCGCTTTTCCGGGGGAAAGGTATCGGCGATATAGGCGTTGGCAATGCCGTATGTTGAGGCGGAAATGCCGCCGATGATGCGCCCCACAAACAACCACACCAGTGTCGGCGCCCAACCCATCAACAGATAGTTGCAGCCCATTGCCAGTAGCGAGCACAGCAGGACAGGCCTGCGCCCGAAACGATCAGAGAGATTTCCCAGTAGCGGTGAGGAGATAAACTGCATGCCGGCAAAGGCGAACAACAGGAAGCCGCTGATGCGTGCGGCGTGGGTCAGGTCCTCGCCGGAAATATCCATTATCAGTTGTGGCACAACCGGCATGATGATGCCGAATCCGATGGAGTCCAGCAGTACCGTGATAAAAATAAACCCAAAGGCTAACTGCGGACGCATGGCTCCCCCCAATAGAGGCGCAGACTAGCATGCGTATTTGGCCCAGTTCAAACGAACTGGCCGCTGGCGAAGGTTTGCTCGATCGATTACTGCGGGGGCTGGTAGGGAATTGCCAGGAACAGATCCCACAGTGCGGCGACCGGTTTTGGCGTGCCATCGGGATTAAACAGTCCGGCATAGGCCCAGGACAGCGAAATCGGGTTGTTCCCGTAGTTCTCTGCGTAATCTACCGTAAAGAAATTGACCGCGAACAGAACGTCCGACTGGTAGCAAGCGGCCAGTAAATAGTAGATCGTATTGAGCTGCACCTCCTCCGAGCCCCTAAGAATAACCGGACCCACATCCACATCCCGCGACAAACTGCCCATCTGGTCGATCGCTACCGGTATCCCATGCACGGTAGCCAGATTGAATGCGAGATCGTAGTAGCCATCGTAAATCTGGTTGTTGTAGGAGAGATAGGGGAATGTACTGATCACGAATGCGTCGCTGTAAAACATCAGCTCGTACATTTCCCACCACAGAACTGTCGGGTAGAACGCCGACAGGTAATCGGCCAACTGGCGGGAGGCGTCATGCAGGCCCAGCATATGCTCATACTGGATTGTGGGGAAAACATACAGGTCGGGGTAGCGCTGCTTGAGTTCTGTGTAGAGGTACTGGTTGAGTTGCTTGTAGTCACTCCACACGTCGAATCGTTTCGCCATCAGGATATTGATCTCGACACCCAGTCCAAAATACTCTGGCTGAAACGCCTCAATGAGCGCAATCGAATAATTCAGCAGGGCGGTTTTGACTTGCGGTGAATTGAATGCCGCCGTATCCCAGGGAGCGCCCAGCGGTTGGCCCGGTCCGTTCTCATTCCAGAGTGTGGCCAGGCTGTTGTACTGGATATTGGTTGGCAGCATGGACACATACCTGGCCATACCCGGGACATTGTTGGCATCGGCCTCAAGCAGAAAATCCCATTCCTGCTGCAGGCTGGCGGGATAATCCCTGTAACTGGAACTGGTCAGGGCGTCATCCCATGGGATCCCGGCCTGGAATGTGTGGCTGATCAGGTCAGCGTGCTGCTGAATGATCTGGTAGGACTGGTCGTAGCCGGCCGCATCAAAGCTGGGAGGATAGGGTGTGAACCCCATGCGAAACTCGCGGACATAGGTTTGCTGCGCGAAAACCGGCAACGCGACGAGGACAACAAGTAGGACAAGTAAACGTCTGAGCATGACAAAGCATCCCTGCAGGTATTTATCCGAAAAACCCCGCATAGGAACCGCGAGCAATTCTTGTGCCCAATCCGATAATTGCTATAAGAAGCAATACGCAACAGCGATCCTTTGCTATCCGGACGCGGTCATTGCAGCTCAAGTGTAAAAAATGCTGACAGGCCTGTTCAGGTCGCGCTGAGCGCCGCCAACGCCCGTTTCGCACAACAGCAATTGACATGTTTGCAGATGATGACAATATACTGGCGATTGTCTCGACTGGACTCAGGTGATCCCGCGCGGTTGGTGATGCCTGATGGAACGGCCCCCCCGGAACGTTCAGCTACCAGATGCAGGCGCGCTCATGAGATTCTATGTTTAAAACCATTTTCCTGTCGCTGCTTATCACCCTTTGCTTTAGTGCGCCTGTCGCTGCCCTGTCGGCGCCCAAGGCAGAGGGCGGCGAACTCGATCTGCGGCATTGGAATTTTGAGCGCGATGGCACTATTCGCCTCGATGGTCGCTGGCTGTTCTACTGGCAGGATTTCATTCCGCCAGCGCAGCGCGCGCTGGCAAGCGACGACACCATCGTTGTGCCAGGAACCTGGAACGGCCATGAGTATGGAGACAAGCAGGTTGTGACCGGGCACGGTTACGCCAGCTATCAGTTGCGCGTGTTGCTGCCGCCCGACTCCCCGCATCTCGCGCTGAAAGTGGTTGATATCGGCGAGGCGTTCAAGCTCTACGTCAATGGCCAGCTGCTGCACTCCGTTGGAGAACTGGGCACGAATGCGCGCGATTCCAAGCCGGCGTTCGCGCGCAGTGTGCTGACGCTCCCTACGGATATCGGGAGCGAGATGAATATCGTGATTCATGTGTCGAATTATCACTATCGCAGCGGTGGCGTGTGGAAGGTGATGACACTCGGCGAAGTCTCCGCGATTCGCCACGCGCATGAACTGGCATTGAGCTATGCGATATTTCTGGTGGGCAGTATTGGTTTTATTGCCCTCTACCATATCGCCCTGTATCTGCAGCGCCGCCAGGATGCATCGCCGTTGTTTTTTGGCCTGTTCTGCCTGATTGTGTTGGTCCGCATTCTGGCCACCGATGACGAATACCTGACGCTATTGATACCGTCTATCTCCTATTCGATGCTGGTGCGCCTGGAGTATGTGTCGTTTCTGTTGGCGGTCCCCGCTTTCGCCGGGTTTGTTTCCAATCTGGTCCCCGGGTCCTACCCTGAGTGGATTTCGCGTCTGTGCATCTTCCTGGGCCTGGCCTTTACGGCTTTTGTGATGGTGACACCGGCCGAGGTGTTTTCCGAGTTCCTGGTCGTATTTCAAATCTATCTGGTGGGCAGTGTCTGTTTTGGACTCTATATCTTTACCCGCTGTGTAGTGGAGCAGCGAGAAGTGGCCAAGGCCTTCCTGTTTGGCTTTACCGTACTGGCGATCGCTATCGTGCACGATGTGCTCATGTCGCTGGATGTCATCAGGACCCCCGTTTTTCTCGCCGGCGCCGGTATGCTCTGTTTCATCGTGATTCAGTCGTATGCGTTGTCCCTGCGCTTTGCCAAATCATTTACAGAGGTCGAAGCCTTGTCGCGTGAACTGGAGGACTACACCCACACGCTGGAGTCCAGGGTTGAGCGACGAACCAGGGAACTGGAGATTGCTAACAGGAAGCTGGAGCAGCTTGTCAGTGTCGACGGCTTGACCGGCATTGCAAACAGGCGCGCATTCGACGACATACTCAATCGTGAATGGGTTGGCCATACCCGGCGTTCGTCGCAGTTGGCCCTGATCCTTTGCGATGTGGACTATTTCAAGCGGTACAACGATTTTTACGGACACCTGGAGGGCGACGACGCATTGTGCAAGGTCGCTCATTGTCTCAGTGCGACCCTACAGCGGGAAGTGGATGCCGTGGCGCGTTATGGCGGCGAAGAGTTTGCCATTATATTGCCGGACACCAACCTGGACGGCGCCATGAAGATTGCCGAGCGTGTCAACAGGGCCGTGCGTGATTTGCATATCCTCCACCAGGGCTCAGCGGTAAGCCATGAGTTGACGATGAGTTGTGGTGTGGCGGCGATTGTTCCAACCGAAAAGCTCAGGCCAGGAGATCTGGTCGGCCTGGCCGACAGCGCGCTATACAGCGCCAAAGAGAAGGGCCGAAACCGGGTAGCTGCCGCCAGCAGTGAACTGAGCGCCGTTGAGAAAAGCCAGCAGTCGACTCGCCAGAACCCAATGCAGCAGGCCTAGTCCAGTATGTCTGGCGTGTCTATTCAGGAAGCTCCGGAAACTGCTTCGTCCCGGCCAGTTCCCTCTCCCAACTGGCTTGACTCGCTGTGTAGATATGCGCCTCGGGTTTCATCGCCACCTCATCATCGAGGCAGCCTGCGGGGACGATGCAAACCTCATTATCCGGCTCTACAATCGGCAGTGCCGAACCGCAGGTTGAGCAAAAACTCTTGGTGTGACGACTTGCTTCAAGCAAAAAGTTTGTCACCTTTTCTTCACCGGACAGCCACTTCAAAGCGCTTTTTTTTGTAAACAGGTTGGCTGCATGCGCAGAACCGGAATCCTTGCGGCAGTAGGAGCAGTGGCATATAAAAAAATGCTCGAATTCTCCCTCGATTTCAAAGCTGACCTGGCCACACAGGCAGGATCCTTTTGTCATTGTAGTGCTCCTGTTACCACCACGGATAAAAGTCAGGCATGTCGGTAGACGTGCGATCCTCAAACACCGGGGCCCGCTTTTCCAGAAACGACTTCACGCCTTCCTTACCGCTGTTGAGGCTGGCGTAGTAAATCGCCAGAGAGTCCACCTTGTGGGCTTCGATAGGGTGCGGCTGCGCCGAGCAGCGGTACATCATCTGTCGTGTCATCGCGATGGCCACCGGGCTGTGCTGCGCGATGCGCCGCGCGATCTTGTAGGCTTCCTCCAGCAGTTCATCGGCGGGTACTACGGCGGTGACGAAGCGCCCTGCCAGCGCCTGTTCGGCCTTGAGTATCTCTGCGCTGTACACCCACTCCAGCGCCTGTGAGATACCCACGATACGCGGCAGGAACCAGCTGGAACAGGCTTCCGGTGTGATGCCGATCTTGTTAAACACAAAGCCGATGCGCGCGTGCTCAGACGCGAGGCGGATGTCCATCGCGCAGGTCATGGTGGCTCCGATACCGACGGCCGCGCCGTTGATGGCGGCGATAACCGGCTTGTTGCAGTCATAGATCGCCAGCGTTACGCGGCCGCCAGTGTCACGCACGCCAGCGATAATCTTGGGGTCGTCCAGGCGGTTTTCCATATCGTCCATGGTCGGCTTCAGGTTTTCGTTCAGGCCGAAGACGTTGCCGTCCACCGAGAGATCCATGCCGGCACAGAAGGCGCGGCCTTCGCCTGTCACTACCACCGCGCGCACCTCGTCGTCATCGCTGGCGCGATTGAACGCGTCGATAAGTTCGTGCGCCATCTCGACAGTAAACGAATTGAGTTGGTCGGGCCGGTTCAGCGTCAGGGTCAGGATGCTGTCGGCGACTTCATAGCGCAGAGTGTTGTAGGACATAGTGGTCTCCTGTTGTCGATGGAAGAATCAGTTGCCGGTAAATTGGGGTGGGCGCTTCTCGAAGAAGGCCAGCGCGCCCTCCAGTGCATCCTCCGTGCCCTGGGCGAGCAGGAACTGGTCGGCGTCCATATAGCTGACGGCGTTGTCCAGCGCGGTGACACTGGCGTTGATCGCCTTTTTGGTCATGCGCACGGGAATCGGCGGCATGGCGGCGACCTGTCTGGCCAGCTCGCGGGCGCGGTTCATCGCCTCTCCGGGTGCGCAGAGGTAGTCAAACAAACCCCAGCGCTGTGCAGTGGTGGCGTCCAGCGGTTCGCCCAGAATCAGTAACTGTTTGGTCCTGGCCGGGCCGATCAGGTGCGTGAAACGGGGTACGCTTTGCCAGCTCATATTCATGCCCAGCTTGAGTTCCGGCACATAGAACGAGGCATTGCTGGCAGCGACCCGCCAGTCACAGGCCACGGCGAGCGCCGTGCCTCCACCGATGCACCAGCCCTCTATCGCGACAATAGTGACCGGTTCCAGTGCTTCCCACGCCGCGCACATGGCCGGTCCCACTTTCACCAGTTGGCGGCGCTCGGCCACGGTCATGCTGCCGGCCTGTGCCGCCTCGGGATCTTTCAGGTCCATGCCGGCGGTGAAGATATCCGCTGTGCCGGTGAGAATGATGGCGCTCAGTTCGCTGTCGAACTGCAACTCCTGTGCGAGCTGTGTCAGCTCACGCATCAGCGCATTGCCCAGGCTGTTGACCTTGTTGGGCGAGCGAAAGCTTACTTCCAGTACGCGGCCGTCGCGGTGCAGGCTCAGGTACTGCCACGGTGTGTCGCTCATTGCGATGTCTCCCCGGCACGCATAGTTACGAGGCACAGCCTATGGGCATATTCACACTGGCGCAACTGGCAGTGTCGGGATTGCAATCAGTGAATGGGTGTGCCGAGCTTCTTCGCCACCCAGTACCATACGGCGGCATTGAGGTTCAGACCGATATGGCTGCCCAGCACTTCTATGTTGTGCACGTGGTGATCATCACCGGGTTGCAGGGAGGTGCGCCAGTTCACGATGCCATCGGCTTTGGTATAAATCGCGGTGGTCGGCACCGGCGGCGGCAGGCACAGGCTGGCATCCGCGCGCCGGTCATCTGTTTGCGGGTTCAGGCGCTGGTACAGGCGGCTGGCGTGCGATGCGTGCTGTCGCCCGGCACCGAACGGGCTGCCGAGCGTGATGACCTGCGCAATATGATCCGGGTCGCTGCGCGCAATCTCGCGGGCGTAGATACCACCGAGTGAATGGCCGATCAGGGCGACCTTGCCATTGCCAGCCTCTATCAGCGGCTCTAGCGCGGCGCGCAGCGCATCCTCGTTAAAGCTCTGTGTGCCCAGGTTGCGGCCCTGGCCCCAGCCGGAAGCGGTGTAGCCGAGGTGGCGCAGGAACCGGATCAGCGGTGCATTGCCCCGGTCGTCGCCGAGAAAGCCGGGAATCACCATCACGCTCTGTGGGTATTGCGTGGGCTTCAGCCGGCGCAGCAGTGGGGCCGCCATGTTGAGGATGGCTACATCTGCCAGCGCGCGCGGCCCATCGCTCAGCGCCAGCAACAGATTGGGCGGCCGCATATTCATGCAGCGCTCCTTGTGTTGCGGGATTTGGCCTTGCGGGCCGGGACGCGCGATTTCCTTTTCGCTGCCGGCGCCGGCGCGGACGCCGCGTTGGCCGCTGTCAGCAGTTCGTCAAAGCTTGCCTGCAGGCATTCCCGGTAGAACGCCGGGTCCGGCATCATCACCCGGCAACTGGTCGCACTGATGACGAATTGGCCACAGTAACTGCTGATCACGTGGAACAGGCCGAGCCCATCCTGTACCGGCCCGGTGCCGTAGTTGGCGACCATTTTTGCGCCGGTGTTGTACAGCGGGATTGGGGGGCCGGGAACGTTGGTGATCACACAGTTGAACTGCGGGCTGATACGGTTCATCAGTCCCCAGCGGCTGGCCAGTCGCGCCGCCTGTGCGGTCAGTGTAGCGGGTATGAACTGCGAGTAGTCCGTCATGGTCTTGGCACCGATCGCGTTGGTCAGCTCCTTCGCCCTGCTGCTGCTTTCGTGTACTGCCTGCAGGCGCTGCAGCGGGTCTGCGACGTCGCTGCGCACCTGCACCGTCATGCTGGCGACGATATTGCCGCCGGTTTTGTCCTTGTCCGAGCGCACGTTGACAGGCGCCATCGCGGCCAGCGACTGTTCGGGGAGCTCATCGTGCGCTTGCAGGTATTTACGCAGGGCGCCGCCGACGATGGTAATCGCCGCATCGTTGACGGTAGCGCCGGGCACTGCGTTCTTGATTTTCTTCACATCGTCCAGTGGTACGTTAATAGCATCAAACACCCGGTGTGGTGAGACGCTGTCGTTAAACCGGGTGCGCGGGATGTCCGTAACCCTGCTCAACTTTCCCCTGGACAGGCCGGCCACGACCCTGGCCAGGCCCGGCACCGTGTTTCTGGCCACGCTCAGCAGGTGAAAGGGCTTGCGAATACTGTTGTACTGCGAACGGATGACCATCTCCAGCGCTGAGGGCTGACTATCGACACTGATGGTGGCGGCGGTGTGCGTGCGTTTGTAATCCGCCGACAGATCATGCATCGCCGCCGTCAACTCCATCCCCGAGGTGCCGTCGATGGCCGCGTGGTGTGTCTTGGAGAACATCGCAAAGCTGCCTTTGGGCACGCCCTCAACGTTGTCCAGGCCTTCAATGATGTACAGCTCCCACAATGGGTGGGCGCGGTCCAGCGGGCGCGCGTGCAAGCGGGAGATGACGATGCACAACTGCCGCCAGTCGCCCGGTTTGGGCAGCGCAATGTGGCGGATATGAAACTCGGGGTCGAAAGCGCCGTCGGTCACCCAGTAAGGGTGATCCAGGTTCATGGGCACGGTAACGAGTTTTTGCGTCATCACAGGCATGGCCATCAGGCGGTTGTGGGTGTTTGCGATAATATCCTTGAACCGCACTTTGCCGCCGGGCGCGGTGGACTGGTCGTAAATGGACAGGCCCGAGATATGCATCGGGGCGTTGGGGGTTTCCAGATACAGGAAGGAGGCGTCGAGCCCGGTAAGTTGTTTCATGGCAGTGGCTTTCCTGCTGCGTCCCGCGGGTGAAAGCGCGCCCTTGGGATGTGAGTGAATGGTTCGTTGGTAGCGCCAGGCCCACAGCGGCGCCGAACTCGGTTATGGCATGCAGGCTGACCCAAGATCCCGCTTCGGTCAAGCTTTAAACGGTGGGATTTGCGCCGATACCTTGACTCGCCCGCCTTCGTTTTTCGCTGCCAGACATGCTAGCCTAGTGCATGCAATTCAACAGCGGGGCTGTCGGAAAATGAAACATGCAATCACTGCGCTCGCGGCGTTGTTGGCGTTGTCCGGGTGCACTACCACCGACGAAATCATTATTGACCAGAAAGGCGTCAATATGGCGGCCTACCAGCAGGATCTGGCCGAGTGCAAAACCTACTCTGAATCGGTCCAGACCGGTGAGAAGGCCGGTGTCGGCGCGGCCTCAGGTGCCGTGGTGGGTGGCTTGATTGGCGCGATTACCGGGGGCAGTGAGGGCGCGGTCAAAGGTGCCGGGGTCGGTGCTGTCGGCGGTGGCGCCAAGGGCGTGAGCCAGGGGGCGCAGGAGGAGGTGCAGGTGGTCAAGAACTGCCTCCGCGGCAGAGGCTACCGCGTCCTCAACTAGTACTCTCTGGTTGTGATCTGGAAGGCGCCAGATAGCCCTGTTTTCATCAGGGCTGCTAACTGTGTTATGTTTTGGCCGGGACAATGCCAATTGTCCACCCCAAGATACTAATAACCAGTTGGAGCCCGCCATGGCGATACACTGTTTCCGTTCCACCAGAACGCATCTCGACGGTCGAATTCACCCGGATTTTGCGCCTGTGGAGGCCACCCTGCGCGATATGTTGCGCAATTATCGCGGCGGCGCTGCGGTCTGCGTCTACCACCGCGGCGAGTGCGTGGTGGATCTGTGGGGAGGGTACAAGGACGACCAGGGGGGCCTCTGGAGCCGCGACACGATGGCGCCGAGCTTCTCCACCACCAAGGGTGTGGCGGCGACCCTGCTGCATATCTATGCCGATCGTGGGCTTATCGATTACGACGCCCGGGTGTCGCAGTACTGGCCGGAGTTCGGGCAGGCGGGAAAGGAAGACATCACGGTGCGGCAGGTGCTGGCGCATCAATCCGGCCTCTACCATATCCGCCAGATGATCGATCACGTGGATCGCATGCTGGACTGGAAGTATATGATCCGCGTGATCGAGCAGGCCGAGCCGGCGCATGTTCCCGGCACCCGCACCGGTTATCACGGCCTGACCTTTGGTTTTCTGGTGGGGGAGATTATTCAGCGTGTCACCGGCAAGAAGTTTTCCGATCTGGTGCAGAAAGAAATCGCCCGACCGTTAAAACTGGATGGTTTATACATCGGCACCCCGGCGCGGGAGATACCGCGTGCGGCACAGTTGATCTTCCCCGATTCCACCAGGCGGCTGGCGCAGACCTCGCTGGGCAGCAAGATCGAGATCAATGCCAGTCGCGTCAGCTCGCTGTTGCGACGGGTCGGCATCGACTCCGACCTGTCCAGTATTTTCGATGCGCTTGCGCCGCGCGGGGTGAGTGACTTTGATTTCGGGTCGCCGGAGTCGCTGCGGGTTGCGATTCCGGCGGCGAACGGCTTGTTTACCGCGCGTTCGCTGGCCAGACTCTACGCCCTGCTCGGCAACGGTGGCGAAATGGACGGGGTGCGCCTGTTGTCGCAGCAGACACTGAAACGCGCTACCACGCTGCAAAAACCCACTGGCAAGCTTTCAGTCATTCCCTTCGATATGCGCTGGCGGCTGGGCTACCACGGCGTCGCGACCACCAAAGGCTTCCCGCGCGAGGCGTTTGGGCACTTCGGTTTCGGCGGCTCGGGTGCGTGGGCCGACCCGAAAAGTAGCCTCTCAGTGGCGCTGATTGTCAACAGTGGCCTGGGCACGCCCTTTGGCGACCTGCGTACGGCGCGCATCGGCGGCGCGGCATTGAGCTGCGCCAATGCGCGGTCCAGGCCGGCAGGGCTGTTGAAAGAGCCAGTCGCCATCAAGGTTGCCTGATTCGCTGGGGCGGGCGCGAGTGCGGGACGTAGAGCGCAATTTCTACACAAAATCGCGGCTGTCCCGGCAATTGGCGGCGCCGTATACTCGCGAATTTTACCGGTAGTGATCCGATGGCCACTAGACCCTATCTCAATTCCGCTGTTCTGGATGCCATTGATCCCGCCCAATTCCAGGCTAGATCGCCGTTCCCCTGGGTGAACCCGCAGAATTTCATCGATCCCGAGCACTACGAAGAACTGTTGCAAAGCCTGCCGGAACTGGGGCGTTTCAATGCGTTTTTCGGCAAACAGCGCAAGCATGGGCAGGCCAGCCACGATCGCTACATACTGGATTACGAGCGGGGCATGGAACTGGCGCCTGCATGGACTGATTTCATCGAGGAGTTGTGCAGCGACAACTATCGCAAGTTTGTCTGTCGGCTGCTGGATGTGTCCAGCGTGCGGTTTCGCTTCCACTGGCATTTCACGCCGAACGGCGGTGAGGTTTCGCCGCACTGCGATTCAAAGGGAAAAATCGGCTCGCAGATTTTTTACCTGAACACGGAGAACGACTGGGACTGGAGCTGGGGCGGAGAGACGGTCATTCTCGACGACAAGGGCCGCTTTTCGTCCGACACCGCACCGTCATTTGATGATTTCGACGCGGCCTACCCGGCCGAGACCAGGGATAACCGCAGTATCCTGTTCGGTCGCCGCGGCAATTCCTGGCACGGGGTGCGACGCATCAATTGTCCGGATAACTACTTCCGCAAGGTGTTTATCGTGGTTTTTGAGGAACACCGGCCGCTGCGGATGGTGGTCAAGAAGACGCGACGCCTGTTCACCGGTGCACCGTTGGTGACAGAAAAAGAGCGTTTGATGTACTGAGTGGTATCGCGCTCGATTGTCCCGCGCTAGCGCCGCCGCGCGGCTAGTTCGCCGAGTTCCTGATAGAGCGCCGTGTAGTGATCAAGGCTGTGCTGCTGGTCGACATTCTCCACCACGTAGCGTTGTCCCCGCTGGCCAAACGCTTGTCCCAGCGCCTCGTCCCGTAACAGGCCCTTGAGCGCCGCTGCGATAGCGCCGGGCTCCCGCGCCACCAGTTGATAGTGTTCATCGGCGGTACCGATGCCGGCGGAGATGCCGAGAAACGGCGTGACCAGACACGGCAGCCCGGTGGCCATGGCTTCCAGCACCGAGTTAGGGGTGCCCTCGCGACTCGAGGCGAGCACGAACAGGTCGGCGGCGCGCAGGTAGTTGTCCACATCGTCCACAATGCCGGCGAAATGCACCTGCTCCGGGGCCGCTGAGCTCGCCACCAGCGCCTCGACGTCGGCGCCGAATTTTTGCAGCTTCGGGTCGTGGGTATCGGCGCGCGGCCCGACAAACATCACGTGGGTATCGGGCCAGTCCTGCAGTACCTGGCGCCAGGCCTGTAAAAGTATATCGGGCCCCTTGCGTGGCATGATGGCCCCTACCGACACGATGACCTTGTGCCCCTCGGGAATGCCAAAACGGGCCCGCAGCGAGGCCCTGGCCTGCTGGTCTTCGGCCGATCGCGGCGGGTGGAAACGCTGCAGATTCACGCCATTGGGGATGTACTCAATGCGTGTGGTAACGCCGATCTCACGCAGGAATACCTCTATCGCCTGGCTGTTGGTGACCAGGGCATCGAAGCTGTTGTATACGCGCTGGTAACCGCGTTTGCGAAAGATGCGTTTCAGCGGCTTCTGCTGCCAGGTGGGGAATTGCGACACGGAGTAGACGGTGGCGACGCCGCTGGCCTTCAGGCGGCGCAGCCAGGGCAGGGCCTGCGGGCGCATATTGGTCAGAAGCTGTGCCACCGTCGGCCCCTCGGTGGGCTGTTGGCACACCTCCAGCAGGGCATCGTAGTAGATCTGCGTGCGTGAGCGGCTCTTGCTGTCGGGCAGGCGGATGCGCTCGAGCGGGGCCCCGTCCAGGGTGATAGGCGACAGCCAGGTGCCCGGCGCTGCCTGGTACCAGCTTTTGTCCGTGTCAGCCTCGCTGCGCTCCTGAATCTGCGGCGTCCCCGTCATCACACGTACATCCAGCCCGCGATCCAGCAAGCCCGGGATATAGCTGCGATAGCGGTTCTGGGCGCCGCCGTAGGTGGGATAAAAATGGGGGGACGTCAGCCACAGTCTCGTGCGCTTGTATTGGATTGACGAGATAGGACGTTCCCCCTGCTGTGTAGGACGGGTTGAGTGCGAAGTTCGCGCATTCTATCTGAATGCGGGAGCCCGGAAAACTGTATCGGTGCGCAGACAGGCAGGCAAAATCTACCTGGCGATGGCCAAACTGGACAGGCGATTCAGCTGACATATAATGGCTTGCACTCACCAGTGCGTATTAGAGCGATTGCCCCATCCGCAGTGGATCATAATACGGGATTCATCTGATGTCGCTTCAGGCAAAACAGGTTGGGCCGCAGCAGGCCAGTCCGCAACGGGTTGCATTCTTGCTGGATAACCTCAATGGCGGTGGTGCCGAACGGGTTGTTTTGTCCATGGCCTCGGGGTTTGCATCGCTTGGATATGAGGTTGATCTGCTGGTGTGCGAACTGCAGGGTGAGCTGTGCGGTAGCGTGCCGCCCGGCGTCAATCTGGTGGTATTGCAACCCGTGGGCAAATTGGCCGGCCTGGGCGCCGCTATCCGGCGAGCTGGCTGGCGTGGCCTGCGCGGAATTCTGTTCTGGCTGGCATCGGCCCGGAAAATCCCACGCAGTTTCCGCTACATTCGCGATATCAGTGATTACCTCGAAACCACTCGCCCCGCGGTGATTTCCTCTGCGCTGGGCAAATCGAGTATCAGTGCTATTTTGGCGGCATCCGGCCTGGATGTGCCGACCCGCGTATTTGTGGGCGTCCATATCGCGCTGTCTATTCGCAGCGAGCAGAGCCGAAAAAGCGGCAAGGGACAGGCGTACAGCATGGTGCCGATGTTCCGCTACAGTTTCGCCAGGGCCGACGGTGTTATCGCCGCTTCTCGCGGTGTGGCTGAGGATGCAATCAGTCTCTTGGGCCTGGATCCGGATCGCGTGCATGTGGTCTACAACCCTGTCGCCGAGGCCGAACTGGCCGGTGAGCCCAGCGGCGTTTTCACTCACCCATGGTTTCGGCCTGGTTCTCCACCGGTCGTCCTCGGTATGGGGCGCCTGGTCGAGCAAAAAAACTTTCCCCTGCTGATACGAGCGTTTGCCGCCGTGCGCCGGCGCGTCGATGCGCGGCTGGTTATTCTCGGGGGCGACAAGTCCTCCGCTGAACAGATGGCCCATCGTCAGGAATTGCAGAACCTGGCCACAGAACTGGGCGTTGGAGAGGATATCGCCCTGCCCGGTTATCAGCGCGATCCCCATACCTTCCTGCGGGCGGCGCGGGTATTTGTGCTGTCGTCCAACTTTGAGGGGTTTGGCAATGTGCTGGTGGAAGCGCTGTTGGAAGGGTGTCCGGTGGTGAGTACCGACTGCCCCAGCGGACCTTCCGAGATTCTGGAAAACGGGCGGTATGGCAAATTGGTGCCGGTCAATGATGTGGCGCGGTTGTCGGAGGCAATTCTGGATAGCCTGGCGTCTGAACCGGATTCAGACATGCTGCGCCAGCGTGGACGAGAATTCTCACTGGAGCGTGCGGTGGAGGGATATCACCGGATATTTTTTGGCGAGAGCCCCGCCTGCCTGCCCGGCGAGCCGGACCTGTCATCGTCGGTCAAGTCCAGCTCGTACGCCACCAGGCAGGCCAATGGTAGCCACAGAATGATCCACAGTTCCCTGGGCCGGGTGATCATCTGATCGGTGTCGACGAGCACGCAGATCACGCCAAGCGCGAACAGGCACAGATAGCGCGCGCGACGCACGGTGAATACCATTTTGAAAGCGGTTTGCAGCGCCAGCCCGTAGACCGCGAGTAACAGCAGCAGTCCAACCATGCCGCCGTCGCGCAGGGTTGCGAGAAAACTGCTGTGGGCGTAGTTCAGGATGCTCGGCTTGCCGTCTGGCAGTAAAACAATCTCTGGTTGGAAGCCATACCCAAAAATAGGAGCGGCTTGCCACTGCTCCAGTATGCGCTCCCAGATCGGAAACCTTGCTACAAAACCGAGATCGGTCGCCGCGTTCAACAAACCCAGAGACCAGACCAGGTAGAGACTGGCAGCCACACCAATGGCAAGCCCGATAACCAGTGCCGGTGGCGCCCGGCGACGGTCGAGAAGAAACAGCAGTGCGCAGGCCGAGGCCATCGCCAGCAGGCCGGTATTGCTCTGGGTCAGGATCACAAAAAACACGATTATCATCAGTCCCGCAGCGTGGACATAAGCCAGCTTTTCACCCCAGTGCCGTCGCGCGTAATCCAGTGCGATAACGCCAAAAAAACCGTAAATGAAAGCGCTCGGGTTCGGGTTGTCGGTAATGCCCAGGCCAATCAGGCGATTGTCCGTCAACGCCGGCAGCAGCATCAGATCCTCAAAGGTGACGATGGAAACGGCCGCGGCGAGGATAGCCACCAGGGTGACCGCCTCCATGATCGCATCCGGCAATTGTCGATTGCGTTCAAACCAGTACACCGTCAGCAGAATAAAAACGAGTATATACGCAGTGTACCGGGCATCGCGCCACAGCGTAGCGACGGAAAAGTCAGTGCTCCACAGCGAGCTCGACAACATGTAGGCCAGATAGGCCAGCAGGCTCAGCCAGATGCGGCTTCTCATGCACAGTTTTAATGTTTGCGGCAGCAGGAACAGACCGGGCAGGAATACGGCGGCAATATAAAACTTGTAGTTGTCCACAGCGTTAGGGACGAAGTAAAAACCCGCGAGGAACAGCGTATAGGTTGCGAAAACGACATTCGCCAGACTCCAGCGACGATCGCGATCCGGAAAAGACAGGTTCAGCACGCAGCATCCTTGTGGCGATAGTGTCGGTTGGGTATCTGTAGCACGCCCGCAATGGTGCCCAGGTTGTCCGCAATACGCAGTGCGTGAGGTACCCAAGCGCTGCTTTTGCGGCCGGCGCTGGCGAGCATACGCAGCAGGTACCAGGCGATACGCCCTGCGGATTTCAGCGTCAGGCGCAGGGCGATACGCAGCGCGTCGAGGTTGGAGCGGGATTTCAGGCGCCGTTTCACAAAGTACTTCACGCAGCCTCGGCGATAGGACTCTCGCCACATATAGGACAAGTTGGCGCGTTCGGCCGGAATCCACTCGCTGACCTGTGCCGCATTGGCCCAGGCGAACCGATAGCCGCACTGTTTCAGCGACTGAAACAGCAGTTTGTCCTCGCCGCCACTGAGCGCCAGGGCCGGCTCAAATGACAGGCCTGATGGGCCGAGCAAATCGGCTCGCACCAGCACATTGCAGGTCGCAGCCGGAGGGTCCGGGTCCAGGTCGCACAGGCTCGCCCCGTTTTCAGGTTTTATGAAAAAGCCACTGGCTTTTATCCAGTCCGGTGTCTGGGGCGGAAAGACGGGCGTGGTGGGCCCGACGATGATGTCAGCGCCGCTGCGGGTCTGGGCATCCAGTAACTGGTCCAGCCAATCGGGTGCCGGCACCTCGTCGTCATCGATCATGGCGATAAAATCTGTGTCCGGTGCCACAGCGGCCAGCGCCGTGTTGCGGGCGTAGGATATGCCGGGCCGCGGTTCGTGCAGGTATTGCAGGGGCCAGCGCGTTGTCTGCGCTGCACAGGTTGCAGCGGCCGAGCCGGTGGGCGAATTGTCGACCACAATGAGTTGCACGCGGGGCTGTGGTGTGACGGTAAAGGTCTGGCCGTCGAGCCCTGCCAGCAGGCGTTGCAAGCCGTCGGGACGCATAAACGTGCAGATACAGATGGCTAGTGAGCTGTGTGTAGGCTCAGGAATAGGTTGCTCCGTTTGCATAGAGGCTAGAGTTTGTGCGCCTTCGGCCAGCGCCGTTTCAGGCAGACCCACTGCTCGGGGTACTCCCTGATCCACGCTTCGAAGTGGTGGTGCACCATTTCCGTGATCGCCACAGCCTGTTCCTTGATCGGTGCATCTGGAATCGGGCTGACCAGTGGGTCGTAAACGGTTATCCGGTAACGCCCCCCCGGGAGGCGCTCGGCGCGCGACACGACGATTGCGGCCCCGGTGCGCAGCGCCAGCCCTACCGCGCTGGTATTGGTCAGCGCATCCACGCCAAAAAAGGGAATCAGTTTGCCGGTATCGGGCCGCGTATCGATCGCCATGATGATACTTTCGCCTGCGTTCAGCGCCTTGATCAGCGGCCGGGGCCCGGCGTCGGCGGCAATCAGCTTTTCTCCAAACGACTGGCGCAACTCCAGCATCAGTTCCTGCATGACCGGATTGGACTCCGGTGCGTAGATGGTGTTTATGTCGAAACCGAACTGCCGTGTCACCAGTGCCGCGACTTGCCAGGCGCCCACGTGGGCCGTCATGAACACGGTAGCGCGCTTGCTCTGCATATGTTTGAGGGCCTCGGGCTCGAGCACGAATTCGATGCGCTGGTCTCGCTCTTCCCAGATCTGCTGCAATTTCAGCAACTCGGCGGCGGAGTACCCGAGGTGGCGAAAAATCTCCCGGGTTGTCTGGTCTCGCCACTGCGGGGATTCGTCGGGAAACGCGATTGCCAGGTTGTCCCGGGCCTTTGCCGCTTTATCTGACACCGAGCCGACAAGCCCAAAAGCCGTCGCTGACAACCGCATGGCGTGGTCGATACTCAGCTTGCGCATCAGCCAGAAAACAAAACGGAACAGAGCCGCTTCTGCCCGCTGTGTGATAGTGACCAGTATCGGCGCCTTGCGAGCCAGGCGCTTGGGAATCAGGTAAAACTCGGGCACTCTGGTCGACTCAACCCTGGCCCGGGTCGGAGCCGAATATACGGTCCCAGAGCGGGGAGCTGACTCCGTAGCGGCCACCCTCTTTAGCGTAGTGGTGCTTCAGGTGATAGTGCTTGAGAAATTTTGCCACCGGGTTGCGCATCGGGAAGTGATGGGTCGAGTAATGGATGTAGTCGTAGATCAGGTAGCCGATGATAAAAAACGCGCAAAACGGCTGAATCCACGGCTGCGGGATAAACAGGCCGAACAGCAGGTACAGCACCAGCATAATGGGAATCGCGCCAGCGGGGGGCATCACCAGGCGGGTCTTGTCCTTCGGATCATCGTGATGGTTGCCGTGGAACAGGAACACCAGCCACTTGCCCACTTTGCTGGTGGCGGGAAAGTGGAACAGATAGCGGTGCAGGCAGTACTCGGTGAGAGTCCAGGTGATAATGCCGGCGACACCGATCGCCAGCACCGGTAGCAGCGCCAGGTTGTACACGGCGAAGCTGCGCCAGATCAACCAGGCCGCAATGGGCCCCCACATCAGCAGTGGCGTGATGGGGTGAACATGGGACAGGCGTTCGAGAAAGTCGTTCTCGAACAGGCGTATGGATTGATGTTGTTCTTCAGGCTGCATAGGAATCCGTGTCGGCATCTGGGCCGCGCTCCTCCGTCTTGGGTAGTTTACGTTTTGGCCATATGCGTTTCGAGCAGAACCAGTCTTCCGGTTGCTGGCGTATCCAGTCCTCGAACTGCAGGTGGACCTGTTGGATCATATCGATGGCTTGGTCAGTCTCATCCGCACTGGTATTGCGGGGGCGGATGGGGGCGTGAAAGGTGACCCGGTAATGGGCATCCTGCAACCGCTCCACCTGCACGGGGACGAGGTCGCAGTTGAACTTCAGTGCCAGCTTGGCGGGCATGATGGTCGAGGGCTTGTCGAACCCAAAAAACTGCACGGGCTTGCCTTCATCCACCCGGCGATCCATCACCATGGCGGCAGTTCGCCCCTGTTTGAGTGCGCGCATCAGCAGGCGGGTGCTGTTTTCTGCCGGCAACAGTTCACAGTTGAGCGCTTCGCGGGACTCCAGCAACATACGGTCCAGTAGCGGATTGGTGGGCGGCGAGTACAGGCTGGCATTGGGAATATTCAATTTCGCCATCGCCGAGCACACCACTTCCCAGTTGCTCTGGTGGGCGGTCACGATAACGCAAGGCCTGGCAGGATTCCCGTAGGTTTCGATGGATTCGCGAATATCAATCTGCAGGCGATCGTCCTCAGAGAGTATCGTGGCCAGGTGCGGGTACTCGGCCATCACACGCCCGGAGCGCCCCCAGGAACGGGTGACCAGGTCATCGAGTTCCGCCTCACTCAACTCGGGAAACGCGATGGCCAGGTTCGCGCGATAGATCGCTGTTTTCTTCTTCAGCTTTGGCCCTATCCAGCGACCCAGTTTTTCGCCGAAGCGGGAAGCTGTATCGACCGGCAGCAGTCGCGCCAAGCGGGTAATCGACCACACCAGCACAAAATCCAGCCGCCACAGCGCCTCTCGGAGCAGGCGATGATCGCGTGCCCATTTGCGCAATGGATTGCCGACAATAAATTCTGCCACGGTTAGCCTCACCTGAAATTTAGGATTCAACGAAAAGCAGGGCATTATATCGCACTATAGCCGCGAGATTCGCGGTCAAAGTGGTGGTAATTTGAGCTGTTCCAGCCCCTCGCGCAAACCGACCACAGGTGTCCATCCGGTAGCGGCGGTAATTGCGTTGTTGTCTGTAACCCAGTCGCTGTGGCGCAGTTCGCGGACCTTGGGCGGTGTCAGCATGGGCGCATTGCCGGTGATGCCGGCCACCCGGGTGTTGAGGTTGGCGATGGCGTCGAGCAGCCACGTTGGCACGCGCACGAGGCGCACCCGCCGCGACCAGTGCTGACCGGCGATCTCAGCCATATCGTGCCAATTGTAGCCGTTGGGCTTGCCGTCGCCCACGCTTAACGGCTGGCGCAGAGCGGCGGGGCACAGCAGGCAGGCGATAATGGCCTCCACCAGATCGGATACGTAAATCAGCGAGATACGCACCTCTGGTGAGCCGGGTACGACGGCGATACCGCGCTGCATCAGCCGAAAGATCGGCAGCATCTCCTTGTCGCCGGGACCGTACACTGCGGGCGGTCGCAGCACGGTGTACTCAATATCAACACAGTGTTCCAGCAACTGCTCGCCCTGCCATTTGCTGTGTGCGTACCAGGAAATGTTCGGCTCTCGCGCCACGATCGAGGACAGCAATAGCAGCCGCGGCCGGTGTGTCTGTGCCCGGATAGCCCTGATGACAGCGGCCGTGCCATCGACATTGACGCGATCGAAGTCGGCCTGGCACCTGCCCCGGACGGCACCTGCGGCGTGTACCACAGCGTCGCTGTCGGCGATGAGTTGTTCGAGCGCGGTGCTGTTGGCGAGGTCTCCCTCAACAAGGGTTACGCCGGTGGCGGCAAGCTGTGTGGCTGCCGCTGGATTCCTGACCAGTGCCCGAATGCGGTAACCCCGATCCAGCAGGGACTGGCACAGGGTGGAACCGATAAACCCGGTAGCGCCGGTAACGGCGATGAGGCTGCCTTCGACGATCAGGCTGAAGCCACCCTCAGGCGCACTTCTTCAGCGGCGGCGTCAAGCATATCGACATCGTTGCTGTTGATGAAGTCGAGCCGTGCCTTGGCGCGGGACAACTTGCCCGATGAAGTGCGCGGCAGCGAGTGAATGGGAACCAGCTCGACATAGCAGTCCAGGCTCATCTCCATACGCACCAGGGCGGTCAGGCGACGAACCAGGTTATTGCGTTTGATCGGGTCTGTCTCGCGACACTGTACCATCAGCACACACAGTTCCTCGCCCTCGCTGTTGGGCGCGGAGAATGCCACCGCATCACCAGCGCGCACCTCGGGCTGCGTTTCTGCCACATGCTCAAGATCCTGCGGCCAGATGTTGCGACCATGGATGATGATCAGGTCCTTCTTGCGGCCGGTAATGGTCAGTACACCGTCCACCAGGTAGCCGATATCGCCCGTGTTGAGCCAGCCGTCCTCGCTCAGTGCGTGGCTGGTTTCCTCGGGCAGGTTGAAGTAACCCGACATCACGCTGGGGCCGCGCAGGTAAATTACGCCACTCTGCCAGTCGTCCAGTACGCGGTTGTCGTCGCGGACCTCGACTTCAAAATTGGGCATCGGGATGCCGCAGTTGACGAAATGGCGACCTCTGCCCTGGGTGTCGTCCTCATCCAGCAGCACGGCTTCGTGGTGATCTGACAGGTGATCGCTGTCGATATAGTGTGTCGTGAAGCCGGTGGACAGCGGTGAAAAGCTGACGCCCAGTGTGCATTCGGCCATGCCGTAGCAGGCCAGGAACGCGCGGCGATCAAAGCCGGCCGGCTCCATCATTTCGGCAAAGTGCTCGAGCGTCTGCGGGCGAATCATCTCAGCACCGATGCCGGCCACACGCCAGTTGCTCAGGTCATACGTTTCGATATCGCTCGGTCTGACCCTGCGTGCACAGAGGTCGTAGCCGAATGAGGGCGCGAAGGAGATGGTCGCGCGGGTCTGTGTCATCAGTGCCAGCCACTGGCGCGGGCGCATTGCGAATTCACGGGTGTCCAGGTAATCGATGGAGACCTGGGCTGCCATCGGCACCAGCACGAAGCCGACAAGGCCCATGTCGTGGTAGAACGGCAGCCACGACATCATACGGTCATCCTCATTCATCTGCAGGCCGTGTGCGATGATGCCCTGCAGGTTAGCCATCGCAGTACGGTGCTTGATGACCACACCGCGCGGGAAGCGGGTGCTGCCTGAGGTGTACTGAATATAGGAGATATTTTCCGGGTCGATAACAGGCAGTTGCTGCTGCGATTCGGGCAGTGCATAAAACGCTTCTGGTGTTTCCACCATACGAATATCCAGGCCTTCGCTGGCCTCCTGCAGGAACGGCAGGTAGCCCTCGGAGGCCACGCCGATAGCGGCGTCGCTGGCCTCGAGCAACAGATGCAGCTGCGCCACATAGGCGCAGTGTGCGCCGACCTTGACGGACGCGGGCAATGCAACAGGAATCAGGCCGGCGTACTGGCAGGCGTAGAAGAAACGGATGAAGTCCGGGTTGGTTTCTGCCACCAGTGCGACACGGTCGCCCTTCTCGATTCCCAGGCCGAGCAACTTGTGGGCCAGCGCAATGGCATCCGAGCGCAGGTCGGCATAAGTCAGACTGGCGTAGATAGCGCCTCGACCCGTGTAGAAGTTGGAGCCAGTCTCGCCCTGGGCTGCATAATCAAGCGCTTCGGTGAGTGTGGCAAAATCAGCCGGACGGAACGGTAGTGCGTGGCTAGTTGGCGTGGTATGTACGTTAGCATGTGGCAATGTAGATTCCTCGTGTTCGACGATATCTCCGCCGGGTGAACCAATTTCCAAAAAGCAGACTTTGCTGACCCCCTTAAATCAGAGGTATGACGCTTAGTTCAATGATTCCCCCGTGGGTCTGCAGGCCACTTGTCGGTCATTCTCACAAGCACTTGTACATGAGGGTACCCTTCTGCTCAGACCCTGGAAAAAGGGTTATCTGATGAGGCGTAATCCTAGCATTTCGGGCTTTGGCGCTTATAGGAAATAATACCAACGGCCAATGTGAACAATCCCGGATAATGGACATGCAATCGCGCAAAGATGTCTGGCGTTCGGGGCGATTACAGTGCTTGGTCCCGTGTTGGGCAGCGCTGCCCGCGCGGTGGTTTTGACGTCATATATACTCTTAAGTGTATGATATATAAGTAAATAGTTATTATTGAAAATTTTCTTGTGCCGGCCCCTCACAGCGGTCGCTGAGTTGTCACATTTGTCAAGACAGCGTCGCCGAAAGGGTGTATCCAGTTGACTAATGCCGCGTATAAGTGGTGATTATTACCCCGTTTGGGGTGTGGAATTGCGCTCGCGCTACTGTGCCCGCCACCAGGCCTGGAACATCAGGATCGACCACATCAACTCGGAGTGGTTGGCCCATCCGTACAGGTGTTGATGCCAGGCATCGCGCACCCTGGTGACATCAAAAATACCCTGTTCCCGCAGTGCCTGTTCGGATATCAGGTCTTCCGCCCAATCTCGCAGCGGACCGACCAGCCACTCCTTGATCGGCACGCTGAAGCCGCGTTTGGGGCGATCTATCAGCTCGCGGGGAACATACTGCACCAGCAGGTCCCGCAACACGCGTTTCCCCGTGTTGCCGTCGAACAGATACGCGGTCGGCAGTGACCAGGCGAGTTCCAGTACCCGTTGATCGAGCAGCGGCGCGCGCGCTTCCAGCCCCACCGCCATACTGGCGCGATCGACTTTCACCAGGATATCGTCTGGCAGGTAACCGGTATAGTCGTAGTGCAGCATCGCCAGCAGCGGGTCCTGCACGTGTGGCCAACTGGACGGATCAGTCAGGGGTGTGGAGGGGCTTACCGCGCCGGGTACAAACTGATCCACCGCCAGGCACTTGTTGAATTTATTGGCGAGGATTTCCTGCGGTGAATTGGCTGCCCAGTTGCACGATCGCTGACTCACTTTTCCCAGCTTGCGGGTCCAGCGCGGGACGGTCTTGCCCTCGTTGGCGTAACCTTTTGCGAAGCGCCAACTGCCTCTGCCCAGCGCGCTGCTGACAGGTTGCACTACACTTCTGGCGCTGCCCGGAATGCGCTGTACATTGCGCCAGTGTTTCAGGCATTCCCGGTAGCGCCGGTAGCCGGCCATTTGCTCATCGCCGCCATCGCCGGTGAGTACCACTTTCAGCTGTTCGCGGGCCAGCTTGCACACCAGGTAGGTTGGTATCTGGGAAGAGTCGGCAAACGGCTCATCATAGATATGCGGCAATTGCGCGACGACGTCCAGCGCCTGATCGGGTGTGACATAGATTTCGTGGTGCTCGGTTTTCAGGTGGCCGGCCACGGCACTTGCGTACTCCGCCTCATTGTATTTTTCCTCCCAGAAACCGATGCTGAAGGTTTTTACCGGGCGATCCGACTGCTGTTGCATCAGGGCAACGATCATCGAGGAATCAATACCGCCGGAGAGCAGTGCACCCAGTTCCACATCGGCGACCATGCGATCGCTTACGGCCTGATTGAGCACGGTATCGAGTTGCTTGATCGCATCACCATAGCTGCCGCTAAAACGATTGCGCTCACCGGCTTCTGCCACCTCCGCCGCCGACCAGTACGGGGTGGGTGCGGCGCTCCAGGGCTCGCATTCCTGTGTTATTTTCAGCAGGTTGCCCGGCGGCAGTTTTCGCACATTGCTGTAGATGGAGCGCGGTTGTGACACCCAGCCGTACTGCAGGAATTGCCCGAGGGCATCGCGGTCCAGCGCCGGGTCAAAATCAGGGTGTTGGCGCAGGGCTTTCAACTCCGAACCGAACAGGAAGCTGTTGCCACACCAGCCGTAGTAGAGCGGTTTCTTGCCCACTCTGTCCCGCGCCAGCCACAGGCAGCGCTCCTGCCTGTCCCACAGCGCGAACGCGAACATTCCCTCCAGTTTGCTGACCGCTGCTGCCACCCCCAGGTGCTCCACTGCGGCCAGAATCACCTCGGTGTCACAGTGCCCCCGGTAAGGGTAGTCGGACACGCCGGGCTCCTGTCGCAGCCTGGGGAAGTTGTACACTTCGCCGTTGTAGGAGAGCACATAGCGGCCGGATGCCGATGCCATCGGTTGCGCGCCCGCGTCGGTCAGGTCAATGATGGAGAGGCGCCGGTGTCCCAGTGCCAGCGGGAAGGACGGATCAACCCAGACGCCGCCGGCATCGGGGCCGCGGTGTACAATGGTGTCGGCCATACTCTGGCAGCGGCGCGAGAGGTCCTGGGCAGCGCCTCCGCCGTACTGAATAAATCCGGTAATTCCACACATCGCCAATCCGCCCGTTAGTTTCGATTTGCAGCGTCAGTGACGACTGAATCCAGCAGCTTCAGATAGTTATCGACAGCGCCGTCGACCGAAAAGTCCTCTGCCCTTTGCAGCAGCGTGTGCCTGGCCGTGGGTTGGTCCAGTTGTGCCTCCATGGCGCTTGCCATTGCCTGTACATCGCCGATCGGGACCAGTGCACCGTAGGCGCCATCAGCGAGAATCTCCTTTGAGCCGCCTGGGCAATCGGTACTGACGACAGGACAGCCGCAGGCCAGCGCCTGGATCAGTACGCCCGGCAGGCCCTCGTACAGTGAGGACAGCACGAGTAGCGACGCGCGTGCCATGTACTGGTAGGGGTTTGCGACAAAACCGGGCAGGTCGACATCCTCCTGCACACCCAGTTCAGCGGATAATGCCAGCAGGTCCGGGCGCAGTCGTCCCTCACCGAGTATCACCAGTCGCACCGGTCGTTGCGCGCGCACTCGGGCAAACGCACGAATCAGGGTTGCAAAGTCTTTCTGTTCCGTCAGTCGTCCCGCCGCCAGGATCACAGGCAGTGCGCCCGGGGCAAACCATGTGTGCTCCAGCTGCTGCGCAGCGCCGCTGCGCAGGGTGTCATCGACGACGGGGTTGTAGATGGTTGTAACCCGCCGCTGGTCTACGCCGATACGCGTGACCAGTTCAGCAGCCGCATGGTGCGAGACAGCGATTACCGCGTCTGCGCCCGGATACGTGCGGTTCACGATTTGCGGTAGATAGCGCCACTTCCATTTGCGGGCGTTGGAGGGGTCCGCGCAATAGGTCGCCAGCGCAATGCGTTCGCTGACGACCACCGGAACAGTCGCGCCGGACATCTGTTTCGCCCATATCGCGGCGAGGTTGGCGTAGGTGATCGCGGACAGTACCACGTCCGGTTGACGGGTTTTCAGGTAGTCCTGCAAAGATGCAATTCGGGCGATTTCCGGGGCGACTTTTTTCGCCAGCAACAGGGGGCGCAGCAGTACCAGAAAGTGCCTGGGATTGCCGAGCACTGCGATCAGGCGCGCCCGCAGGCCGCTGCTCGCCCCCAGCTCTACCAGATTTGCTCCTGCGGGCACCTCGCCCAGATAAGCGCCTTTTGCCTGGCACAGCACCAGATCGACGGCTCGACCCCGCGCCAGAAAGCCCTTGATCAGGTTCAGCATGGAGCGCTCTGCACCACCGCCCTTCAGGGAGGGCAGTAGCACAGCTATCCTGGCGGCTTGTGTCCCTGCGGGCGACCTGTCGTTCATTCTTTTCGTCTCTCGTTCGCTGGCCATCCGCGACTGCGATGTTTTAACCCTGCTGTCTGGCGCGGTTTTGCGCGCGGTAGTTCCGGCTACAATGATCTATCGCGTCCCGAAAACAGCGGAAGCAAGCGAGTGTGGCGTCATTGGTTGGGGCGAGCAAGGACGTAGTATACACCGAAGGTGCAGTGCTACCATTGCCCGTGTGTGTCAAAGGCGGGATGCGAGTGAGCCGATCCTCAGCGAATCTGCGCGTTGGTGTGGTGAGACGACTGGTCGCCTGATTTCTCAGGGGCTTCATTCAACGGTATACTTGCCGCCCTTCTTTGGATGCAGCGCACAGGCATGACAGCGAATAACGATACCAACGCGCCAGTTTCGGTGGAGGTCGTCACCGACAAAGGCCATATGCGTCAGTTTCTCGCACTGCCGCACCGGATTTACGCGTCGGACCCGGCCTGGATCGCCCCGCTGGATTTTATGAAGCGGGAGCAGATGTCCCCGAAGAATCACTTTTTTGAACACGCCCGCTTGCGGGCGTGGGTCGCTTATCGCAGCGGCCAGCCGGTGGGACGCATCACCGCCCAGATCGACACCATGCACCTGCAACAGCACGCGGATGACACCGGTTATTTCGGCATGCTGGAGGCCATTGAGGATGCGGCGGTATTTGCCGCACTGTTCGGTGCCGCCGAGAACTGGTTGCGCAGTGAGGGTATGACACGGGTGCGCGGTCCTTTCAACCTGCATGTGAACGAGGAGGTCGGCCTGCTGGTGGACGGCTTTTCGACACCACCGTATGTGCTGATGGGCCACGCGCGACCCTGGTACGGGCCCGCCGTTGAGGCCCAGGGGTATACCGGGGCGAAAGACTTGCTGGCCTATCAGGTGCGGCCGGACTTCGACGCGCCCCGAGTTATGGAACGCCTGGCGCAGCGGGTATCTGATCGGGTGACAGTGCGCCCGGTGCGGCGCAAACACCTGAAGGAAGACGCCGGCATTATGCGGGAGATCTTCAACGATGCGTGGCAGAGCAACTGGGGTTTTGTGCCGCTGGCGGAGGACGACTGGGCCGAGACCGTGTCCACGCTCACCAAGCTGATGCCTGATGATTACATCCAGATTGCAGAGTACGATGGCGAGCCGGTGGCCTTTATCGTGGCGCTGCCAAATCTGAATGAGGCGGCCCGCGATCTCAACGGTCGCCTGTTGCCGTTCGGCTGGGCCAAACTGTTATGGCGGCTAAAAGTCCGCCATCCAAAATCTGCCCGCGTGCCGTTGATGGGTGTCCGGCAGAGCTTCCAGCACTCGCGGCTGGGGCCGACGCTGGCCTTTATGGTGATTGACGCGGTGCGCAAGGCCCTGCACGCGCGGGGCGTGCGGGATGTGGAAATGGGTTGGATACTGGAGGACAACGACGGCATGCGCAACATTATTGAAACCATAGGCGGCGTCGCGTATAAACGCTACCGCGTCTACCAGAAAGAACTATAGCAATGCACCTGGACCCGGAAACGCACAGAATCACAGCCATAGTGCTGGCGGGTGATCGCACCAAGGCGGATTCACTCATCAACCATACGAAAGCGGGCAGCAAGGCCATGATTGATCTTGATGGCACGCCCATGGTTCGCAGGGTGCTCAATTCCCTGCGCCTGGCCAAGGTGGTGAAAACGATCTGCCTGGCCGGGCCCGAGGCCAGTGAGGTGGCTACCGATGCCGCCCTGCAACAGTGGATCGACGATGGAGAGATCAGCTGGCGCGCGCCGGGTGCCAGTCCGAGTACCAGCGCCTACGAGGCGATGCAGGCGCTCGCACCCGAGGAAGCCGTGCTACTGACCACCGCTGATCACCCGCTGCTGACACCGGAGATTGTCGATGCGTTTGGCCGCCAGAGCCTGGCGGACGATGTCGACATCACCGTGGGCCTGGCGCCCTATGCGCTGGTGGCAGAGGCCTATCCAGGGATCAAAAAAACTGTGCTGCGATTTAGCGATGGAGATTTTTGTGGCTGCAACCTGTTTGCTTTCATCACTCCCGAGGGCCGCCGCGCCGCCAAGTTCTGGCGCAAGATCGAGCAGGAGCGCAAGAAACCGCTCGTGGTAATCGGTCTGTTGGGCTGGTGGGCGGTCATTCGTTATCGTCTCGGCCTGCTCTCACTGGAAGAGGCTCTCGCCAAGCTCAGCAAGCGTTTGGGACTGCGCATGCGCGCAGTGATCCTGCCCTACGCGAATGCCGCAATCGATGTGGATTCCATCGCCGACCTGATGCTCGTCAAAGGCGCACTGGAGAAGGCCGCAGCTGAGGACGCTTAGCGCTGGTGGTGGCCCGATCATTGCCCGATCAGGGGAAAGGCGGCTAAATCCGGCTTCTACCGCGTAAGAATTTCGGCGTCACCGCATGCCACCAGCGCTGAGGCGCAGGCGCTGGGGGGGGGGAGCGCCACAGGATCGGGACCTGGTCTTTGGGAAAGGTTGTCTCCCCGAAGAACCAGGTTTCAATGGCGTAGCGAACTCGAGTGAAATCGGTTCGCGATTGGGTGCGATGCAAGTACAGATGGTCAAAGAAAAAAGCATCTCCCGCATGGAATACCGGCGCCACCGATCGCGCCTCAAACGCTCCACCTTGAATATGCTCATCACTGACTGACCAGTCAAAGGCGGCACCTTCGGCGGTGGCAATGTCGTAAAGGCGTTTTGGTACGACATCCATGCCGGGCGCACCGGTTTCCCCGCCACACTCCGTAAGCGGGATCCACAGGTTCAAACTGTTGATATCGGTTCCCATAAAAGCGCCATCCTGATGCCACCCGCCCGCATCGACAGGAAGCTTGGATCGTCGCAAAACCCATTTTTTTGCCGAGAGGCAGGGCGGTTCACCCAGGTACGCGCCAACCAGCTCTTTTATGCCGTGTTCTTCGTAAAACTGCAGCAGCGCCTCGGCCACGCTGGGTGCTTCCACCGCCATGATACCCCCGCAGGCATCATTGAATATACGCAGGCGAGTGAGTTCCTGCTGCTTGTTGGGCATGATTGTTTTGAGATTGTGCGGCGGACTGAAGAAAGGTGAAACGAGTTCGGCGCGCACTCTCATGGGCGCGCTGGCGGTTTCGAATACGCGGTCTATGACATGAGTCAGTGCGTCTGTTTCTGCCGTTGAAAACATACCGCGGACAATCAGGGCACCGTGTTCAGCCAGCGCTGTTCGCAGGATATCGACTGATAGTTGGTCATTGCCTACTTCGGGTATACAGTCGCTGTGTTTCTCAGCGCCCGCATCACCCGGGTTCACTAACAAGTGCGGGGCTGCCGCTGGCATGATATCCCGAAATGCTTCCATGCGCTGCGCCATGGTGGATTTATCCGACAGCACATCTCGCGCCTCAAGGCTTTCCGCAGTGATTTGCAGTGGTGACATGTTGAAATCCTTTAACGCAGCTAAAAACTTTACGGTATTTCGAGTAGGCTGTCTATTTCCTGCCTGGCCTCTAGCAAGAATTACATGAGAACATTAGAAAAATTGGACCTCATTCAGTTTGCCCGAGGTATTGCAGCAGTCGCTGTCGCAGTGTTTCACACCATTGGGGGGCAGCGCTACGTTGAGCCAGATTATATGATATTTGCCGGGTTTGATGGTTCCTGGGGGGTCGACCTGTTCTTTGTGATCTCCGGGTTCATCATGGTCTATATCAACCAGGAAGGCGCATCTGGCGTGAAAAATGCGAGATCATTTTTTTACCGAAGAGTTGCTCGTGTGGTGCCGTTGTATTGGTTCTACACGGCCATTACTGTGCTGGTCCTTTATTGCCTGGGACTGCAATTGCCGACAATCACCAGGTTACTGACTAGCCTGTTCTTTATTCCCGACGGGTTTCCCGTTCTGCTGCTTGGCTGGACGTTAAACTACGAGCTCTATTTTTACGTGGTTTTTTCTCTGGCACTGCTGTTTCCCCAGCGGCACCGCCTTTGGCTATTGACGGGTTGGTTTTTCATTACGTGTCTGCCTGGGGCTATCCAGCATCCACTGCAGAAATACTGGGACTTTACTGATATAACTTTCTATAGCAACCCGATCGTTCTCGAGTTTCTGATGGGCATATATATCGCTCATTTTTATTTGTCCGGGAAGATACTGGCCAAGTGGGCCAGTTATATTTTGATACTCGGTTCGTTTACCGCGATTTTTCTAGCATCTGCCTATTTCGGCGATATGGAGAAGTATCGCGCTTACTTTTGGGGGATACCGGCAGCAGCTATTATCTACGGCTTTTTGTCGATTCAATATCACGGGGTATCGTCACCGGTCTTCATGAAGCATCTGGGTGACGCTTCATATTCGATCTATCTCTGTCACCTCCCGGTTTTTGTCGTGTTATCACAGGGATGGGGACTCCTCGGGATTGGCGGATATCTTGCCAATGCGTCTTACCTGGTTGTTACGCTGGTGGTCATCTACTACGTGGCAAATGCAAGTTATCGCTATATCGAACTGCCCGCGCAGCGTTGGCTGAATCGATTGGCCCCGCGCTGAATGCTTTGTACTGGTTTGAGGAACGGATCATTTGTCTGCGCCTTCGACTTGTCCGAATTGCTCCGGCAGCTAATAGCTGCGGTTCAGTAGCAGCGTTTTGGTGTCACCTTCAACGAACCGGCCCGAGTCGGGCTGGTAGCGACGTGAGTCAATGCGTAATTCCCAGCCCCCATCATATCGCTCCACCGCATAGCGGTTGTACTGCGCGATATCCGCACCGTGCAAGCCTAGCGCGGAGGCTGAGGGAACTGCGATTACTGGCACCGCGCCGACGCGACTGTGCAGTTCATTGAAATGGGCGCGGTGCCCGTGGCCATGCAGTACCAGTTCAGCACCGTATTCCTCCAGCAACGCCTGTATCTGCGGCGCATCGGTGAGGCGTTTGCGCCACTTCTCCTGCCCGGTCACCGGGCAGTGGTGCAGATAGACAACCCGAAATAGCCGCTCACGCGCCGCGTGTTGCAACAGGTCGGGTAGCTGGTTCAACTGGTCCTTGCCGAGGGTGCCTGTGGCCATCAGGGGCGGTTTGGGGCAGGCCGTGGACAGCCCGATGAAGGCGATGTTTCCACGCACCCTGAGGCTGGGAAAGACCGGTGTCCGAACCGGGGTGTCGCGGTCGCGATCCGAGGCCATGTAGTCCTGCCACAGCGCAAAGGTAGACTGCCACGGGGCCGCGACACAGGCATCGTGATTGCCGGGCACGAGGGCGATCTGGGCGGGGTCGCCCAACGCGTGCAGCCAGTCACTGGCCTGCCTGAACTCCTCGGGCAGCCCGATATGCGTGAGGTCGCCGGTGACCAGCAGTTGATCGAGTTCTATTCCGGCGAGGTCGCGTTGCAGGGCGTCGAGTACTTCCCTGCGGTGCTCGAAACGGCGTTTGCGATGCCAGGACAAGTAGCCCAGTGCCCGTTTGCTCCACAGATCACGCGCTCGCACATTGGCCAGTGAGCTGAGGTGGGGGTCGGATAGTTGGGCAAAACGCTGTGGCATGGTTTGGATGTCCCGGTCGGTGTCGATTGTAGCATCGCTCGGCGCTGCCACCGAACTGGGCAGTTACACGCGCCGGATGATCGCGCCCAGTTCTGCAAGTTTGACATCGATATTGGCGTAGCCGCGATCGAGGTGATACACACGGTCGATGGTGGTGTCGCCGTCGGCGCAGAGCGCGGCAATGATCAGCGAGGCCGAAGCGCGCAGGTCGGTGGCCATCACGGGGGCGCCTTGTAAGCGCTCACTACCGCGGACAATCGCGGTATGACCTTGCAGTTCAATATCTGCCCCCATACGCTGCAACTCCGCAACATGCATGAAGCGGTTCTCGAAAATGTTTTCCACCACGGTGGCAGAGCCCTCCGACACGGCGTTAAGCGCCATGAACTGGGCCTGCATATCGGTGGGGAATGCAGGGTAGGGTGCGGTGTGGATATTGACGGCCTTGCAGCGCTTGCCGTCGGTGTCGAGTTGAATCCAGTCCGGGCCCAACGCCAGTCGGCAACCCGCCTGTTCCAGCTTGCCCAGTACGTGGTGCAGGAAGTCGGGGTTGGTATCCAGCACTCGAACGCTGCCGCGTGTTGCGGCGGCGGCTGCCAGGAAAGTGCCGGTTTCAATCCGGTCCGGCGGGACATTGTGCCGCGCGCCATGCAAAGCGGGCACGCCTTCTACCACGATAGTGCCGGTGCCGGCGCCGGTGATCCTGGCGCCCATCGCGATCAGCAGTTGCGCGAGGTCGCCGATCTCCGGCTCCAGTGCGCAGTTTTCCATTGTGGTCACGCCGTCCGCGAGGGAGGCGGCCATCAACAGGTTCTCGGTGGCGGTGACCGAGGGGACATCAAACGCGAAATGCGCGCCGCGCAGGCGGCTCGCTTTGGCCTTGATGTAACCCGCCTCAATGTGAATGTCGGCGCCCAGCGCTTCCAGCCCCGCGATGTGCTCATTGACTGGTCTGGAGCCGATAGCACAGCCGCCCGGCAGCGACACATCGGCCTCACCGAAGCGGGCCAGTAGCGGTCCCAGTAGCAGGATCGAGGCGCGGATGGTTTTAACCAGTTCATACGGCGCATGCACGGAGTGCACCTTGCTGGTATCGATCACCAGATCGGTACCGCTGCGCTCGGATTGCGCGCCCAGCAAGTCCATCAGGTGCAGTACAGTACTGATATCGCGCACTGCCGGTATGTTGCCGATATGCAGCGGTTCGGCGCTCAGCAATGATGCTGCGACGATAGGCAGCGCGGCATTCTTGGCCCCCGCCACTCGAACCTCACCGTGCAATGGACCACTGCCGGTGATGATAATTTTTTCCATTAATGGCCTTTGTTGGTTGGGGTAATGAGGCCGGCTGAGATGAGCCCGGCATAGGCGGCGATAATTGTATCGATCTGCTCGCTGCTATGGGCGGCACTGACACTGTTGCGCAGCAGGAAATTGGTGGATGGTGAGGCCGGTGGAATGACCAGGTTGACGTAGACCCCCGACTGCATCAGCGCTTTCCAGCAATCGATGGTCGCAGAGCGATCCTCCATTTCAACCGCCACCACCGGGCTTGCAGTGGGGCCCACCGGCAAGCCCAGTGCTTTGAGCCCGTCGTACAGGCGATTGGCGTTGTCCCACAGCCGCTGTCGCAGTTGCGGCTCCTCTGAAATGATCCGCAGTGCTGCGCGGGTTGACGCAATGACGGAAGGCGCGGACGAGGCGGTGAAAATGTAGGCATTGATACAGTAGCGGATCGCTTCCAGCTCCGGGTGGCGGCTGACGCAGAAACCGCCGATAGCCCCGAGGCTTTTGCTGAATGTGCCGGCAAAGAAATCGACGTCGGCCTCGACGCCGGCGGCCTGGGCAGCGCCGCGGCCGGTGTCGCCGAGCGCGCCCATGGAGTGTGCCTCATCCAGGAACAGGTAGCCGCCGTACTCGCGTTTTACAGCGGCGATTTCCTGCAGCGGTGCGACGTCGCCCAGCATGGAGTAAATACCCTCCGCGATAATCAGGGCCTGGTTGGCGCGATCGCCGAGGCGACGCAGTCGCTTGGCGAGATCCTCCGGGTCGTTGTGCTTGAAGCGGATGATGTCCGCTCCGCTCAGTTTGACCCCGGAGTAAATACTGGCGTGGCTGTCGGCATCCAGCAGGATGGTGTCGCCGGGACCCGCCAGCGTGGAGCACATGCCCATGGTGGCCGCGTATCCGGTGGAGAATACGATGGCGTGATCGACGCCGTAGAACTGCGCAATTTCCGTTTCCAGTGCCTGGTGCTCGGTGAAAGAGCCATTGGCGAGCCGGGAGCCAGTAGTGCCGGTTCCCCACTGCGCCGCAGCGTCCTGGGAGGCCCTGATACAGCGCGGATCAAACGACAGGCCGAGGTAGTTGTTGGTGCCCGCCAGAATCACGTTGCGCCCCTCTACCACGCCTTCGGTAGCAGAGATAATCTTCTCGGTCACAGCGCCAAACGGCTTTACGTGGCGCTCGGCGAGTTCGGCCTGGAAATTGGCCATGGTCTGGAATTTGTCGAATAGCATGGGGTCGTCTACCTCTTGATGATCGGGGTGACTTTCAGAGGTTGAGTTCGCGGACCTTCCTTGCCAGATCGCCGATAGTATTCACGTCCGGAAGAATATTCAGGGGAATGGAAATATCGAAGTGGTCCTCGATTTTCTCAATGAACTCCATCACCTCCAGCGAACTGAGCCCGATATCGGCCACCAGTGCGGTGTCCTCTGACAACACCAATTGCTTTTTGTTCTGGAATTCCAGGGCGGTATAGAGGAAATTCAGGTATTCCTGATAGTCGGTCATTTTAAAGCCGCCCTTGCGTCGCTCAAGGTAAGTCGCTAGATTTCAAAGGTTTGAACTATACCCACGGAAGATAGCTAATGCCAGTAGTTTGGTTGATCGACGCCTACCGCGCAGGCGAGCGAGGGCAGGTGCGCGCACTGGTGGACGCGCTGGGCTGGCCCTGTGAAACCAAGGTGCTGAGCTATCGCAGCCACGTATTTTTACCCCATGTTCTGGGGCAGTCGACACTGCGTGGTATTACCGCGGAGTCGGCCGCGCTGCTGCAGCCGCCCTGGCCGGACCTGGTGATTAGCTGTGGCGTGCGCAATGAGCCGGTGTGCCGTTGGATTCGCGAGCAATCGGGCGGGCACACCCGCTACGTGCACGTCGGGCGCCCCTGGGCGCCGCTGGACACCTTCGACCTGGTGATCACCACGCCGCAGTACCGGGTGCCGCCGCATCCCAATGTGCTCAACAATATGTTGACGCTGCACAGCGTCACCGAGGAGCGCCTGGCGCAGGCGCGTAAAGAGTGGGAGTCCACGTTCGCCGAAATGCCCAGGCCGCGTTTTGCGGTGATGGTGGGTGGAGATAGCGGCCCTTTCACGCTGGGCGTGAAGGCCGCCGCGCGGCTCGGGCGTGATGCCTCACAACTGGCGCGGGCCACGGGCGGCTCGCTGCTGGTATCCACCAGTTCGCGCACGCGTCCCGCCGCGGTTGAGGCGCTGCAGGCTGCGATTACGGCACCGAATTATTTCTACCAGTGGGCGCCTGCACAGTCGGAAAACCCCTACATGGGCATCCTGGCATGGGCCGATCGCCTGATCGTCACCGGCGACAGCATTGCCATGCTGTCGGAGGCCTGCGCCACGGGCAAGCCGGTCACGATGTTTGATCTGGGCGGAATGCGTGCCATCTACGATGAATCCGTTCGCGATTTCCGTGTTGGGGGAATGCTGTACGCGCTGTTGCTGCGCTGGTTCTGGCAACCGCTGAGTCGGGATATCACACTGGTACACCGCCGCCTGCGCGAGACCGGTTACGCCTCCTGGATAGAGGAGGTATTGGTGACGGCGATGGTGCCGGCGGAAACGGATTTACACCGCGCGGTCGCTGCCGTGCGTAAGCTACTTGGCGAGACCTGAGCCGCTGTCGCTGCCCGTATCCAGTCGCACGGCGTTACCGCCGGTCATCCGGTACACAGTGTCGGCGCCGGACACCATGGCTTGATTGTGTGATATCGCCAGAATGGTCAGCTGGCCCTTGAGCGCATCCAGGGCCTGGCGCACCGCTTCTTCTGTATCCTTGTCCAGTGCGCTGGTGGCCTCATCGAGAATCAGCAGTCGGGGCTGGTTTATCAGAGCCCGGGCGATAACGATCCGCTGCCGCTGGCCACCCGAAAGCTTCCCGCCGCGCTCACCGACAATGGTGTCCAGCCCCTGTGGCAGCCGGGTGACGAAATTCCACGCACCGGCTGCGCGCAGCGCGCGCTCGACATCAGCCGCCGTCAGCGAGGGCTCACCCAGCGTGACATTGTGGAGAACGCTGTCGTGCAGCAGGATGGTGTCCTGGGGCACGTAGCCAATCATTTTTCGCCACTGCTCTATGTCGATGTCCTGCAGCGGTACGCCGTCCAGCAACACCCGCCCGCTCTGCGGCCGCAGCAGGCCAATCGCCAGATCGATGATGGTGGTTTTCCCCGACCCCGAAGGGCCTACCAGCGTCGTCAACGAGCCGGCTTCAATCTGCAGCGACAGGCCCTGGAAGACGGGGTGTTGGTCGTAGTTAAAGTACACATTGTCCAGCGTGAGGGCCTGTTCGAAGCGCGGAGCAATACCGCCTTGCAGGTCTTCCTGGGCGGCTCCAGCGGCCTTGATCGCATCGGTCAGTGACCAGTAGGCGCTCTCACCCTCAGCCAGTTTCTGATACTGCTTTTGCACTTTGCCAAAGTAGCTAAAAGCCCTGCCCAGTGCGACTACCAGCACCATCACTGTGGGCAGGGCCATGTCGAATTTTTCCATTGCCACATAGATGCCGAGGCAGATAAATGCCGTGAACATGAGTTCCTGGCCCGAATTGAGCAGCGCCGCGCTCAGTACCTGCCGCCGCTGCGACTTGTTCAGCAGGTTGGTATCGTGTGCCAACACCTGGTCCGCCAGGTATTCGCGTGACATTGCCTTCAGCGGTTTCACTGATTGCAGGGTGTCAGTGAGGTTCGCCATCAGTGATGTCATCAGGCGGGTCTGCTTGGTGGCTGCTCTGCGAGTGATGTTGACCAGGAAATGGGACAGACCGATGACCACGGTGCCCGCTACGATAGCCACCAGCGAGGCGCGCCAGGACAGTGCAAAGGCGACACCGGCGTAGATGATCCCCGGAATAAGAAAGGTCAGGGCGGTAGTGCCGTTGACAAACGCCGTCGCAGAGCGCTGTGCCTCGGACGCCATGGCATTGGTCAGCCTGCCGACAGGCTGGTGTAAAAAATACTCCCACTTGCTGCGTAACACCGCGCGCAGTAATTTCAGCCGCAGGTCGGTACTGACCTGGGCGGCTGTATAGCCTACCTGTCGCTGTGCGAGCAACAGGAATATGGATTTGAAGGCAACCCCGCCAAGGAGGATTGCCAGCATACTGCCTAGTGTAGGAGTGATACCCACGAAATCCAGAGCGCTCAGGATGGTCTTTTCAAACTCACTTTGGCCCTCGATACCTGCGCCGGGGATTGCACTGGTGGCCTCCGGCCCCAGTGCGATATTCAACAGCGGCAGCAGTGCCGACACGCCGATGCCCTCTGCGATGCCAGACAACAGCAGGGCC
Organism: uncultured Halioglobus sp.; assembly: GCA_963976735.1. Taxonomy (GTDB): domain Bacteria; phylum Pseudomonadota; class Gammaproteobacteria; order Pseudomonadales; family Halieaceae; genus Marimicrobium. The sequence goes on from CAXBLZ010000005.1 coordinate 82,492, forward strand.
AGCATCATCAGTACAGTTTGCCAGCGATAGGCGCGGAAAAAGTCGAGCATCAATCGCATCGGGTGGCGTCTCCCTGTGCGCGTGCGTGTAGGGCTGCGTCAGTCATCATACGTTCCCCCTAATCACCCCGGCTCACCAGCGCATGCGGCGCAGCAGTAGCAGCGCGGATGCGAGGATAACCAGGGTCGGTAGCAGTGCTACCAACTGTATGTTCCACTGCAACAGTTGTCCCAGCGAAAAGATGATCTGGGTGCCCAGATAAAAAAGTATCCCCAGCACCGCGCCGATCCCGATCTTGATACCAAAGCTGCGATCGCGACCGGCTGTGGCCCCGGCGCTGATGGATGTGGCCAGTAGCACCATCGCGAACACAGTCAGCGGCATCAGCAGTCGCTGCCAGAAGGCGTTGAGGTATTTGTCCGTGGGCTGCCCGTTGCTGGCCAGATACTGGCTGTACGAGTACAGCACCGACAAATTCATACTGTCACTTTTAAGGGTCAGCGTGGGCAGTTCGTCACTCGACCACAGGTTGGCAATCTCCAGTTCCTTGTAGCCCTTGGTACGGAATTCGCCATTCACCAGGGCTTTCTCTCTCACTTTCTGGAACAGCCAGTGCCTGTCCTTGGTGACTTCCGCTGTCTGTGCCCACACGGCGCGCACCAGTTGGCGGGAATCGTCGAATTCAAACAGGCTGATATTGCCCGGCACGTTGTCCTCGGTCATCCGTCCCAGATGGATGTAGCGCCGTCCATCGGTTGACCAGACGCCGCCGCCGGGAATCCATCCCTGATTGCCGTCGCGCAGCAGTTTTCGCTCCTGTTCCGCCGACTGTTGTAACTGCGGCGTGATGTATTCCATGCAGACCCACAGGCCAGCCATCAGCAGCACGGTGGGCAGGGCGAGGGCCGCGAATAATTTCCTGGGGGGGAAGCCGGTGCAGCTGATGATCGTCAGTTCGTTGTAGCGATCGAGATTGGCCAGTGCCACGATACTGCCCAGCAGTGCAATGACGGGCGCGAGGCTGACCAGTTGGTTGGGCAGGATAAGCAGTGTGTACTTGGCAACCTCCATCGCGTTGTAGTTCAGCTCGGTGTGATCGAGCTCCTGGGTGAAGCCAATCAGGCCGAATACGGCACCCAGCACCAGAAACACGAGAAACCAGCCTTTGGCGACATTGATACCGATGTAGCGTTGCAGAATCATCGACGTCTCAGCCTCGGTTGAGTCACCAGAATCACCAGCAGTACCGCCTGCAGTGCATACGCTGTCCACAGGCCGGGTATTGCCCCGAGTTTGCCCTGCTCAATAAAGGTACGCAGCACACTGACCATGGCAAACAGGGCGATATACGACAGCAGCGCGATGCTGAAGTTGCGAAAGCGCGATTCACGAGGCGCAGAGCGCGCCAGCGGCACGGCGATCAGCGCCAGCAGGATGGTCGCCAGCGGTGTGGTGATACGCCACTGGTACTCGGCGATGTCCTTGGGATCCGAGGATTGCGACAGGTTCAGCGTGGTCTCCGCCTTGCGCCGGTATTTCTCCTCGGCTTCCTCATTGGGCAGGTGCACCACCAGCTCCTTGAATTTCAGGGACAGGTCGCGGCGATCCCGCTTGTCCAGCAGGTAGTTATAGCCGTTGTAGAATGTGGCCTGTGAGGCCTGGTTGGGATTGAGTGTGGGCATCGCGGCGCTCTCTGCGATAATGATTTCGGTGCGCGCCTGTTTGTCATAGTTCTTTTGCAGGAACACGCCGCTGTGCAAGCCGGTCTCGATATCGACGCCGCTGGCGATAAACGTGTAGTCGCTGCCCCCCATATTGACGAATTCGTTGGCGGTCATCTTCTTCAGGTCAAACTGTGCTGCCGACTGCGATTCCAGTGCGTAACTGGTGCGAAACGCCCACGGCCGCCCCAGGACTGAAATCAGGCCAGTGAAAAGCGCCACCAGCAAAGCCAGTTTGAACACTGCTTCCAGAATGCGTGCTCGACTCACGCCGGCGGCGTAGAACGCGCGCATTTCAGAGTCGCGGTACAGGCGGCCTATGGCGGACAGTACCGAAAAGAAGAACGCCGAGGGCAGCAGAATCTCCAGGGTGATAAGCGTGTTGAGACCGACAAGCTTGAACGCGGTCAGCATATCCAGCTTGCCCTCTGCGGCCAGCGATAGCTGGCTGGCGGCCGAAAAGCCGATAAAAACCAGCACCAGAAGGCCGAGTCCGGTAGTGAAGGGGCGCAGTATTTCCCAGCTGATATGGCGGTCGATGATCAAGCGGTAGTGTTCCTGTCGAGACTGGCGCCATTGTACATGAAGCGCCTGTCGTCTGGTCATTTTGACCCGCATCGCGCATAATTGCACGCTTTGCGCATGTAGCCGCAGCCTTTCATTGAGTATTTGAATACATGTTGAACCTGAGTGATGGCGTCAAGAAAGCGCTGATTCTCATCCCGACGCAACCGCTCCCGGCCACGACCCGGGTTGCACTGCGCCGCAAGCACCTGGCGCGCCTGGAGCTGGAGAAAGCGCACCGTGCCAATTTCCTCATTATCGGTCATCCCAAGAGCGGTAATACCTGGCTGAAGGTGATGATCTCGCGCCTGTACCAGCTGCGCTACAACCTGCCCGAATCGAAACTCATCAATACCGACGAGTTCGCCCGCAAGATTCCGCAAATTCCCCGGCTGGCGGCCACCAATGGCTATTACAGTTACGAGGGCGAGGTTGGCAAACTGTTGGCCTGTGGCGCCCCGGACAACCCGCTGCGGCACAAGCCCGTACTCTTCCTGGCGCGCAACCCGATCGATATCGCGGTGTCCTGGTATCACCAGTTCACCAAGCGGCAGTCGCGAGCCAAGCAGGAGTTGATCAACCATTTCATAGAGCACCCCATCGACCGGCACACCGTGCAGATGTGGGAGTTCGTGCGCCATTCCGATATCGGGCTGCCGAGCCTGATTGAGTACCAGAACACCTGGGCGCGCAACGTGGCCGAACTGGAGCACGGTATGCTGGCGCGCTACGAGGACTTGCGCTCTGAGCCGGTACCGACGCTGCACAAGATCACCCAGTTGATGGGCGAGGATTTCAGCGAGGAGGAAGTGCGCGCCGCCGTGGAGTGGGGCTCGTTCGACAACCTGCAGAAGCTGGAAACCAGCGGCACCTTTAGCCAGGGCGGGATGAAACTGGTTAACCCCAACGACCCCAGCACCTTCAAGGTCCGGCGCGGCAAAGTCGGCGGCTATCGCGACGATTTCAATGCCGAGCAGGTGGCCGAACTCGAGGCGCTGGTGCGCGCCAATATCCTGCCGCAACTGGGCTACTGCCAGGACAGCGCGGACGCCTGAACGTGACACCTCGTACCTGGGTGATTCTCAGTGACAAGCGGGGCGATAACGGCCAGGTCGAGACCATCGTCGACGCGCTGCCGTGGCCGGTAGAGCACAAATACGTGCACATGCGGCCCGAGTTTGTACTGGGCAAGCCGCGTTACAGGCCCTCCCTGGATCATCTCGACCACAGCCGCAGCGATCCCCTGGAAGCCCCATGGCCGGATTTGATCCTCACCGTGGGGCGACGTCCCTCCATGGTGGCGCTGTGGATACGCCAGCAGTCGGGCAACAAGACCAAAATAGTGCTGGTTGGCAAACCGTCTGGCCATATGCTCGATTTTTCCCTGGTGATTGCCAGCGCCGAAAACCAGATGCCGCCGATGCACAACTTTGTGCCGACCACGCTGCCGCTGATGCGGGTTGCCGCCGACGATGTCGCCAGTGAGGCACAGGCGTGGCAGGCGCGTCTGTCCCCGCTGCGCAAGCCGCTGATTGCGATGCTGATCGGCGGTGAGACCAACCCCTTTATTATGAACCGCCAGGTGGCTGACGATCTGGTGGCGACCGCGCGCTGGATCGTCGATGACCTGGGCGGCACGCCCTATGTCACCACCAGCCGGCGCACGACACCAGAAGTGGTTGAGGTGCTGCGGCAGGAATTGCCGCCGGAGGCCGTATTCTACGAGTGGTCTGCGGAGTCCAGTGATAACCCCTACCGCGCCCTGCTCGGGACCGCCGACGGTTTCATCGTCACCGCCGACAGCGTGTCGATGATGGTGGAGGTGATCTACCTGCACAAGCCGCTGGCAATCTTCCCGCTGCCCGGCGGTTGGCTGGGCAGTATCGACCAGCGCCGACGCTCGCTGGCACACTGGCTGTTCAACCCCCGACAGGACACGCGGTGGGACCGCTGGCGTCACCGCCTCGCCCGCGGTGTATTCTACATCGATGTATTCAAGGTGCTCTGCGCCACGCGGGATTTTCGCGCGTTCCACCGCCTGTTGGTGGAAAAAGGCCTCGCCGTCTGGTCGGGCCAGCCCTTCGAACAACCCGTAGCAGAACTGCCAGATGACATCAGCGTAGTCATAAAGCGCATCAAGGCGCTCTTCTAGGCAGACTCTCGCGTAACACCAGGCGAGCAACACCGATCATGTCCCGCGGCGAATATCTCAGCCCTCTGAGCAAGCGGGACATGATCGGTGTTGCTCGCCGTGAACAATGCTCGATTGTTTATCGCGGCTGCGATCCGTCCCTCAGGGGAGCAGGCCTGATCGCTCAGAGGGCTAAGATACTCGCTCTTCAGGCCTGAGCGCCGCAGCGACTCTGAATACAGCGCCGACCCCTTCAATTTGTTCGTACATCAGCAGCCACGCTATAAATGCGAATGGTTTGCATTTACATTATTATTCTTAGTGATTACTATGCCTGCTTCGCACGCCGGGCTGTCCGGCCCCACGACATGGACTAATGTATGTATGCCTTACGCGGCTCGTCGCCCACCCGAAAATTGCGCAATAATTTGAACAAAGCTCGCCTGAGCAAGCCCATCCATATCGCGCCGGCGATGGTGCTGAGCGCTGTTATCGCGCAGGCGAGTGTTGCGCAGGAATCGCCGCAGAATTTGGAGATTGAGCAAATCACCGTCTACGGTAGCCGCACATCCAGCGCGCTGGAAGACAGCCTGAGCAGTATCGGGATTGTGTCGCGCGAAGATATTGAGGACATGGACTTGCGCAGTTTTCGCGAGACCTTCCGCATTTTAGCGAACGTGATGGACAGTGACTGGGTAGATGGTGGCTTTATCATCCGCGGTATTAACTCCGAGGGGTTGACGCCCGGCGGCAACCCCCTTGCCAGCCTGTATATAGATGGGGTTCAGCAGACCGTTAACGGCGCACGCCGTGGCTCGAGAGGGGTATGGGATGTGGAGCAGGTAGAAGTGTATCGCGGTCCGCAGTCCACCCTGTCGGGTCGTGCTTCTCTTGCCGGGGCAGTCTATATCAAGACGCGTGATCCCGGTTTCGATTGGGAGGCGAGTGTGCGCGGTATTTACGGCACGGATGATCTCGCCAACGGCGCACTCACAATCGGTGGCCCGTTGGTGGAGGATCAGCTCGCTTTTCGTATTGCCGCTGAGTACGAAACCAGCGAGTTCGGTGATATCAAATACCCCACCTACGAACAGTTCAATCGCTACGATGACTACGTCAAGGATGATTACTATCAGGTGAGGGGAAAACTGCTTTACCTGCCAAAAAATTCGCCGGATACCCAAGCGCTTCTGACGTTTTCCATGGCCGAGGATTCACCGGCTCCGCGCGATATTGCCGGCCCCGTTTTGGGGTTTGAGTACGACGATCATCGCGGCGAAGTCAACGATCCTGTCTATGCTGAGCCGCGCGAAGCACAAAACTACAACGCGGCGCTGGAAATCAAGCATGCGGTCAATTCGGACTACCGATTCACATCGCTCAGCACCTGGTCGGATTCGGATACCGATCGGCCGTCGATCAATGAGGGCACGCCTGGAGAAACCGAGGTGACTACAGGCAAGCAGCGTCAGGAGCTTGTCACGCAGGAATTTCGGATAAACTATGAAGGCGACCAGCTGAGCGGTACAGCCGGCCTGTACTTCGCTGACGATCAGACCGATCTTCATTCCAAGCGCAATGCCTATGGCCGTCTGGATATTAGCAAAGGCACACGCGACGCCAACAATTATGCGCTGTTTGGCGAAGTAACGTGGAGCTTTAGCGATGACTGGCGTCTGATTGCCGGGGGTCGAGCCGATTATACTGAGCAGGACAACACGCTGTATTTCTCACGCAACGGGGCGGTGACCACGGATCACAACTCATCGTTTGATGAGTTCGTGCTTTTGCCCAAGTTGGGTGTGGCCTACGATCTGGATCAAAATCAGGTCATCGGATTTACCGTGCAGGAGGGCTTTCGAACGGGGGGCGCCGGGGTCAAAAATTCTACTGGCGAGCAATTCAAGTTCGATCCCGAATACACGTGGAACTATGAGCTGTCTTACAAGGGCAGCTTCGCAGATGGACGTCTGCGCCTGGCATCTAATATCTTCTATACCGACTGGGATGATCAGCAAGTGGAGTTTCAGGAGATACCCCAGGATTTCGCCACGACCATTACCGTGAACGCCGCCAGCTCCAAAAGTTACGGCTTTGAGCTGGAGGGCCAGTATCAAATCACTGAAACGCTTTCGAGTTTCGTCTCTGTTGGGTACGTCAAAACAGAGTTCTCCGACTTTATCGATTCCTCGTTGGGCGATCTTTCCGGGTTTCCATTCCCCGAGTCGCCTGAGTGGAACGTCGTGATTGGCGGGCGTTATGAGCACCCATCGGGCTTCTACCTCGGCGCCGACGCGAAATATATCGACGACTATCTCGCACGGTTCGGTGCGCCGCCGCAGGAATACCTCGACAGCTATTGGACCGCTAACGCACAAGCTGGTTGGAACTCCGGCCAGTGGGAGCTAAGCCTGTTTGCAGAGAACGTATTTGATGAAGATTATGTTGTGTACAACGACCGCAATGACACTGGCGACATCGCCGCTACGTTGGGCTACCCCCAGCGTGTGGGCGTCTCTGTAACGTACCACTTTTTCTAGCGCGTAAATCGGGACGATGTTTCAAGCGACAGCCTACGAATGAATCTGGACTACTCGATCCCGTTGCTGATGGGCCTGTTAATGCTCGCCATCCCGAGTCTGTTGCTGACACTGGCCTTGCGGCAGCGTCCGACAACTGTGCCAGTGCGATATAGCAAAGCGTACCTGTATCGGGCTAGGCATCGAGGGGCCTACAGTTTATCCAAATTAAAGGTGTATATTTGTCTGGCTGTCAGTTTGTTCAGTGCGCTGGTCGCGGGGATGGCTATGGCGACGTGGCTACCGATGGCGCCCGCTGAAAGTGCACTGTTGGCTATTCTCGCCGCTCCGCTGCTATGGGCAGCTGGATTCGTGGTATTGCTGTTGCGAATGTCCTGGCAGCGCGATTGCCTGATCACTCTGGGGCTGTTCATTGTGGCTTTAGTCGCTGTTGTGCTTCCGCTGGCAACGGTTTAGACGATGCATCGGGACACGCTAAAGGCACTGTACGAGGTGCATTCCTGGGTCGGACTTTTTCTAGGCCTTGCGCTCTACGTACTGATGTTCTCTGGTTCTGTGGCGCTGTTTGTCGGTGAGATGCATCCGTGGGAACTGGGGGAGATCACCACGTCCGAAGAGCGTCCGCTCGCAGCGCTGGAGCGAGTTGTTGAGCACGTTGAGGCGACGGCTGAACACGCCAATTTTAGTATCCGGCCCGCTTCAGTCTACCGCCCATGGATTACCGTAGAGACCGGGGATGACCACGGCGACCAGGCACTGAGTTATTTCGATCCGACCACCGGCGCGCCGGTGGCTGTAGCAGAAGAGCAGGTCGTACATGTTCTGGAGAGACTGCATACCGATATGCTGCTGCCTTCACCCTGGGGGCGCTATCTCACTGGGCTACTCGGAGTGGCTATGCTCGTCTCCCTGATAAGCGGGGTCTTTATGCATCGCAAGATCTTCCGCGAGATGTGGGCCATCCGCCTGTGGCGCAGCCCGCGGTTGAGGTGGGCCGACCTGCACAAAGTCATTGCAGTGTGGGGATTGCCCTACCATGTGATGATAGCGTTCACCGGCACTTATCTTGGCTTGGTCGGATTCACCCTGCTGCTGAACGCCTTTGTCGCGTTTGGCGGTGATGTTGACGCAGCCAGCAAAGGTATTGCGGGGGTGCGTCAGGACGCGGCAGGAGATGCAGCGAGTATGCTGCCGCTTAGTGACTTGCTCGCGACCACACAAATACATCTTCCCGGTCTGGTGCCAGAATATTTGAGTGTCCAGCACTTTGGTGATCGCGGCGCAACGGTCATGGTATTGGGCAATCTCCCGCAGACGCTGGAGTACTTTTCTGGCGTTACCTTGAGTGCCGTCACCGGGGAGTTACAGGACACTATCAATTGGCGCGAAGAAAGTTGGCCCAAGGCGCTCTACGCGATGATGACGCCGCTGCATTACGCGTCCTACGGTGGGCTGCTGCTGAAGACGATTTATGCTCTACTGGGGTTGGGCGGTAGTTTTCTGGTTACTTCAGGACTGCGCATCTGGCAATTGCGAGTGCATCCCCCCAGCCGTGATCTGCGTCTGCCTCTGTTCAATGGAGTCTGCTATGGATTGCCACTGGCGATGGCGGTATCGTTCCTTGCGGCGCGCCTACTCACTGAGCCGCACTTTGCTAGCTATCAGGGACGGTTGTCATTGTTCCTGTTGGCGTGGCTGGCCGCAATTATCATCTCGTTTTGGCGCCGTGACAGACACGTTGGCGCGGAGCTGTGTCTTGCTACCGGGTTAGCGCTAATCATGCTGCCGCTCGCGACGGAGTTAGGGGGTCGCGTCTCTATCATTGATGCGCTGCTTGACAACCCCACCTCACCGCTGGTGATTGGGGAGGTAACGCTCACTACAATCGGTCTCGTCACGTCGCTGACAGCGTGCGTGGTGCTCCGCAACAGTGTCGCCAAATCTGTAGTTTGATGATGGTGCCGTTAAGCAGCATTACCATTTGAGTGATGCCAGCATCACCTCGACACCCTTACGCAGTGAAGTCTTGTCCTCGATACCTTCAACACTGGCAAATGTCGCCATGCCCATGGTGCCACCAATAAACGTCAACATTAAATCGTCTACCGAAAAATGCGGCGGCACATCGCCGTTGTCGATGGCTTGCTGAAAGACACTGCGGAGCATAGTCGAGGCGATCTTGTAGTAGTCCCTGTCCTCGTATTCGGCAATCTCCGGGTGCCGTTTTGCCTCCATGTGGGCGCCCAGAATAAAGGCCAGCGTGGTCCTGTCCTCTTCATACAGGTCGACGGCCAACTGCAGTAGCGTGCTCAGTTTTTCTTTGAAGGGCGCATCGATTTCAAAGATGGCTTTGAAGCCCGGCAGCAGCGGGGTGTAGCTGAACTCTATGGTCGACAGATAGAGATCGGGCTTGGAACTGAAGTGGGTATACAGCGCGGCGGGTGTGAGGCCGGCGCGTTTTGCCACCTGTTTGAAGGTCGATGCGCCATAGCCGTTCTCGGCGAAGCAACTGCGTGCGGCAACCAGTATCGATTCCCGTGTCTGTGCCGGCCGTCTTCCCTGCGGCCTGCCTACTTTATTTGGTCCCTTGCTTCGCGGCATATGCCTACAACTCTTGTGAAAACGTTCTGTGAAGTGCGCGCATGATAGCAAATAACCATTTCTGCTAAAATTAATTTGCTAATTAATTAATTTGTCTGCTAGATTGTCGCCACGCTAAATGCGCCCGTACTCGTGCGGGGTCATCATTCAAAGTCAGGGCGGAGGTATACATGAGTATTGCTTCATCGCCGTGCATCAAACCCTGGAGGAAATTGTGAGCGCTTGCCCCTATCAGAACATTCTCGACCCTGATTTTTATGTCGAAGGCCATCACCATAAAAATCTGTTGGACATTGCCCGCAAGGCCGATAAGCCGGTGGTGAAAATTGACGATCCGCTGGCCGGCATTCCCTACTGGGCGGTATTGACGCAGAAAGAAGCCGATATTGTCTGCAAAGACCCGCTGACATTCTCCAGTGAGGCCAGGTCTGCGATGCCGGTGGAGTTTGAGGAGGGCGACCTCGAGATGCAGCGACAGATGATGGTGAATATGGATCCACCCAAGCACCAGAAATATCGGCGCATTGCCCGCAATGCGTTTACCCCCAAGGCCGTTGAGGCCTATCACGACACCTTTAAAACCTATGCCAAACAGATCATCGACGCGGTCGCCAGCAAAGGCGAGTGTGAGTTCATCACCGAAGTGGCCGCCGAGTTGCCGCTGATGGCAATCCTGGATTTATGCGGCGTGCCACTTGAGGATCGCAGCAAAATTTTCCAGTGGACCAACCAGATGTTTTTTGTAGACGATGCCGAGATCGGTGGAGAAGACGGAGCCAACCAGGCCAGAGAGGCAACTATCAATGTCTTCATGTACGCGGAGCAACTGGCCCAGCAGCATGCGGAAAAACCTCTTAACAATATCGTCGGTGCACTGCTCGATTCGGAAGTGGAAGATCAGAAGCTGACCACGATTGAGTTCCAGATGTTCTTCGTGATGCTGATCGCCGCCGGCAACGAAAGCACCCGTTCGGTCACCTCGCATGCCATGCGTCTGTTGATGGAGCACCCTGACCAGCTGGAAATGCTGGTCGCTGACCCCTCGCTTATCCCCGACGCGGTGGAAGAGGCGCTGCGCTATAACCCGGCGTTTATCGGTATGCGACGCACGGTGATGAAAGATACGGAACTGGGCGGGCAACAGCTGAAGCAGGGCGACAAGCTGATGCTCAACTGGCATTTGATCAATATGGATGAGGCGGTGTTCGATGACCCCCTGACGTTTGATATTACCCGCGCCCAGCGTATGCCAGAGCTCTATCGCGAGCATCGCGCCTTTGGTGCAGGACAGCACTTCTGCATCGGGTCCCACCTGGCGCGGCTTGAGCTGAGGGTGATATTGGAGGAGTTGATCCCGCGGTTGCGCAATCCAAAGTTTGTTGAACCGGTGAAATATATGCGCGATTCTTTTGTTAATGGCATCAAGGAGATGAAAATCAGCTTTGACCCAGAAGTCGCCTAGGGGAATATGTTGTAAGCCACGCCAGCGGAGGTGATTATACCTCCGCTGGAAACACTCTAATCACGAGTACCGCTTTTTTGTTCTTTTCTGCGCCTTTAGTGTGTGTCCACAGAATTTGGCGCGGGCTCCTCTCGTCAGGCGTGTTGCGATAAGGTTGCTACGAGGTTGTGCCATTGTCCAGCGGAGTAAAAAAATCCATGTCGAGAGGGCTGCACAGGGCAATACTCCTGTTGTCATCGCTATTGTGGATACAGGTCGCTGCCGCGCAGGAGCGACCCAATATTGTGTTGATTGTCGCGGATGATATTGGCTATTCCGATTTTGGCGCCTTTGGGGGTGAGATCGACACGCCCAATATCGACGCCTTGGCCAACGCGGGCGTACGGTTCTCCA
>CAXBLZ010000006.1:0-89028 GCA_963976735.1 uncultured Halioglobus sp.
TACTGATGGCATACTCGTACACTGAGAAAAAACGTATTCGCAAAGATTTCGGCGTGCTGCCGAAGGTGATGGATGTTCCCTATCTGCTTGCGATCCAAATGGATTCCTATCGGAAATTTACCCAACAGGGAACTCCCCTGGACGAGCGGGGCGACTACGGCCTGCATGCCGCGTTTAAATCCGTATTCCCGATTGTCAGCTACAGCGGCAACGCCGCACTGGAATATGTTGACTACAAGCTGGGTAAGCCTGTATTCGATGTCAACGAGTGCCAGTTGCGAGGCGTAACGTACTCCTGCTCCCTGCGCGTAAAGGTCCGCTTGATCATCTACGACAAAGAGTCGTCCAACAAAACCATCAAGGACATCAAGGAACAGGAAGTCTATATGGGGGAGATTCCCCTGATGACCGATAACGGTACCTTTGTTGTCAATGGTACCGAGCGCGTGATCGTGTCCCAGTTGCATCGCTCTCCGGGTGTGTTTTTCGACCACGACAAGGGCAAGACACACTCATCGGGCAAACTGTTGTATTCCGCCCGGGTGATTCCCTACCGTGGCTCCTGGCTGGACTTCGAATTCGACCCCAAGGATATGGTCTTCGTCCGTATCGATCGCCGTCGCAAGCTTCCCGCGACGATATTGTTGCGCGCCCTGGGTTACGAGGCTGAGGAAATACTCAGCATGTTCTACGACGTGAACACGTTCAAGGTTGCAAAAGACGGCAACTACACAATGACGCTGATTCCCGAGCGCCTGCGTGGTGACGTGGCCTCGTTCGATATCAAGGCTGGTAAGAAAGTTGTTGTGGAGGAGGGGCGCCGTATTACCGCGCGCCATATTCGCGAACTTGAAGAAGCCAAAATCAAGGAACTGGAGATTCCGGGCGAATACCTGTATGGCCGCGCTCTGGCGACCAATGTCGTGGACGAGAAGACCGGCGAAGTGCTTATTGAATGTAACACCGAGCTGAGTGAAGAAGTGCTCGCCAAGTTGTTGGAGGCGGGAGTCAAGACTATCGAGACCCTGTACACGAACGAGCTCGATTGTGGCCCGTTCATCTCTGACACACTGCGCCAGGATTCCACCCGCAACGAACTGGAAGCACTGGTTGAAATCTATCGTATGATGCGCCCCGGCGAGCCGCCCACCAAAGAATCTGCCGAGAACCTGTTCCAGAACCTGTTCTTCTCTGCAGATCGCTATGATTTGTCCGCTGTAGGTCGTATGAAGTTCAACCGTCGCCTGGGTCGTGAGGAAGTGACTGGCAGCGGTGTACTCGACCGCGACGATATCGTCGATGTCCTCAGAACACTGGTCGGCATCCGCAACGGTAAAGGCATGGTGGATGATATCGATCACCTGGGGAACCGCCGTGTGCGCAGCGTCGGCGAGATGGCTGAAAACCAGTTCCGCGTCGGTCTTGTGCGTGTTGAGCGCGCGGTAAAAGAGCGCCTGTCGATGGCCGAGAGCGAAGGCCTGATGCCGCAGGACCTGATCAATGCCAAGCCGGTATCGGCCGCGGTCAAGGAGTTCTTTGGCTCCAGCCAGCTGTCCCAGTTTATGGACCAGAACAACCCGCTGTCGGAAGTCACTCACAAACGTCGCGTCTCGGCGCTTGGACCGGGTGGTTTGACCCGCGAGCGCGCTGGGTTTGAGGTGCGTGACGTGCACCCGACGCACTATGGCCGGGTCTGTCCTATTGAAACGCCGGAAGGCCCGAATATCGGGCTTATCAATTCACTGGCGACCTACGCCCGCACCAACGATTATGGCTTTCTTGAAAGCCCCTATCGCAAGGTGGTAAACGGCAAGGTGACAGATGACATCGAGTTTTTGTCTGCCATCAATGAGGCTGAGCATGTTATCGCCCAGGCGTCGGCAACACTCGACAAAAACATGAAATTTGTGGATGAGCTGATCGCCGTTCGTCACATGAACGAGTTTACGGTGATGCCGCCGGATCGTGTCGACTACATGGATGTGTCGCCCAAGCAGGTGGTCTCCGTGGCTGCGGCGCTGATTCCGTTCCTGGAGCACGATGACGCTAACCGCGCATTGATGGGCTCGAACATGCAACGCCAGGCTGTGCCTACGCTGGTGGCACAGAAGCCGCTGGTAGGAACGGGTATGGAGCGCTACGTCGCCGCGGATTCGGGCGTCTGTGTTGTCGCCAATCGCTCGGGCATCGTGGACTCGGCCGACGCCAGCCGCATCGTGGTTCGTGTCAACGAGAAGGATGTTGCGGTAGACGAGGCACCGGTTGATATCTACAACCTGACCAAGTACACCCGCTCCAACCAGAACACCTGTATCAATCAACGTCCTATCGTCAAAGCCGGCGATGTGATTTCTCGGGGTGACATTCTCGCCGACGGCCCGTCCATCGATATGGGTGAGCTCGCGCTGGGCCAGAATATGCGTATCGCGTTCATGCCCTGGAACGGTTACAACTTCGAGGATTCCATCCTGGTCTCCGAGAAGGTGGTGAAGGAGGACCGCTTTACCACTATCCATATCCAGGAGCTCACCTGTATCGCCAGGGACACCAAGCTGGGCTCGGAAGAAATCTCCGGAGATATACCCAACGTGGGTGAAGGCGCACTGTCCAAGCTGGATGAGTCGGGCATTGTCTACATTGGTGCCGAGGTCGAAGCGGGCGACATTCTGGTGGGCAAGGTCACGCCCAAAGGTGAGACCCAGCTGACACCGGAAGAGAAACTGCTGCGTGCCATCTTCGGTGAGAAGGCGTCTGACGTAAAAGACACCTCGCTGCGTGTTCCGACCAGCACCAAGGGAACGGTGATAGACGTCCAGGTCTTCACTCGCGACGGGCTGGAAAAGGATGCCCGCGCACAACAGATCGAGAAGCACCAGTTGGATCAGTATCGCAAGGATCTGAAGGAAGAGTATCGTATCTTCGAGGAGGCGACTTTTGCTCACCTGGGCAGCATGCTCAAGGGCAAGGCCACGGTAAGTGGTGGCGGTCTCCCGAAAGGTACTACCCTGACCGAAGCGGTACTGGCGGAACTGGATCGCGAACAGTGGTTCAAGCTGAAGATGTCAGACGCCAATTTGAACGATTCGCTGGCGTCGGCACAACGGCAGCTCGAGGAGCAGAACAAACTTCTCGAAGAGCGTTTCGAGGACAAAAAAGGCAAGCTGCAAAGCGGCGATGACCTGGCTCCGGGCGTGCTCAAGATCGTCAAGGTGTATCTGGCGATCAAGCGCCGCATCCAGCCAGGCGACAAAATGGCCGGACGTCACGGTAACAAGGGTGTGATCTCGGTGATCATGCCGGTTGAAGATATGCCGTATGACGAAAACGGGGAGCCGGTAGATATCGTGCTGAACCCGCTGGGTGTGCCCTCGCGCATGAACGTGGGCCAGATTCTTGAGACCCACCTCGGCATGGCTGCCAAGGGTCTGGGCGACAAGATCAACACGATGATCGCGGAGCAGAGAAAAGTCGCCGAGGTACGCAAGTTCCTGGAAGCTATCTACAACAACGGCGACGGTCGCCTCGAGGACATCAAGTCCTTCAGCGATGCCGAAGTGATGGAACTGGCAGCCAATCTCGCCGACGGCGTGCCGATGGCGACACCGGTATTTGACGGTGCGGCTGAAGATTCCATCAAGAGCCTGCTGAAACTGGCTGATTTGCCCGAGAGCGGACAGTTCACTCTGTACGACGGTCGCAGTGGCGAGAAGTTTGATCGTCCTGTTACGGTCGGTTACATGTATATGCTGAAGCTGAACCACCTGGTGGACGACAAGATGCATGCCCGGTCAACCGGTTCCTACAGCCTCGTGACGCAGCAGCCGCTGGGCGGTAAAGCCCAGTTCGGTGGCCAGCGATTCGGTGAGATGGAAGTCTGGGCACTGGAGGCCTATGGCGCCGCCTACACCTTGCAGGAGATGTTGACAGTCAAGTCCGATGACGTGGCCGGTCGAACCAAGATGTACAAGAACATTGTCGATGGTGATCATCGCATGGAGCCGGGCATGCCCGAGTCCTTTAATGTGTTGATTAAGGAAATACGCTCTCTGGCGATCGATATCGATCTCGAGAACGATTAAGAAACGTAAACATTGGACTTGGTGGCAGGTGCGCTGGATTTTCCACGCACTGCCTGGAAGTAATTACCTCGCGGAGGAAACGCCTTGAAAGACTTACTTAATCTGTTGAAGTCCCAGGGACAAAATGATGAGTTCGACTCAATTCGAATCGGACTGGCATCGCCGGAGCTGATTCGCTCCTGGTCTTTTGGTGAAGTGAAAAAGCCCGAGACAATTAATTACCGTACCTTCAAGCCGGAACGGGACGGCCTGTTCTGTGCCAAGATCTTTGGCCCGGTGAAGGACTATGAGTGTCTGTGCGGCAAGTACAAGCGGCTCAAGCACCGTGGTGTGATTTGTGAAAAGTGTGGCGTGGAAGTGGCTCTGGCCAAAGTGCGTCGTGAACGCATGGGGCATATCGAGCTGGCCAGTCCGGTTGCGCATATCTGGTTCCTCAAATCCCTGCCCTCGCGTATCGGCTTGCTATTGGATATGACGTTGCGGGATATCGAGCGTGTGCTCTATTTTGAATCCTACGTTGTGACCGATCCCGGAATGACCACGCTGGAGCAAAGCCAGCTGTTGTCTGACGAGCAGTATTACGAGGCCATGGAAGAGTTCGGTGATGAATTCACCGCCAAGATGGGAGCCGAGGCGATTCAGGACCTGATGATGCAGTTGGATCTGCAGCAGGAAATCGCCACCCTGCGGGAAGAGATTCCGGTCACCAACTCAGAGACCAAAATCAAGAAGTTGTCCAAGCGCCTGAAGTTGATGGAAGCGTTTGCCGGGTCCGGCAACAAGCCGCAGTGGATGGTGTTGAATGTACTGCCCGTGCTGCCGCCGGACCTGCGTCCGCTGGTGCCTCTGGACGGCGGACGTTTTGCGACATCCGACCTGAACGACCTGTACCGCCGCGTGATCAACCGCAACAACCGGCTGAAGCGCCTGCTGGACCTGAATGCACCCGACATCATCGTGCGCAACGAGAAGCGTATGCTGCAGGAGTCTGTGGATGCGCTGTTGGATAACGGGCGCCGCGGTCGTGCCATCACAGGATCCAACAAGCGTCCGCTGAAATCACTTGCCGACATGATCAAGGGTAAGCAGGGTCGCTTCCGGCAAAACCTGCTGGGCAAGCGGGTAGACTACTCCGGCCGTTCGGTGATCGTAGTGGGCCCGACGCTGAGACTGCACCAGTGCGGTCTGCCGAAGAAAATGGCGCTGGAGCTGTTCAAGCCATTCATTTTCGGCAAACTCGAAGCCCGCGGCCTCGCAACTACGATTAAAGCCGCGAAGAAAATGGTCGAGCGCGAGCCGCCGGAAGTGTGGGATATTCTCGCTGAGGTGATTCGCGAGCACCCGGTTCTGCTGAACCGTGCGCCGACCTTGCACCGCCTCGGTATCCAGGCATTCGAGCCCGTGCTGATTGAAGGTAAGGCGATTCAGCTGCACCCCCTGGTTTGTGCGGCCTACAATGCTGACTTTGACGGTGACCAGATGGCGGTCCACGTGCCGCTGACGATTGAGGCGCAGCTTGAAGCGCGCGCGCTGATGATGTCCACCAACAATATCCTTTCACCTGCAAGCGGTGAGCCCATCATCGTGCCCTCGCAGGACGTGGTACTCGGTTTGTACTACATGACCCGGGAGCGAGTGAATGCCAAGGGCGAAGGTATGGTATTTGCTAATGTGTCCGAGGTGCACCGCGCCTTTGTAAGTGGGCATGTGCATCTGCAGGCGCGCGTGAAAGTGCGTATCAAGGAGGTAGTGAAAACCGACGAGGGTGAAGTCATTGAACGCTCTTTTGTCGCCGATACCACGATTGGACGCGCCCTGCTGTGGGAAATTGTACCCGAGGGAATCGCGTTTGAAATGGTCAACCAGAATATGGCCAAGAAGGCGATCTCCAGAATCATCAACCAGTGTTATCGCATGGTTGGTCTGAAGGCTACAGTGATCTTTGCCGACCAACTGATGTACACCGGTTACGATTATTCCACCCGCTCCGGTGCATCTATCGGTGTTAACGATTTTGTAATTCCCGAGGAGAAGGCCGGTCTGATCGAGCGTGCCGATGCCGAAGTGAAGGAAATCGAAAACCAGTACGCACAGGGCCTGGTAACCCAGGGTGAGAAGTACAACAAGGTGATTGATATCTGGTCCCGCGCCAACGACCTGGTGTCAAAGTCGATGATGGAAGGCCTGTCGACCGAGCCGGTAATCAACCGCGACGGGGAAGAGGAGCAACAAGCCTCTTTCAACTCTGTATACATCTATGCGGATTCAGGTGCACGGGGTTCCCCCGCACAGATTCGTCAGTTGGCTGGTATGCGTGGCCTGATGGCCAAGCCGGATGGCTCGATTATCGAGACCCCGATCACCGCTAACTTCCGCGAGGGCCTGAACGTACTGCAGTACTTTATCTCCACACACGGTGCTCGAAAAGGTCTGGCGGATACCGCACTGAAGACGGCCAACTCCGGTTACCTGACGCGCCGTCTGGTGGACGTGGCGCAGGACCTTGTGGTGACCGAAGAGGATTGCGGCACTGACTACGGCCTGCTGATGACACCGGTTATTGATGGCGGTGACATCATTGAATCCCTGGGGGACCGGGTACTCGGTCGACTCGTGGTCAAGGATGTTATCAAGCCTGGCACCGAGGATGAGATCGCGATCATGGCCGGCACCATGCTGGACGAATTGTGGATCAAGCGCCTGGAAGAGATGGGTATCGACGAAATCGAAGTGCGCTCGCCCATTACTTGTGAAACCCGCCACGGTATCTGTTCGGCCTGTTACGGTCGCGACCTCGCGCGTGGACACCGAATCAATATGGGGGAATCGGTCGGCGTTGTGGCCGCTCAGTCTATCGGCGAGCCCGGCACCCAGTTGACCATGCGTACCTTCCACATTGGTGGCGCCGCGTCACGGGCAACCGCACAGGACAATATCGAAGTCATGAATGACGGTATTGTGCGCCTGCACAACCTGAAAACGGTTGAGCGGGTCGACGGCGATCTCGTCGCTGTCAGTCGCTCAGGTGAACTGTCGATTCTGGATGTCCGCGGTCGTGAGCGCGAGCGCTACAAGCTGCCTTATGGTGCGCTGTTGAAGGTCAAGGACAATCAGGAAGTCACCAAGGGCTCCGTTGTCGCCAGTTGGGATCCGCACACTCACCCCATTATTACTGAAGTGGCGGGTACCGCCAAATTCAGCGGTATGGAAGAGGGCATTACCATCAAACGCCAGACTGACGATTTGACCGGTCTGTCGAGTATTTCAGTGATGGATGCCGCCGAACGTCCGGCAGCGGGTAAAGATATTCGTCCTGCCATCAGCCTGGTGGACAGCAAGGGTAAGGAACTGTGTCTGGCGGGTACCAACGTGCCGGCACACTACTTCCTGCCGCCCGATGCCCAGGTCAACCTGGAGAATGGCGCCAAGGTGAATACCGGTGACATCATCGCCCGTATCCCGCAGGAAGGCTCCAAGACTCGTGACATCACGGGTGGTCTGCCCCGGGTTGCCGATTTGTTCGAAGCGCGCAAGCCCAAGGAGCCCGCGATTCTGGCGGAGATTTCGGGCACTGTCAGCTTCGGCAAGGAAACCAAGGGCAAACGCCGCCTGATGATCACGCCCACAGACGGCAGCACGTTGCCGGATGGGGCCGATCACTACGAGGCTCTCATCCCCAAATGGCGACATATGTCAGTGTTCGAGGGTGAGCATGTGGAGAAGGGTGAGGTTGTCTCTGAAGGCTCTCCCAGCCCACATGATATTTTGCGTCTGAAAGGCATCAAGGAACTGGCGAAATACATCGTCAATGAGATCCAGGAAGTCTATCGTTTGCAGGGCGTGAAGATTAACGACAAGCACATCGAGGTTATTGTTCGCCAGATGCTGCGCAAAGTGGTCGTGACGTCCTCTGGCGACTCCAACCTGATCAAGGGAGAGCAGGTCGAATACACGACGCTGCTGGAAGAGAACGAACGCCTGTTGGCGGAAAACCTCGTGCCCGCCACCGGGGAGCGGGAGTTGCTGGGTATTACCAAGGCCTCCCTTGCCACAGAGAGCTTTATCTCGGCGGCATCCTTCCAGGAGACCACCCGGGTTCTGACAGAAGCGGCGGTAACCGGCAAACGCGATTACCTGCGCGGTCTGAAAGAGAATGTGGTGGTTGGACGCCTGATTCCGGCGGGTACCGGTTTGGCCTATCATGCGGAGCGCAAGCGCACGCGAGACAGCCAGAATGCGGTGACGGTGTCGGCGCAGGAGATCGAAGCAGCCCTGACCGAGGCGCTGCAGGCGGACAACTGATCCGCTGTCAGCATGCGGCAGTCAGGGGTGGCGACTCAGCGTCGCCGCCCCTGCGATACTGGTGCTCAACTATTTGCAGTATGAAACCGTCACGGCAGGTAGTGCGGGTTGACTACATCATTGAGCGTCTATAGAATGCCGCCTCCTCTTTCCGGGGGTGGGTTCGCGCATTCTACAGTTTGGGTGGTTGCTGCAATCGCCGGAGACGGGTTTTGACCATAAGGGTCACAAGAAGAAACTTTATTTGGAGTTCTAAATAGATGGCAACGATCAATCAATTGGTTCGTAAGCCTCGGAAACGTAAAGTAGAGAAGAGTGGCGTGCCTGCCCTGCAGAGCTGCCCGCAACGCCGTGGCGTTTGCACTCGTGTTTACACTACTACCCCGAAGAAACCGAATTCTGCACTGCGTAAAGTGTGCCGGGTACGCCTGACCAACGGATATGAGGTTTCCTCGTATATCGGCGGTGAGGGCCATAACCTGCAAGAGCACAGTGTGGTGTTGATTCGCGGTGGCCGTGTAAAGGACTTGCCAGGTGTGCGTTATCACACTGTACGTGGCAGCCTGGATACGTCTGGAGTGTCTGACCGTCGCAACGGTCGCTCCAAGTACGGTGCCAAGCGTCCCAAGTAATCGAGCTCTGCTGGCGTTACCACGCTGACGAAGAAATGTAAGTAAGGCCGAGACCCTGCCTCCCCCGCATATGTTGCAGGTTGGTGCTCGGATCACCTGAAGAGAGAAGGTATATACCATGCCAAGAAGACGAATAGTCGCCAAGCGCGAAATCCTGCCAGATCCAAAATTTGGCAACGTGACTTTGGCCAAGTTTATGAACCACGTGATGATCAGTGGTAAAAAATCTGTTGCCGAAACCATCGTATACGGCGCCCTGGATATCGTTAAGGAGCGTTTGAATACGGATCCCCTGGAAGCATTTGACCAGGCGCTGGAAAACATCGCGCCCATGGTAGAGGTCAAGGCTCGCCGCGTCGGTGGTGCTACTTACCAGGTGCCGGTTGAAGTGCGTCCCTCCCGCCGTGTGGCGCTGTCAATGCGCTGGTTGGTAGAGTACTCGCGTAACCGCGGTGAAAAGTCCATGCGTCAGCGTCTGGCCGGTGAAATTATCGATGCCTCTCAGGGTAAAGGTAATGCGGTGAAGAAGCGTGAAGATGTGCACCGTATGGCGGAAGCCAACAAGGCGTTCTCGCACTACCGTTTCTAGGTAATCGCCCTACCATTCTCAATGGGGAATTAATCGTGGCTCGTAAAACACCTATCAGCCGGTACCGGAACATTGGTATTTGCGCCCATGTGGACGCTGGTAAAACTACGACCACAGAGCGTGTGCTTTTCTACACCGGTCTTTCCCACAAGATCGGTGAGGTGCATGATGGCGCCGCCACCATGGACTGGATGGAGCAGGAGCAGGAGCGTGGTATTACCATTACCTCCGCGGCGACGACCTGTTTCTGGAAGGGTATGGATGCCCAGTTCGAGGATCACCGGATCAACATCATCGATACGCCGGGACACGTGGACTTTACCATCGAGGTAGAGCGTTCGCTGCGCGTACTCGATGGTGCTGTGGTGGTATTGTGTGGTACTTCCGGTGTCCAGCCCCAGACTGAAACAGTCTGGCGCCAGGCCAACAAATACGAAGTTCCGCGCATGGTCTTCGTCAACAAGATGGACCGCGCTGGCGCCGATTTCCACAGGGTTGTCAAACAGTTGCGCCAGCGTCTCGGCGCCAACGCCGTGCCGCTGCAGATGACGATAGGCGCCGAGGAAGGCTTCAGGGGTGTCATCGATCTTGTCAAAAACAAGGCGATAATCTGGAATGAAGCTGACCAGGGCATGACGTTTGAATACGTCGATGTGCCTGAAGATATGCTAGACGAAGTCGCTGAAATGCGTGAGTACATGATGGAAGCGGCGGCTGAAGCCAACGACGAATTCATGGAAAAGTACCTCGAAGAGGGCACGCTTACCGAATCCGAAATCAAGCAGGGCATTCGCGCGCGAACCCTGGCCAATGAAATAATTCCTGTACTGGGTGGTTCTGCATTCAAGAACAAGGGTGTGCAGGCAATGCTGGATGCGGTGATCGATTATATGCCGTCACCGACAGAGGTGAAGGCCATAGAGGGTACCCTGCTGGATAAAGACGCTACTGTCGAGGTTCGCGTGGCGGACGACGATGCCCCCTTCTCGGCCCTGGCCTTTAAAATTGCTACCGATCCTTTTGTCGGCACTCTCACTTTCTTTCGCGTTTACTCGGGCAAACTGGTAAGCGGTACCGGTGTGTTCAACTCGGTCAAGGGAAAGAAAGAGCGTGTCGGTCGTATGGTGCAGATGCACGCCAACAGCCGTGAAGAGATCAAGGAAGTGCTGGCGGGTGATATCGCCGCGGCCATCGGCCTCAAGGATGTCACTACAGGCGACACGCTGTGTGATACGGATAGTCCTATCATTCTCGAGCGCATGGTGTTCCCGGAGCCTGTTATCTCTGTAGCGGTTGAACCGAAGTCGAAACCGGATCAGGAGAAAATGGGTGTGGCGCTGGGCAAGCTGGCTCAGGAAGATCCCTCTTTCCGCGTCCGCACAGATGAAGAATCCGGACAGACCATTATCTCCGGCATGGGTGAACTCCACCTGGACGTACTGGTAGACCGCATGCGCCGCGAGTTTGGTGTTGAGGCAAATATTGGTAAGCCCCAGGTGGCTTATCGCGAAGCGATTCGCAATACCTCGGAAATAGAAGGCAAGTTTGTCAGGCAGTCAGGCGGCCGTGGACAGTACGGTCACGTGTGGATCAAGTTTGAGCCGGGTGAAGACGGCAACGCGGATGGCCTGGAGTTTGTCAACGAGATTGTCGGTGGTACCGTGCCGCGCGAGTACATCCCCGCGGTGCAGAAAGGTATTGAAGAGCAGATGAAAAACGGCGTTTTGGCGGGCTATCCCCTGCTGGGCCTTAAGGCGACGCTGTATGATGGCTCGTTCCACGACGTCGACTCCAATGAAATGGCGTTCAAGATCGCCGCTTCGATGGCGACCAAGAAACTGGCCAAGAGCGGCGGCGCGGTGCTGCTCGAGCCGGTCATGTCTGTCGAGGTGGTGACGCCGGAAGAGAATATGGGTGATGTTGTGGGTGACCTCAATCGACGCCGCGGCCTCATCGGCGGCATGGAAGAGAGCTCTGCGGGTAAAATAATACAGGCAGAAGTGCCTCTGGCTGAGATGTTTGGCTACGCCACTGATCTGCGGTCGGCCACGCAGGGTCGCGCCACCTATACCATGGAGTTTTCCCGCTACGCAGAGGCTCCAGCCAACGTCGCACAGGAAATTATTTCGAAAAACCAAACCGGCTGATTTGAACAATCAAACCAACTGATATTTAAGCTAACTCAATAGAGGTGAATAAAGGTGTCAAAGGAAACATTTGAACGTAGCAAACCTCACGTCAACGTAGGTACGATTGGTCACGTTGACCATGGTAAGACGACGCTGACAGCGGCTCTTACCCGCGTTTGTTCGGAAACCTGGGGTGGCGCGGTCGTCGCGTTCGACGGTATCGACAACGCACCGGAGGAGAAGGCGCGTGGTATCACCATTGCGACCTCGCACGTGGAATACAATTCACCGGAGCGTCACTACGCGCACGTTGATTGCCCCGGGCACGCGGATTACGTGAAGAACATGATCACAGGTGCGGCGCAGATGGACGGCGCTATCCTGGTGTGTGGTGCGACTGACGGCCCGATGCCGCAGACGCGTGAGCACATCCTGCTGTCGCGTCAGGTCGGTGTTCCCTACATCGTGGTTTTCCTGAACAAGGCAGACCTGCTGGCAGAGGACTGTGGTGGTGCGGACTCTGAAGAGTACGCGGAGATGAAAGAACTGGTTGAGATGGAGCTGCGCGAGCTGCTGGACCAGTACGAATTCCCGGGTGACGACACACCGATCATCTGTGGTTCAGCCCTGATGGCGCTGAACGGCGAGGACGATCACGGTCTGGGTACTACTGCGGTTAAAACGCTGGTGGAAACGCTGGACAGCTACATTCCCGAGCCGCAGCGTGCGATTGACCAGCCGTTCCTGATGCCGGTAGAGGACGTGTTCTCTATTTCTGGTCGCGGTACGGTTGTCACCGGTCGTGTTGAGCGTGGCATTGTGAAAGTGGGCGAGGAGATCGAGATTATCGGTATCCGCGACACGCAGAAGACCACCTGTACGGGTGTTGAGATGTTCCGCAAGCTGCTGGATGAAGGCCGTGCGGGTGAGAACGTTGGCGTACTGTTGCGCGGTACCAAGCGTGAAGACGTTGAGCGTGGCCAGGTGCTGGCCAAGCCGGGTTCAGTGAATCCGCACACCAAGTTTGAGGCAGAGGTTTACATTCTGTCCAAGGAAGAGGGCGGCCGTCATACACCGTTCTTCAAGGGCTACCGTCCGCAGTTTTACTTCCGTACCACGGATGTAACGGGTGCGTGTGAACTGCCTGAAGGTGTTGAGATGGTGATGCCGGGTGACAACGTGCAGATGGTAGCGACACTGATCGCGCCGATTGCGATGGAAGACGGTCTGCGATTTGCGATCCGCGAGGGTGGCCGTACTGTAGGCGCTGGCGTGGTTGCAAAGATTCTCGAGTAAAAGCGCTGTAGAGCGGGTGGGGACAGAGTGCGCTCTGTCTTCCGACCGCGCACAAAGCCCGGCCTGGTGTCGGGCTTTTTTTTGTCTGCGCGATACGCGGCTCTCAGTAGTCGCTGTTTTTGTCTGAGATCTGCTCATTCAAAGTGAGGAAATCGTACAGCACTCCGATCATGAAGAGCCCGCCTGTGCATAGGTAGAGCAGTCCGGTGAAAATTTTTCCCATATAAAACCGATGCACGCCGAAAAACCCCAGGAACGTCAGCAGGATCCAGGTGAGATCGTAATTGAGTGGGCCGGCGACGAAGCGGCGCTCTGCCTGCCGCTCCATAGAGGGGATCAGGAACAGGTCAATGATCCAGCCGATAAAGAACAATCCCAGCGTGAAAAACCAGATCACACCAGTGACCTGTTTTCCGTAATAAAAGCGATGGGCACCGATAAACCCGAATATCCAAAGGAGATAGCCCAGAAGTAGCGAATGAGTAGGTTGGTTATTCTGCATCTGGACTTTCCCCGCGGGTGAATTGAGTCGCCAATGGTCGTGGCTGCGACGCGCGGCGTCAAGTGCGCTGCGTTATTGCTACCGGAGCCCGGATATGCTGATATGGATCAACGCTGGAGCGGCGATAAGCGCTAAGCTGCAGCGCAGTAGTCACAGGATCAGACAGGAGATGTTATGTCAGTAGAACACCACGACCTTATTCACGAGCTGCCGGAATTGAAAGATCGTATCCACGAGCTCAAGGTATCGGATGCGCATTTCCGCCGTCTCTTCGATGAGTATCATGAATTGACGCGTGAAGTTGAGAAAATGGAGGATGAGGTTACCCCGGTCTCATCACAGGTTGAGGAAAGTGCCAAAGTGCGTAGACTTCACCTGAAAGACGAACTGTACCGGTTGTTGACCGCGGACTGAGCGAAGGGGGCCACCATGGCGCATGACAAGCTGAGAGTGCAACTTGAAGAGCGTCTGGACTCTCTGCGAACCAGGCTCTCCAGTATCAAGCAGGACGTTACGCAGGCCCACTCCAGCGACTCAGAGGAACAGGCGCAGGAGCGCGAGAACGACGAGGTGGTGGATGCCATCGCAAACGAGACCGAGCTCTCGATCCGCTTGATCCAGGCGGCACTGGGGCGTATAGAGGCCGATACCTACGGGAATTGCGAGGCCTGTGGGCAGCCTATTGGCGAGGCCCGGCTGAGTGTGCTGCCGGAGGCGACTCGCTGTGTCGACTGCGCCACTTAGCCGGTGATTGTCCCTGTCGGCTGGCCGTGCGATGGGCTCGTTGTAGTGATCAGGTATAAGCGCAGTCGTTTTTAGTCCTTTAAAATTTAACCCCACAGCCCATTTAATGGCGGCGGATGAAGAATTAATTCAAAAGCCACCTTGACAGGCCATAGGCCCATCATTAGAATTCGCGTTCCTTTTTCGGGGGGTTCCATTGCGGGCCTCTGGTTTTTTATTGTTTGGAGTTATGTCAGGTGCAGAATCAGCGCATTCGAATTCGCCTAAAGGCTTTTGACCATCGACTGATAGATTCGTCTACCCAGGAGATTGTAGAAACAGCGCGCCGTACCGGTGCTATTGTGAAAGGCCCGATCCCCCTCCCCACGCGGAAGGAAAAATTCACTGTGTTGATTTCGCCACATGTGAACAAGGATGCTCGTGACCAGTACGAAATTCGTACGCACAAGCGTCTGTTGGACATCGTGGAGCCGACGGAAAAAACTGTTGATGCCCTGATGAAACTTGATCTGGCAGCAGGCGTAGAAGTACAGATTAGTCTTGGTTAACTACAAAAAATTGTAGCGAGACCTGCTTGGGGCAGGAGTCCCGAGTGTGTAACGCCCAGCTCTTCCTTGAGAAAGCGGGGCGGCCATAGAGGGTAAGCCCCGTACACTGAGAGGTTAGTAAGATGACTATTGGTTTAGTCGGCCGTAAGTCCGGCATGACGCGCGTGTTCACTGAAGACGGCGTTTCAATTCCAGTAACCGTAGTGGAGGTCACTCCAAACCGCGTTACTCAAATCAAAGATATCGATAGTGATGGCTATCGTGCGATACAGGTAACAGCAGGCAGCCGCAAGGCCTCCAGAGTCAGCAAGGCGCAAGCCGGGCAGTTCGCCAAAGCAGGTGTTGAGGCGGGCAGGGGCTTGTGGGAGTTTCGTCTGGAGGATGCAGATGAGGCGCCCGCAGTGGGTTCCGAGCTTACCGTCGAGCGTTTCACTGTCGGCCAAAAGGTTGATGTGGCAGGCAAGTCCAAAGGTAAGGGTTTCCAGGGTGTGATAAAGCGCTGGAACTTCTCGATGCAGGATGCCACGCACGGTAACTCGCTCTCGCATCGCGCGCCCGGTTCCATTGGTCAGAACCAGACGCCCGGACGGGTATGGAAGGGCAAGAAGATGTCCGGTCATATGGGGGCTGCGAATGTGACCACCCAGGGGCTGGAGATTGTTCGGGTAGACGCCGAGCGGAATTTATTGCTTATCAAGGGGGCCGTACCTGGGGCACCCGGCGGAGACGTGATTGTCCGTCCCGCGGTCAAAGCATAAGGTTAGGGGGTCTCTAACGTGGAATTAAGTGTTGTTAAGCCGGGTAGCAGCGAGGCGGGCACAGTGTCTGTTTCTGATGTTGCTTTCGCACGTGAGTACAATGAGGACCTGGTTCACCAGGTGGTAACTGCCTATCTGGCGGGTGCTCGGCAGGGGACTCGGGCGCAGAAAAATCGCGCAGCTGTCAGTGGTGGGGGCAAGAAGCCCTGGCGTCAAAAAGGTACCGGCCGCGCTCGCGCAGGTACCACGCGGTCGCCCATCTGGCGCAGTGGTGGTGTGACGTTCGCGGCACAGCCTCAGGATCACTCCCAGAAAGTGAACCGCAAGATGTACCGTGCAGCCATGCAGTCGATTATGTCGGAGCTGGCGCGCCAGGATCGTCTGTTGGTTGTTGAGAGCATGGATCTGGAGGCGCCGAAAACCAAGCTTCTGGTGAAGCAGCTTGGAGAGTTTGGTCTCGATAACGTGCTGATCGTGTCCACAGAAGTAGGTGAGAACCTGTATCTGGCGGCCCGCAACCTGCACAAGGTGGACGTGCGCGATGTCGATGGTATTGATCCGCTCAGTCTGATTGGCCACGACAAGGTTATGGTCACGGTTGACGCTGTGAAGAAAATAGAGGAGATGCTGGGATGAACCAGGAGCGCGTTTTCCAAGTGCTGGTAGGTCCGCATGCTTCCGAGAAGGCTGCCATTGTGGCCGATTCAAGCAACCAGTATGTGTTCAAGGTGGCGATCGATGCCTCCAAAGCAGAGATTAAAAAATCTGTCGAGCAGTTGTTCAAGGTTAAGGTCAGTGACGTGAATACCCTGCGAGTCAAGGGAAAGGTGAAGCGCAACAAGTTTGGCTTCAGCACGAAATCGACCTGGAAGAAAGCATACGTGAGACTGGAGCAGGGTCATGACATCGACTTTGCCGTGGCGGATTAAGGAGCAGGAGCGAAATGGCAGTTTTAAAGAGTAAGCCCACTTCCCCGGGTCGTCGCCATGTAGTCCGGGTGGTCAGTGACGATTTGCACAAAGGTGGCCCGTACGCCCCGTTGCTGGAGAATCAAACCAGGAATGGTGGTCGTAACAACAATGGGCGCATCACCACGCGTCACATTGGCGGTGGCCACAAGCAGCACTATCGCATTATTGATTTCAAGCGTAACAAGGATGCGGTTCCCGCCAAGGTGGAGCGCCTTGAGTATGACCCCAACCGCACCGCACACATCGCGCTGTTGTTGTTCGCCGATGGTGAGCGTCGCTATATCATAGCGCCAAAGGGTGTAAAGGCTGGCGAGGTTTTGCAGTCGGGTTCTGCGGCGCCGATCAAGGCGGGCAACTGTCTGCCGCTGCGCAATATACCTGTCGGTTCCGTGATTCACTGCATTGAATTGAAGCCTGGCAAAGGTGCGCAAATTGCGCGTTCCGCCGGGGCCTCTGTGCAGCTTGTTGCACGCGAGGGCCAGTACGCCACCTTGCGTCTGCGATCCGGTGAGATGCGTAAAGTGTTGGCCGATTGTCGTGCAACGCTGGGCGAAGTGTCCAACTCTGAGCACAACCTGCGCAAATTAGGTAAGGCAGGCGCTGTTCGCTGGCGTGGTGTCCGGCCCACGGTTCGCGGTGTGGCGATGAACCCGGTTGATCACCCACACGGTGGTGGTGAAGGGCGCACCTCTGGTGGTCGTCACCCGGTCAGCCCCTGGGGTACTCCTGCCAAGGGTTATAAGACACGTAAGAACAAGCGTACCGACAGTTTGATTATTCGCCGTCGTGGTAAGAAATAAGACCGGTCGTTAGAGACTAGAGACTAGAGGAATACATTGTGCCGCGTTCACTGAAGAAAGGTCCATTTATCGACCTTCACCTGATGAAGAAAGTTGAAGCTGCTGTAGAGAGTAGCGACCGCCGACCGATCAAGACCTGGTCACGTCGCTCTATGATTTCGCCTGATATGGTTGGCCTGACTATCGCCGTTCACAACGGTCGCCAGCACGTGCCAGTTATCATCAGTGAAGATATGGTCGGACACAAACTTGGAGAGTTCGCGGCAACACGCACCTTCCGAGGCCACATTGTGGACAAGGCTGCCCGGCGTTAAGCGCTAATCTGTAGCGAGGTTTAGGAAATGGAAGTAGCAGCAAAATTGAAAGGCGCACAGATTTCCCCACAAAAGGTTCGCCTGGTTGCGGATCAGGTGCGGGGATTGCGTGTTGAAGAAGCTCTCGGGCTGTTGGAGTTCAGCAGCAAGAAGGCCGCCCACATTGTCAAGAAATTGCTCGACTCGGCGATCGCCAACGCCGAGAACAATGAAGGTGCGGATGTCGACGAGTTAAAGGTGTCCAGCATTTTTGTAGACGAAGGTATGACTATGAAGCGCCTGCGACCGCGAGCCAAAGGCCGTGCGGATCGCATTTTGAAGCGCAGCTGCCATATCACTATAAAAGTTGCAGACAGCGACCGCTGAGTTTAGGAGAAGACTAAATGGGTCAGAAAGTACATCCAACCGGCATCCGCCTGGGTATTGTCAAAGACCATACCTCAATCTGGTATGCCGACAAGAACTACGCGAAGCAGCTGATTACTGATTTGGAAGCGCGAGCTTACATTGAGAAAACGCTGGATCACGCCTCGGTGAGTCGTGTAGTGATCGAGCGACCTGCACAGACAGCGCGTATTACCATACACACCGCCCGTCCGGGTATCGTGATTGGTAAGAAGGGCGAAGATGTCGACAAGTTGCGTAAGGATCTGACCCAGAAGATGGGTGTGCCTGTGCACATCAACATCGAGGAAATTCGCAAGCCGGATCTGGATGCCAGGTTGGTTGCGCAGAATGTCGCGCAGCAGTTGGAGCGCAGGGTTATGTTTCGTCGTGCGATGAAGCGAGTGGTACAAAACGCCATGCGCCAGGGTGCCGAAGGTATCAAGGTTCAGATCGGTGGGCGCCTGGGCGGTGCCGAGATCGCGCGCACCGAGTGGTATCGCGAGGGGCGGGTGCCATTGCACACGCTGCGGGCTGACATCGATTATGCGACCTACGAGGCGGCGACTACCTACGGCATACTCGGCGTGAAGGTTTGGATATTTAAAGGCGAAGTCATTGGCAATGAAGGCCAGGAAGACGCCGCCAAGAAGACAGCAACTAATTAAGGGTTACGCAGATGTTACAACCAAAGCGTACAAAATTTCGCAAGATGATGAAGGGCCGCAATCGCGGTCTGGCTAATCGTGGCAGCAAAGTGAGCTTCGGCGAGTACGGTTTGAAAGCCGCAGGTCGTGGTCGCCTCACCGCGCGTCAGATTGAAGCGGCTCGTCGAGCCATGACGCGTCACATCAAGCGCGGTGGAAAAATCTGGATTCGTGTATTTCCCGACAAGCCCATTACAGGCAAGCCGCTGGAAGTGCGCCAGGGTAAAGGTAAAGGTAACGTTGAGTATTGGGTCGCCCAGATCAAGCCCGGCAAAATGCTGTATGAACTGCAGGGTGTTTCTGAGGAGCTGGCACGCGAGGCATTTGCACTGGCTGCCGCGAAGATTCCTATTGCTACTCAATTTGTTAAACGGACGGTGATGTAATGAAAGCAAGTGAGCTACGTGCAAAGTCATCTGAAGAATTGACCAAAGAGCTTCTAAACCTGCGCGAAGAGCAGTTCAAGTTGCGTATGCAGAGAACGACTGGCCAGTTGGGGCAAACACACCTGCTGCAGCTTAACCAGCGCGATATAGCTCGAGTCAAAACTATACTCACTGAAAAGGCGGGTAATTGATCATGTCAGGTGCAGAAAAGCGTACAAGAGTTGCAACCGGTAGGGTTGTAAGCAACAAGATGGATAAGACGATTACTGTATTGATCGAGCGTCGGGAGAAGCATCCTGTATACGGCAAGTACATCACTCGTTCTTCGAAAGTTCATGCCCATGACGAGAGCAATCAGTGTGGCATTGGGGATACAGTGACTGTTGCCGAAACGCGCCCTATTTCCAAGAGTAAAACCTGGAAATTGTTGGAAGTAGTAACGGTAGCCACTCAGGTCTGATCGAGAGTTCAGCAGTTAGGGGTTAGCGGCTTGGCCGCAAGTGGGAGTAAGAGATGATTCAGACACAGTCGTATTTGGAAGTCGCTGATAACAGCGGTGCTCGTCGAGTGATGTGCATTAAGGTCCTGGGTGGCTCCAAGCGTCGATACGCGCGAGTTGGCGACTTGATAAAAGTCACCGTAAAGGAAGCCAGTCCTCGCGGCAAGGTTAAGAAAGGCCAGGTGATGACAGCCGTTGTGGTTCGTACGCGCAAAGGTGTTCGTCGCCCGGATGGTTCGTTGATTAAATTTGATGATAATGCAGCTGTTCTTCTGAACGCTCAGGAAGCCCCGCTGGGCACCCGTATTTTCGGGCCCGTGACTCGGGAACTGCGTGGCGAGAAGTTCATGAAGATCATTTCCTTGGCCCCGGAAGTTATTTAGTCCACCGGATAGGGATAGGTAGAGTAATGTTTAAGATCAGAAGCGAAGACGAAGTAATTATCCTGGCCGGCAAAGACAAAGGTAAGCGGGGTAAGGTGCGTAAGGTATTGGACAACAATCGAGTGCTTGTTGCCGGTATCAACGTGGTGAAGAAACATACCAAGGCAAATCCCCAGGCGGGCGTCGCTGGCGGTATTCTCGAGAATGAGAGCCCCATACAGATTTCCAATGTGGCGATCTTCAACCCCAGCACCAACAAAGCTGATCGTGTCGGCTTTAAAATAGATGGCGAGCGTAAGGTTCGAATTTTCAAATCCAGTGGCGAGGAGATTGACTCCTAGGTCCACAGTGGCTGAACTAGTCAACAGGTAGAAGACATGGCAACGTTGAAAGACAAATACAAGAACGAGATTGTTCCTCAACTGAAAGAGCAACTCGGTCTGGCGAATGTGATGGAAGTTCCTCGCGTCACCAAAATAACGCTGAATATGGGCGTTGGTGAAGCCTTGGGCGACAAGAAAGTGTTGGAAAACGCCGTCGCAGATATGGAAAAGATCGCTGGTCAGAAAGCAGTGGTAACCAAAGCGCGCAAGTCTATTGCCGGCTTCAAGGTTCGTGACGGCTGGCCTATTGGTTGTAAAGTTACCCTTCGCTCCGATCGTATGTATGAATTCCTGGAGCGTTTGATTGGCGTTGCTATCCCCCGCATCCGGGATTTCCGCGGCGTCAGCCCCAAGTCTTTTGACGGTCGTGGTAACTTTGCGATGGGTGTGACGGAACAAATTATTTTCCCGGAAATTGAATACGACAAAGTGGACGCGTTGCGCGGTTTGGATATCACCATTACCACTTCTGCCCGTACGGACGATGAAGGTCGTGCACTGCTGCGCGCCTTTAACTTCCCACTGAAGGATTAAGAGGCTTTATACATGGCGAAGAAATCAATGATTGCGCGCGAGAAGAAGCGCACACAGATTGCTGCTAAATACTCAGGCAAGCGCGCAGCATTAAAAGCGATTTTGGTCGATGTCCAGGCCTCTGATGATGATAAATGGGAAGCGCAGATCAAACTGCAGAAGCTGCCTAGAGACGCTAGCCCGGTTCGCCAGCGTCGTCGTTGCCAGATTACGGGGCGCCCTCACGGTGTGTACCGAAAATTTGGCCTTTGCCGAAACAAATTACGTGAAGCTGCGATGCGCGGCGACGTGCCCGGTCTGGTCAAGTCAAGCTGGTAGCTGGCGAGATTTTCTACGGAGATGAATAGATTATGAGTATGCAAGATCCGCTGTCAGATATGCTGACCCGCATTCGCAACGCACAGATGGCCGGCAAGACTCGAGTTGAAATGCCTGGTTCCAAGCTGAAGGTAGCTGTAGCTCAGGTATTGAAAGACGAGGGGTATGTTGAAAGCTTTAATGCGACCAATGACGATGGCAAGCCTCGTCTGGCCATCGACCTGAAATACTACCTTGGCAAGCCGGTTATCGCCGAGATAGATCGGGCTAGCCGCCCTGGACTGCGCAAGTACAGTGGCAGTAGCGAGCTTCCTTCGGTTCGGGCTGGTCTGGGTGTGGCAATTATTTCTACCTCCCAAGGTGTGATGTCCGATCGCGCTGCCCGTGCGGCAGGTATCGGTGGCGAAGTGCTCTGCACTGTTTACTAAAACCCGCTTTGATTTAAAGAGTATTTCGAAATGTCTAGAGTCGCAAAAGATCCAATTCAGCTGCCCAAAGGTGTAGAGGTAAAGCTCAATGGTAGCGACCTCACAGTAAAAGGCGGCAAGGGAACCCTGGCGCTTTCACTGACTGAAGGTGTTGAGTTTAGCCAGGACGACAATGTCCTGAGCTTTTCCTACAGCAGCGCCAGGATGGGCTCCTTAGCCGGTACTACCCGTGCGCTGGTGAGCAATATGGTAAAAGGCGTTAGCGAAGGCTGGGAAAGGAAGCTGGTGCTGAACGGCGTCGGTTATCGTGCCAAAGTCACTGGTGATGTGGTCAACCTGTCTGTGGGCTTGTCGCATCCGGTCGATTACAAGTTGCCTGCTGGTGTTTCGGCGGAGAGCCCCAGCCCGACCGAAGTTGTGTTGTCAGGTATAGACAAGCACGCGGTAGGCCAGGCCGCGGCGGAACTTCGCAGTTTCCGTCCGCCAGAGCCGTACAAAGGTAAGGGCATACGCTATGCAGATGAGCATGTCCGTCGTAAAGAAGCCAAGAAAAAGTAGGTAAGTGAGATGAGTGCAAAGAATGATTCACGGTTACGCCGCGCTCGACGTGCTCGTACCCGAATACGTGGTCTGGGAATGAACCGCCTGAGTGTGCACCGAACTCCCAGGCATATATATGCTCAGATTATCGCCCCCGCAGGAGACAAGGTTCTCGCGAGTGCCTCTACTCTTGATTCCGATTTGCGCAGTAGTGCGACCGGTAATATTGCTGCGGCGGCTGCCGTTGGTCAGTTGGTGGCCAAGCGAGCTAAAGAAGCGGGTATCGAAAAGGTAGCCTTTGACCGTGGCGGATATAAGTACCACGGGCGAGTCAAGGCTTTGGCTGATGCCGCTCGTGAGACTGGACTGGAATTCTAGGGTGTAGATATGGCTTTTAACGATCAGAAAAAGCAACAGACAGAAGGTGACCTCCAGGAGAAGCTGGTCCAGGTTAACCGTGTGGCCAAAGTGGTCAAGGGTGGCCGGATTTTCAGTTTTACCGCCCTGACGGTGGTTGGTGACGGTAAAGGGAAAGTGGGCTTTGGCCGTGGTAAAGCCCGCGAGGTTCCTGTTGCAATTCAAAAGGCCATGGAGGCCGCGCGTCGCAACATGATCAATGTTGAGCTGAACAATGGCACTATCCAATATGCCGTTAAGTCTGCACACGGTGCGTCCAAGGTATATATGCAGCCTGCTTCCGAAGGTACTGGTGTGATTGCCGGTGGCGCCATGCGTGCGGTGCTGGAGATTGCCGGGGTACACAACGTACTCGCCAAGTGCTACGGCTCGACGAACCCTGTCAATGTGGTGAGAGCTACATTCAATGGTCTTCGTGATATGTCATCACCCGACGCCATTGCTGCCAAGCGCGGCAAGACCGTTGAAGAAATTCTGAATTAACTATTAGGTTGGCTTGTCATGGCTAAAGCATTTATCAAGGTTACCCAGGTCAAGAGTACCTACGGTCGCCTGAAAAATCACAGGGCGTGTGTAGCGGGGTTGGGTTTGCGTCGCATTGGACACACGGTAGAGGTTGAGGATACACCCTCGGTTAGAGGCATGATCAACCGAGTGCACTACCTGGTCAGGGTAGAGGAGTAATTTATGTCTGATGTTATGCGACTCAATGGTCTGAGTTCCGCGCCGGGTGCCAGAAAGGATGCCAAACGCGTAGGACGTGGCATTGGTAGCGGTTACGGTAAAACTGCCGGCCGCGGCCACAAGGGGCAGAAGGCGCGTTCGGGCGGCAGTGTTCGGCCCGGGTTCGAAGGCGGTCAGATGCCTTTGCAAAAGCGTCTGCCCAAATACGGCTTTACCTCACGTATCGCTCGTACCACTGCGCAGATCCGACTCAGTGAATTGAATGCTGTGGACGGTGACACTATTGATCTGGCGGCACTGAAAAGCGCGGATCTGGTTAAAGAGAATGTGTTGCGCGCACGTGTGTTCCTGTCCGGTGAACTGAAGAAAGCAGTGACCCTCAAGGGTCTCGCCGTCACCAAGGGTGCACGCGAAGCGATTGAGCAAGCTGGCGGGAAAGTAGAGGACTAGATGGCAATCGGACAGCCGCCCACAGTTAACAAAGCAGGCCTGAGCGAACTTTTCTCACGCCTTCGTTTTGTATTGCTGGCCATTCTTGTTTATCGGATTGGCACACATATACCGGTCCCGGGAATTGATCCCGATCAATTGGCCGCGCTGTTCAACCAGAACCAGGGAACCATTCTGGGGTTGGCAAACATGTTCTCCGGTGGTGCACTGGAAAGGATGAGTATCCTGGCTCTTGGCATCATGCCGTACATTTCTGCGTCCATTATCATGCAGTTGATGTCGGCGGTAACACCGCAGTTGGAAGCATTGAAGAAAGAAGGTGAGTCGGGTCGGCGCAAGATCAGTCAGTACACGCGTTATCTGACTGTCGTTCTCGCGATCGTGCAGGCCACTGGGATGACAGTGGGTATGGCAAACCAGGGGATGTCTTATGACACCTCCATCGTGTTCTACGTGATTGCCATCACATCACTGGTGACGGGCGCTGTGTTTATGATGTGGCTCGGCGAGCAGATTACCGAAAGAGGTGTGGGCAACGGCATATCGCTGCTGATTTTTGCCGGTATTGTTGCTGGTCTGCCCTCGGCAATCGGCCAGTCGCTGGAGCAGGCGAGGCAGGGTGAACTCAACATCCTGATCCTGCTCTTTATATTGACACTGGCAATTGCTGTGATTGCGATGATCGTGTTCATCGAGCGTGGCCAGAGACGGATTACCGTGAATTACGCCAAGCGCCAGCAGGGTCGCAAGATGTATCAGGCGCAGAGCTCGCACCTGCCATTGAAAGTGAATATGTCGGGCGTCATCCCGGCCATTTTTGCCAGTAGTATCCTGTTGTTCCCGGCCTCGATAGCGCAGTGGTTTGGCTCGAGCGGTTCAGCAGATTGGCTGCAGGACCTCGCGGTTGCGATTGGTCCGGGACAGCCTTTGAACATTTTGTTGTTCACCGTATTTGTAGTCTTTTTCTGCTTCTTCTATACGGCGTTGATGTTTAACCCCGCGGAGGTAGCTGACAACCTGAAACGTTCGGGTGCATTTGTACCTGGTATACGTCCGGGTGAGAAAACTGCCGATTACATCGATGGCGTCCTGACCCGCTTGACGGTGTTCGGAGCCGCGTATATCGCGCTTGTCTGCTTGCTACCCCAGTTTTTGGTAGTTATGTGGAACGTGCCCTTTTATTTGGGCGGTACATCATTGCTGATTGTGGTGGTTGTTGTGATGGATTTCATGGCTCAGGTACAGAGCCATCTGATGTCGCACCAGTATGACTCGGTGATGAAAAAGGCAAATTTAAAGAATTATGGTGGAGCCGGTCGAGTCCGATAATTCGGCCCGGCGTCTCCAAGTAGGAGTAGGTGTAATGAAAGTACGTGCATCAGTAAAGAAAATTTGCAGAAACTGCAAAGTAGTTCGTCGCAAGGGTGTGGTCCGGGTGATCTGTAATACCGATCCGCGGCACAAGCAGCGTCAAGGCTGAGGTCAGCCGTTAACGGTTGATTTTTACTAACGATGTCGCTAGACTGCTGCGCCTTTTGCATACGCCTCAATGCGCGACAGGGTCGACATACAGGGTTTGAACAAGGTTGTAGCTTTTAGCGACGACACATGATTGGAGAGAGTTGAATGGCTCGTATTGCCGGCGTCAACATACCAGATAACAAGCATACTGTTATCTCATTGACATACATTTATGGTGTCGGTCGTAGTCAGGCCCGTCGCCTTTGCGCAGATACCGGCGTTGCCGAAACTGTCAAGATCAGTGAACTGACTGAGCAGGAAATGGATGCTCTTCGAAGCAAAGTGGGCGAGATGATGGTAGAGGGCGACCTGCGTCGTGAACTCTCCATGAATATCAAGCGATTGATGGACCTGGGCTGTAACCGCGGCCTGCGCCATCGCCGGGGCCTGCCTTTGCGCGGACAGAGAACAAAGACCAATGCTCGTACCCGCAAGGGGCCGCGCAAGCCGATTCGCAAGTAATCATAGGATTCAGCGAGTCCTTTTTAGTGTAGCTGCACCCGAGTGCAGTGTTGATATTAAACCAGGAAATCAAGTATGGCCAAGCCAGGTGCAAAGAGCACTCGAAAGAAAATTACCAAGACTGTTGTCGATGGTATTGCGCATATTCATGCCTCTTTCAATAACACCATCATCACGATCACAGATCGCCAGGGCAATACCCTGAGCTGGGCCACCTCAGGTGGTTCCGGCTTTCGTGGTTCGCGTAAAAGCACACCTTTCGCTGCACAGGTAGCAGCAGAGCGCGCGGGTGAAGCGGCCAAGGAATACGGGTTGAAAAACCTTGATGTGCAGGTAAAGGGACCGGGACCTGGCCGTGAATCAGCCGTGCGTGCCCTGAACTCCTGCGGTTACAAGATCAGCAATATTACTGACGTTACGCCGATTCCACACAACGGCTGTCGTCCACCCAAGAAACGTCGCGTATAACGCTCACAGGATAGAATTGACATGGCTCGATATATTGGACCCAAGTGCAAACTCTCCCGTCGTGAAGGAACAGACCTGTTCCTGAAAAGCGGGGTTCGCTCGCTGGAAAGCAAGTGCAAGGTAGAGACAATTCCCGGACAGCATGGCGCTCGTCGCGGTCGTCTTTCAGACTACGGTGTGCAGTTGCGTGAAAAGCAGAAAGTGCGTCGCATCTACGGTGTATTGGAGAAGCAGTTCCGGAATTACTACAAAGAGGCTGCTCGTCTGAAGGGAGCCACCGGTGAGAACCTCCTGCAACTTCTGGAGAGCCGGCTTGATAACGTGGTTTACCGCATTGGGTTTGGCTCTACACGCGCTGAAGCTCGCCAGCTGGTTTCCCACAAGTCGATTTTGGTAAATGGCGCAGTTGTTAATATCCCCTCATACCAGGTGAAGGCAGGCGATGTCATCTCCCTGCGTGAGAGAGCCAAGAAGCAGCTCCGTGTGCAGTCGGCACTGGCGCTGGCTTCCCACCGCGGTGACTCAGAGTGGTTAGACGTCAACAGCGAGAAGCTGGAAGGAGTATTCAAGACAGTTCCGGATCGTCAGGAGTTGTCCTCGGAGATCAATGAGAATTTGATCGTCGAGCTTTACTCCAAGTAATCCACTGAAGGACCAACCTACAAGACAGGTGCCCAAATGCAGAGTGCAGTTAACGAATTTTTAACGCCCCGTGTAATCAATGTTGATGAGAAGAACAGCACGCGCTCCCAGGTCACTCTGGAGCCTCTCGAGCGTGGTTTCGGCCACACCCTGGGTAATGCGCTTCGCCGTATCCTGCTGTCTTCAATGCCTGGTTGTGCCATTACAGAAGCCGAGATCGATGGCGTGCTTCATGAGTACAGCGCCATTGAGGGTGTGCAGGAAGATGTCATTGAAATACTGCTGAACCTGAAGGGTGTTGCCCTGGTGATGAGCGGCAAGGAAGAAGCTGAAGTGACCCTGAGCAAAAAGGGCCCCGGTCTGGTGACAGCGGGTGACATCCAGGTCGATCACGATATCGAGATTCGCAACCCCGATCATGTTATCTGTCATTTGAATGAAGGCGCTGAAATCAATATGCGTCTGACGGTCGCGCTGGGTCGCGGTTACTCGCCGGCAGATTCCCGTATCAGCCCGGATGACGAAACCCGGTCCATCGGGCGCCTGCAACTGGATGCGTCCTTTTCTCCGGTCTACCGCGTCTCCTATGTTGTGGAAGCGGCTCGTGTTGAGCAGCGTACTGACCTCGACAAGCTGGTGCTGGATCTTGAAACCAACGGTACCATTGATCCGGAGGAGGCGATTCGCCGCGCAGCGACTATCCTGCAGCAACAGCTGGCGGTGTTTGTCGATCTCGAGTCCGAGTCCGAGTCCGAGTCTGTGGTGGAAGAGGACGAGGTCGACCCGATCCTGCTGCGCCCGGTGGATGATCTGGAACTGACCGTACGCTCCGCGAATTGCCTCAAGGCGGAGAACATTTACTATATTGGCGATCTGGTGCAACGCACCGAAGTCGAGTTACTGAAAACCCCGAACCTGGGCAAGAAGTCACTCACCGAAATCAAGGATGTTCTGGCGTCCCGCGGTTTGTCCCTGGGTATGCGCCTGGACAACTGGCCACCAGCCAGCCTGAAAAACGACGATCGGGTTTTGAACGCTTAAGCAACCCCGGTCAACAGATAGCAGTGCTGCGATAGCACAGTAGAATAGGAAAGCAAACATGCGTCATCGTCACAGTGGACGTCAACTGAATCGCAACAGCTCACACCGTAAGGCTATGTTTCGCAATATGGCTGTCTCTCTGGTGGAGCACGAGCTGATCAAGACAACCTTGCCCAAGGCCAAGGAACTGCGCAGCTATGCTGAGCCGTTGATTACCCTGGCCAAGAAAGACAGCGTCGCGAACCGCCGTCTCGCGTTTGACCGCACCCGTGATGCGGCTGCCGTCGGCAAGCTGTTCAATGAATTGGGGCCGCGCTATCAGGAGCGTCCCGGTGGTTATATCCGTATTCTCAAGTGCGGTTTTCGTACCGGTGACAAGGCTCCCATGGCCTATGTAGAACTTGTCGATCGTCCGCAGCCCGAGACAGAAGACGACGAGGATTGATCGCACCGCGACAAGCGGCCCGCTCTGAAGCCTCCGGTATCGCCGGGGGCTTTTTCGTTCAGGACCCCCTCATTACTCTCGATTGTCCTCGCCTACGCCGCCTTTGACCGGCCGCGCTTTTTCAGTATCGGCGCCAAAAACTGACCCGTGTATGAGCCCCTGGTTTTCGCCACGGCCTCCGGTGTGCCGGTGGCGATAATCCTGCCTCCACCGCTGCCCCCCTCTGGACCCAGATCCACAATCCAGTCCGCTGTCTTGATGACATCCAGGTTGTGCTCGATGATAACCACGGTGTTGCCGTGATCGCGCAGGCGGTGCAGGACTTCCAGCAGTTGCTTGATATCCTCAAAGTGCAGCCCCGTTGTGGGTTCGTCGAGTATGTACAGCGTTTTACCGGTGTCGCGTTTGGACAGCTCGCGTGACAGTTTGACGCGCTGTGCCTCGCCACCGGACAGCGTGGTGGCGGCCTGTCCGAGCCGAATATATGACAGCCCGACGTCGACCAGCGTCTGCAGTTTGCGGGCGATTGCGGTCACGGGCTCAAAGAACGGCAGCGCGTCTTCCACCGTCATATCCAGCACCTCGTGAATATTCTTGCCCTTGTAGCGCACCTCCAGTGTCTCGCGGTTGTAGCGCTTGCCCTTACAGATATCGCAGGGTACATAGATGTCGGGCAGGAAGTGCATCTCCACCTTGGTTACGCCGTCGCCCTGGCACGCCTCGCAGCGCCCTCCCTTGACATT
Organism: uncultured Halioglobus sp.; assembly: GCA_963976735.1. Classification (GTDB taxonomy): domain Bacteria; phylum Pseudomonadota; class Gammaproteobacteria; order Pseudomonadales; family Halieaceae; genus Marimicrobium. The sequence goes on from CAXBLZ010000006.1 coordinate 29,100, forward strand.
GAAACTGAATCGGCCGGGTTTATACCCTCTCGACCTCGCCTCCTGGGTGCCCGCGAACAGTTCTCGAACAGGCGTAAATATCCCGGTATAGGTGGCGGGATTGGAGCGCGGTGTGCGGCCGATGGGGCTCTGGTCGATATCGATACACTTGTCGATAAGCTCCATGCCCGCGATCGATGCGAACGGTGCAGGCGTTAGCGTGGTCGCACCGTTGAGCTCTGTGGCGGCGATAGGGTAGAGCGTACCGTTGATCAGGGATGATTTTCCCGAACCGGAGACTCCTGTAATGCACGTTAGCAGACCCAGCGGGATTTCCAGGTTCACTGACTGCAGGTTATTGCCGGCGGCCCCTTTCAGTACGAGTTGCTGCTTTGCGTCGGGCGCTGTGCGTTTCGCGGGAATCGCGATTGAACGCCTGCCGGAGAGATAATCCCCGGTAAGTGAGTGCTCGCTGTCCAGGATGTCCTGCAGCGAGCCTGATGCCACAACCTGCCCGCCGTGGACACCGGCCCCCGGGCCTATATCGATAATGTGGTCGGCACTGCGGATAGCGTCCTCATCGTGCTCCACTACCAGCACCGTATTGCCCAGGTCCCTGAGGTGGGTAAGCGTCGCCAGCAAGCGCTCGTTGTCGCGCTGGTGCAGGCCGATAGAGGGCTCGTCGAGGATATACATCACGCCGACGAGCCCCGCGCCGATCTGCGATGCCAGTCGGATACGCTGCGCCTCGCCGCCCGACAGTGTCTCGGCGCTGCGATTCAGGGAGAGATAGTTCAGACCCACATCTACCAGAAAGCGGTAGCGTGCGCGCAACTCCTTGAGGATCTTGCTGGCGATTTCGCCCTGTCGGCCCTTGAGTTTTAATTTGTTGAAGTAGACTTCCGCATCACCCACCGGCATGGCGGTGATGCTGGGGAGATCGTAATCGTCGATAAAGACATGGCGCGCATCGCGTCGCAATCGCGTGCCATCGCAATCCGGGCAGGGCTGGGTGGCCAAAAACCGGGACAGGTCCTCGCGCACCGACTGCGACTCCGTGTCGCGATAGCGGCGCTCCATGTTGGGTAGAATGCCCTCGAATGCATGCGTTCGCTTGAAGACATCTCCACGGTCATTGATATAGGAAAAGGCGATCTCCTGTTTGCCGCTGCCGTGCAGAATGATTTGCCGGTGTTTCTTGCTCAACTGGTTGAACGGCGTATCGATGTCGAAGCCGTAGTGCTCGGCCAGTGAATTCAGCATGTGGAAGTAATACACATTGCGCCGATCCCAGCCCCTGATGGCCCCCTCCGCCAGGCTCGATTCGGGGAATAGCACCAGTCGGTCCTCGTCAAAATACTGCTTAACGCCAAGACCGTCGCAGCCACTGCAGGCCCCCGCCGGATTGTTGAAGGAAAACATCCTCGGTTCCAGTTCGTCGATACTGTGGCCGCACTCCGGGCACGCAAAGCGGGCCGAGAAACTCATGTCACCGGCGTTCTTGTCCATGTAGCTGATGGAGGCCAGGCCGTCGGTGAGCGACAGGGCGGTTTCAAAGGACTCGGCCAGGCGGATGCCGAGATCGTCGCGCACCTTGAAGCGGTCGACCACAACCTCGATACGGTGTTTCTTTTTCTTGTCCAGCAGTGGTGCATCGTCGAGATCCGTGACGATGCCATCGATACGCGCACGCACAAAACCGCTGGCTCTCAGTTCTTCCAGCACATGCAGGTGCTCCCCTTTCCGGTCGCGCACCACGGGCGCCAGGAGCATCAGCTTTGTATCCTCAGGCAGTGCCAGTACCGCATCCACCATCTGGCTGACGGTCTGGGCCTGCAAATTCAGGCCGTGTTCCGGACAGCGGGGCTCGCCCACCCGCGCGTACAGCAGACGCAGGTAGTCGTAGATCTCGGTGATGGTGCCGACGGTGGACCTGGGGTTGTGCGAGGTCGATTTTTGTTCGATGGAGATGGCTGGTGACAACCCCTCGATATGATCCATATCGGGCTTCTCCATCAGCGAGAGAAACTGCCGGGCATAGGTAGACAGGGACTCTACATAACGGCGTTGTCCCTCGGCGTAGAGCGTATCAAACGCGAGTGAGGACTTGCCGGAACCGGACAGGCCGGTGATGACAACCAGCCTGTCTCGGGGGATGTCGAGATCAATGTTCTTAAGGTTGTGGGTGCGTGCCCCGCGTACTTGGATGGTGTCCATAATGCCTCTGGTGCGGCGTTAAAACCGAAACCAAACAGTATATGCCTTTAGTCGCTCGCGTGGCAGAGTCCGTGCTTTTATTTCATCCATTGGGCCTGTGTAGTGTCCCCACCGTGCCGGAACTGGTACCATTCCACGCTGTTTTTTCTGCGACTTTCCGGTGACATAACCCTTTGTGATAACTGAAAACCCCATGACAGCGCAGGAGCGTCGCTCGGTAGGTTCGCTGGCGCTGCTTTACTGCTTCAGGATGCTGGGCCTGTTTATGGTGCTGCCACTGCTGGCACTGTATGCAGCCGATCTGCCCGGCTCGACCCCGGCCCTGATCGGGCTCGCGCTCGGTATGTATGGCCTTACCCAGGCGCTGCTGCAGATCCCGCTGGGTTGGCTGTCGGACCAGATCGGGCGCAAACCCGTGATTATCGCAGGGTTGCTGATGTTTGCCCTCGGCAGTGTGATCGCCGCCATGTCGGACAGTATCGGGGGCATTATCCTGGGCCGCACGCTGCAGGGTGCCGGTGCGATTGCCAGCACCGTGATGGCGCTGGTGGCGGACCTGACGCGCGAGGAGCAGCGCACCAAGGCGATGGCGGCAGTGGGTATGAGTATCGGTCTGTCGTTTGCGGTGGCGCTGGTGCTGGGCCCCGTGGTGGCGTCGTTCGGCGGCCTGCCCCTGGTGTTCTGGTTTACCACGGCGCTGGCGTTTATCGGCATCGCTATCGTGTTGCTGCTGGTGCCTTCACCACCGCCGGTGGGCAGCTCAGAGCATAGCGAAACGGGGACCAGGCTGGGGTTGATAAGCCGTGTGCTCGGCAATGCGGTGCTGCTGCGACTCGACTTCGGTGTGTTCGTCCTGCATTTTATCCTCACCGCCAGTTTCCTGGTGCTTCCAGGGCTGTTGGAGCAGTCCTACGGTGTCAGCCGGGAGCACCACTGGATGGTGTATTTGCCGGTGTTGCTGTTGTCGCTGCTCGGGATGGTGCCGCTGATGATAGTTGCGGAGAGAGGAGGGCGACTGCAGCAGATGTTCCTGCTGGGTATAGCTTTTGTTTTTGCTGCGTTGGCGACAGTGGATTTCACTTCCAGTGTGATGTTGTTCTACGCTGGGTTGTGGCTGTTCTTTGTCGGCTTCAACTATCTGGAGGCGACCCTGCCCTCGCTGCTCAGCAAGTCGGTGTCTGCAGACGGCAAGGGTACCGCGATGGGCGTGTACTCCACTTGTCAGTTTCTCGGCGCATTTGCCGGCGGTGCCGGCGGTGGCTGGTTGTTGCAACACCTTGGCGAAACCACCCTGATTGGCGTGTGTCTGGCGCTGGCGGCCGCCTGGTGGCTGGTGGTGTGGCGGGCTCCCGGTCCGGGACCGGGAAAAACGGCCAATTCCAGTCCGCTGGCGGGGGTATAGGCGCCGTTCGGGCCGCAGCGTCACCGCTCCGGGCCAATTGATGGACAATGGCTGGCGATGCTGTCGCAATTGCAGGAGTGGGTTGCTATAGTCAAACTCCAATTCCGTATCGAAATTCTAGAATCAATGAGGAAAGTTTATGGCCGCAAGGGGCATTAACAAAGTCATCCTGGTAGGCAACCTGGGCAATGATCCGGAGATCCGGTATTCCCAGGGCGGTGCTGCCATTACCAATATTTCGATAGCCACGTCCGAGACCTGGAAAGACAAGCAGACCGGGCAGCCGCAGGAGCGGACCGAGTGGCACCGCGTGGTGTTTTTCAACCGTTTGGCTGAGATCGCTGGCGAGTATCTGAAGAAGGGCTCCAAGGTCTACGTGGAGGGCAGCCTGCGCACACGCAAGTGGCAGGATAAGGAAGGTGTGGACCGTTATTCCACCGAGATCGTGGCCAATGAGATGCAGATGCTGGATTCGCGCGGTGCCGGGCAGGGCGGTGGCCCGCAGTCTCATGATGACTATGCGCAAAATGCTCCGCGTGCGGCTGGCCCGTCCGGTGGTGGCGCGCAATCAGTTGGCAGTGGAGCGCCCGCGGGCGACTACGGTAACTTCGATGACGACATCCCATTCTGAAGCGGCGTTCGCCAAGTGATGGGACTGCAGGATTAGGTGGTTGGAACAGCAGGGTGCGCGTACTCATACTGGGATCTGATACACCTCTGGGTATGGCGCTGTTGCAGCGTCAGGCGCTACAAGGCCGCCATGAGATAGTACCGATGAGCCGGTCTGCCTGCCGTTGGAAAAGCGAGCGCCAGGCCAAGAAAAGTGTCTCCAGGGCCAAAAGTGATATCGTCGTGGATTTGCGCATCGAAGCCGCCGGTGATGGTGGTTTGCAGATTCAGGAGCTGGATTTGCAGCGCTGTAGATGGGTGGCCAAGAGCTGTCAGCGAACCGATACTGCCTACCTGTATATCTCCAGTTCAAGAGTGTTCTCCGGCCAGTTGGACCGTCCCTATGTCGAAGCTGATTTGCCCGATAACGAGGAGACCGTCGGGCAGCTGTTGGCGCGGGCAGAGGCGAACGTGGCCGAGGCCTGTGACAGGCACCTCATCCTGCGCTTTGGCCCCATCTTTTCCTATGAGGGAACGACACTTATTACCCAGATGCTGGGCCCGATGCGAGACGGCGATAGCCTGATTCTGGACAACAACCTGCGCGGTTCTCCGGTGGCTGCTGATGACGGGGCGCGGGTCATTCTGGCCCTGTTGGATCAGATCGGCACGGGCCTTGAACCCTGGGGAATCTATCACTACGGCAGCGCTGACACGGCCACTTACTACGAGTTTGCGGAGGCTCTGCTGGCGGCGGCGTCACAATTTTCCGAGTTCGGCTCCTCGGCGGTGCAACTGGAGCGCGAGTCCGAAGGGCTGCCGCCATTGAGGCGGACACTGAACTGCACCAGGATTCGCAACACCTTCGCGATCAGACAGGTTCCCTGGCGCAGTGCCATCGGCGACCTGGTGAAACACTATTATGAACAGGAGCAGGCCAAGCATGACTAGTGCGGAAGACGGCGGCAGCCGTAGTTTGTCGATAGCCGTTCTGACTGTGTCAGATACCCGGACCAGCAGCAATGACACCTCCGGCGACTATCTGGCACAGGCGCTGCAGGCGCAGGGCCACCACACTGCCGCGCGACAAATTGTGCGAGATGATATCTACCAGATACGCGCGACACTGTCCGGCTGGATTGCCGATCGCAATGTCGATGCCGTATTGATCACCGGTGGCACTGGTTTTTCCGGGCGCGATTCGACCCCCGAGGCAGTGCTGCCCCTGTTTGACAAGGAGATCGCCGGCTTTGGCGAGGTGTTTCGCGCGTTATCCTTCACGGAGATTGGGTCATCTACCATTCAGTCCCGCGCGGTAGCGGGGTTTGCCAACAATACCGTTATATTTTGCATGCCCGGTTCGACAGGAGCCTGTAAAACTGCCTGGAATGGCATCATCTGTGAACAGTTGGACGGCGGCCATCGCCCCTGTAATTTTGTTGGCGTGCTCGGGGTGCGGGAAGCGATCGAGTGAGCCTGCTGCCGATTGATGAGGCGCTGGCGCGGGTGCTCGCCGCCGCCCGTCCAGTCACAGAAACCCTCACTGTCCCGCTGTTGGACGCCCTTGGCCTGGTGCTGGCCGAGGATGTGATTGCCACTATCGATGTTCCCCCTTTGGACAACAGCGCTATGGACGGGTATGCGCTGCGCGCGAGCGAGGCCGGGCAGGCCCTACCGGTGAGCCAGCGTATTCCCGCCGGTGCGGTCGGCGCACCGTTGGTGCCGGGTACAGCAGCGAGAATTTTCACCGGTGCGCCGATTCCCGATGGCGCAGATGCCGTCGTGATGCAGGAGGACTGTACCGAGGTGTCGGGCAGGGTGTCGGTGGCTGGCGGCGTCAGTGCCGGGCAGAATATCCGCCCGCGCGGGCAGGATATCGCAGCGGGGGAGACAGTTCTGGCTGCCGGTCGGGCGCTGCGTCCCCAGGACATGGGATTGCTCGCCTCAGTGGGTTACCACACGGTCAATGTTGTTCGCCCGCTGCGAGTCGCAGTACTGTCAACCGGCGACGAGTTGACCGAGCCGGGCAGCGATGATCTGCGTGAGGGCGCTATTTACAACTCCAACCGCTATACACTGGCCGGGTTGTTGCGCGCGTTGAATATGGAGTTTGTCGACTGTGGAATTGTTGCCGATACTCCGGAAGCAACGGCGCAGGCACTGGGTGATGCAGCGGCCGGTGCCGACTGTGTCATTAGCACAGGTGGTGTTTCAGTCGGGGAGGAGGACCATGTCAAGGCGCAGGTCGAGCGACTCGGTCGGCTGGAACTCTGGAAACTCGCCATCAAGCCGGGCAAGCCGCTGGCATTTGGCAGTATCGGTAGCACCGCGTTTGTGGGTTTGCCTGGCAACCCCACGTCCGTGTTCGTCACCTTTTGCCTGATCGCGCGCCCCTTGCTGCTCAAAATGCAGGGTGTGGTGGAGGCTGATCCACTGCGACTGCACGCTCGCGCGGCTTTTTCGGTGGTGCGGCCGGGTACTCGTCAGGAGTACTTGCGTGTGGCGCTTGAAAACACGGCACAGGGACTGACGGCCTGCCGGTACGCCAATCAGAGCTCCGGCGTGCTCAGCTCGGTGAGCCACAGCAATGCGCTGGCCATTATTCCCGCCGGCACAACGGTCGACCAGGGTGATACTGTGGAGGTGCTGTTGCTGGACTCGATAGCGCGATAACCCCACGCTAAAAAGTCGCGGTGAGGCTATTTACCCGGCGTATTTCTGGAACACCAGTGACGCATTGGTGCCACCGAAGCCAAAGCTGTTGGACATGACTCGTTGCAAATCGACGTTGTCTTGACATTGAAGTGCGATAGGGAGTCCGCCTGCTTCCGGGTCCAACTCTTCGATATTGGCCGAGGCCGCGATAAAACCCCGCTGCTGCATCAGCAGTGAATAAATGGCTTCCTGTACGCCAGCGGCCCCCAGCGAGTGTCCGGACAGTGACTTGGTCGAGCCTATCACCGGGATTGCCGATTGCCCCTCATAGACGGCGCGAACGGCTTTCAACTCCTGTATGTCGCCGGCGGGCGTGCTGGTGCCGTGCGCGTTGATATAGTCCACTGGCCCCGTCACTGTGCTCAACGCCTGCTGCATACAGCGAACAGCGCCTTCACCTGAGGGCGCGACCATATCGTAGCCATCGGAGGTGGCGCCGTAGCCGACCAGCTCCGCGTAGATTTTCGCCCCCCTGGCCCTGGCGTGCTCCAGTTCCTCAACCACCAGCATGCCGCCGCCACCTGCGATAACAAAGCCATCGCGGTTGGCGTCATAGGCGCGCGACGCGCGCTCGGGTGTGTCGTTGTACTTGGTGGAGAGCGCACCCATGGCATCGAACAGGCTGCTGAGTGTCCAGTGTAATTCCTCGCCGCCGCCGGCAAATACCAGATCCTGCTTGCCCAGTTGTATCTGCTCCATCGCGTTGCCGATGCAGTGAGCACTGGTGGAGCAGGCCGATGAAATAGAATAGTTGACGCCCTTTATCTTGAACGGTGTCGCGAGACAGGCGGATACGGTACTACCCATGGTCTGGGTGACCCGATACGGGCCCACGCGACGGAGGCCGCGCTCGCGCAGAATATCGCAGGCCTCGACCTGGTTAGAGGAGGAGGCACCGCCAGAGCCGGCTATGATCCCAGTGCGGACATGCGAGACCTCGGTTGGCGACAGGCCGGCATCGTCAATCGCCTGCTGCATGGCGATATAGGCGTAGGCCGCCGCATCTCCCATGAAGCGCAACTGCTTGCGATCGATATGCGCTGCGATGTCGATCTCCGGCGCCCCGGCGACATGTGATCGCATACCGACATCAATTTGCTGCTGGTTGCATCGGATACCTGAACGGCCTTCAAACAGAGATGTTGCAACAGTATCCGCGTCGTTACCCAGGCAAGAGACAATACCCAGTCCTGTGATGACTACTCTTTTTCCCATGGGGTTAGAATGACTCCGTTGTTTTGAAAAGGCCGACTCTCAAATCCTTGGCGACGTAAATTTCCGTGCCGTCGACCGAGAGGCTGCCATCGGCAATGCCCATAATCAGTTTGCGTTCAATCACGCGTTTGACATTGATGTTATAAACGACTTTAGTCGCGCTGGGCAGTATCTGGCCACTGAATTTTACTTCGCCACAACCCAATGCGCGACCCCTGCCCGGATTGCCACGCCAGCCAAGGAAAAATCCCACCAGTTGCCACATGGCATCCAGGCCCAGGCACCCCGGCATCACCGGGTCACCCGGAAAATGACATTCAAAAAACCACAGGTCAGGGTTGATATCCAATTCGGCTACGATCTCACCTTTGCCGTAGCCACCGCCTTCAGAACTGATATGCGCTATGCGATCAACCATCAGCATTTTGTCAGTGGGTAGCTGGGCATTGCCAGGGCCAAACAGCTCGCCATTACCACATGCGATCAGTTCTTCCTTGGAGTATGTGCTTTTTCCGATCATAGAGGTTCCAGTGTGGTTGGATTGAGGCGCTCGTGCGCCGGGCAGATTGTCTCAATGTTGCGTATTGTCACGCCCGAGACGGCAGGAGAGCGGTGGCGTCCCATTTTAATAGCTGAGATAAACAAGTCCAGTAGTTTGAACTAATTTCCAGTTCGATCTTTGGGCAGGTGCAGGTTTGAGGCGATGACGCTCTAATTGTAATCGTGTTGTCATCCACTGCGGTTATAAACATTGGATTCCAGCCGCGCGTGTGTGGCACTGCTGATCGCTCGCTCCGGAGCTTGCATTTGTACTTTCACTGTGTGAACGGTGCGCCGCTTCACGTTTGCACCCCAATAGAAGTGGCTTTTACTGGCCAAGAATACAGCCTTCAGATACCATTAAAAAAGCTATGCTATCGTCTTGGCGCGTTGCAAAACCCTAACAATTCAAACTACTTTGGCGATCTACAGGGGATAATGATGTTAACACCAGTTCTTCTTTCCGGAGGCGTCGGCAGCAGGCTGTGGCCCGTTTCCCGAGAGACCCACCCCAAGCAGTTTCTGCCACTGGTGGGTGAGATTTCCATGCTGCAGGAAACCCTCCGTCGCACCACCACCCTGGAAGCGGCCGCGCCCCTGGTAGTGTGCAATGAGGAGCACCGCTTCATGGTGGCCGAGCAGTTGCGCCAGTTGGATGTGCATTCCGGCGCACTGATTCTTGAACCGCAGGGTCGCAATACTGCGCCGGCGGTGGCACTGGCGGCGTTGCATGCAGTCAGTTCTGATCCCGAGGCCGTTTTGCTGGTGCTGCCCGCAGATCACCTTATCAAGGATGTGGATGCTTTTGTGGCTGCTGTCGTAAAGGCGATGCCCCTTGCCAGTCAGGGGCGCATGATGACGTTTGGTGTGGTTCCAACCTCCCCGGAAACCGGTTACGGGTACATCAAATGCGGTGCCGCACTGGCGGATGACCTGTTCGAACTGGAGCGTTTCGTTGAGAAGCCGGACGCGCAGACTGCGCAGGAATACCTCGACAGCGGAGGCTACCTTTGGAACAGTGGTATGTTCCTGTTGCGGGCTAAAACGTTTCTGGAGGAACTGAGTGTACTTGCACCCGATATCCTGGCCTGCTGCCAGGAGGCGATGCATATCTCCACGATTGACTCGTCCTTTGTGCGCCCGGATTCCGAGACGTTTTTGCGCTGTCCGAGTGACAGCATCGATTACGCGGTGATGGAAAAAACCCGCGTTGGAGGGGTGATTGCACTGGATTGCGGCTGGAGTGATGTAGGAGCGTGGTCCGCATTGTGGGAGGTGGGAGAGCGTGATCTCGACGGCAACGTCACCCGTGGCGACGTCATCGCCGATAACTGCCGCGGCAGTTACTTTCGCAGTGATTCGCGCCTGATAGCGGCCACCGGTGTTGATAATCTGGTAGTGGTGGAGACCACCGATGCGATTCTCGTCGCCGACCGCGACAAGGTTCAGGATGTGAAACGCATCGTGAGCTTACTCAAGTCCCAGCAGCGAACAGAGGCATCACTGCATCGACGCGTCGATCGGCCATGGGGGTCTTATGAATCACTGGTGTCATCGGATCGTTTTCAGGTGAAGCGTATTGTCGTCGCGCCGGGGCAGAGGTTGTCGCTGCAGATGCATCACCATCGGGCGGAGCACTGGATTGTCGTCAAAGGCACGGCCGAGGTGACCTGTGAGGACAAAGTGTTTATGCTGGCAGAAGATGAATCCACGTATATCCCGTTAGGCCATAAACACCGATTGGCAAACCCCGGTCATATTCCGCTGGAAATTATCGAAGTGCAGTCCGGAGCCTACCTGGGTGAGGATGATATCGTGCGGTTTGAAGATGTGTATGGCCGCAACCAGTGATGGGAGCCTGATACCAGTTGGAGAGTAAATACCTTGATTAAGAAATGCCTGTTTCCCGTGGCCGGATACGGCACCCGGTTTCTGCCTGCCACCAAGAGTATGCCCAAGGAAATGTTGCCGGTGGTGAATAAGCCGCTGGTGCAATACGGGGTGGAGGAAGCGATCGCCGCAGGCATGACTACTTGCGCCATGGTCACCGGCCGTGGCAAACGCGCCATCGCCGATCACTTCGATATCAGCTATGAACTGGAGCACCAGATCTCGGGGACCGGTAAGGAAATGGCGCTTGCCAGTATTCGAAATGTACTGGACAAAGGTGTGTTCACGACAGTGCGCCAGCGGGAGATGAAAGGCCTTGGGCATGCCATCCTTACCGGCGAGGCACTGATTGGAAACGAACCCTTCGGTGTGTTGCTGTCGGATGATTTGTGTGTCAATGAGGGGCCGGGCGTTCTGGCCCAGATGGCAGAGTTGTACAAGCAGTTTCGCTGTTCCATTGTCGCCATTCAGGAAGTGCCGGCAGACCAGACCCACAAGTACGGGGTGATTGGCGGCAAGAGTCTCAAAGAGGGTATTTATAGCGTCGAGGAAATGGTTGAAAAGCCACAGCCTGAGGATGCTCCGTCCAATCTGGCGATCATAGGGCGCTATATCCTGACGCCGGATATCTTCGATATTATTCGCGAAACGGGGCCCGGTGCCAACGGCGAAATCCAACTCACTGACGCGCTTCAAACCCAGGCCAAGAAAGGCTGCGTAATTGCCTACAAGTTCCAGGGGCGACGATTTGATTGTGGCAGTGTGCCCGGTTTTGTAGAGGCAACGAATTTTGTGTACGAAAATTACTATCAGAAAAGCTGAGAGAGCCGAGTGCAAGAAATAACCTGTTTTAAAGCCTACGATGTTCGCGGGCGTGTCCCCGACCAACTGAACGAAGAAATTGCGCGGCGTATCGGGCGGGCATTCGCTGAAGTCGTCAAGCCGCGACAAGTTGTGGTGGGGCACGACATTCGATTGAGTAGCGAGTCGATCAAGGCGGCGGTGACCCAGGGGCTGCTGGAGCAGGGTGTCGATGTGCACGATATCGGGCTGTGTGGCACCGAGGAAATTTACTTTGCCACCTCGCATGCCGGCATGGATGGCGGTATCGCGGTTACTGCCAGCCACAATCCGAAGGATTACAACGGCATGAAGTTTGTGCGCGAGGAGTCGCGGCCAATCTCCGGGGATACCGGGCTGTTTGATATTAAAGCGCTGGCGGAGCGCGATGAGTTTACACCGGCACAGAAGCCGGGGCAGTTGCACGCGCTGGATACTTCTGCGGCTTACGTGCAGCACCTGCTGTCCTATGTAGATGTCACCAGCCTGAAGCCGCTGAAGATCGTTGTAGATGCAGGTAATGGCGGGGCGGGCCGTGTCGTGGACCTGCTGGAACCGCACCTCCCGTTTGAGTTCATCAAACTCCACCACGAGGCCGATGGCAACTTTCCCAACGGCGTGCCCAACCCGCTGCTGCCAGAGAACCGGACAGCGGCGATAGAGGCAGTGAAAAATCATGGGGCGGATATGGGCCTGGGTTGGGATGGTGATTTCGATCGCTGCTTTTTCTTCGACGAGGGCGGCAATTTTATCGAGGGTTACTACGTTGTCGGCCTGCTGGCGGAAGCGTTCCTGAAGAAACAGGGGCCTGCCCGTGTCGTGCATGACCCGCGTTTGACCTGGAATACCATCGATATCGTGACTTCGAATGGTGGCGAGGCGATAGAGAGTAAGACTGGCCACGCATTCATCAAGGAGCGCATGCGACTGGAGAACGCAGTCTATGGCGGAGAGATGAGCGCGCATCATTATTTCAGGGATTTCGCCTATTGTGACAGCGGCATGATTCCCTGGTTGCTGGTGGCCGGGCTGGTCTGTGATAGCGGCCAGCCACTGTCTGAGCTGGTCTCTGCGCGTGTGGCGGCGTTCCCGTGCAGTGGCGAAATCAATCGCACTATCGAGGATCCTGCCAGTGTTCTCGCGAGAGTGGAAGAAGCCTATAGCGGGCAGGCCGAGTCCGTTGAGCGGGTCGATGGATTGAGTATGTCCATGGGCAACTGGCGCTTTAATTTACGCATGTCCAACACTGAGCCGGTAGTGCGGCTCAATGTTGAGAGCCGCGGCGATCACGCCCTGATGGAAAGCAAGACCGCGGAGTTACTGGCGTTGATCGATGGCTGATTGCGCCGGGTGATTCGCGAACGCTAGCGCGCGGTGTCCTGCCACAGCCGGATCAGGCGTTCGGTCGCCGCATCCATGGTATTGCTGAAGCCGTCGGCGTCGGCCAGGCGCCCCAGTATATCGGTGCTGATTTCCTTGCCGAGTTCCACCCCCCACTGATCGAAGGAGTTGATCCTCCACAACAGGCCGCTGCAATAGGTGCGGTGCTCATACAGTGCCAGCAGCGCCCCGAGCGTGCCGGGGTTCAGTGATTCCATGGTAATGATGCTGCTGGGACGGTTGCCCGGCATTACCAGATGCGGTGCCAGTGCGGCGGCATCCTCGCTGTCGAGTCCGCGCTTCAGCAGGGCTCGCCGGGCCTGCTCCAGCGAACGGCCGACCATCAAGGTGCGACTCTGGGCCAGGCAGTTCGCCACCAGGATGCGGTGCTGCTGTCGGGCGCCGGTGTGCGTGTTCAGCGGCAGCACAAAATCGACCGGGCACAGCAAAGTTCCCTGGTGTAATAGTTGGTGAAAGGAATGCTGTCCCATGGTACCGGCTGAGCCCCAGAGTACCGGTGCAGTAGTGTAATCCAGAAGCTGGCCATCGGTGCTGACACGTTTGCCGTTGCTCTCCATTGTCAGTTGCTGCAGGAAATCGGGCAGGCGCTGCAGGCTGTGGTCGTAGGGCAGCACGACATGATTGCCAGCGCCGAAGAAATTGCCATACCAGATTTCCAGCAGACTCATCAGCAGCGGCATGTTCTCGCTCGCCTCGCTGTGGCGAAAATGCTGATCCATGACCTCGGCGCCCGCGAGAAACTCACTGAAACGCTCCCAGCCAACGGCAATGGCACAGCTCAATCCAACTGCAGACCATACCGAATAGCGCCCGCCGACCCAGTCCCACATTGGCAGGCAATTGGCCTCTGAAATGCCGAAATCCCGCGCTGCTCGCAAGTTGGTTGTGACCGCCAGGAAGTGTTTGTCCAGATCAGCAGTAGCTGCTCCGGCATTCAGCATCCATTCGCGTGCGGCCAGGCCATTCGCCAGGGTTTCTTCCGTGCGAAACGACTTTGAGCAAATGATAAAGGCGGTGGAAGTGGGGTCCAGGCTGGCCAGCGTATCCTGCAAATCTGCGGGATCCACATTTGAGACGTAGTGGCACTGAACGCGCCCATGAAAGGGTTTCAGGGCCTGCGTTACCAGTCGTGGCCCGAGATCAGAGCCGCCGATGCCGATGTTGATGACATCGGTTATCGTGGCGCCGGAATACCCGGTATGTGCGCCACTGTGCAGGCGCTCTGCGATCACTCGCATGCGATCCCTGGCCGCGACGACTTCCCGGAACCTGTCCTCCTGCCCGCCGCCGTTGGATGCCCGCAATAGTGTGTGCAGAGCGGGCCGGTCCTCGGAGTTGTTGACATGAGCGCCGGCGAAAAGATCTGCAATGCCCTGGCTGACGCCGGCCTGCTCGGCCAGTTGCAGGAGAGCGCTTAAAGCGCCTTGGCTGAGCAGGTGTTTGGAATAATCCAGTTGCAGCCCTGCCGCCGACGCAGTAAACCTCTCCGCTCGTTGGGAGTCGGCGTTGAAGAGGTCTTCCAATGAGGTAGATTCAAGCTGATTGGCGAATTCCTCCAGCGCGTGGTAAGCGGGCAGATCGGTGAGGAGCGCGCGTGCAATCATTATTGGATTCCGCTGGGAAATGTCAGTCAGTGCAGTATAGGAAGAGCAATATGCCGGCGCAAACTAAAGACGGCAAAGGCAGGCGCGAAACTGTGGTCGCGCGCTCAGTTTTCGCGATTGATTGCCAGTTCCGTCAATCGCACCAGCGCATTGTGGGCATCGCCGGCGGGCACTGCTGCCAGGTTCTGCAATGCCAGGTCGCGGTAGTCGCGGGCGCGCGAACGGGTGTATTCCAGGGCGCCACAGCGTTTTACCGCCGCCGTAATTTGCCCGATCTGGTCGGCATTCTTGCGGGTGATTGCCTCGCTCACGATGGCCTGCTCTTCGGTATTTCCCTCGAGCAGAGTATGGATCAAAGGCAGGGTAACCTTTCCTTCCATTAAATCATCCCCGACATTCTTGCCCATCGTGGCCGGGTCTCCGTCGTAATCCAGCACATCATCGATCATCTGGAAGGCGATGCCCAGATTCAGGCCATAATCGCGCAGTGCGTGGCGGGTTTGCTCGTCCTGGCCCGACAGGGTGGCCGCGCCATAACAGGCAGCGGCGAACAGGATGGCGGTTTTGCGTGTGATGACATCGAGGTATTGCGTTTCACTCGTGCTGGGGTCGCCAGCGCGAGTCAATTGCAATACTTCGCCCTCGGCAATGGTGTTGGTGGTCTCCGCCATGTGGGCGAGGATATCCATATTACCGAGGCGAACCATTAGCTGGAACGCGCGTGTATAGAGGAAGTCGCCCACCAGTACCGAGGGCGCATTGCCGAACTCGGCATTGGCGGTGGGTCGCCCGCGGCGCAGTGTGGATATATCGACGACGTCATCGTGCAGCAGTGTGGCGGTATGGATAAACTCGATAATCGCGGCAAACGTGATATGTGAATCACTGCAGCGTCCCAGCGCGGCCCCGCTGAGCAGCACCAGCAGCGGTCGCAGCCGTTTGCCGCCTGCGTCAACAATATAGTGCCCGACGTTCTCCACCATATCGACATTCGAGTGAAGTTGGTCGACGATCAACTGGTTGACCTGCTCGAATTCGTGGGCGACGGTGGCGCGTATCTGTTGCATAGGGAGCGGAGGAATGAAAAGTGCCCGCGCATGCTAGGATGCGACCACGGGTGTGTCAAGCTGTGTCACTCAAGCGAGGCTTGCGGTAAGCGTTTGCAACTCATTGTTTTAATAAAAAATTAAACCTTGCTCCACTATGCCGATTTGCGTAAAATCGCCGGCCTCCGGACCTCGCTGCATGCAATCGCAGTGGTCGCGGGTAAACCCAACTGTTTGTGCCTGACTCTGCCCCCTTGATTTACAAGGGTTTATTACGACTGCGAGCAGGCTAATTGAACGGAGCACACTATGTACGCAGTCATTGAAAGCGGTGGTAAGCAACACCGTGTCGTCGAGGGCGAAACCCTCAAACTGGAAAAAATTGAAGTCGCGCCAGGCGAGACCATCGAATTTGATAAGGTGCTGATGGTGGGTGGCGATACCATTAAAATCGGTACGCCTCTGGTCGAGGGTGGTGTGGTGACGGCTGAAGTCGTCGCACAGGGCCGCCACAAGAAGGTCAAAATCGTTAAATTCAACCGTCGTAAACACTATCGTAGAGAGACTGGCCATCGCCAGTGGTTTACCGAAGTGAAGATAACCGGTATCAAGGCTTAAGGGAGGGCTTGGACAATGGCACACAAGAAAGCTGGTGGTAGTACCCGTAACGGACGCGATTCAACAGCCAAGCGATTGGGCGTCAAGCGCTTCGGTGGCGAGGTAGTCAGGGCAGGTAACATCATCGTGCGTCAGCGTGGCACACGCTTCCACGCCGGTGACAACGTGGGCATTGGCAAGGATCATACCTTGTTTGCGAAGGCTGACGGCAAGGTCGAGTTTATCTGCCGTGGTCCGAAAAGCCGCAAGTTTGTACAGGTGGTGAGCGCCTGAGTCGGCGGCACCAGCCAAACGATTAAAGGCCTCGTCAATTGACGGGGCTTTTTTTTGTGTTCAGGATGAGGTTGATCGGCTGCTGCGCAGCGGGAAGGTAAAGCCAATATGAAGTTTGTTGATGAAGTCAGTATCAACGTCTACGCCGGCAATGGCGGCAACGGCTGCCTCAGTTTCCGGCGTGAGAAGTACATTGAGCGCGGTGGCCCCGACGGCGGCGACGGCGGCGACGGCGGCAGCGTTATTGTGGTGGCGGACGAGGGTGTGAATACGCTGGTCGACTATCGCTTTACGCGCACTTATCGCGCCCAGAATGGCGAGTCGGGGCGCAGTCGCAACTGCACTGGCAAAAGCGCGGACGACCTGGTGCTGCGCGTTCCGGTGGGCACGACCATCATCGATGAGGATCTCGGTGAGGTGCTGGGCGACCTGTCGGTCGACGGGCAGCAGTTGATAGTGGCGCAGGGCGGTTTCCACGGGCTCGGCAATACGCGCTATAAATCGAGTACCAACCGTGCGCCGCGGCAGACCTCGCCCGGTAGTGAGGGCGAGTTTCGCAGTCTCAAATTCGAGCTCAAGGTACTGGCAGATGTAGGCCTGTTGGGCCTGCCCAATGCGGGCAAGTCGACGCTGATACGCGCGGTTTCATCGGCCAAACCCAAGGTTGCCGATTACCCCTTTACCACGCTTGTGCCCAACCTTGGGGTGGTGAGTGTGCAGGCGCATCGCAGCTTCGTGATGGCGGATATCCCGGGTTTGATCGAGGGCGCATCCGACGGCGCGGGTCTGGGCATCCGTTTTCTCAAACACCTGACGCGCAATCGCATCCTGCTGCATCTGGTAGATATGGCGCCTTATGATGGCGTTGAGCCAGCGGAGTCTGCACTGAGCATCGTGCGGGAACTGGAGCGTTTCAGCCCGACGCTGGCGCAGCGCGAGCGCTGGTTGGTGCTGAACAAGAGCGATTTACTGGATGCCGAAACACTGGAACAGCGCCGCAGTGCGGTGCTGGAAGCACTGGACTGGCAGGGTCCTGTGTACACGATTTCGGCGATTTCTGCTGACGGTACCGCGGCACTGTGTGGCGATCTGATGAATCGACTGGAGGCGTGTCGCGAGCGCGAGGCGGCTGATCCCGAGTTGCTCGCCGCAGAGCGCGAGCAGCAGAGCCGCATGCAGGAGGAGGCCAGGCAGCGTATCGAGGCGCTGCGCGCTGCCTACCGCGCGCGTGCAGGCGACGACGAAGACATTGATGATGACGACGATTACGATGTTGAAGTCGAGTATCGCGTGTAGGAACCCCGATGACAGATAGAAGCGAAATAGCCAAATCCCGGCGCTGGGTTGTAAAGGTTGGGAGCGCGCTGCTGACCAATGATGGCCGTGGCCTCGATGAGGGTGTAATAGCCTCGCTGGTAGATCAGTTGGCACAGTTGCGCGCCGCGGGCTGTGAAGTGGTGCTGGTCTCCAGTGGTGCTGTCGCCGCGGGCATTGTGCGCCTGGGCTGGACAGCGCGCCCGCACCTGTTACACGAGTTGCAGGCGGCTGCTGCGGTAGGTCAATCGATATTGGTGCAATGCTATGAGGCCGGCTTCAAACGTCACGATATTGCCACCGCCCAGGTATTACTGGTGCACGACGATGTACTGGCACGCGATCGCTATCTGAACGCGCGCGGTACGTTAAAGACGCTGCTGAAACTGGGCGTGGTACCCATCGTCAACGAAAATGACACGGTGGTAACTGACGAGATCCGCTTCGGGGATAACGACACACTGGCCGCGCTGGTGGCCAATTTGATCGATGCCGAGGTGCTGGTGCTGTTGACTGACCAGCAGGGGCTTTACCGGGAAGATCCGCGGCAAAATCCTGCCGCTGAGTTGGTAGAAACCTGTGATGTGCTTGATCCCGGGCTGGACGCGATGGCAGGAGAGGGTGGTGCCCTTGGTCGCGGCGGGATGGTGACGAAACTGCGCGCAGCGCGGTTGGCGGCGCGCTCGGGTACCGAGACGGTCATTGCATCCGGGCGCACTCAAAACATCCTGGCCAGGATCGTCTCCGGCGCCAATGTCGGCACCTGGCTGCGTACCGGCAAGCAACCCGAGAACGCCCGCAAGCAGTGGTTGGCCGGAATGGTACAGACGGCCGGAAGTGTGGAACTGGATGACGGTGCGGTGCGCGTGTTGCGTGAATCCGGTCGCAGCCTGCTGCCGGTCGGTGTATGCGGGGTGCGCGGGAATTTTTCTCGCGGTGACATGGTGTCCTGTCGTGACGCCGGTGGCCGCGAAGTGGCCCGCGGGCTGGTCAACTACAGCGCCGAAGAAACCCGCCGCATCATGGGCTCACCGTCACGCGATATTGAATCCATTCTCGGTTACCAGTTGGACGAGGAGCTCATTCACCGGGATAACCTGGTGCTGCTGTGAGCACGCCCGGCCTGTCTGCCGACATGTCCTGAGGCTTCGTTCCGCTGGCTGGTTAGACTATGCATTGTCGGCCAGCTTTCAGATCGGGTGAATACCAGAATTGAAATGTAAATGAAATCGGAGGGTTTGGTCCTATCCGATGTATTGGCGTGCCCGGACAATAATGAGTCACCACTAGAAAGGATGACGTAATGGGTTGTTATGCAATGACCGGGGGCGCTACCGGTATTGGCGCCGCTATTAAGCATCGCCTCCGGGAAGAGGGTAATCAGGTGATTGTGGTCGACATCAAGGATGCCGATATCATCGCAGATTTATCCAGTAAAGAAGGTCGACAAGCGGCTATAGCAGGTATCCGCGCCGCTGCTGCCGAAGGCCTGGATGGACTTGTCACTTGCGCGGGCCTGGGTTCAAACGTCAGCAACCATCCGTTGATCACCCAGGTTAACTACTTCGGTACGATCGAACTCATCGAAGGCAGCAAAGATCTGTTGGCTGCCAGGCGCGGAGCGGTGGTACTGGTATCATCCAACTCCGCGCCCATGAACAAGAGCCCGGAGTTTGTCGAACTGCTACTCGCCGGTGACGAGGAGAAAGCCACGGGCGTATCCGTCGCACTCCCGGCCCAGGAGGTTTACAGTGGGACCAAAAAAGCGGTCGCCCACTGGATGCGCAGTAATGCTGCCGACTACGCCAACGCCGGTATTCGGATGAACGCCATTGCCCCTGGTTATACACAGACGCCGATGACCGAGCAGGTCGAGAACGACCCCACCTACGGTCCGGCGATCAGGGAGTTTATGGGCAGTATTCCGGTTGGATTTCCGGGCACGCCCGAGGACCAGGCGGCGGCAACCCTTTTTCTGCTGAGCCCCCAAGCCAGGTTTATCTGCGGCTCGGTACTGTTTGTTGATGGCGGCCACGATGCCTTGTTCAGGCCCGCTCAGTTATGAAGCAGTCGCTAAGCCGTCGCGATGTCCTCAGGCACAGTGCAACGCTGGCTGCTGTTGCGGCCATGCAACCTGCGCTGGGGTTCTCGACAGGGGCCATGAGTTTCGCTGAGTACCGATCCTACGATGCGCTCGGTCTGGCACAGCTGGTAGACAAGGGTGATGTTTCGGCGCTGGAACTGCTGGAAATCGCCATTGCCCGGACCGCAGCTGTGAATCCCGGTATCAACTGCGTGGTGGAAGAGCTGTATGATTCTGCCCGGTCTGCGGTCAGAGCCGGATTGCCCCGCGGACCGTTTACCGGCGTGCCTTTTCTGCTCAAGGATCTGGGGATGATGCTGCAGGGAACAGTGACGACCAACGGTTCCAGGTTCTACCAGGATGCTCACGCGGATTACACCAGTACGGTGGTCGAGCGCTACCAGCGTGCGGGCCTGGTCATCTTCGGTAAAACCGCCAGCCCCGAGTTCGGTGGTACCGGTACCACCGAATCCATGCTGTTTGGCGATACGCGCAATCCCTGGGACCTGAGCCGCAGCGCCGGCGGCTCCTCCGGCGGCTCGGCCGCCGCCGTTGCCGCGGGTATCCTGCCCATGGCCAATGGCACCGATGGTGGCGGCTCCATTCGAATACCGGCATCCTGCTGTGGCCTTTTTGGCATGAAGCCCAGTCGTGGTCGTGTTCCCAGTGGTCCCAAAGAGCTGTCGTCCATCATGAGTGTGATCCACGCGATATCGCGCAGCGTTCGCGATAGTGCAGCGCTGCTCGATGCCAGTCGTGGCCCTGAACCCGGACAAACCACGATAGCACCGTTCCCGAACGGCGATTACCAAACAGCGGTTGCCAGGGCGCCAAAAGCGCTCAGGATCGGTTTGATCGGCACTCCGATCACCTATAGCCGGGTGGACGCTGAGTGCAGCAAAGCTGCCAATAATGCGGCAAAACTCTGTGAGGGCCTGGGTCACCATGTATCGGAGATACAACTGCCGGTGGATCCGCCGGAATTCTTTGCCAGCACGCGAATTATCAATGGTGTGGCAACCGTTCAGCGGGTAGCAAGTCGCGAACAGCAGTTGGGAAGGGACGTGACCGAGAATGATCTGGAGCCCATTATCTGGCAGCGCTACCAGAGCTCCCGGCAGTATACCGCGCAGCAACTCTGGGACGCCCAGCACAGGATAGAGATAACGGCGCGAAAGATAGCGCTGTTGCAGCAGGACTACGATGTGTTGCTCTCGCCGACGCTGGCGACGCCGCCAGTGAAGCTGGGGGCACTGAGCCTGAACCAGGACAATGCCCGCTATGAGAAGGAGGCGATCAGTGTCTCTGCCTTCACGATGCTATACAACGCCACCGGGCAGCCGGCCATGTCCCTGCCATTGCACTGGACTCCCGAGGGGCTGCCGGTGGGCGTGATGTTTGCCGGACGTTATGGCGAGGAGACACTGCTGTACCAGCTGGCGGGACAACTTGAACAGGCGAGCCCCTGGTTCGACAAATTGCCGCCGGCTTGATCGAGCAGCGAGCCGGTGGCCGCTGTCAGCTGAGCCAGCGCCCCAGCGGCGTCTTCACCCACAGGAAATTCATCAGCTTCTTCATGCCGTCCGCGCTTTTGGCGCTGTAGGGATAACCGCTTTGCAGTTTTCCGCCGAAGCGATCGATCACGATGGGCATTTCGTGGCAGTAACCGCGCATACCCTTCTTGCCATTCACCTGGCCGACGCCGGAATTCTTGCGGCCGCCAAAGGGCGCAGCGGGAATACCGTAACTCACCGCCATGTCGTTGACGCTGCAGGCCCCCGTGTCGATAGCTGACGCGAGGCGGTAGCCTTTTTCCTTGTCCTTGGTCCAGACATTGCCGTTGAGCCCGAACTCGGAATCGTTGGCCAGTGCCAGCGCCTCGGCTTCACTGTCTACCTTCTGGATACACAGAATCGGGCCGAAGGTTTCCAGCAGCATGATATCCATGGTGTTGCTCACCTCTGTGATCACCGTGGGCTCGTAGTAAAGGCCCGGCAGGTTCGGATTGCGCCGTCCGCCCATCAGGATATTGGCGCCTTTGGCGCGCGCATCCTCCACGTGGGCTTCGATAATAGCCATCTGGCGGTCCCAGAACACCGCGCCGATGTCCTCCTCCCAACCGTGCTGTGAGCCCTGTCGCAGACCCTTGCCTTTTTCCAGCACCAGGCGCAGGAACTCGTCGTAGACCTCTTTCACCACGTAAATGCGCTCAGTGCCGCAGCAGTAATGCCCGGTATTCATGCACGAGCCAATCCAGGCGCCGTCGGCAGCCCGGTCCAGGTCGGCATCGGCGCACACAATCATCGCGTCATTCCCGCCCAGTTCCAGTGTGCAGGGGATCAGCTGGCTGGCACTCGCCTCAGCGACTTTGCGGCCGGTCGCGACCGAGCCGGTAAAGGACACCTTGTCCACACCGCCGCGCACGATGGCTGCGCCGGTTTCGCCATCGCCCAGCAGTACTTGCAGCACGCCCTCGGGAAGACCGGCCTGGCGGAAGATGTCCTCCGCCAGCTTGGCGGAGAACGGGGTCACTTCGGAACCCTTGGCCACCACTGTGTTGCCGGCGAGTATGGCCTGCGTTGCCTGGTTCATTACCAACACAAAAGGCCCGTTCCAGGGCGTGATCAGGCCGACAACACCCAGCGGCTTGTAGAGGATGCGCAGCTGTTTCATCAGCCCGAGAATGCCGTGAACCTTGCGCTTGCGCGGCTTGAGAAACTTCTCAGCATTTTTGGCGTAGTAACAGAGCTGATCCACGACCGAGAACACTTCCATGCTCATTGCATCGGTGCGCGCCTTGCCCGTCTCCTTGACCACGGTGTCAATGATTTCATCCTGGCGCTCCAGTACGATTTTCAGCGCCCGCTCCACGATAGCGGCCCGCGCCTTCATCGGGGTTGCGGCCCAGGCTGGCTGCGCGGCGCGCGCCGTGGCGATGGCTTTGGCCACGTCCTCGGAATTGGCGCAAATCAGCTCGCCGATGGGCTCAAGCGTGACAGGGCTGCGCAGTTGTAAATGACGGTGAGAGTCGTTGGATTCGATTGGTTCGTAGATAGACATGGTGTCCTCCTCGCATGATATGGCTAAACTAATGATCATTAGTTAGAGTGTCAATGTCTTTTGCGACGCAGATGACTGACTAAAAAAATCACTGCTGCCTGCGCGTGCCGTTTTAAGCTGTCGCGGCACATCGGGCGATGCACTTACAATTCCCATCGAATGTGGAATAATGCGCCGCGTCGCAAACCTAACCCCTGACTGAGCGTGTGCCGGTGTCGCCAACGTTACTGCTGATTGTTTACTGTCTGGCCATCGCCGGTTTCTCACTGGTGGGCGGCCTGCTGCCCAGCCTGGTCAGAATGACACACACCCGCACCCAACTGGTGATGAGTCTTGTCTCGGGCCTGATGCTGGGGGTGGCGTTTTATCATCTGTTGCCTCACAGCGCGGCATTGGCCAGTGAATCCGGAGGCGTGGACACCACGGTCTGGTGGTTGATGATCGGATTGATTGTGATGTTGCTGCTGTTGCGGGTGTTTCATTTCCATCAGCACGATTTCAGTGGTGAAGAGGGCGAGCAGAACGCACCCCACAGCGATCACGGTCATTCCCCCGATCACACTCACGACCACGAGCATAGCCACAGTAACGGCAAGCCAGTCCACGGCTTGAGCTGGGTGGGATTGGCTTTGGGGCTGGCCGTGCACACCTTGATCGACGGCGTAGCGCTCGGCGCAGTGATGCACGCGGGAGATCATGCCAGCGGTGTGCTTGGAATCGGGGTGTTCCTGGCGATTCTGCTGCACAAACCCCTCGACGCCATGTCCATTGTCACTGTCATGCAGGCAGGTGGCTGGAGCAGGGCCGCGCGAGCGACTACCAATGTGGTCTTCGCGCTGATGTGTCCGCTGGGGGCGCTGCTGTTCTTTTTTGGCGTCGATGTGGTGGCAGTTGATCGAGATCACCTGGTGGCGGTGGCGCTGGCGTTTTCGGCGGGCACGTTCATCTGCATTGCACTGAGCGATCTGCTGCCGGAGGTTCACTTCCACAGTCATGATCGCGGCAAGCTGACGCTGGCCTTCCTGCTGGGGATTGCGATAGCCTATGCAATAGGCAGCGTGGAGCCGGCCGGAGTACATGTAGCGATTCATTGAGGAAGGGGCGTCGATATGGTCAAACGCATTATTTACCCGCCGATCTGGCTGTTGTTTGGCTTGATTGCGATCTTTGCGTGCAATGAGTATTTTCCCGGGCCGCGCTTCACCAGCCTGACCTGGCAGATCGTCGGCGGTGCAGTCATCGTTATCGGGCTGGTGCTGCTGGTCACCGCAAATGGCCTGTTTACCCGTGCGGGAACGGGGGTTATCCCGTTTCGCAATGTCTCCGCCCTGGTTACCGGCGGTATTTATCGATACACGCGCAACCCCATGTATCTCGGTATGCTGGCGGTGTTGTCAGGGTGTGCTGTTACCGTCGGTGCCGCCACCGCACTGCTGGTTCCGCCGCTATTTGCCGTGATTATAGAAGTGAGATTTATCCGTCCCGAGGAGAACATGCTGCGCGGCATGTTCCCGCAGGACTATCCCGCCTATTGCGAGCGCGTAAGGCGTTGGCTATAGTCAACCCAAGCGCGACGTAATAACCGTGCCCCAGCGCGGTGATGACGGCAGTGAAGTGCGTGTTAACGTTGGTTCAACCACCTGGGAGTTAATATGAATAAGAAAGTTGTAGCGGGCCTGTGTTTCTGGGGCCTATCTGGCGTCGCCCTGCCGGTTCTGGCTGCGGACACAGATCCTCAGCAGTGTCTGGAGTGCCACGAGCCCATTGAAGACTGGGCGGGTATGACCGTCGACGAGATCATTGTGGAAGCTAAAGCACCTGGCAACAAACGCCATGAACCCAACCAGGCGCTGACCGATGAACAATTGCGTTTGATGATCGGGGTGTTGTTGCCGCCCAAGTAAGACGCCAGGCAACCCGCTCAACCGGGCCCGGGTGGCCCGGAGCATCCGGCTGGAGTCAGGCGTGATCCAGCCACCCCATCAGATGGCCTTTCACGATTGCTGCCAGCGCGGCGATGTGGTCTGCTGAACTGTTCAGGCACGGTATGTATTGGTACTGCTCGCCGCCCGCTGCCACAAAATAGTCCCGGTTTTCCACTGCGAGTTCCTCCAGTGTTTCCAGGCAGTCGGCGGCAAAGCCCGGCGAGATAACCTGTACTGATTTGATGCCCTGTCCGGGCAGTTCCTTCAGCACCGCATCAGTGTATGGTTTCAGCCATTCCTCGCGACCGAACCGTGACTGGAACGTCGTCTTGTATGCGCCCTCGGGCAAGCCCAATTCCGTTGCCACCAGGCGCGATGTTTTCAGGCATTCGCAGTGGTATGGGTCCCCCTGGTCGAGGTAGCGTTGCGGTACCCCGTGATAGGAGAACAGCAGTAGATCGGCACTGCCATGCTCTGCGCGGTGCGCCCGCACGCTGTTGGCTATGGCGCTGATATAGGCGGGGTGATCGTGGTAGTGGTTAATCATACGCAGTTCCGGCAGCCACCGGCGCTGGGTGAAATCGGCTGCCAGTGCATCGAAGGTTGAGCCAGTGGTGGCGCCGCTGTATTGCGGGTATAGCGGCAGCACCAGCAATTTGCGTACGCCGCCCTGCAACATGCCCTGCAACACATCGGGAATCGACGGGGTGCCATAGCGCATCGCAAATTCCACGATAACCTGGCCGCCGTACTCGCGGTTCAGCAGTTCGCGCAATGCATCGGCCTGATCCTGCGTATGGAACAGCAGCGGGGAGCCGCGTTCGGTCCAGACACCGCGATAGGCGGCAGCGGACCGTGCGGGGCGGATATTCAGGATGACACCGTTCAGAATGAACCACCACAGCACCCGCGGTACTTCCACCACCCTCGGGTCCATCAAGAACTCCTTCAGGTAGGCGCGCAGTGCCTTGCGCTGGGGCGCATCAGGCGTGCCCAGATTGGTCAGCAGGATACCGACGCGCGGTGTCTGTTCGTGGTCGTAATTCTCTGTGCCGATATATTTCATGGAGTGGACGATATACGTTTGCCTGGGTCCTGCCAAGTGTCGCGCGTGCAGTGCAGCCTATGCGACTCGTTTGCCGGACGCAGGGAGTGGTTCTCGGGGGGATGCTGCCGGGGTTGCCTACGGGTATGACATCCTGGCGCACGGTGTCCCCAAAATGTTGCTGGCATCCATCGCGGGACACCTCCTGTTTCTGGTCGAGGTGCGCCGAATAGTGAAACAATGGGGTAGACTATGCGTTCTTTGCATTCGACCAATAGTGACGGAGGATACCTTGTCCTACAAACGTATTTCGATTGATGAAGCGAAGGCGCTGATTGATGCAGGCGGCGCTACCGTTGGTGACGTGCGCGCTGCCGATGCCTATCTTGAGGGCAGCATCGAAAATGCTATCCATATCCGGCAGGAAATACTGGATGATTTCCTGGCCAACACTGACAGGGACAAACCCCTGATTATCTACTGCTACCACGGCAACTCAAGCCAGGGGGCGGCAAACTATTTCTGGGAACAGGGTTTCGAGGAGGTGTATAGCGTCGATGGCGGCTACGAGGCCTGGCGTTTGAAGTACTGAGGGCAGGCGGAGGCTGTGTGTTATCCCGGTTTGTTGTCCACCCGCGGTTGCGTCAGCACCGGGGCATAGCGCACCAGGAACATGGAGAACGCGACAATCCAGAGCAGCGCGGAGAGTCGCCAGGCCCAGAGCGTCAGCGCGATATCCAGCAGTGGCAAGAGAGCGCGCACGATGGCGGCGACAAATATCATAGCAAAGGCAACAGACAGGTACCGGGGTACTTCCAGCGGCCGACCTGTATGGCCCAGTGACACTCGCGACATCATTGTCAGGATCATGCCGCCAATAGCGCCGATTGCCAGCAGGTGGATCATATTTTTGCTCGCGCCGGGGTCGCCGCCAGCCGCCGCCAGGCCGAACATTGCCAGCGGGATACAGAGGTAGCTCAGGTGCATGGACCACAGCAGCGGCACGCCCCTGGTTTTCCACCCTTGCCAATGGGCCAGGCGAAGACTGTGGATGATACCGCCGGCGATGCACAACAGTAGCAGCGCAGTATTCGAGGACTGCAGCGGCGAGAATACCATTGCCAGAGCGATCAGGACGGTGCTGCCGATGGCGAGTGACTCGAACCACAGGGGCAGGGGTGAGATCTTCAGGCCCAGCCGGTTGCCGGTAAACAGGGGCGTCACGCGGCCACCGATGATAACCACCAGTACGGTGATCATCCAAACCGCGCCGTAGTGCAGGCGGACGCTGAGGGCCGGATCATCGGCGCTCCAGTAGCTGGCGCTGCTCAGCGCTGCCAGTACCAGCAGTACCGGTGTGAACAGCATGTTGCGCCACTGTTGTACCGCCCACACCCGACGCGTCAGTTCCCACGCCAGCAGCCCGATGAAAAGCATTTCTGCCAGCCATGCGACTAGCATTTGCTGCGGTTGCAGCCACAGCACCAGGCGGGCGACCAGCCAGAAGCCAAACAGCAGTTTCAGGCGCCAGCCTGTGGTGCCGGGAATACCGGTCCAGGTTGCGACCGCCGACAGCAGAAAGCCGGCGACCACTGGCATGGCAAATCCGAACACCATTTCGTGACCGTGCCACCAGCCGGGAAATACGCTGAAATCCCAGCTCTGGGGTTGCCACATCCAGTGCAGCCAGCGCGCCATGGCCAGCACCGCGAAGGCGCCCGCGAGCAGGAAACCGGGGCGAAATGCCAGCCGCCAGAAGGGCGCGGACTGGGCCGCATTCCTTGATGCAGTGTGCGTCATCGCGAAGCTCCCCGGTTTGGCAAATGGAGTGCTGAGGGTATCCTATGCGACACTGCCGGGAAACCCGGTGCCCGAGATAGGGTTACCCGGCGCAGGGGGCCTGTCACCGTTGCCCAACCTAATGGCGCGGTAGCACATGCACCGGTGCCCGGTGTCCATTAGTATGGGTGCCCCTGAATCATTTATTGCTGTGAGATCAACAACATGTCACTGGACTTCGATAGCGCACGCCTGCCCAATCCCAACCTGCGGGAAGAACACCATGAATGGCGCACGCAGTTGCGCAAGTTTATCGATAGCGAGATTATGCCCTATGCCGACGCCTGGGATGAGGACTGCCATATCCCGATAGAACTGTGGCCCAAGGCGGCGGCGGTCGGGCTGCTCGGTCTCGGTTACCCGGAGGAGTTTGGCGGAATAAGGGAGGGCATTGATTCCTGGCACATGTGGGTCGCTAACGAGGAACTGGCGCGTATCGGTGCCGGTGGCATCCCCGCCAGTCTGATGGTGCACGGCATCGGTTTGCCCCCGGTGATTAACTGGGGCTCACAGGCAATGAAGGAGATGGTGGCACCCCCGGTATTGGCCGGCACCAAACATATTGCGCTGGGGATTACCGAGCCGGGGGGCGGCTCCGATGTGGCGCAGCTGTCCACCACGGCCGTGCGCGATGGTGATCACTACATTGTCAATGGTTCCAAGACGTATATCACCGGCGGCATGCGCGCCAATTGGGTGTCGACGGCGGTGCGCACCGGTGGGGAGGGTGCCCGGGGTGTTTCGATGTTATTGATACCCACCGATGCCGAGGGCTTCAGTCGAACGCAACTGGACAAAAAGCAGGGCTGGTGGGCCTCAGACACTGCCACATTGTACTTCGATAATGTGCGGGTGCCGGTGACCAATCTTATCGGCGAAGAGAACAAGGGATTCCTCGTGATAATGACAAACTTCAACGGCGAGCGCATGGCGATGGCGGCCGGTATGGAAGCGCTGGGCAGGGTGTGTCTTGAGGAGGCGGTAGTGTGGGCGCAGGAGCGCAAGACGTTTGGCAAGCGACTGGCAGATCACCAGGTGATTCGACACAAGATTGCGCAAATGAAACAGAAACTGAATGCGACACAGGCGTATATCCGTATATGCTTTGAATCCATTGAGGCGGGCACCG
This sequence comes from uncultured Halioglobus sp., assembly GCA_963976735.1. Lineage (GTDB taxonomy): Bacteria > Pseudomonadota > Gammaproteobacteria > Pseudomonadales > Halieaceae > Marimicrobium. Next base: position 57,844 of record CAXBLZ010000006.1, read on the forward strand.
CCAATCCGGGTGATATCGCCCTGCTCAAGGTGCAGGCCAGCGAGACCATGGAGTTCTGTGCGCGCGAGGCGATGCAGATTCTGGGCGGTATCGGCTATATGCGCGGCAGCCGGGTGGAGCGGATCTACCGCGAGGTGAGGGTTAACGCCATCGGCGGCGGCTCCGAAGAAATCATGCGTGACCTGGCCGCGCGCCAGTACGGGGTATAGGTATGAAACTATGGCATTGCAACAGCGCGCGGTCGCTGCGCCCGCTGTGGGCACTGGAAGAGATGGGCATGGACTATGAGGTGGAGATCCTGCCGTTTCCGCCGCGCCTGTTCCAGCGCGAGTATCTGGAGGTCAACAGCCTCGGCACCGTGCCCTATTTTGTAGACGGCGATACACACATGACGGAGTCCGTAGGTATTTGCCAGTATCTGGTGGATCGCTACCAGCGCTACGATTTTGGGCTCGAGCCCGCGCACCCCGAATACGGTGCTTACCTGAACTGGCTGCACCATGCGGATGCGACGCTGACATTCCCGCAGACGATTTCCATGCGCTACTACTACCTTGAACCCACCCCGGAAAAACAGGCAGTGGCCGACGATTACGCGAAGTGGTATATCTCCAGGTTGCGTCGTCTTGACGCCCACCTGGAGTCGAACGACTATCTGGTCGACAACCGGTTCACCATCGCGGATATTGCCGTGAGCTACGCATTGTACCTGGGTCGGGCGATCAAGCTGGACCAGCGCTATAAACCGCAGACAGCGGCCTATCTGCAACGCATGATGGACAGGCCCGCTTTCAAACGAGCGGATGAACAGGGAGAGCCCATGCAACTGCCTGAGAGGGAGTCTGATCGATGAGTGCCAGCGACAAGGAATTACAGGAATTTCGGGCGCAGGTGTCCGCCTGGATGCAAGAGAATAATCCGGCTGACCCGGGCTTCCTGCTGCCGCAGACGTTCATGGAGGTCGGTGATGAACGACAGCTCGAGTTTCTTCGGGAGTGGCAGCACAAGGTATGGGCTGCCGGATACCTCGGCATGGCGTGGCCGAAGGAATACGGTGGCGGCGGGTTGGACCCGGTGTACCAGAGCATTGCCGATCAGGAGATGCGCCGTCACGCAGTGCCGATCTGTTTCAATGTGATTGGCCTGGGCTGGGCAGGCCCATTGATCAATGACATCGGCACGGAGCAGGAAAAAGCCAGATACCTCAAAGGTATCCTGACCGCCGACGATGTCTGGTGCCAGGGTTTTTCCGAGCCGGATCACGGCTCGGATCTCGGTAATGCGCAGCTGCGCGCGGTGCGCGATGGCGACGAGTATGTGCTCAACGGCCAGAAAATCTGGACCACCATGGGTAACTTCGCCAAGTATATGATCCTGCTGGCGCGCACCAATCCCGATGCTCCACGCAAATATGACGGGCTCTCCTTTTTCCTGTCGCCGATGCAGGTGCCCGGAATCGAAACGCGGCCTATTCGCAAAATCACCGGTGAATTCGGCTTTACGGAAACTTTTTTTACTGACGCGCGCATCCCCGCCGATTGCCTGATGGGCGAGGAGGGGCAGGGCTGGAAGATCGCGATGCAGACACTGCAGTATGAGCGTGGCGCTGAGGCCGGAGCGGCCGGTGGCCTGTCGATGGTTCGCGTCACCATCGATGACATGATTAACCAGCTCGAGGGCGTAAACCGCGACGGCGAGCCCGTGCTCAGGGATGCGGTGGTGCGCGACCAACTGGTGCAGGCGATCATGGAGGAGAAGGCGATGGTACTCGGCGACCGGCGTTCCCGCATTCCGGCATTGACCACCGATTATCCCGGCTCCCTGCCGCTGTCGAGCAAACTGCGCCTCACCGAGATGACACGGCGCATGCGCCAGTTGGCCATTAACCTGCAGGGTGCCGAGGGTGCACTCTATGTGGGTGATGATGAAGCCCGCCAGGGCGGGTTCTGGCAGCGGGCTTATTTTAACAGCTTCTCTGCGACCATTGGCGGCGGTACCAGTCAGGTGCAGGCCAATATTGTCGCCGAGCATATTCTCGGTTTGCCGAAGTAGGGAGTGTTTATGTCTGTTGTGGGAAGTACGGCCCTCAGTTTCACTGACGAGCAGGCCATGTTACTCGATGTAGCCAGGCAATTTTGCAGTGACAAATCGCCGATCACCAGCGTGCGTGCACAACTGGAAACCGAAACAGGGTTTGACGCTGCGCTGTGGGATGAAATGGTGTCGCTGGGCTGGACCGGCATCGCCCTGCCCGAATCCTGTGGCGGTTCGGGTTTGGGGGTGGCGACGCTGGTGCCGGTTATTGAGGCCATGGGCCGCGCGATGTTGGGTACACCGCTGATCAGCAGTGCGCTCGCGGGGCAACTGCTGCTGCGCGCCGGCAACGGCGAACAGTGTGAACGCCTGTTGCCGGCTCTCGTCTCGGGAGCTCCCGCAACCGTGGCGCTGCTGGACGATGCCGATTGGGGTAACGAGGCAGTGACGCTGGTACTGGATGAACAAGGCGTATTGCAGGGCGAAAAAAAGTACGTGCCGGACGCTGCGGTTGCGAGCCTGTTTGTAGTCAGTGTGCGCCATCAGGGTGAAATAGCGCTGGCCGTGGTACGCTCTGAGCAGTTGCATGCTGGCGCGCTTCGAGCCAACACTCTGATCGATCAAACCAAGCGCTCCGCCAGTGTGGATTTCAGCGGTGTGGCTGTCGATCAGAACAATATCATTGCCGGCTCGAAAGTCGTGCCAGCGTTGCGTGATATTCGCCTGCTGGGTGCGCTGCTGGTGGCTGCGGAAGCCACCGGCAGTGCTGCGGCCTGCCTGGATACGATTGTGGATTACCTGAAAACCCGCAAGCAGTTTGGCAAGCTGATTGGTTCCTACCAGGCGCTGAAACACCCGACGGTGGATATACTCACCGCCACTGATTCGGCGCGCTCGTTTATTTACCATGCCGCAACTCTGGCTGGCGAGGCGGCACTGGATAAAGACGCAGAAATCGCCTGCCGCATGGCCAAGGCCCAGGCCTGCCAGACGTTGCTGTACGCGGGTGATCGCGCCGTGCAGTTTCACGGTGGAATGGGATTTACCTACGAATGTGATGCACAACTTTATATTCGCAGGGCACAGTGGAGCCAGCAGCAGTTCGGTGACGCCCAGCACCATCGAAAACGACTGGCGGCCCTGCTACTCGATTAAAAGGAATGCATTTTACATGGCGAAAAAGCATCGCGGCTTGAAGAGTAGCGCACTGCCCCGGACGCTCTCTGTGTCTCTTGCCGGCTTGCGGGCGGGTGGCGCTCTGGCGATGGACGGCGTTGTGCAGCGGGTGATGGGGCGAGGCCCCGACGATGACGATTCCGAGTTCGCCCGGCGCGAGGCGCGGCGCTTTGTTCAGGAACTGGGCAGGCTCAAGGGTACCTACATCAAGATCGGACAGATGCTGGCGCTGTTCGGAGAGCAGTTTCTGCCACGTGTGCTGGTGAATGCCCTGCGCGATTTGTCCGACAGGACCGAACCGTTGCACTGGGATGCACTCGAATCCTCTGTTCGAGACAGTCTGGGAGAACGCTATGTGGAGCTGGATATTGATCCGCAGGCTATCGCGGCAGCGTCCCTGGCCCAGGTGCATCTGGCGAAGATACGCGCCACTGGTGAATGGATCTGCATGAAATTCCAGTACCCGGGGCTGGCACAGGTGATCGACTCGGATTTTGACGCAGTTGTGCGCATGCTATTACTGGCGCGCTGGGTGAAGGCGGGCCGGGAGTTGGACGACTGGCTGCAGTCCATGCGCGTCCACCTGCACAACGAGATCGATTACCGGCGTGAAGCGACGTACACACAGAGAATGAGTGTGTTGGTGGCGGGTGTGAAAGATACCGCCGTGCGCTACCACGTGCCGCAGTTATACCCGCAGTACTGCACCGACACGGTATTGGCCATGGAGTACATCGAAGGTTTCTCTGTGGCCGACCCGGATGTGGCAAACCTGTCACTGGAGCGGCGCAATGCATTAGCCAAAGGGATGCTGGAACTGTTTTTCTACGAGTTGTATCAATGGGGATTGTTGCAAACAGATCCCAATTTCGGCAACTACCTGCTACGCCTCGAGGATCGACGCAAGAAAATCGCCGACGATGAATTGGTGCTGCTGGACTTCGGCTCTGTTCTGGAATGTCCCGATGATTTTCTGCTGCACCTGCGCCGGACGATCGACGCCGGGCAGCGACAGAATGTGCCGCAACTGGTGGAGGGCCTGATCGGGCTTGGATGCCTGCAGCCGGATGCGAGTGAGGAAGGCCGGACCCTGTTCGCCCAGTTTTGCCAGCATCTGCTTGAGCCGCTGCGACCGCCAGATCGCTTGCCGCCACAGTACCTCAATGAAAACGGCGAGTACTGCTGGGGCAGGTCGCAACTGATGCGTCGGGCCGGCGGAATGGCCGCGCAATCGACGGTCAGTCGGCACTTCACAACACCCTCGCGCGATTTTGCGCTGATCGCGAGAAAGTTAACGGGTGTATTTAATTTTATCGTGGCACTGGATGCCGAGTTCAATGCCTATGAACTGGTCGAGGCCCACATCCGTCGATGGCGGCAGGGGGAGCGACGTGGCGCGCAAAAATAAAGACAAGGACGACGGCTCTAAATCGATTCCCACCTCCCGCGCTGGGCGTTTCGCGCGTATGGCGCGCATGGCAGGCGGCGTCGCTGGCGGCATGTTGGCAGAGGGCTCGCGCCAGTTGCGTGCCGGCAAGCGGCCCTCGGCGAGAGATATGTTGCTGACGCCGGGAAACGCCCGCCGTGTGGCAGATCAACTGGCAACCATGCGCGGCGCGGCGATGAAGGTCGGGCAGATTCTCTCGATGGATACCGGGGAGTTCCTGCCGCGCGAACTGGCCGATATCCTCGCGCGTCTGCGCGATGACGCTCGCTACATGCCGGCGCAACAGTTGCATGCGGTCATGCGCGAGGCCTACGGCCCGGACTGGGAGAGCCTGTTCTACGGCTTTGAAACGAAGCCGCTGGCTGCGGCATCTATCGGCCAGGTGCACAAGACGATCTCTCCCGATGGCCGCGAGATTGTGTTGAAAGTGCAGTACCCGGGGGTCGCCGACAGCATCGATAGCGATGTAGACAATATCGCCAGCCTGCTGAGAATCTCGGGCCTGTTGCCCGACGGGCTCGACATACAGCCGCTGTTGGATGACGCCAAATGCCAGCTCCGGGACGAGGCGGATTACCTCAAAGAGGCCGAGTTTCTGCAGGCCTTTGGCGAACTGCTCGGCGATGACGAGCGGTTCCTGTTGCCGCAAGTGCTGCCGGAGTTGACTCACCGCAACGTATTGGCGATGACATACGCGAGTGGCAGCCCGATCGATTCCATCATCGATCTGCCGCAGGCCGAGCGCGATCGAGTGATGAGTGCGCTGATCGAGCTGATGTTACTGGAACTGTTCGAACTCAGGATGGTGCAGACCGATCCGAACTTCGCCAACTATCAGTATCGCCGACAATCGGGCGAGATCGTGTTGCTGGATTTTGGCGCCACACGCCGATTCAAGGCGAGTTTCGTCAACAACTACAAAAAACTCGCACGCGCCGCTATCGCCGGAGACAAGGCAAAGATCGCCGTTGCCGCAGAGCGACTGGGCTTTTCCATGGGGGAAAAGGACACCGTGTACCGCGAACTGGTACTGGACGTGCTGATGCTGGTGCTGGAACCGCTGCGCGATGATGTTGCCTACGATTTCGCCCGCTCCACAATGGCGCGCGATCTGTCGACGCTGGCAGAGGATGTGCGCGGTTACCGCGATTTCTGGCGGGCGCCGCCGATAGACGCGGTGTATTTTCACCGCAAGGTTGCCGGCATGTACTTGCTGGCGACGCGCCTGAAGGCGCGGGTCAACGTGCATCAACTGGTGCAGCGCTGGCTCACCTGAAGCGGGGCACTAGCGGCGTCGCGATTTCCTGCGTGTTTTTTTCTCCGGCAGTGCCGCTGCGTGCAACTCGTCAAACGACTCCTGTAGACACTGTGCGTAAAAGGCCGGGTCCGGCAGCATATCCCGGCAGGCGGTGAACGACAGGTTCACGGTTCCCTTCTTATCCTCAACCGTGCTGTAAACGATGTGAAACAGTCCGACATTGGGCAGCAGCGGGCCGAGGCTGATTGAGTCGATCAACGCGGCGCCGCACATGTAGAGTTGGAACGGCGGCCCCGGAACATTGGTGACAACCGTGTTGAACACAACACTGGCCTCGGCCAGGCCAGTGGCACTCGCCGTACGTATCGCCAGCGATAGCACATTGCCTGGCATTACGTCAGTGAGATCGACGGCAAAGCGCGGCCCCAATGCCTCGGCATAGGCTTTGGCGGACTGTGATTCCTCGTGCACGGCGGCAAGTCTTTCACAGGGGTCGACGATGTCGGTGCGCAGGGAGACATTCATGAACCCCACCATGTTGCCACCGGCGGCGCGTTCCTTGGCCGAGCGCACATCAATTGGACAGCCTGTAACCAGCGAGTGTTCTGGCAGTTCGCCCTTGCTCTGCAGGTACTTGCGCATGCCCCCGGCGACGATGGTCAGCATGACATCGTTTACTGTAGTGCCGGGCTGCGTATTCTTGATTGCCCGTATCTCTTCGAAGTCAAACTTGCGCGCCTCAACCACGCGGTGCCGTGAGATACGACCCTGGAAACGGGTTTTTGGCTTGTCCTCAAGGTTGTGGAAACTCTTATCCTGCCTGCCCTTGCGCAAACGCATGAAGGTGGGGCCGGCGTCCCTGAGCATATCGATCACCTGCCCCGGCTTGCGCCATGCGTCCAGATAGGCCTTGCCCAGCATTCTGGTCATGGACGGTCGTTCCACAATCCACGGCGGCGGGTCGCCGACGTCGCGGGTCTGTGGCGTGAGATCGTGCACGATGTTCATGAACTGCGTACCGGTGGCGCCATCCATCGCGCAGTGGTGAACCTTCATCAGCAGGGCGAAGCACCCCGGTGGGTAGCCCTCGATGTTGTTGAGACCTTCAATGACATAGATCTCCCACATCGGCTTGTCGCGACGCAGCGGCTGGGAGTGAATACGTGCGGTCAGAATGCAGAGCTGTCGCCAGTCGCCCGGTTTCGGCAGGGCGATGTGTCGGACGTGGTATTCCATGTCGAAGTCCGGATCTTCAACCCAGTAGGGCCGGCCCAGGTTGTATGGCACAAACGCCAACTTGCGCCGGAAGATAGGTGACAGGTGGACCCGGCTGTGCAGCATGTCGAGGATCTGCTTGAAACGCACTTTGCCGTTGGGGGCAGTGGACTGATCGTAGACACTGACGCCGCCGATATGCTGCGGCAGGCCGTCCAACTCAGCATGCAGGAACATGGCGTCCTGGCCGGATAACTGCTGCATACCTATTCCTCTTTATAGAATTATTGTTGCCTCCAGCATACTGCCGTCATTTCTGGCGTCAACTGGTCTGCAGTGCTATCTGTGGCCGGTGGCGTTATTGCGCGATCCCCGGTACAGCCTGTCCTTGCTTGAGTCGGTTCAGGTAGCGGGTGTAGGTTGCGGGAGAGAAGGGCCTGCCCAGGAATGCCTCCACCATGTCCGCAGCGGGCTTGCTGCCGGCCGCGGCGAGTACCTGCTCCCGGTAATCGCGGGCGGTGGCCTTGTCGCGCAGACCATTGCGCTGGAAGCGGCTGAACAAATCCATCGAAATGGCTTGCGACCACTGGTAGATATAGTAGTTGGATGAGTAGCCATTGAGGTGGCGAAAGTTGTTGTAGAAGTGCGTGTTCTGCACATAGGGATAGGGAGAGTACTGCGCCTGTAATTCCGTCATCAGCGGCAGCAGTTCAAAGGTGTCGGGATCGCGGTTGTGGTAATTGAGGGCGAGGTTGGCGTAGAAAATTTGTGCGCTGGTATTGGCCGCTTCTCCAAAATGTTGGGCCGCGTTCATTTTCTCCACCAGCGCCGGGGAGATCGGCTGGCCTTTTTCATCCACGGCGAATTCGCGCAATGTCTCGTAGTGCCACACCCACTGTTCAAGCATTTGTGATGGCGCCTCGACAAAATCGCGTTCCATGGTCATGCCGGCAATATCCAGCCACTGCTGGGTGCCGGAGAACATGTTGTGCAACAGATGGCCGAATTCGTGCAGGAAGGATTCGACCTGCTTGTGCTCCATCAGGCCGCGCGGAAAATTGGTCGCCATGCCCGACAGTGGTATTTGTCTGCTCTTTAGCCCCGCTCGCAGGGTCCAGTGAGCGGCGTGTCCGTACTTGTTCTCGCGCGGGTGCATGTCGAGGTAGAAGCGCCCGATGGCCTTGCCGTGCTCGCGTATCTCCCACGCGGTGACGTCGGGGTGCCAGCTTGCGGTCCGCCACGGCACGATCTGCACACCAAACAGATCCTCGGTGAGGGCAAAAATACCGGTCTGGACCCTGTCGAAATGAAAATAGTTGCGGATTTCCCTGGCATCCAGTGCGTAGTCCTCCTGCTGTACCAGGTTTTTCAGCCAGTCCACTTGCCACGCCTGAACCCGTTGTGCCTGCGGATCGATTGTTTGCAGCCGCGCGAGCAGGATCGCCAGATCACTGTCGGCGGGTGCCTCCACCGCGGACCCCAGTTGTGCAAGGAAATGCTGGACAGTCTGCGGCTGGGCGGCCATGAGACCGTCCATTGCCAGCGCGGCATGGCTCTCGTATCCCAGCAACACGGCCAGTTCGTGGCGGCGTGAGAGCAGCGTCTTCAGGGTCTCACTGTTCGAGGGCGTGGCGATGTTTTTGGCGGCCTTGAACAGGCGGTAGCGCAGTTCATCGCTCGACGCGTATTTCATCACCGGCAGATAATCGGGGTAGTCAGTTGAAATCGTGACCAGGCCCTGTGCATCCACCGGATGCGAGTCCCGGAAATCCTGCGGTAATCCCGCCAGTTGTGCGGGTGTGGCCTGAACGTAGCGCTTGTCCAGGCGGATTGCTTTCTCAAAGGCGCTTCCCAGGCGGGTTATTTCCGTAATCAGTGCGCGCACCTTGTCCCGGGTCGCCACATCACGGTCAACACCTGCCTGGCGAAACAGCCTGAGTTTCCGGTTCACCATGAAACGCTCTGAGTCACTGGCTTCGGTCAGGTCGATTGCGGCAACTCTCCGGTAAAAAGCCGGTGACAGGTTCATGGCTACGATGAAGTCCGTGTAATGTGCGATGCACTGCTCGGCAGCTGTCTGTACCGCGGGGTCCGGGTGTACGGCTTTCATGTACCAGATATGCTGGATCGATTGCAGTTCCATCAGTATCGCATCGTAGGCGCCGTACACCCGCTGCAGGGTGGCGGCCCGGTTGTCCTGCTCGAGGCGAGAGAAGCCCTCGCGGGCGCTGGCCAGCGTGCTGTTGCACAGCGCCGTGAGTTGAGCGCCGGTCAATGTGTAGTCCCAACCATCGCGCGCGCTGGAATGCGGGGTGCCAGCAGAGACAGCAGTGCCGAGGGCGAGCCAGATCAGGAGCGCGACAGGCGCGGCGAATCGGATTGCTGTCATTCCAACCTCCTGTATACAGCGCGTGAGTGGAGAAGCGCAGATCATCTGGTCCAGCACCGTCCGTTTGGTGTATGCAAGTATTCTACCCGAAAAAAAAGCACTGCCCGCCACCGGTGCGGTGGCGGGCAGTGCTGGAGAGTCCCCGGCCTAGCTGGCGGGGACGACCTGGCGGTTCTCGCTGGCTTCCTCTTTGCGTATGCGAGCGATCAGCGGCAGCAGCACCACCGCGAGCAATGGCGCAAAGACTGCCAGCAGTATCAGCAGGGTCGAGGTGACGCCATACCTGTCCAGCGCATATCCCAGTAACGGCCCGGTGCCGATGAAAATCGCCCGCACTGCCAGGCTGACCAGCGAATTGACAGTGGCGCGAAAAGTGCCCGGTACCCGTCTATTCAGCGCCTCGTAAAACAGGCTCATGCTCAGTCCCCTGGCGACCTGCAGCGCAAAGCCGAACATTACTCCGATCCAGCCCGCGCCCAGTGCCATACCGAGCAATCCGAACAGCGGCAGCGTACCTATCAGCAGCAACACCCGGTGCGTGCCCAATCGCTGCTCCAGCGCACTGGCATAGTTGGCAGAGACACTCACGGTGAGAGCAAAAGCCGCCCAGATATAGCCGTTCCACTCTATCGGAACGCCCTGGAACTCCCAGTATTTCTGGTAGATCCAGAATACGTAGACCGCCAGTAAGCCGAATGCCGCTATTGCAAAAGCCGTCCACAACACCACGGGTTTGCCGAATACCAGTAGCTCCAGAATAGAGCGTGCATTCCCGCGGTGGTTGACCTCGATCGTCGGCCTCGGTACCTCGACCAGCATCAGTGCCAACAGCAGCGGCATAAGCCCGATAACGGCCTGTGCCACCACGACTGCATCCAGCGACCACAGTAGCAACAGGCTGGCCATAATCCCGGCGATGCCGGATGCGGCGGCCTCGATGGAAATCAGGCGGCTGAGTGACTTACTGGTTGCCGTGCTGCCCTCGGCTCCCTGCTCCTGCAGGTACACCTCTGTATCGAACAACAGTGCCAGATCGGCGCCTGAGACAAGGCTGAAACCCAGGCCGAGGATGACTTCGTAGATCAGGAAATCGACGAAGCTGTCCGCCAGCAGCAGGAACAGGAAGCCTATTGCGAAGAACACGGCGCCCAACAGGATCGCGCGACGCCTGCCCCATATATCGGCGATATAGCCCGAGGGGACTTCGAACAGCGCGATAGTCAGTGCGAACAGTGCCTGGGTCTGCAGAACCTGGTTCATGGACAGGTCGTGACCCTGCAGCAACGGCACGAACACGGGGTTGATCACCATAAAGCTGTTAAAGAATCCCAGCAGGTAGATGTTTCGAATATTGTTGTGTAAAGACTTGTTCACTTTCCCTGTCCCTTTTTTGCTCAGGACCCTGAAAGCGGAGGTATTTCTTGCGAGAATAAAAAAAGGCCTCCGGAATCAGGGTTCTCGGAGGCCTTTTCTAAAGAGTGTCTACTTTAAGTGCTTCCAAAAACCTCGCTGTCCACCCACAGGCAGACCGCCGGCATCATGGCGATTGAGCCGTGACGCTTGCTGGTATGTGTCTGTTTAAACGCGGTTTTCATGGAGTTCACTTTAAAGTCAAATAAACGGTGTGCCGGTTGGCAGCGGCGGATAATGCCCTCGCTTTCACAGCGCGTCAATCAAAGAATGCGAAACGTGGAATAGTTCACAGCCACGCGTGCGCTGGGGCCCGCCGAGGCTGTATTAGGTAGGGGGGCTCCACACCCGGACTTTTTCGCGTTATCCTCACCCCTTCGCCAAGGGAGAGAGCCGATGATAAAACAGTGTATAAGTGCAACGGCGTTCAGTCTGCTGCTTGCGATGCCGTCTTTGCATGCGGACGAGCTTGCCGATGCCGCGCAGGCGTTGTGCGAAAAAGTGAAGTCCTGTGCCATGGCGCAGATGGAGGGACAGGAGCTCACACCCGAGACCAGGCAGATGATGCAACCCATGCTGGACAGCATGTGTACGCAAGTGCGCAGCAGGGTCGGTGAAGTACCTTCCAGTCATGCGCTGTACCAACCGGCTGTGGCCTGCATGCAGAGCATGAACTCAATGACCTGTGAGAACATGCAGGATGCCGGGGAAATGGTAACGCCAGAGTGCGATGAGTATGAACAGCTGGTGAATGAGTCAGGCGCCGCTAACTAAATCAAATAATTAATTGAATGGCACACTTATGAAAAAAATAATTGCCGCACTGATCTGGGTAAACCTGTCGGTGCTTTTTGTGTCCGGCTGCAGTAATGGCAGTGACAATAACAATACAGCAGCACAGACCCCGGTCGTTGTGCCGCCCGATGAGAATTCGGTGTTTGCGGTGGCGAATGGCTGCTATGCCATTTCACCGGACGACGGTGAGAGCTTTTTGTCCACACTGGATTATCCGATACGAGACCCTGATACCGGCAGTGTAATGGAGGTCAGCGCTGCTGTGGAACTCAATTCCAGCGCGAGCCGCTTTCTGTTCAGGCCCTCCGACCTCGGCAAGTATTTGCTCTACAATGACAGGAATGGCTACCTGAGCTCGGATGGCCAGCGCCTGCTCACACAATTACAACTCGCGTTTGATATCCGCGAGGTCGAGGGTGAGGTTGTGGTCGAGGATCGCAAACAGTCCGAGGGCGAGTGGCAGCTGCGGGCGGCGCCGGATGGCAAGTTCACGCTACAACACATTCTGTCCGGTGCCTACATCGGGGAAGACGGTGCGATGGTAGCAGAGGCGGAAGCGGCAATACTATCGTTTGAAGAGCAGGCCGACTGCGCTGTTTTTCCGGAACTGACAGTGGATGCCAGCGGCGAAGTGAGCGTCACCGAGTTTGAAGATGGCTCCCTGTATGGCTTCGTCGAGACACATTCCCACCTGTTTACCAACCTGGGTTTTGGCGGCGGCGGGGTTTTTCACGGTGCACCGTTTCATCCTCTGGGTGTAGAGCACGCGCTGCCAAGCTGTGAGTTGAATCATGGTGTCGATGGCCGCAGGGATTTCATGGGCGCCACCTTTAATGAGGGAGTCGGCGATTTCAATGATCTGCTGCCGGCGATTGCGGTCGGTCAACTGCCGCAGAAAAATCACGATACAGAAGGCTACCCGACGTTTACCTCGTGGCCGGCCGCGCCGGAAAGCGCCACCCACCAGGTGCAGTATTACAAGTGGCTGGAGCGCGCCTACCTGTCCGGGATGCGACTGCTGGTGCAGCACGCCACCACCAACCAGGTGCTGTGCCAGTTGGTCACTGGCATCGGTGCCAACCCGAAACGCTACGACTGCAATGACATGATCGCCGTGGACAGAATCATTGAGGCGACCTACGCACTTGAACGCTATGTGGATGCGCTGGCCGGCGGCCCCGGTAAAGGCTGGTTCCGGATAGTCTTCAGCCCGGCCGAGGCGCGCGAACAGATCAAAGCTGGCAAGCTGGCCGTGGTCCTTGGTATCGAGACCTCTGATCTGTTCGATTGCTTCCTGGTGCCGTTTGGTGAGTTCAGCAAGTGCACCGAGGCAGACGTTGTCGCCAAACTGGATGACTACCACGCCAGGGGTGTGCGCGTGATCTTCCCGGTACACAAGTTTGACAACGCGTTTTCCGCCGGTGATGGCGACAGGCGAGTGAGCGATGTGGGTAATTTCGGTCACACCGGGCACTACTCCAACTTCGTAGAGTGTCCGGCGGAATTACTGACCTTTCCCGGTGGTTTCGACAAGGGAGGCTTGAGCTTTGCCAATCTCAACCAGCCACGCGACGTCTACGATTCACCGCCGCCATTTGATGTCAGCGGTTTCGACGAAAATCCGATTGGTGTGCTGTTGCCGAATCTCAGCCTGCTGGGCGGTGGCCCGCTTGAAGGTGAGTACTGCCAAAACCACGGCCTCACTGATCTTGGCGAGTTCCTGATGACAGAACTGATGAAGCGCGGCATGATTATCGAAGTCGATCACCTGCCCAGAAAGGGTTACAAGCGCGCTTACGAGCTGCTCGAGGAGAATGACTACCCCGCTGTGGGCAGTCACGGTCGCAACAATAACGGGCGCCTGTACCAGCTCGGTGGTATGTCAAAATTCAACTTTGGTCGCTGCCAATCTGCCGATACGCCCGCCACAATGGACGACAGCCTGGCGCAACGAGTGCAGTTGATGCGCGACGTCGGCGCCTTTGAGGCAGAGGGTTTCGGCTTTGATCTCAATGGTTTCGCCGGTGCGCCGGGGCCGCGTTTCGGTGAGAGAAGCAACTGCTCTGGCACACAGTCGAACCCTATAACCTACCCGTTCAAGTCCTATGCCGGTGACGTGACGCTGGAGCAGCCGATGGTCGGCAATCGCTCGCTGGATTTCAATACCGAGGGTATGGTGCATCTCGGGTTGGTGGCGGAGTTGATTGAGGATGTGCGTCGCGATGGCGTGACAGACGAGGAACTGGAACCGCTGTTCAAGTCTGCCGAAGGCTATATCCGGCTGTGGGAAAAATCCGAGCGTCGCGCTGAACAAATGCATCAGCAGTAGCGCCAGTAGTTGGCCAGTTCACATCGATGTCAGGTATGATCCCACCTGATACTCTCCCGTGCCCCAATGAAATAATAATGGTATGACTATGCGACACACCTTTACTCGATTTGCTTATCTCACTTTGCTGGCGCTGCCGATGGTCGCGTGCAGCAACGGAAACAATAACAACGACAGCAGCGGGGCAGAGACGCAGCCCCTGGCACCTGACGAGCAATCAGTTTTTGCGGTGGCAAACGGCTGCTTTGCGATATCCCCGGATGGCGGTGGTAGTTTTCTGGTCGCGGCTCAGGCCCCCGCTGCCACTGAAGCAGCAGCGGTGGTGGGCTCATTTGGCCTCGGAGAAAACTCCGCTGAGGAGGGCGCCCGGTTTTTACTGCGTCCTTCGGATCTCGGGAAATACCTGCTGTATGACGAGAATGAAGGCTATCTGGTGTCTGACGGCCAAACCCTGCAGCGACAGACAGCGCTTACCTTCGACGTCAAAGAGGTCGATGGCAAGGTCGTGGTTGACGCGGATATGCAATCTGAAGGCGAGTGGCAGTTGCGCGCCGCCCCCGACGCCCAATTTACGTTGCAGCACATAAAATCAGGTAACTACATCGGTGAAGACGGCACGCTGGTCGCAGAAGCCGATGCGGCCAACCTGCAGTTTGTCGAGCAGCAGGCGTGTGCGACATTCCCGGAATTGTCGCTCGATGCATCCGGTGACGTCTCCGTTACCGAATTTGACGACGGTTCAGTGTTTGGCTTTGTGGAGACCCACTCGCACCTGTTTACCAATCTCGCCTTTGGCGGCGGCGGGGTTTTTCACGGCGCACCGTTCCACCCGCTGGGGGTTGAGCATGCGTTGCACGACTGCGACCTTTCACACGGTTTTGAAGGGCGCAGGGATTTGATGGGGGCAGGCTTCTCCGGCGGCGATTTCAATGCGCTGCTGCCAGCACTGATTTCTGGCGAACTGCCTGAGAAAAACCACAATACTGACGGCTACCCGACATTTACAGACTGGCCCAATGCACCCTCCAGTTCCACGCACCAGGTGCAGTACTACAAGTGGTTGGAGAGGGCTTATTTGTCCGGCTTGCGACTGCTGGTGCAGCACGCGACGACCAACGAGTTCCTCTGTAAGTTAGCGGCCGGTGTTGGCGCCCAGCCAAAACGGCACGACTGCAACGATATGGTCAATGTCGACGCCATCCTTGACGCCACCTTCGCTATGGAGCGCTATATCGATGCGCTGTCGGGAGGCCCTGGCCAGGGTTGGTTCCGCATCGTCTACAGCCCGGAGGAGGCGCGCGAGGAAATCGTTGCAGGGAACCTCGCGGTGGTTCTCGGTATCGAGACGTCTGTGTTGTTTGACTGCTACCTGGTACCGCCTGCCGGCTTCAGCAAGTGCACTGAGGACGATGTGGTCGCCAAGCTGGATGAGTATTATGCCAAGGGTGTACGAGTGCTGTTTCCGGTGCATAAATACGACAATGGTTTTTCCGCTGGTGATGGTCATCGCGGCATCATCGACATCGGCAACTTTGGGCACACCGGGCACTACAATAGCTATATAGAATGCCCCAGCGAGTTGCTGACTTTCCCCGGCGGTTTTGATACCGGCGGCCTGGTCTTCGCCGGCCTCAACCAGCCGCGGGATGTCTATGACTCCACGCCGCCGGTGGACGTTAGTGAATTTGAGCAGAATGTTGTCGGTACACTGTTTCCCTATGTAGGGTTGCTTTCGAGCGGGTCAGTGGAGGGAGAGTACTGCCAGAAGCATGGACTTACCGATCTCGGCGAATTCCTGATGACCGAAATGATGAAGCGCGGCATGATTATTGAGGTCGATCACCTGCCGAGAAAAAGCTACCAGCGAGCCTATGAAATCCTGGAAGACAATGATTATCCCGCAATGGGTACGCACGGCCGCAATAATAACGGCAGGCTCTACAAGTTGGGTGGCATGTCAAAATCCAATTTGGGTCGCTGCCGCTCAGCCGATACAGCCGCCACCATGGATGACGGCTTCCAGGGTCGCATCCAGTTGATGCGGGATATGGGCGCGTTCCCCGCGGAGGGATTCGGCTTTGACCTGAATGGTTTTGCTGGCGCTGCGGGCCCACGCTTTGGTGACAATGCCCGCTGTTCCGCCCCGCAGACGGACGAGGGCATCACCTACCCGTTCAAGTCGTATGCGGGTGATGTCACACTGGAACGGCCGGTCGTCGGCAATCGCTCCCTGGATTTCAATACCGAGGGAATGGTGCATCTGGGCCTTGTCGCGGAGCTGATTGAAGATGTGCGCCGCGACGGCGTGACCGATGAGGAGCTTGAACCCCTGTTCAAATCCGCCGAGGGGTACATTCGTGTGTGGGAAAAATCGGAGCGCCGCGCTACCGAGATCACTCTGCCCTAGCAACCGTCGCCGCGCGGTGACGGGGTGATCGCACCCTCGCCATGGATGGCAAGCCCGGGTAGAGGTTATCGCTGATCACTATCGAATGGCATAACCACCGCGCGACAGGCCCGGATACGAAGCGTACTGTTCACAATTTGGCTCTTCTTTGCTGCAGGAACCGCGGTGTATCGCCCGTCATATCGACGACCGGATAACACTCAGAGGAGATTGCGTTCATCAGCGCCATCAACGGTTTGATGTGTGGTCCCAGCACCAGTTTTCCGGTGTTCATCAGGCTCACTGCAATATCCCGCTGCGGGTCGGCCCAACCAAAAATATTGGCGTACCCGAGGTGCCCGTATGCGTACTGCGTGTCCAGTCCGTAAATACCGACGGGCGAGCCGCCCAGCATAAATCCGGCGCTGTAACGCATGGGAAGCATGAGGGACCGGTCAAACTGAAACCCTCCCAGCGGCCGCACAGCCTGGTGCACGGTCAGTGGCTCGAGAATGGTTTTGCCCTGCCACTGGCCCTGATTCAGCAGCATCTGGTAGAAGCGGCTGACCTCTTCGGCAGTGGCAAACAGGTTGGCAGACGGGATGATGCTGTTGTAGAAGCGATGGTCATTGGTCATGGCTACCGCCGTGTCAGGGTGTGCACCCAGTACCGAGGCCAGCGCACGGTTGATCAGCGAGCTGTTGAGGCCGGTAGCACTGTTGATCGCAACATGCGGCTGGTCGCGTTTGTTCAGGCCGAAACGGAAGTAGCGCATGCCCATCGGTTTGCTGATATACCGGTACAGAAACTGTTGTGCGTCGAGGCCGGTGGTGATCTTGATCAGCTCGTTAAAGATAAAACCTGACGTGAGGGCGTGATAGCCCTGTACGCTGGCATTGGCATCGGTGGGTGCGGCATCGCAAATCATGGCCAGCGCCCCATCGTGGTCGTAGAGTAGATCGACGTCCGTTCCGGCTGGAATCTTGGCAATGCCGCTGCGGTGAGTCAGCAGTTGTAGCAGGGTGATGCAGCCCTTGCCCTTGGCGGCGAAAGCCGGGATGTAGTGACTCACCGGGTGCAGCAGGTTGACCTCGCCCTGCTGCGCCAGCAAATGCATTAGCACAGCGCTCACCGCCTTGGATGCGGAAAACAGGCAAATGGGTGTCTTGAGAGAGGCGATCGTATCCTCACGTGCCTGACCGAAAGTCCGGTTAATAACGATCTGGCCGCGCCGCCGCAGGCACAGCGAAAGCATTGGATAGGCCCCTGAGCGGTACAGGTCTTCGCAGGCTTCGAGAATATGTGCCACGGCGTCCTGGCTGAGGT
Source organism: uncultured Halioglobus sp. (assembly GCA_963976735.1). Taxonomy (GTDB): domain Bacteria; phylum Pseudomonadota; class Gammaproteobacteria; order Pseudomonadales; family Halieaceae; genus Marimicrobium. The sequence goes on from CAXBLZ010000006.1 coordinate 75,609, forward strand.
CAGCGGCAGCCGGGTTTACCTCGGCGGCGGTGTCGATATCGGTCAGCCCTGTGAGATCCTTCGGTACCGGAACCGTTCTGAATATTCTGCGATGGAGGTTTTCGCGGTATTGGCAAGTGTTCATCACAGTGCACCTCTTTCGTATTGTTTACAGTGGCAGGCCAGATCATATAGCAGTCGAGCAATGAGCCATTGATCTGTCGCAACGAGTTGGATGGCGCAGCCATCGATTGCACGTCGAAGATATCGACATTCACGCGGAAAATGGCAAACGGTGTCAGTCGCGGTTTCTTCAGCACATAATGCAACACGGCGATGCGTCTGGCTAGGCGTCTGCCACAGGATCGATGATCAGCTCATAGCCCCAGGCCGCGATGGTCTCTCGATGTTGCTGGAACACGGTGTTGATGGTGGCCATATCATCAGCGGAGAGGGCGGCTATTTTTTTACTGTTGAGGTCGGTAATGGGGCGGTGCCGGGTGCCGTCGATGGAATGGACCTCAAAACTGGCAGAAGGATCCACATCCGATAGCTCCTCTATAAATCCCGCCATTTGCGCGCAGGCTTTCACCGGATCCTGCACCAACGATTCATAGGTCATCACCAGAGAATCATCCAGCGTGCTGGCGTTTTCCAGCTGTGTGCGCAGGCACATCATCGAAAAATTGGCGGCGCGCGAGGCCGTCCAGTTGTTGCGCCGCATCAAGCCTTCTGCCTGGGCATAGGGGTTCCTGACCATGACGATAAAACGCACCGGCTGGAAGTTCGCCCGTATCTCGCGCGTGCGAATCAGGTTGGGTGGACTCTTCTCCAGTAACACGGGTTTGCTCTTGTCCCAGTAGCTCTCCCAGACGCGTTTGATGTCACCCCATGGCAGTGTGTGATCGCCCCGCCAGGGCTTGTCACGCATCACCTCCTTCAACTCGGGGAGGAATTGTCCCTCCATCGGCAGCGCCGACACATTCGCGGAGGTAGACAATAATTTCCACAGCAGCGTGGAGCCACTGTAGGGCGGGCAGAGTACAAACAGGTAGGACGACATTGGAATTAGCCGGGCCATCGGTGAGTTTAGCGAGGACTTGCTGTAGTCTGCACACTAGCAGAGCATGACAGCATGTTCCAGTTTGGAAATGCCCCTGTCCAATTAATCCCACCCATGGCACTGGTTTGTGCTGGCTTTGGATCTGGACCAAACCGTCGCCGATGTGATTGGTGATACGCGGTGGACGCTGCGCAGTGCCAGTCGAATTGAGAAAAATGCCCGGCTGCGGGGGCAGGGGTTGAAGGGATAGTACTTGTCGTGGAGGAGGATGCCTGGCTCAGGTCTTTATCAAACCGATCAAACCCATTTCCATCGCTTTCACCGTGGCTTCAGCGCGCGAGTTCACCTGCAGTTTCTGGTACACCGATTTCAGGTAACCGGCGCCCGTGTGATACGAGATGGACAGCGCCGAGGAGGCCTCACGGCTACTGTAGCCCTTGGAGATGAGTACCAGCATCTGCTCCTCGCGCGGGCTGAGAGAGACTGATTCCTGGTTCCTCTGGGGCCGGAATAAATGCAACATTTGTGTCGCAATCGAAGCGGACAGCGGCGGGCGACCAGACAGGATGCCCGCAAGGTTGTCTGCGAATACCTGGTCTTCCTCGTCCTTGAGTAGATAGCCATCGGCGCCCGCTCGCAGCGCGGGGAACAGGTGATCGGCGTCATCAAAAATGGTGGTGACGACACAATGGGCGGCGGGGTGCAGCTGTTTGGCCAGCGGGATCAGGTCGGTGCCGTCGCCATCGGGTAGGCCGAGATCTATCAGTAGCAAATCCCAGCTGTTGCTCTCGATCAGGGTTTTCGCTTCATTAAAGCATGTGGCGGCTGTTATCTCGGTGTTGCCGAAAACATCGCAAACCCGAGCACTCAGCCAATCGGCAACGTCACTGACGTCCTCAATGACCAATGTACGCGGATGTGCTTGCATGTATGTATTACCTTGAAAAATTGTTAGCATCAGCACTGTGGTAGCCGCAGGCTACCTGTCGCAGCACCCGCTGCCTTGCAGTAGCTTATGGTATTGAGTCGCCTGGTGGCTAGCAAAACAACCCCCCAGATATGGGGTGACGTGTGAGGGGTTCAAATTGTCGTCTATCCGCTTGCGATTAACGGTTGCACTGTTAGTTCCTGTGCTATTGTTTTTTGGCGGTGTATTTACCGCGTTGTCGCTGCCCCAGGCCGATGCGCAGTTTCGTGCAGACACCGATCAGTTGCTGATACTTACTCGGCTGTCAGATCAGGCGCAGGTGCTCTCAAGCTTTACAATTGATGACCGGATAACCATCGATGCCACGCCCGACCTGGTGATTGAAGAGCCAGATGTCACTCCCACCTACACCGGGATGAACGACCTGTTCAGCCGGATCGGCAACCTGACCAGTGCGCTACTTGCCGGGCAACTGGTGGCAAACACCGCTTCCGGTGAGAGGGTACCCTTGCAGTCTGTGCCGCGCAGCCCGGGAGATCTCCCCGCTGTGTTCTGGCTACAAATTTTGTGTGCGACTGCCGCTCTTGTCGTTTGTGCCCTGATCTGGTCGACGGTAAAGCCCGCGCTGGGCAGCATCGGTTTTATCCTCTCCGGGATCGGCTTTGCACTGGCAGCGGCATCAGCCAGTATCTACAGCTCCCGCAGCCTCTTTATCGATGCCGGTCTGTTCAGCTACCTGTCATCCATCAACTCGATCGGTGTAGTCCTGTTCGGTTCAGGCCTGATTCTCTTCCTCTGGAACTACCCGCTGTCGCTGTGGCCGCGTACAAGCAAGTACTTAACGCCGCTGATTTTTGTAGCGTTTATCTCACTCAGCCTGAGCGAGGTTGTGGACGACATCAGTGTGTCGCGCTACCTGCCCATGCTTGTCATGTTGGTTGTGGCGCTGGCAGGGCTTGCCTATCAATGGTTTAACACCCGTAACAAGGCCGCTGACCGCCTGATCGTGCGCTGGATTACTATCTCTGTACTGTTGGGGACATCTATCTTTATGCTGCTGGTCGCGCTTCCCATCATCCTGGGATTCACTGAACCGGCACCGCAGAGTCTCACGATTGCGACCTTTCTGTTGATGTACCTGAGTATGATGCTGGCCGTGGTGCGCTACCGCTTGTTCAATCTGGAGCGCTGGTATTTCGCCATCTGGACATGGTTGCTCGGCGGCCTGGCGGTACTGGTAGCCGATCTGGTGCTGGTGTCGTTGCTGTCGCTGTCCAGCGTGGCGACCCTGACGCTGTCGCTGGCGCTGGTTGGCTGGATCTACTTTCCACTGCGGCAGTGGCTGTGGAAGCGATTTTTCCTGCGCGAAAGGGATGGCCTCGAGGCATGGCTGGAGGCTTCCCTGCCGGTAATGTTGCAGGCGATTCAAGTCGGGCAGTCGCAGGTTTCGGTGTTAAGCCAGGCGGCAGAAGCCGTTTTCTCACCGCTGGAAATACGTGAAATTGCACAGGAGTATTCACAGGTAGAGGCGAGCGCGAATGGCGAGTGTCTGTATATTCCGCTACCGACCGGAGGCACCCTACAAATATCCCACGCGGCGCAGGGACGACGATTGTTCAGCCAGCGGGATACGCTGCAGGCGAAACTGATTTTATCGCTGTATGAACTGACGATATCCTCTGTCGCTGCGCGCAGGGAAGGTGCACAGCAGGAGCGCCAGCGTTTGAAGCGCGATCTGCATGATGACCTGGGGGCCAAGCTGCTGCGATTGTTGCATCGCTCGGATCGAGGCAACCAGCCGCTGGTGCGGGAGGCAATCGCCGATCTTAGAAAGCTGTTGGAAAGTAAATCGGCAGAGGAGAACGATACCCTGAAAGCGGTGAATGGCTGGCGGGAAGAGGCCCAGATCCGCTGCACTGATCATAATATCGAGCTCAATTGGCAGCAGGACATCGTGCCGACACCGATAGACCCGAAATCATTCGACAATGTAACAAGCGTTTTGCGTGAGTCACTGAGCAACGCGATACGCCACGCCAGCGACAAGTCCGTGGACATCCGCATCGACGGGGCAGAGGATGCACTAAAAATCTCCGTGAGCAATCGCTTTGAGAACCGGCAGCAAAACAGTGGCAATGGCCTGGATAACATCAAAGAACGCATGATTGACTGCGGCGGAATGTGCGCGATCTCACAGAATGAGAATTTGTGGCAGGTGGAATTCGCAGTCGTACTGCGGGATCCGCGCCAGTCCCCCTAATACAGGGGGTATTGCCCTGCAACAGCCCCGCCTTAGTATCGCCCCAAACCATTTATAAAGTAACCGGGGCTATTCATGATTACTTTCCGAAACGGCGGATGCAGCGCCATTGTCCGACCACTGGGTCTTACCTTGACACTGGGTCTCAGTTTTATGCTGGGTGCCTGCAGCGGTGGCGGTTCTTCAAATGACGGTGGTATTGTAAATGAGGTGGTGACACCGCCACCCACACCCACACCCACGCCGACCACGCAGACGCTTGAAGGCACCGCTGCGATTGGCGCAGCGATTGTCGACGGCACCGTCACTGCTCGCTGTGCCAACGGCAGCAGTTTCACCCAGGCCGTGAAGACGGATTCCGATGGCAGTTGGTCGGGTACTATCGACAGTGAGGCACTGCCGTGTGCGTTGCAGGTATCGGGCGGTACACCTGCGGTAACCCTGCACAGTTACACCTCCGCACCTGGCACAGTCAACATCACGCCGCTGACTGACCTCGTGCTGGCGTTGGCAACGCTGCAAACACCGCAGGACTGGTTCAATGATTTTAGTGGCGACAGCGTCGATATCGGCACCGCGTCCGGCACCCTGCTGGATAAGTTCGCAGGCAACGGTTTCGATATTCCGTCGACAGGAAATCCGTTTACCACCCCTTTTACTACCAATGGTGCAGGCTGGGACGGCCTGCTTGATGATATCGGGCAGTCAATCGACGACGATCCCGACCTGGCCGATTACACGGCTCTGGTCACCATCGTAAAAGACGGTAACCTGGACACGCTGCCTGCAGCACCTGTACCCGTGAGATACACCATCACTGGCACCATCAGCGGTGCATCCGGTGTCGTAGGCTGGGAAGCGCGCAGGAATGGCACGCCGCACAACACGGGCAGCGACAACAATGGCGCTGTCACATTCACACTGCCCGCAGGCATGATTGAAGACAGCAACTGGCGTGTCCTGGTCAGCAGCGCGCCCGCTGGCCAGACCTGCAGTGTCAGCAATGGCAGTGGAACGCTGCAAGCGGATGTCGTCAATATCGCAATCCAGTGCAGCGATGAAGTAGTCGAGCCGAATACGTTCACGATTTCCGGTTCTATCAGCGGCGCCTCGGGTGCTGTGCAATGGCAGACCTTGAAAGGCGGTAGTTTCTATCACGACGGCAGCAACAACAATGGCAACGTCGCCTTTACCACGGCTGCCGGTATGGATGAGGGCAGCAGCTGGCGTGTGCAGGTGCAGACACCACCGACAGGACAGGTCTGTGTTGTCAGCAACGGTAGCGGCACGCTGGCGGCAAACGTCAATAATGTTGTGATCAGCTGCAGTGACAGAAACGTTGTCCCGGGCGATGCGATCTATGATTTCTCATCGCTGAACCTGAAGCCGACGGTGCCCAACCTCACGCCGATCGCGCCGAGTGTCAACCCGATCGATCCGTCGCTCGATATCGAGGCGCTCTACGCCAAACTGGGTGAGAGGGAACGGGCGCGCATCTTTGCCCCCGCTCCCGACAACCTGCTGCTGGATTTGGACAACTACCAGCGCGATTACTCGATTACCCAGTACGTTTCGTTCTCCGGCTGGACACGGCGTCTGTCGATTGACCCGGGTGCTGATGGTGAGCCCAACACGGCCGACGATATCATCACTGCCTACACGTTGTACCCTGACGGAGTGGCGGGGATCGCCTATTCATTCACGCACCCTGGGCCCGATGCTACCTGGTTTACCGAGGATGACGTTGCCGGGGAACATCTCAGTGGCCGCTCGGTTTACTTCCCAGAGGGTACGGTGCTCGAGTACGAGGATGCCAGCGAGGGTGTGATTCTTATCCTGCCTTTCCTTGGAACCGGTGCCGATGGCAAGCTTTTCACGGCAGATGATGTGGCTAATTTCAGCGTCGGCTACCAGATTGCCATCCTTGATGGCGAGGGTAACCGCGGTCAGATTGTCACCTACGACGGCGTCGGTGCCGATAAGCGATGGTTTACTGCGGATGATGTTGTGGACAACTATGTGATGGCGACGAGCGCGCTGTCTGGTCGACAGATCATTAGCGCGACTTACAACAGGGCCGGCCCCGATAACAACTGGTTCAGCGCCGATGATTCTGTGAGTCAGCATACCCAGATACAACTGGACAGCGAGTACCTGCCCCGTTACAGCGCGGTGTACGATTCAGCCAGCAGCGACGGTAGCTGGTTTACCGCTGACGATCGCGTGCTGGCGTGGACCTACTACGGTTACGACGAAAACGACAATCCAGTCCTGGTTGCCACCCATACCAACAAGGGCGGCGATGGCAACTGGTTTACCGCTGATGATACCGCCAGCGGCCTTGTCAGCCTGAAGGATGCCAACGGGCGTCCCGTTGTCGCGGCCTTGATCAGTGGCTCCGGCGCCATGGGGCCCGATGGTATATGGCTGTCTGGCGATGAAACACTGTTCGGCTACGCGTACACCGAGTACGACGCTAACGGTAACCAGACGCTCAATGCACAGCTGCAGAGCAAAGGCCCTGATGGTAAATGGTTTACTTCTGATGACCTGCCCACGGCGAGCTACAATTACTGGACGCGGACGTATGATCAGCAGAGCCGCCTGGTACAACAGGTGTATTACAATCCTGAGCTGGCACCGGCAAGCCCCGCGTTTAGCGAAGAGCAGATCGAACGGTATGCCGTGTACAACCCTGATTCCAATATATCGTTGACGGTGTATCGGGATCTTTATGGGTCGAGCTTTGGTAGTGACGGCAAACCCTTTACCGCCGATGATTTTCTAGGCTGGCCATACGTCATCAATACAGAATCGGGTGCGGAACAGTTCAATCAGCCCGGCCCCGACGCTATCTGGTTTACCAGTGACGACCTCAAGAGCGGATCTATCGTGCGACAGTACGAGGGTAACCGCAAAACACTGGAGCAGTATCTCGACGCCAATAGCGAAGTGGTTTCCTACTCGCAGGTTACCGAGCTGACGGCGAACAGCTACCGCACAGATAACTATTCAATCGATGACACCGGTACGCCTGTCCTCACCGGTTACAATATTGTGGAGGAAGACGGCAACGGTTATCCGCGCTGGACAACCTGGTACACGGTTGAAGATGCGGTAACCAACGTGGCCTATACCGAGTACGATAACCGCGGCAATATTATTCGGGAGAGTTCCGCGTACTCACCGGGCAACGACGGTATCTGGGCCACGTCCGATGACTTCGGCTATTACTCACTGAGACATTTCAACAGCGCTAATGAGCTGGTGTCTCAGTCGTCTGAATATCCGGGTGCGGACGGTATCTGGGGTACCAGTGACGATCGCGTCGTCCTCAGCGAGATCACCAAGCTCGATTACGATTTCGATCAGCTGCCCGGCAATACAGGATATCCTGCGCCAAGCTGTGATGATTTGATGATCGTCTCCAGCGGTGCTATCAATGTGGTAGTGCGGGATCAGAATGGCGATCCGCTGGCAGGTGCTGTGGCGCAACTCAACAGCCAGGGCAGTACCGCCACGACGGATGCCAATGGGGCGGTGAGTTTCAGCGGCCTCACTGGTGCGCAGGATGTTCACCTGTTCAAGGACGGCTACAACTGGGAGAGCTTCTACTGTGTGGCGCCTGGCAGCGATGTCACTGTGCAGGCTCGCCTGAGCAGTCGCACTGTGGCCGCCCTTGGCTCCAAGGTCAATTTCCAGGCCAGTCCGGGTATCGAGTACTTCACGCTGCGCCTGCTGGATGACGACGGGCGTTCTATAGGCACTCGATCCAACTCAAGTAGCAGTGGTGCTGAATACGGCCAGACCTACGGTTCTGTCTACTTCTCGCTTCCTGTCGACTCAGGGGTCACCGGCGAGCTGTGGGCATTGCAGGTCGACCGCTTCGGTGTCCTGACGGGCGCCCAGTCGTTCGGTCAGCAGGCATACACGACTATCGACAAAAACGCGTTCTCGGACTACCAGCCGATAGAGCTCATGTTCGAGTCGTCGCAGCCCATTCCGGTCGCCATCAGCGGAACGCTGGCGGCGCCGGGTGGCGAGTTGGCGACAATGACGGTCTCCCTGGGCGGCCTCTACCAACTGCCCTTCCGTTACGATGCGTCGCTGGGCGGCACGTTTGCGACGGTGCCCGATGTGACGGCTATCGATTTGCCGATGCTGGCGCAACCAACGGCTTTGGTAGCCTACAACGAAAACTGGCAAGCCTGGTATCCGGGCGAGTATCCGCAACTGGGAGAGGGCACTTTCCTCGCCTCCATCATCACCGGCTTCCAGTACGAGCCGCTGGCGCAGACACAGCAGTTAACCGGTGATCAGCCGGTGATCCAGTGGACTCCGGTGCGCCAGGTCAAAGAGGACGCCTTCGCAACAGTGACGACTCTGGAGTTGCGCAGTGCGGCTGGAGGCTTGGGTTATCAGTCGCATTGGACTGTTCACTTGCCTGCGGGCAATAGCAGCGTGGAACTGCCCCGTCTGCCCGCTGGCATCACTGATGCCCTGCTGCCGGAGAAAGAGTACAGGGTTGTGATTCGATCTCGCGCTATACCCGCACTGGATTACAAAACCGCGGTAGGGACCCAGGATCTGCACGATCTGAGCACTGAGTTCGCCACCGAGCTTCTCTCCAGCGGGAACGACTATAATGGAGGGAACATCCTCCAGCGACAGTAAGCGAACTCACTTCCCCGCCCGGTTCTTGCCGGGCTTTTTTTTGCCTGTCGTTGCGGCCTGTTACATCGTGCGCGCTGCACCCGGAAAGCTGCGCATGCGCATGACAGGTACCCCGCCGCAGAGCACGCGGCGACCCGGTGATTTGCAAAGACAGGATTGAACCAGTCAGGTGTCATCTGCGTATAGCCTTTAAACCACTGAAGGAGAGCGTCATGAAAAAAGTCATTCTGGAGAGCTGGGACGCGGTCATGGACAATCGCCGCAATCCGTTGCGGCACCTCGACCTGGCCTCACAACACTATTTCATGCAGGTTTTGGGATGGATGTGGAGCATGGTGTTCAGCCTGTCATTTTTGTCCATTTTCCAGTTCGGCTACATGTGGTTGGCGCATCTGTTGGTGGTCGCGGGTATCTGTATGACAGTCGCTGTCTTCAGGGAGGCCGAGAAGCAGGCGGCCAGCGCACTGCCTGCGCCGGTCGCATACGGCAATTCGTCGCGGTGCGTCTGGCAGTTGGACAGGGAAGCCTGAGGGGAAGTTGTTCAGCATGCAATTGGACAATCGCGACATCGAGCAGATGTCGTCGCGCAGAAGAGCCGCATTCGTGAATTCGATCAGTGGTTTCAAATCGGCCAACCTGATCGGCACCGCCAGCGCATCCGGCGAGACCAATCTTGCCATTATGAGTTCGGTGGTACATCTGGGCTCACAGCCTCCGCTGCTCGCGCTGATAGTGCGCCCCGGAGGAGAGGAGCGACACACGCTCGCGAATATCCTGGCGACCGGCTGGTTTACTATCAACCATGTCACCACCGCCATTATTGAGGCCGCACACCAGACGGCTGCCAGGTACCCCCGGCAGGTCTCTGAGTTCGACGCTACCGGCTTGACGCCACAGTGGCTGGAAGGGCTGGGCGCGCCAATGGTTGAAGAAGCAGCGGTTAAACTGGGCATGCGGCTGCGTGAGCACCAGGAACTTGCGATCAATGGCACGCACCTGGTTATTGGTGAACTGGTAGTGGCGCTGTTTCCCGACGACGGCCTGATGGATGACGGTGCACTCAACCTGAGCGCATGCTCGACCGCCGCGCTATCAGGGCTTGATACCTACCACGAGGTGCTGCCGCTTAAACGGATGGCGTATGCCAAGCCGGAACTGCCTCCTCGACGTCAGGCAATCTGAGCGGGGGATAGGCGCGTGGATCAGTGTGCTTGCTCGGGGATCTGTTAAATACGCTTTCCGTTATTGAAGGGTGTAGTCACTGAGCCTGAACCTGGCAAGACGCAGGCGCATGTAGAACGTGGTCCAGGGCCAATTGGTACTGTTGCGCCCGTTCCTGTCGATAAAATAGCTGGTGCAGCCGCCACTGTTCCACACTGTCTCCTGCAATGAGGATTGCAAGCGCTGGTTGTAGTGCTCACTGACCTGTTTGTTAACGGAAAAGCAGGAGAGTTTGTTTGAGCGCATTTTCTGCAGGCCGTCGATAATGTACTTCAACTGTGCCTCGATAATGACGAACGCCGAGGTGAAGGAATACAGGTTGGGGCCGAAGGTCAAAAAGCAGTTGGGGCAGTCTTCGGCGACGGTGCCGAGATAGACCTCAGGGCTGCCGCGCCACTGTTGCGCTAATGTAATGCCACTGGCGCCGACAATGCGTTCGGCGATCGGTGGGTTGGCCACCTCAAACCCGGTGGCAAAGATGATGACATCGGCTTCGCAGCTGGAGCCATCACTGGCGATGATACGGTTGCCACGAATTTCCGCAACGTCACTGACCACATCGACATGCGGTTTGGCCAGCGCGCGATACCAGGTATTGGATTGCAATATGCGCTTGCAACCGATGTCGTAACCGGGCGTCAGTTTTGCGCGCAACGCTGCATCTTTCACGGCGCGATGGATATTCTGCGTTGCCCGAGCCTGCAAGCGCCTTTTCGCCCTGGGGTGTTTGAGGCTACGATTCAGTGCTTCGAACACAAAGTACAGCTGTTTCCTCAGCAACGACTGCAGTAGCGGAAACCGCGCGAAACGCCGCTGCCATTTCTGCGGAATCGCGAAATCCATCTTTGGCAATACCCAGGGTGGTGTTCGCTGGAACAGCGTCAGTTGCTTTACCTGTCCTTCGATGGCAGGTACAAACTGGATAGCCGAGGCGCCGCTACCGACCACGGCGACGCGCTTCCCGCTCAAGTCGCAGTCGTGATTCCACTGCGCCGAATGGAAGCTCTCTCCGGGAAAGCTCTCCATGCCCTTGATCGCGGGCGTTACCGGTTTGTGCATCGGTCCGCAGGCCATGATCACAAAGCGGGCGCTGTACTGGCCAGCACTGGTTTTGAGGTCCCAGTGACCAGTCTGCGGGTTCCAGCGCGACTCCAGCAGTTCGTGATTGACGCGGATAGAATCGGCTACGCCGAATTTTTTCGCGGTGTCGACGGTGTATTGGCGGATCTCCTCGCGCGGTGCAAAAAAACTGCTCCAGTTGGGGTTGGGCGCAAAGGAATAGGAGTACAGGGCAGAGGGAATATCGCAGGCGCAGTCTGGATAGCTGTTCTCACGCCAGACGCCGCCGATCTGGCCGGCCTTTTCCAGTACCGCGAAATCAAAGCCCGCCTCGCGCAACTTTATCGCCGCGCCGACCCCGGCAAAACCGGCGCCGACGACTATCACCTCGAACTGGGTTCGTTCAGTTACTGATCGGGTATTCATAGCCTGCTGTCTGCCGTTTGAAGTTGTTTGCACCAGGAGTGTGGCGACCGGTTTGCGGGAGCGGCGACCCGCGCCTGCGCCAGTGCATTGGCCGCCTGTGTCATCAGCGCCTGTATCTGGGACTCGTCCCACTGCTGCGCTGCCGCGCTGTATCCGGGCAGGCCGTGCTGTGCCGATTGGCGGTCACTAACAGCCGCAGCTGCACAGCTTGCCTCGCGGGCCAGGCGCCGGTAGTTACTCGGTTTATAGCGACTGATGCCGCCCGTCAATGGAGATATCGCGTCCTTGAACAGGGCCTTGCTGGCCAACCTGCGCACCGGCGAATGGGCGATCGTGAAACCCCCGTCCGGCGCGACGACCGTCACGGCGATGCCTTCCTCAACCCCCTGCACGTAACCGCGTACCTTGCCCGTGTCGCGGTCCAGCAGGCCAAAGCCGTTCTCCAGCAGCAGCGAGTTGTCTCCCAACTCGCGGCTGGCGCCGATCGCGACGGCGATGCCGTTGGCGGTGATGGTGGGGGTCAGTGTGTTCACGTTGATGTGCTCGGGGAATACGTCCAACTCGGCCGTCCATGCCTGCTCCGCGTGGTTGCCCCGGTCCCACAGTTTGAAGATGTCTTTACGGGTAACAACGTACAATTCGCTGTTGTCTGCCGATACCGCAACAGAAGCGGCTACCTGCTCGCCCACGTTGATCCGCCAGATTTCCCTGAGATCCCGGTCCAGCGCCATCACGTTGCCGTTCTCATCCGTAAGGTACAGGCGCTGGCCATCATTGCTTACCGTTGGCGTGGAGCCTGTGCCGCCGTCAAAGTCGTAGCGAGCGGCGATCACCAGCGACTGCTTGTCGCCGGCCTCTGCCAGTTCGAGCGCGTACAGTGCACCGTTGGCGGAGACGCCATCGAGGTCGCCATCAACCTCATCCGGAGCGGTGGCTGCCACATACAACCGGCCACTGTTGGGGTCGACGGCGTAGAAGTTGGATACCTCGGAACCGGCACCGTAAATAACGCGCACCATACTGGTAAACAGGCCGCCTTCCACCGGCATCTTGCCGAAGTGTTGTTCCGCCAGCCGGTCGCCGCGTTCCAGCACCCAGTCTGAGGGCATGTGCCTTGCGGTCTCGGCGGCGGCCTCGCCTGGCAGTGTGAAAGGTGTCGCCAGACGCTGTGCACCGGTGATGCGATCCAGCACCGCAATCTCGCCATTGCCTGTGACCACGGTCAGGGCGTCGTGCTGTGGCAGGTAATTGACACCCCAGGCATGGGGGACATCGACGCCGGTATACTGCAGTCCGGTCGGCTGGTGCCACAAAATCCGGCCCTCAGGCGTGACCGCCCAGGCCCAGTGGAAGGTGGCGTGGTAGATCGTTTGCGCACTGGCCTCGCCGGGTGTATCCAGGATCAGTGGTGCCCCGGCGCCCTTGTTATCACCCTTGTGCGGCAAGCTCCACAGGCGCTTGCCGGTAGCCGGGTCCAGCACCACCAGGCTCACGTCCTCGGGCGGATACAGCGGGCTGAAATAGATCTGGCCGCGGTCGTCCAGGGTTGGCCCCTCCGGGATATACAGCTGTTGTTCCGCTACCCAGGCCAGTTCCTGCTCCGGTGCCGTGGCGATCCACAGTTGATCGCTGTTATTCAGGCCAACATGCATGGTGCGGAAGGTGATGGGCGCGGCCAGGTGTTTGTTGAATGCGCCTACTGTCGGGCTGCCCTCGGGACGCCAGCCTGTGCCGCCGTCATCAGGCACTGTGCGGGCGACCGGCGCCTGCACAAACTCACGCCAGGCGACGAAGACTGCCAGTGTGATAA
>CAXBLZ010000007.1:0-83310 GCA_963976735.1 uncultured Halioglobus sp.
GCAATCGACAGGCGCCCCTGCCTGAAAATGGCCAGATCAGACGTCCCGGCTTCAGCTTTCAGGATTTTTGTCGGTATCACAGCGGGGTATTTTTCAAGCAGTCGCACATCGACGCAAAACCAGCGCGGGTCCTGCGGGCTCGATTTGGGATCGCAGTATTGGCTGTCAGGGTCGAACTGTGCCGGGTCGGGGTAGGCCGCCCTGACCACTTCCATGGTGCCAGCGATACCGACCTGCTTACAGCTCGAATGATAGAACAACACCCGATCGCCTTTCTTCACCCCGTCGCGCAGGTTATTGCGCGCCTGGTAATTGCGAATACCGTCCCAGCGCGTGGTCTGCCGTGGCGCTGCCGCCAGATGGTCGATACCGAACTCATCAGGTTCCGACTTGAATAGCCAGTAGTTCACGGCGCCTCCCTGAATGCAAGGCGCGCTCACGGCCGTGCCGGAAGCGCGACAACGTCACAGTGCCACTTCCGCCAGATCGCCTTTTTGCTCCAGCCACGCCTTGCGATCCGGCGCACGTTTCTTCGCCAACAACATATCCAACATGGAGTTGGTGCCATCGCCGGCGTCCAGCACCAGCCGCACCAGGCGCCGTGTGTCCGGATCCATCGTGGTTTCGCGCAGTTGCAGTGGATTCATTTCACCCAGTCCCTTGAAGCGCTGCACATTGACCTTGCCCTTTTTATTCTCGGCCTCGATGCGATCGAGCACGCCCTGCTTCTCCGCTTCATCGAGGGCGTAGAACACCTCTTTGCCAACGTCGATACGATACAGCGGCGGCATCGCGACATAGACATGACCGGCCGCAACCAGCGGGCGGAAATGGCGCACGAACAATGCGCAGATCAGGGTCGCGATGTGCAGGCCGTCGGAGTCGGCATCGGCCAGAATACACACCTTGTGGTAGCGCAGGCCTGACAAGTCATCGCTGGCGGGATCCATACCCAGTGCTATCGAAATATTGTGGACCTCCTGTGATGCAAGAATCTGCTGGGATTCCACTTCCCAGGTGTTGAGGATTTTGCCCCGCAGCGGCAGGATCGCCTGGAACTCACGGTTGCGGGCCTGTTTCGCCGAGCCGCCCGCCGAGTCGCCCTCTACCAGGAATAACTCGCTGCGAGAGGCGTCGCCGCCCGAGCAATCCGCCAGCTTGCCCGGCAGCGCGGGGCCAGCTGTGATCTTTTTGCGCGTCACCTGTTTGGCCTGCCGCAAACGACCCTGGGCATTGCTGATACAGAGTTCCGCCAGCTTTTCCGCCTCTTCCGTGTGCTGGTTCAACCACAGGCTGAACGCGTCCTTGACGACACCGGAGACAAACGCGGCAGCCTCGCGCGACGACAATCGCTCCTTGGTCTGCCCGGAAAACTGCGGGTCTCCGAGCTTGGACGACAACACGTAGCAGCAGCGATCCCAGATATCATCCGGCGCCAGCTTGATGCCCCGCGGCAACAGGTTGCGCAGTTCGCAAAACTCCCGCATGGCATCCAGCAAACCCGTGCGCATGCCGTTCACGTGGGTGCCGCCCTGAATGGTGGGAATCAGGTTCACATAGGACTCCGCGACCACCTCCCCACCCTCCGGCAGCCACTGCACTGCCCAGTCGACGCCCGAGTTGCTGCCACTGAAGCTGCCGACGAACGGCGCTTCCGGAATCACCGGGAAATCAATGGTCGCATCGGCGAGATAATCCGTCAGGCCGGCCTCGTAATACCACTCTTCTGACTCACCTTTCTTCTCGTCCCTGAACTTGACACGCAGACCCGAGCACAACACGGCCTTGGCGCGCAGCACATGCCGGAGTCGGGAGAGTGAAAAAACAACGGAATCGAAATATTTAGGGTCGGGCGTAAATGTCACTGTGGTGCCAGTATTGCGCTTGCCGCAGGTATCGATAATTTCGAGATCGGTTTTCTTTTCGCCACCGGCGAAGGTCATACGGTAGACATTGCCACCGCGCCGAATCAACACCTCCAGCGCACTGGACAGCGCGTTGACCACTGATACACCCACACCGTGCAGGCCGCCGCTGAACTGGTAGTTCTTGTCCGAGAATTTACCCCCGGCGTGCAGCGTACTCAGGATAACTTCGACACCGGGTTTACCCTGTCCCGGGTGAATATCGACCGGCATGCCGCGGCCATTGTCGGCTACCGTCACCGAGCCGTCCTTGTTCAGGCTGACACTGATTTCACTGGCATGGCCGCCGAGGGCCTCGTCGACACTGTTGTCGATAACCTCCTGCGCGAGGTGGTTGGGGCGGGTGGTGTCGGTATACATGCCGGGGCGTTTGCGCACCGGCTCCAGTCCCGTAAGGACTTCGATGTCTTCAGCGGTATATTGGCTCATTACCTTAACTTTTCATGGATTGCTGGGATAGTGCGGCGGGCCCATTGTACAACGAGCGCTGCGCAAGGCGAGCTATAAGTAGCCGCCGGAGTCGAGTTCTACGTTGAAATGTACATCCCTGACGCGGGACACTGCGGTCTCAATGCGTCCATCGCTGTGCAGTTCCAGCCAGCGATAGCCGGGTGGCTGGTCATCGGCTTTGAAATTTTCACAGCCGGCGGCGAACTGGACACAGGTGGAAGGGGACGCCAGCAGCCGCACGCCGTTGCGCTGCCGGTCTATTTCCTGGTGCACATGGCCCCAGAGCACCCCACGGACACCGGGATACCGATCCAGTACGGCGAAAAAAGCATCGGCATCGGCCACCATTTGCTCATCCAGCCAAACGCAGCCAATCGCCACCGGCTGGTGGTGCAGACAGACCAGCGTGTACAGGCCCTGTTCCCGCGCAGCCTGTAACGCGGACTCCAACACCGCCAGTTCATTTGCGCCAAGTTCACCGCCGACCTGCCCCGGTACCTGCGAATCCAGCAACAGCACCTGCCAACCTGCAACCCGAATTTCCTTGCACAGACGATCGGGATCGCTGGCCGCAGCAACCATCGCATCGCGACTATCGTGGTTGCCCGGCAACCAGTAGTTGCGGGGGCTCAACTGGTCAAAGTAACGCTGCAACCGGTCGTATGCTGGTCGGGCGCCGCCGTCCGATAAATCCCCTGTGCCCAGCAACAGGTGAACCTGGGGCCGCTCTTTTTTAACCAGGTCGAGGACAGCTTGCAGCGAGTGATCGGTGTCCATACCCAGCAGCGTACCACCTCGGGCATGACACAAATGTGTGTCCGTCAGTTGTACGACGCGCACGACGTCGTTCGCAATGTCGATAAACTGGATGTTATGTTGAGTGGCAGGCATGAGGAAACTGGCGGGATCAACCGGATCGGAAATCCGTCATTGGAACGTCGACGTCAAGCGAGGCGCGCCCGTTTTGCAGGCAGTGTTCCAGCCAATCCGCCAGAAAGCGGTTTTGCTGGTACTTTTCATCCTGGGCAAACATACGTTCGTTGGGATAGTGATACCGCGCCGCCACCTGGCGCGAGGACTGAAATACCATCACCTCCAGCATGCGCATATCGTGATAGGCCCGCACCTCCACACGCAGCGCACCCAACCAGCGCGAGTCTGCGCGCTGCTGACACAACTGGAACATTGTGGTGTAGCGACAGCGCTCCACCACCGACAGGTGTACTTTTGCGACGCCGACGAGAAGATCCCGCGAGTTGCAATTTTCGTAGTCCGGAAACAGCCGGAGCAGGCGAGCGTAATTGGCATCGCAGATGGCATGCAGCTCGGTTAAATCAAGTTTGAATGGCTTTTTCTTTAGTTTCTGCACGACCGGTTCCGGGGCAGCGCCCCTTGCAATAGGCATAATCATTGCGGCAGTACAGGCAAAGCGCGCCGGTACACCACCGCAAACCTGAGATCTAAGATCGCATAAACGACGTTCAACTGCACCTTTTCATTGCTGTTTCGATGTATGCATCACAGACCGGAGACTGTTAAACTGCGCCTCACCAGAAAAGTACGACTCCTCCGGGGATTATTGCATGAAAAATCTGTTTGTCGCGCTCTCGTCGCTGACACTCGCGCTGTTTTGCGTCAGCTCGCAGGCTGACTCGCTACGCGATATTTACGAGTTGGCCCTGGAAAATGACGCCCAGATAAAAGCGGAAGAAGCGACCTATCTCGCCCGGCGCGAGACCGAGAACCTGGCGCGTTCGGCGCTGCTGCCGCAGGTATCGACAGCCTATTCTTACCAAAAATCCGACAATGACGTCGATGCGCTGTCTCCTACGGGCGGAGTGCCTGTTGAAACGTCCACCAACCGCAATACCGACACCGATGGCTACACCATTTCACTGAGCCAGACCTTGTTTGACCTGTCCGCCTGGTTCAGTTTTCAATCGGGCAAGGAAGTGACCAGGGAGGCGGAGGCCACTTTTGCCGCCAATCAACAAAATCTGATTGTGCGGGTGGTGGAAGCCTACCTGCTGGTGTTGCGGGCACAGGACAATCTCGCTGCCTCACAAGCCCAGGAGCGTGCGTTCGAGCGCCAGTTGGAGCAGACACAGCAGCGCTTCGAAGTGGGTTTGATCGCCATCACCGATGTCTACGAGGCACAGGCGGCCCGCGATCTCTCACAGGTCAACCGCATTGTGGATGAAAACAACGTGTCCGTGGCCCTGGAACGGCTCTCCGTGCTGACAGGCCAGCCTCAGTCAAATCTGAATGTCCTCGTGGACGACTTCAAAATTCTGCCGCCGGACCCGATTGAGCGCGCCGCCTGGGTAGATTTTTCACTGGCGAACAACTTTGAGCTACAGGCGGCTCGATACCGACAGGAAGCGGCACGCCAGACTGCCAAGGCCTTTAAAATGGAGCACGCTCCCGTCGTTACCGGCGGTTATGAATACTCCAATTTTGACGTCAGCGGCAACGTCGATGCCAGTCCCCCCAACCCGTTTATTACACCACCGGACAGCAATTCAGAAGATAACGTGTGGCAGGTCCAGGTCAGCGTTCCGCTGTTTAGCGGTGGTGCGATCAGCGCCAACCGGCGCAAGTCGGCGCAGGAGTACAACGCCTCGCGCGAGCAACTTATCAACCTGTCTCGCAACATTGTGACCAACACGCGTTCTCTGCATATGACCGTGCTAAGCGATGTCTCGCGGATCGCAGCGCGCAAGCAGAGTATCATCTCCTCCAGAAGTTCACTGGACGCCACCCAGGCCGGCTACGAAGTGGGAACGCGCAACGTGGTGGATGTACTGAACGCCCAGAATACGCTGTTCCAGGCCGAGCGTGATTACGCCAACAGCCGCTACGATTATGTTCTCAATCTGATGCGCCTGAAGGAGCAGGCCGGACTACTGAGCCCGGAAGACGTGATCAGGCTGGATTCTTTCCTGGTGCCACCAACTTCACCGTCCGCCACCTCTGTTACAGCGCCCAAATAACCGACCGGACCGGCAAGCGGGCGGTTCTGCCATCGAGGCAGGCTGCCGGGTTGCCGCGCCGTTACCCAGCCCGAGACGCGTAAGCAATGATCCCCAATCTGCCCACCGACATCGACCAAATCAAGGGTTTTCTGGCCGAGGATGAGGCTCAGGCGCTGTACCAGAGCGCGCTGGAACTGAGTGCATACGGGCCGGTGCTGGAAATCGGCAGCTACTGTGGCAAATCCACTCTCTATCTGGGGCTGGCCTGTCGCAGCAACAACAGCACGGTCTTTGCGCTCGATCACCACCGCGGCTCCGAGGAGCACCAGTTGGGGGAATTTTTCCACGACCCCGCACTGTATGATGCCGGCGAGGGCATCATGGATACGTTTCGGGAATTTCGTCGCAATATTCGGCGGGCGGGCCTCGATGATGTGGTCGTGCCCGTGGTCGCCGGGTCGGAAGCCGCCGCAAGGCACTGGCAGACGCCGCTGGCGATGGTCTTTATCGATGGTGGCCACAGTATGGAGGCAGCGCTGACGGACTATCGCTGCTGGACAGCGCACCTGATGCGTGGCGGCGTGCTGGCGATACACGATCTGTTTGAAGATGCCCATGAGGGAGGGCAGGCGCCGTACGCGATTTACCGCATGGCGCAGGCCTCGGGCCTGTTTGAGGATATCGGTCGGGTCAATAGCCTGGGCTTGTTGCGGCGCTTATAGCGTCCACCAGCCCGGCCATTCAATCCACCAGAATACGCCGTTCGCGCGCTTCGTCGGCCTCATCCAGCACCTTCACAGTGCAGAACAGACCCGATGCTGCGGTGTGTTTGGTAAGGGCATCCGCCGCCAACAGAATGGCGCCAGCCGTCCACGTGGGTTTTTCATCCGGCCACAGCAGGTCTTCCACCAACTGGTAACCTGTCCAGTAGGAACCGTCACTCGCGCGCCACTGTTGCAGCCAGCTGTAGACCTCTACCGCACGGGCGTGATCGCCAGCCGCCAGCAACGCCATCACCAGTTCGCAACTTTCGGCAATCGTCACCCAGGGCTGCTGCTTTTCACAACGACAGCCGAGGCCGTCTTCCACGAACTCGTCCCATCGCGCCGCCAGGCGTGCGCGCGCGTCGGCGCCGGTGTATACGCCGGTGAGGACGGGGTAGAACCAATCCATAGAATAGCGGGATTTGGTTTCCCAGGTGCGATCAAACCGCTCCGGCTTTTGCCGCAGGGCCTTGCCCAGGCGTGCGCGTGACGCCAACCAATGCGCGCGCTGCTCGCCCAGTGTAATCGCGATATTGTGCGCACACTCCAGGCTTTTGTAGATGGAACTGCAACCGGTGACCAGCGCATCGCCCTTGGCTTGGCCCGCGCCGTCGACGGCCCAGTCGATTTCCCCATGTTCAGACTGCAGTGACAATACGAAGCCGATTGCCCTGTCGACGATGGGCCACATGGCGCGCAAAAAATCAGCGTCCTCACTGATCAAATAGTGATGCCAGACACCGGTCGCGACATAGGCGACGAAATTGGATTCGCGGCGATTGGCATTGTCGATTTCGTCACCGCGGTAAGAGGCCCACCAACTGCCATCTTCAAGCTGCTTACCGGCCAGCCATTCATAGGCCTTGCGCGCGGCATGCAGTTCGCCGCCTATCGAGAGACCCATCGCTGATTCCACATGATCCCATGGATCAGTGTAACCACCTTCGAACCAGGGAATCTCACCGCTGTCGCGCTGGCAGTCGAGGATAAATTCCACCGTCGGGCGCAGGAACTCTTCCGGAAACAGCCCTCTGCTGAGGTATAGCCCACTCATGAAGCTGCCCCCTTGCGAAAATACATCACCACACTCTTGCCCATGATTGGATTCATGCTCTTCTCCAGGATCCGGGTCAACGCCGGATTCTTCATCAGGTCCCACACCAGCAGGCGGTGGTACTGCTTTACCAACCAATTGCTATCCTGGCTGCGCCAGAACAGGCACTTGAGCCACCAGAAGGGCACATGCAATGCATGTGCCCAGTGGCGGTCGTAGTGGGTAAAGCCCAAAACCTCGATCTCCCTGCGCAGCTCGTCGCTGCGAAAAATACGCAAGTGCCCACCGGGAACCTGGTAGTAACCCTCACTGAGGGCCCAGCAAATCTTTTCCGGCCAACGGCGCGGCACGCTGGCACAAAACAGGCCGCCAGGCTTCAGCACCCGCTCTATCTCGCGCAACGCACTGTGATAGTCCGGGATGTGTTCGAGTACTTCACTGCAAATCACCTTGTCGAACGTATTGTCGGCAAAAGGCAGGTTCAGGGCACTCGCCGATGACAGGCCGAATGCTTTGGCGTCATTGCCGGGCTCGTCGTAGTGGGAAAACCGTTCGCGTGTGATTTTCAGGTCTTCCAGCGACAGGTCCACACCCACCGAATGGATATTTCCCTCGACATAGGCACTGATCACATGGCGACCCTCACCACACCCCAGATCCAATACGATATCGCCCGCCTCCAACGGCAGGCGTTTAAAATCAACCGTTTTCATGCGCCAACACCTGTCGATAATATGCTGTCATTTGTTCGGCACACACGCGCCAACAAAAGTTTTCTTCGATGCGCTGTTTACCGCGCGCGCCCAGATCCGCGCGCCGCTGCGGATCCCGCAACAGCGCGTCGATAGCCTCGGCCAGGGCGTCGACATTTTTGGCCGGGACGATCACACCGGCATCGCCGACCACTTCCGGCAACGCGCCGCCATCTGTAGATACCACAGGCACCCCGCAGGCCATTGCCTCGCCGGCTGGCAACCCGAACCCCTCGTAAACTGACGGCACCACCGCTATCGCCGCTTCCGCGTAGTACTGCACCATCTGCTCGGTGCTGATACCGTTGACAAACCGCACTTTGTCCACCAGCCCGAGACTGTGCACCAGGCGCTCTGTTTTGCCGCCGGGATTGGGCTTGCTGACCAGCAGCAGTTCCAGGTCGGGGTAGCGCTGCAACAGACGGGCGTAAGCGTGCAGCAAATAACGGAGTCCTTTCAGCGGCGCATCGGCCGAACAGGTGGCCATCAACCGCAGAGGATTGCGCTCGACACCGGGCAGGGGCTTGAAGACATCGATGTCGATACCGTTGTGCGCCAGGCTGATACCGGCCGGCTGCAGTCCGAAATCCCTGGCGATGTCCTGCCTCGAACAATCGGACACAGTGACGATATTCCGCAATTGCTTGATGACTTTTTTCTGCATATTCAGGAAGGAGTGCCAGCGCCGGATCAGCAACCGCTCCCGCCAGGTGCGGGCGGCGCCGAGCGCGATGCGCAAATCACTGGTAATAGGGTGGTGTACCGTCGTCACCAGAGGCAAGCCCATTTTCTGGATTTCCAGCATGCCGTAGCTAAGGCTCTGGTTGTCGTGAATCAGGTCGTAGTTATGGCCGTACCGGCGCAGGTACTTGACCGCACGGCGCCCGAACGTCAGGGGTTCGGCGAAACCACCCGTCAGCTGACTTGTCCACTCGATGATATTGCTCATGGATTTCAGGTGGTGCAGGCGCAGCGAGCCGAGGCCATTCACAAACAAATCCATACTGGGGAGCTGAATCAGTCGAACCCTGGGATCAAGGTGCGGATAGGGGGGGCCGGAAATCACATCCACCGAATGACCGGCGTCCACCAACGCCTTGCTCAGGTAGCGCATATACACGCCCTGCCCACCGCCGTGTGGCTGACTGCGATAGCCGAGCAGGGCTATACGCAATGGGCGCGGCTCCGGCTCCGAATGCCCGGACACACCTGTTGTTGGCCGCAGTTTCTCCTGCACTGTACCGATATGCGAGATAAGGGCTTCCTCTCAACAACCTGAATAGGATTGAATACGTGGGGTTATGGTGCGGCCCCGGAATAGCAATGTGCTACGAATGGCACCGATCTTCCCGAAATGCACCACCAAAAGGGTGTAGATTCTACTCAGACACTGCTCAAAAATCCAGCATCGGCCATTTTCCATGGAATATAAATCTGAACCATGATGGGGGATTCGGGCAAAAAGAGTGCTGCGGGTCACGCCATGGACTCTCGGTCGCCAATTTTACCCCGTTGCCGCTATAATCACCCATTTTGCAGCCAGGACAGCTCCCAATGACACCAAAACCCTACAAGGGCATCATCCTCGCCGGCGGATCAGGTACACGCCTGCATCCATTGACCAGCACCGTCAGCAAACAACTGATGCCCGTGTATGATAAGCCCATGATCTACTACCCGCTGGCCACACTGATGCTGGCCGGTATCCGCGACATCCTGGTCATCACCACACCACGCGACCAGGCCGCCTTCAGCCAATTGCTCGGCGACGGCTCCAGCTGGGGCATCAACATCAGCTACACCGTCCAGCCCAGCCCGGACGGGCTGGCCCAGGCATTCATCCTCGGCGAGGAGTTTATCGGCAACTCTCCGTCCAGCCTGGTACTGGGTGACAATATCTTTTACGGTGGCGGGTTTTCCCAGAAACTGACCAGCGCCGCCAGCCGCGACACCGGCGCGTCAGTGTTCGCTTACTATGTGCAGGACCCGGAGCGCTATGGGGTGGTCAGCTTTGACAAAAACGGCGTGGCTGAAAATATCGAGGAAAAGCCTGCCCACCCGCGCTCCCACTACGCTGTCACCGGCCTGTATTTCTACGACAATGACGTGGTCGATATCGCCAAAGCGGTGCGTCCGTCACACCGCGGCGAGCTGGAGATAACCGACGTCAACAAAGCCTACATGGAGCGCGGTGACCTGCGTGTTGAGGTCATGGGGCGCGGCACCGCGTGGCTGGATACCGGCACCCATAACTCCCTGCTCGACGCAGCCAATTTCATCCGGGTGGTGGAAGAGCGCCAGGGACTGAAAATTGCCTGCCCGGAAGAAGTGGCCTACCGCAAAGGCTATATTGACGCGGAGCAGTTGCTGGCGCTGGCCAAACCCCTGGAAAAAAGTGGCTACGGGCTCTACCTGCAGAACCTGCTAAAAGAAGAAGGAGTCGTTTTCGCATGAATTTTGTAGAAACTCCGCTGAAAGATGTCTACGTAGTGGAACCCAAAGTCTTCGGTGACCAGCGCGGGTTCTTCATGGAAACCTGGAACCGGGAGGCGTTTCGCGCGGCGGGCTTCGATCTCGATTTCGTGCAGGACAACCACAGCCGCTCAGTGCGCGGCATTCTGCGCGGCCTGCATTTCCAGACGGAACACACCCAGGGCAAGCTGGTGCGGGTCACCTCAGGCGAGGTGTTCGATGTGGCCGTTGACCTGCGCCAGAGCTCACCGACACTGGGGCAGTGGTTTGGTGTAAGCCTCAGCGCCGAAAACCACCGCATGCTGTGGGTGCCCCCGGGGTTTGCCCACGGGTTCTACGTCACATCCGAGTACGCGGACTTTCTCTACAAGTGCACAGACATCTACCATCCCGCCAGCGAACAGACACTGGCGTGGGACGACCCCACCGTGGGTATTGAGTGGCCGGTGCCCGCGGGAGAAACCCCACAGTTGTCCGCCAAGGATGCCGAGGGGCTGAGCTGGGACGCGTGCCCGCGCTTTGACCAGGCGCGGCCGTAAACAGCTAGTCTAGCCTGCTTGCGGCATTCTCCGGGCCGGTGATTACGGGCTCGCTCGGAGTCTGTTTTGCGGTCAGGCAGGCAGCAGTGGCCGCCACCAGTCCTCATTGGAGAGATACCAATCCAGAGTGCGCTGCAAACCGGTTTCAAACGTCTCGTGCGGCTTGTAACCCAGCTCACCCATGATCCGACTGGCGTCAATCGCATAGCGCCAGTCGTGCCCGGCGCGATCTTCTACAAACTTGATCAGGTCCCGGGCGCTGCGCCCGCTGCTACCCGGTGCGTCGGGGAAACGCTGTGCCAGTGACGGATCTGCGGCAAAGCGGGCATCCATCTGGTCACACAGCAAGTGCACGATATCCAGATTATTCCACTCGTTGTTGCCGCCAATATTGTACGTCTCTCCCACTTCGCCGCGCAGTAACACCAGCTCGATTCCGCGGCAGTGATCCTCGACGTACAACCAGTCGCGAATATTGCTGCCGTCACCGTACACCGGCAGGGCCCGGCCGCGCAGGATATTGGTAAGACACAGAGGGATCAGCTTTTCCGGGAAGTGGTAAGGGCCGTAATTATTAGAGCAATTGCTGGTGCTCACCTGCAAACCGTAGGTGTGATGGTAGGCGCGCACCAGGTGATCTGACGCCGCCTTGCTGGCCGAGTAGGGGGAGTTGGGCTCGTACTTCTGCTGTTCATGAAACCCCGGCGCATCGATACTGAGGGAGCCGTACACCTCGTCGGTGGAAACATGGTGAAACCGGTGAGGCAGTGGTTTGTCGCCCGACAACCAGGCTTCCCGGGCCGCTTTTAACATCGTGTAGGTACCAACGATGTTGGTTTCAATAAAAGCATCCGGGCCGGTGATCGACCGGTCCACATGGCTCTCGGCGGCAAAATGCACCACGGTGTCGACAGCGTGCTCTCGCAGCGTCTGCAGGACCTTGTCGTAATCACAAATGTCGGCGTGCAGAAAACTGAAATTCGGGTTGTCGCGCAGTGCGTCGAGGTTGGCGCGATTGCCCGCATAGGTGAGCGCATCGTAAGCCACCACCCGGTCGTCGGGGTGCTGTTGCATCCAGTAGTGCACAAAGTTGGCACCGATAAAACCGGCAGCCCCGGTTACCAAAAGTGATTTAGGCATCCGCCTGCTCCTTGTAATCCGCGAGCATTTCGCGCAACTGCTGACGCCAATGGACACCCTCCATGGCAAAATCGCGCCAACTGCTCGTCTTGTCCAAAACACTGTAGGCCGGGCGCTGTGCCGGCGTCGGATAGGCTGCGGCAGCAATAGGTCGAATCGTCACCGGCTTCGACAGCAGTCCCTGCGCTGAGGCTTCTTCATAGATTGCCACCGCAAAGTCATACCAGCTACAGACACCGGCGTCGCTCCAGTGATAAAAGCCACTTAACTGCGGCCGCTGGGCAGCGGCCCACACCGCTTCCGCCAGGCCATGTGCCCAGGTAGGTGTTCCCACCTGATCCGTCACCACGCCCAGCTCATCGCGCTCACCCATCAACCGCAACATGGTCTTGACGAAGTTGCCGCCGAAACTCGAATACACCCATCCAGTGCGCAGGATAAGCGCTTGTGGTAACACGCGCTGCACGGCCACTTCGCCCTCGCGCTTACTGCGACCGTACTCTCCCAGCGGTGCGGTAGCGGCCTGTGGCGAATAGGGCCGCGACGCGGCACCATCAAACACGAAGTCGGTGGAGATGTGAATCAACCGGATGCCCTGTTGGCTGCAGGCGTTTGCGAGTACGCCGGGGCCCTCGGCGTTACCGCGATGCGCCTCGGTGGGCTCGGATTCTGCCTTGTCTACTGCAGTATAGGCAGCGGCATTAATGACCAGTTGTGGCGATATCCCGCGCAGACAATCGGCGACAGCTGCGGCGTCGCTGATATCGAGTTCAGCACGGGTCCTGGGTGCACAGTCGACGCCCGTTGGCAGGGTGCGTTGCAACTCTCGCCCGAGTTGCCCCCCGGCGCCGAGCACTAGTACTTTTTGCTTCAATCCCGTCCCTCTGCTTGCCTGTCGCTGGCCGTGTGCCTGCGTTACCCCGTACAAAAGTGCCTTACTTGTCACCACCTATTTGCTCGCCATGATAACCTCACACTTCGCCCGTGGCCACCGTCGCGCATTCACAGCAGCAAAGCAAGCGCCCGGCCTCGCGGCGCAGTATCGCTGCGCAGAGATTTTACGAGGCATACCGAGATCAGTACTGAATCCGACACCGACACATTGCGCCAGTGGGCCGCACAACTGTCTGATGACTATATGCCCCGCGGATGGGAACGAGTGAAGAGCTCTGCCTATACCCGTGTCGCTCTCAACAGGGAACTTCATCTCTACTACAAGGAGTATCTCAACCGCAGTCCCGCCGCCAATCTGAAAGCAACGGTCCGCGGCAGTCGGGCAACACGCGCGCGGCTGAATGCCGAGGCACTGCTGCTGATGGGGTTCGACGCCCCGCACAGTGTGCTGTGGGGCAAACTCCCGGGCGCAGGAGAGTATCTGTTCACCGTCGCAGCACCCGGTGAGCCTGTCGATCGCTGGCTGCGGGAGACCGTCGCCGCCAGAGACCCTGCTCAATTGCAACGGAGGCGGCAACTGCTGCATTCGCTGGGCACGTATATCGGTCGAATGCATGCCAGTGGAATTATTCACGGGGATTTACGACCGGGCAATATACTCGCCGCGCTGATGCAGGACCAGTTTCGCTTCACCCTGATGAATAACGAGCGCAACAGCCGAAGAGTCCCGACACCGGGCAGGCTGCTACTGCGAAATTTGATACAGCTGAATATGCTGCCGCTTGCCGACCTTGGTCGCACAGATCGCATGCGTTTTTTTCGTGCATGGCGACGACAAATGCGCGAGCTGTCTGCGGTGGAAGCAAAAATTCTCGCGGCGGAGTCCTATCGCCGTGCGTTGCGGCGCCTGCCGACCAAACCGCCTGCCAGCGACAGCGCCCCGACAGTCGAGGGTCCCGGGTCACCACGGTAGGCAGCGATCAGACCAGTCGCTGCCCGTAGCCACCCGATAAATGCTGGCCCCGGATACGATAGAGCGGGCGGATCATTCGCTCCACCAACTCGCGGCGAGTGCCGGGCACAGCCTGCAGATACCGTTCCAGGAATTGTTCATACAATTTCAACCCAATCCCCAACTCTTCGGCATTCGCGGTGAATCGCGCCAGATCTCGCGACTGCTGTATATTGCCAACTGCGCATTTTCGCGTGTGATCGAGATCTGTCAGAAAGACTCGCTCACCATTCCAATACAACTTGGCCCATCCGCAGTCACCATAACAGTATCCGGCTGCGTGCAGGTTGCCGAGAGCTTCTCCCGCCGCATGCATCACCGCGTCGAAATCGCCTTCCGACGAGTGGTAGTGCCACAGTTCAACGAGACTGCCGCCGCCGGACATGCCTTCCATCGCCAACAACGCGCCCTGTTTTACCATCAGGCAAGCCAGGGGCTGAGGCACAGGAATATTCTTCCCGGCAAGCTCGCGAGCCCTCTTGTAGGTGCGCAGGGACTGTGCCCTGCCCACGCGGGAGAGCAGTTTTTGACGGAGTGACCTGAAGCGGTAGAGCTTGAGATACGCCAGTTCATCATCGACGCGCCACAGGGCGGACATGCTGTCGCTGGTGCTGTTGAGAATCTGCGCGTGCTCTTCCATCCACTCGGCGGCACCCTCGGGGGATGCCGTCAAATGTTCCTTCAGGCGCTCGGCCCAAACATCGCCGCGCTTGATCCTTACTTTACCCGCCATGAGAGTATCTTCCAGCCTCGTGCAATCGGGGGAGTGCCACCATACAGACTAATATACCCTGTCCAGGCTGGTTGCTAAAACCTGTCAGGCAACGGGCTCCAGCCACTGGGCATTCTGCTCGCGGTTACCGCGTACAGAATCAAAATACATCGCCTGCAATTTTTCTGTCAACGGACCGCGGCTGCCGCTGCCAATAGTGCGGCCATCCAGCATGCGTATCGGCACTACCTCGGCAGCAGTACCGGTAAAAAAGGCCTCGTCGGCAACATACACTTCATCCCGGGTGATACGTTTTTCACGGATCTCGTAACCCAACTCTGCCGCCAGCACAAATATTGCATCGCGGGTGATGCCCTCAAGGCAGGATGTCAGTTCCGGCGTATAAATTTTGTCGTCGCGCACGATAAACACATTCTCTCCGCTGCCTTCTGCGACATAGCCCTCGTTATCGAGCAGCAACGCTTCTTCAGCGCCACTCTCAATGGCCTCACGCAGGGCCAACAGGGAGTTGATGTAGTTGCCGTTCGCCTTTGCCTTGCACATCGAGATGTTCACATGATGGCGAGTGTAGGAAGACGTGCGAACCTTGATACCGCGGTTGCGAGCTTCGGGATCCATGTAGGAGGGCCACTCCCAGGCGGCCACCATAGCGTGGGTTCGCAGGTTGTCCGCGCGCAGGCCCATACCCTCGGAGCCGTAGAAACACATCGGGCGCAGATACCCTTCCTCCAGCCCATTCAATCGCACGACATCCTTTTGCGCCTGGTTCAGCGTTTCCTTGTCGAAGGGCATCGACATTCCGAGGATATGGGCCGAACGGAACAGGCGGTCAGTGTGTTCCTTCAACCTGAATATGCACGTGCCTTTGTCAGCTGTCTTGTACGCACGCACACCCTCGAACACGCCGAGGCCGTAGTGAAACGTGTGAGTCAGCACATGCACTTTGGCTTCACGCCAGGGAACCATTTCTCCATCCATCCAGATTAGACCATCGCGATCGGCCAGACTCATCACATCACTCCTGTTCATTTCATTCTTCTGTACTTGTGTCGTTTATATAAGGCCCAAACAATTGTTGCCACTTGCCGGTGACCGCTGCGCGCGCTTCGCTAAACCCCCCCTGGGCTACGATACCCGGGAGCTGTTGCAGAGATAGTTGGTGGGCAGCGGAGCGATAAGCAAGATAGGCTGCTTTTAGTGCGTCACACTCCTGCCGTTCAAACAAGCCCTGCTGGCCCAGCGTCTCGATAATGCGGACATTATCTGACCAACGCGTCAATTGCGGTACGCGATGGGACCACGCAAGAACCGCGTATTGCACCATAAATTCAATATCGACGATACCTCCTCTACCTTGTTTTAGGTTAAATTCCCCATCTTCCGGCTTCTCTTCAGGTAGTAAGTGCTCACGCATCTTTTGGCGCATCGCCAGTACCTCGCCCGCGAGCGTGGCCTCCTCGCGCGGCCGTTGCAGGATTTCCTCCCGGAGCTTGCTAACGGCGGCCGCCACCCGAGCATCACCCGCTACAAAGCGGGCTCGTACCAAAGCCTGATGCTCCCATGTCCATGCCGATTCCTGCTGGTAGCTGCGAAATGCTGCCAGTGTGCTCACCAGCATGCCGGAATTGCCTGATGGGCGCAGCCGCATATCGACCTCGTACAACTGGCCCATGGCCATGCGTGTTTCCATAATGTGGATCATGCGCTGGCCCAAACGGGTGTAGAATACGGCGTTATCAATGCTGAGTTCGCCGTCGGTAACGCCGCCCCGGGTCGAATCGTAGATGAACACCAGATCCAGATCCGACCCGTAGCCGAGTTCAATACCGCCGAGCTTGCCATAGCCGAAAATGGCGAATCCAACGCCGCTGCCGTCGCGCGCGGGTTGCCCGTATTTATTTGTCAGGTCCGCCCAGGCGACAGCGAGCACCTGCTCCAGTATCACCTCGGCTATCCAGGTCAATTTGTCACTGACCTGCATTAAAGGTAAGCGACCGACCAACTCACTGGCCGCCACCCGCAGCACGTGAGACGCCTTGAAGTAACGCAGCGCATCCATTTGCGCTTCCAGATCATCAACAGCCAAACGGGCCACCTGCTGCCGCAATTCATCGCACAGCAGTTCCTTGTCCGGCGCCGTGTACAGGCTGGCGCGGTCGAGCAACTCATCCAACAGTACCGGGTAGCGCGTCAGCTGGTCCGAGATCCAGGGGCTGGCTGCGCAAAGGCTCACCAGCTCCGCCAGCGCAGGTCTGTTCTCCAGCAGCAGCACGAGATACGCACTGCGGCGCACAACGGCCGCAACGAATGGCAGAATTCGCTGCACCGCCAGGTCGGGATCACCGGGTACGGCGCCCATACGATCGGGCTCAGTACTACCGCGATCAGCCAGTTCGGCGCAGGCGCGCAGCAGTTGCGGCATAAACTGCTGCAGGCGTTCCAGGCCCTGGGCTTGCAGGGTCAGCACCCGGGGGCTTTGCTGCAACGCCTGCAACGCCGCCAGTGTCTCGGCGGGCTGCTTGTAGCCGAGCGCGGTGAGAGCGTCCTCGCACAGATCCTCTCCCCACAGCGATTCCTCTTCTTCGGTATTCGCCGGATCGTCGGCGTCGGGATCAGCGATCAAATCCCTGAAGTGACCGGCCACGACGCTGCGATGCCCCTCCAGCGCGGCCACGTAACTCGCCCAGTCGGCATAGCCCATCACAGTGGCCATCGCAATGCGCGGCAACTCTGCCAGCGGCAATTGTTGACTTTGCTTATCCTGGTAGCCCTGGATGGCGTGCTCACTGTCGCGCAAAAACAGGTATGAAGTGCGCAATCCGGCGACCACGTCTGCCGGCAAGCAGCCGAGTTCCACACACTCGTCCAACACCGCCAGCAACTCGCGCTGCTGCAAGCCGAGGTCACGGCCACCGCGAATCAGCTGAAAACACTGGGCGATAAACTCGACTTCCCGGATGCCTCCGTGGCCCAGTTTGACGTTGTCCTGCAAGCCGCGGCGACGCACTTCGGCATTGATCATCTGCTTCATGCCACGCAGGCTTTCAATGACGCCAAAATCGACATAGCGCCGGTAGACAAAGGGCCGCAACATGGTCATCAATTCCTGCGCACGCACCGGATCGCCCGTGATCGGCCGCGCTTTGATCAACGCATAGCGCTCCCAGTCGCGGCCCTGTTCCTGGTAGTAGTCCTCCAGCGCTGCAAAATTGTGTACCAGCGCACCGCTTTCTCCGTAGGGGCGCAGCCGCATATCCACGCGAAAAACAAAGCCATCTGCCGTCACCTGGTCCAGCGCACTGATAACCTCTCGCCCAACCCGTGTGAAAAATTCCTCGTTGCTCAGGGACTGTGTGTTGGCGTCGGTCTGCCCGGCCTCGGGGAAGGTGAAGATCAGGTCAATATCGGAAGATACGTTCAACTCACGGGCACCCAGCTTACCCATGGCAAGTACAATCAACTCCTGTGCTGCACCGCTGTGTCGCCCGCGGGGCACACCGAAACGCTGTTGCAGCGAGGTCTGGACGCACGCGAGTGCCTCCACAATGGTCGCCTCGGCCAGCAGCGACGTATCGCGAACCGTTTCCAGGGTGTCGCACAAGCGACAGAAATCGCGCCAGACGATACGCAGCATGTGCCGCATGCGGAACTTGCGCAGCACTGGGCCAAGTTCCGCACCCTCCACCGACAACCACTGTCGCAATTCGCTGCCAAAAGCCTGTTCTGGCAGGGTGTGCTGCAAGTCGCCACTGACTACCCAGTCGAGCAACAATCGCGGCTGTCGCCGCAGCAGATCGGCGACAAAGGGGCTGCAGGCGAGCACGCGCGGCAACTGCAACGCTTCGGGTTTGTCGGCCAGCGCCTGTTGCAGTTGCAACGTGAGGGTTTCACCGGCGCGCTCGAGAATGTACTCCCAGGCACGCCCGGCCTCTGCGGCCAATATCTCTGGCAAGTCAGGATTGCTTGGCTTCATGACAACCTACACCGGGATGAGGAAAAATCAGGCATCGATCAGAGGGGCGACACGCATAACCTCTTCGATGGTCGTCTCGCCCCGGGCCACACGCGCGGCACCGCTGAGACGCAATGTGCGCATCCCTTCCCCCATCGCTATCTCGCGGATTTTATTGGTATCCAGGTGCGCGCGAATCTGCGCTTGCACCTCCCGGCTGTTGACCAACACCTCGTAGATGCCCTGGCGCCCGGCGTAGCCAGTTTCCCGGCAGCGGATACAGCCGACCGGGCGCGCAATCCGGGCCGGCGGCTCCATATGCCAGGGCTGGGTCAGCTGTTGCCAGGCATCGATATCCAGTTCACCGTAGTCCTTGCAGTGCGGGCAAAGGATACGCACCAGCCGCTGTGACATGATGCCGCGCACCGTCGCCCGAATCAGGTAGGGTGGTGCGCCCAGCTCCATCAGGCGGGAGATCGAACCGGGAGAGTCGTTGGTGTGCAATGTGGAGAGCACCAGGTGACCTGTCAGCGCCGCCTGGATCGCCATATTGGCGGTCTCCAGATCGCGGATCTCCCCGATCATAATGATGTCCGGGTCCTGTCGCATCAGCGCGCGGACACCGGCGGAAAAATTCAGGTTTATGCCGTGGTTTACCTGCATCTGGTTAAACGCACTTTCCACCATCTCGATCGGGTCTTCTATGGTGCAGACGTTGACCTCTGGCGTCGCGAGCTGGCGCAGCGTGGAGTAAAGCGTCGTCGTTTTTCCAGAGCCGGTAGGGCCCGTCACCAGCACAATTCCGTGGCCGCTGGACGTCATGTCGTGCCAGTGTTGCAAATCTGCATCCGCCAGCCCCAGCTGCTCAAAACTGCGCTGCAGGACATCCGGATCGAAAATACGCATCACCAGTTTTTCGCCAAACGCAGTGGGCAGCGTTGCCAACCGCAACTCCACCTCATTGCCGTTTGGAGTACGGGTTTTCAGTCGCCCGTCCTGCGGCCTGCGCTTCTCAGCCACATCCATACGGCCCAGAATCTTTATACGGCTGCTGACAGCGGCACACACATGTGCCGGCAGTTCGTACACTGTGTGCAGCACACCGTCGATACGAAAGCGAACGCTGCCCACGTCACGACGCGGCTCTATATGGATATCACTGGCGCGTTGCTCAAACGCGTACTGTAGAAGCCAGTCGACAATCTTGACGATGTGCTGGTCATTAGCATCCGGCTCATTCATCGAGCCCAGCTCCAGCATCTGCTCCAGGTTTCCGACGCCAGCCGGGGCGCCCGGCCGCTCCGTGACCCTCGCGCCACGCACCGAACTGGCCATACTGTAAAACTCGCTGGTGTGTCGCGCGATGTCTCGCGGGTCCGTCAGCACGCGACGGATAGGTTTGCGCAATACGTGCTCGAGGTTGCTCTCCCAGGCGCGAACATAGGGTTCAGCTGAAGCGATTACGACCTCGTCGTCCTGCACTTCCACCGCCAGGATACGATGGCGCTCGGCGAACGCCCGGGACATTACTTCCGCTACCGCCGTGACATTGATTTTCAGCGGGTCAATACGGTACACCGCCTGGCCCACCCGCTTGCCCAGCCACGCCAGCAGGCGCTCCATAGTGAGCACTTTGCCCGGCGCGGAGGCATCATCCAACTGCTGCTCCGCGAGGAACACCAGTGGGTGTATCTTGAGTTTGGTGGCCAGGCCGATACGGACAAGATCCTGGTCCGTCAGGTGCCCGTCGGCATTCAAGTCCTGGGCCAGAGTGGACAGGCTGAGACGGTATTCCAGTAACTGTTCGCTAAACTTGCTTGTCATGGTGTCTTCGAGCTGGATCCACGCCGTTAATATCGAGTCACACCATGCTAACACAGTGCTCGCAAATCGGAGGCGAGAATCCGGTACCGCGCCCACTGCACGTGCTGACGGTACGTTGCATTTTTGTGACAAATTCGCGTCAAGCCCCTACACTACCGCCACGCATGTGAGGGAGATTTGAGCTATGCCTATTCTGAGTCCGCTGGGCAACCTGTTCGGCCGTTCGCCCATCGGTCCGATTCAAGAGCATATGGCGATGGTTAATCGCGCCGCACAACTGGTACCGGACCTGCTTCGCGCATCTGCAGCAGATGACTGGGAGGCCGCCGCCGAGCTACACCAGAGAATTGCTGACGCCGAGGCTGAAGCGGACGCGCAAAAACGGTCCGTACGCCGTCACCTCCCCAACAGGCTATTCCTCCCCGTACCTCGATCCGATTTGTTGACTCTAGTCGGGGTCCAGGATCACATTGCGAACACAGCAAAAGATATCGCAGGCCTTATCATAGGCCGTAAAATTCGCTTTCCCGCCTCCTTGCAGGATGCCGCGATCAAGCTCGCTGAGGCCTCCGCCGCGACATCACACCACGCCCTCAAGGCCATTCAGGAACTGGACGAACTGTTAGAGGTCGGTTTCAGCGGCACGGAGGAGATCCTCCGCGTCGAAGCAATGCTGAAGACCGTGGACGAATTGGAAGGCAGCTCCGATGACATCGCGGTCGATCTGCGGTCAAGCCTGTTCGAAGTAGAAAAGGACTTGCCGCCGATTGATGTGATGTTCCTCTATCAGATCATTACCCTGTTGGGCACAGTGGCGGACGATGCCGAGAAAGTCGGTGATCGACTACAAATCCTGATGGCCAAATAAGCAGTTAATAAGAAGGAATCCGTATGGAAATCATTGCCCAGTACGGCAGTATTTTCCTGGTCATGGCCTGCGTGTTCGGGTTTTTTATGGCCTGGGGCATCGGCGCCAATGACGTCGCCAACGCGATGGGTACATCGGTCGGCTCCAAGGCACTGACGCTGAAGCAAGCGATTCTTATCGCAATGATTTTTGAGTTTCTCGGCGCTTACTTTGCCGGTGGAGAGGTTACCTCAACCATCCGCAAGGGCATCATCGACGCCGAGGTCATGAACGATCATCCAGAGCTGATGATCTACGGCATGTTGTCGTCACTGCTGGCCGCCGGCACCTGGCTGTTGATTGCGAGTATGCGGGGCTGGCCGGTCTCCACCACGCACTCTATTGTCGGTGCTATCGTCGGCTTCGCGGCAGTGGGAATCTCCGTCGATGCCATTCACTGGTCAAACGTGGGGTCCATCGCCGCCAGCTGGCTGGTGTCTCCGATACTGGCCGGGGCCCTATCCTACGGACTCTTTATGAGTGTGAAAATTTTCATTCTCGACACCAGTGATCCGTTCCACCATGCGAAGAGAAACATCCCCATCTATATGTGGATGGTAGGCTTTATGATCTCCATGGTCACCCTGCTAAAAGGGCTTAGCCATGTGGGTTTGAACCTGGATCTGGGGCTCGGCAGCAAATTCGCCGACGCATCCCTCCTATCCGCACTCATCGGCCTCGGGGTGGCTGCCCTCGGCACCCTGATGTTGCGCAACATCAGGGATATACCCGATGAACAACACCGCTTCCGCTCGGTGGAGCAGGTGTTCGGAGTACTGATGGTCTTTACCGCCTGCTCGATGGCGTTCGCCCATGGCTCCAACGACGTCGCCAACGCCGTGGGGCCGCTCGCAGCCATTGTGAGCACCGTGCAATCCGGCGGTGAGATTGCCGCCACCGCTGCTGTGCCCTGGTGGATCCTGCTGGTGGGGGGAGCGGGTATCGTCCTCGGCCTGGTCACCTACGGTTGGCGAGTCATCCTGACCGTCGGCAGTAAAATCACCGAGCTGACGCCCAGCCGGGCGTTTGCCGCCACCTTAGGTGCCTCCACGACTGTGGTGATCGCCTCCGGGACAGGCTTGCCGATCTCGACCACCCACACCCTGGTTGGCGCTGTGCTGGGCGTGGGTTTCGCCCGCGGAATAGGCGCGTTAAACCTCGGTGTCATCGGCAGCATATTCATGTCGTGGCTTATCACCCTGCCCGCCGGCGCGGGCCTGGCGATTGTCTTTTTCTTTATTTTCAGGGCGATTTTTGGCAGCTAGTACCGCTGGGGTACTTGGCTACCTTGCCGCCCTTGTCTAGACTGGGCGGCAAGATCATTCACTCATCCCCGCAATCCCGCAGCCGGAGCACTGATGTCGCAGTTCGAAAAGCGCGTTTTCGACCAACTCCGGCAATTGGTGGGAACACCCTCTGTCAGCTCCACCGACCCGAGCTGGGACCAGGGCAATCGCGCCGTCATAGACCTGCTGGCCAGCTGGCTGTCCGACATGGGCTTTCGGGTTGAGATCCAGCCTGTCAGCCCCGATGGCGACAAGGCAAACCTGATCGCCACACTCGGCAGTGGGCCCGGCGGCCTGGTACTGGCCGGACACACCGACACCGTGCCGTTCGACGAGGGCCGCTGGCAGAGCGATCCGCTGGCGCTGACGGAGCGTGATAACCGCCTGTACGGTTTGGGCAGTACCGATATGAAGGGGTTTTTTCCGCTTGCGATTGCCGCAGCGAGCGCATTTTCTGTCGACGAGCTGCGCCAACCGCTGATACTGCTGGCCACGGCCGACGAGGAAAGCTCCATGAGCGGCGCACGGCAACTGGCCGCCGCCGGCCACCCGAAAGCTCGCGCAGCCATCATCGGCGAACCCACCTCACTGGTGCCTGTACGCATGCACAAGGGCATTATGATGGAGGCGGTGCGGGTCACCGGCAGGGCCGGCCACTCCTCCAATCCGGATCTGGGAAACAGCGCACTGGAAGGTATGCACGCGGTAATGGGCGATTTAATGCTCTACCGCAGGGAACTGGCCGCACGCTACAGCAATGACTTTTTTCAGGTAGCCAGCCCCACACTGAACCTGGGCTGTATCCACGGGGGCGACAGCCCCAATCGTATCTGCGGCAGCGCCGAGTTACATTTCGACCTGCGCATGACACCCGGCGGTGATAACGCCACCGTGCGCGCCGAACTCGAACAGCGCATGCAGCGGCTGGCTGCGCAACGCGGGCTGGACATCGAATTGCGGCCGCTGATAGCGGAGATAGGGCCGTTTGAGCAAAGCGCAGAGTGCGAACTGGTAGTGCTGGCAGAAAAATTGACGGGGCACTGCGCAGAAGCGGTCGCCTTC
Source organism: uncultured Halioglobus sp. (assembly GCA_963976735.1). Lineage (GTDB taxonomy): Bacteria > Pseudomonadota > Gammaproteobacteria > Pseudomonadales > Halieaceae > Marimicrobium. The sequence continues at coordinate 23,742 of CAXBLZ010000007.1, forward strand.
GCTACCGAGGCACCCTTCCTGCAACAGTTGGGAATGGAGACAATTGTGATGGGGCCAGGCTCCATCGATCGCGCCCACCAGCCCAACGAATACCTCGAACTCGAGCAAATTCAGCCCTGCATTGCGCTGCTGCAGCAGTGCATCCGTCACTACTGCCTGTAAACACTGTGCAATATTGCCATTAGGTAATCCGCCCAGCTTTCTGTACCCTTAATAACTTTCTATTTATCAATGGCTTGGAAGACAACGTGACAACGTCGGGGCGCTCCCATATTCGCTGGTTGCGAAACACCGCACCCTACATCAATGCACACCGGGGCAAGACCTTTGTGCTGATGCTGGGGGGCGCCATCGCGCAACACGAAAACTTCTCGCATCTGATACACGATATTGCGCTGCTAAACAGTCTCGGTGTGCGCCTGGTATTGATACACGGTTCGCGCAGCCAGATCGACCAGCGACTGCAGCGTGCAGGCGTAGACAGCGTTTTTCACGACGGTATGCGCATCACCGACACCGCCGCACTCGAGCACATCAAGGACGCGGCCGGGTCACTGCGCGCGCAAATCGAAGCGCTGCTCTCCATGGGCTTGCCCAATTCCCCGATGCAGGGGTCGCGTATGCGAGTGTGCTCCGGGAATTTTGTGACAGCGCGTCCCATCGGGGTCGTTGATGGCGTGGATTTTCATCACACCGGTCGCGTCAGGCGAATCGACGCCAGCGGCATACACCAGCAACTCGCCAACGGCTCCATCGTGTTGCTATCCCCGCTGGGGTACTCCCCAACCGGAGAGATATTCAACCTGGCGCTGGAGGACATCGCGGTCCACTGTGCAGCCGCTATCGGAGCAGACAAGCTGGTGCTGTTCGGCACCGCCGCAGGGGTCGAGGATGAGAACGGGGAGCTGATCCGCCAGTGTGCCGTCGGCGAAATCAACGCGCTGTCCATCAGCGACCCGGAGCAACTGAGCCTGCTGCAAACAGCCAAGAGTGCTTGCCTGTCCGGCGTGGCACGCTGCCACATCATCAGCCACGAGGACGACTGCGCACTGCTGCAGGAACTCTTTACCCACGATGGCTGTGGCACGCTGGTTGGCAACGACGAGTACGAACTGTTGCGCCAAGCCAATATCGATGACGTCGGTGGCATCCTGGAGTTGATTGAACCGCTGGAACAGCAGGGCGTCTTGCTGAAACGGTCGCGCGAACTGCTGGAGACAGAAATCAGCCAGTTTCGGCTGCTGGTGCGCGATGGGCGGATTATCGCCTGCGCTGCGCTCTACCCCTTCCCCAATGACGGCAGTGGCGAGATAGCCTGTATTGTTTCGCACCCGGAGTACCGGGGGGGCAGGCGCGGACAGCGGTTGCTGACAACGCTGGAACAGGAAGCGCGTCGCCAGGGCCTGGAGCGCGTGTTTGTCCTCACCACGCAAACAGCACACTGGTTTGTGGAGCAGGGTTTTGTCGAGACCTCGAGGGACGAATTGCCAGCGCAGAAGAAGCTTCTGTACAATTTGCAGCGCAATTCGAAGGTGTTTTTCAAGAATCTTTGATCTCCACAGCTGGCGTTGTCGCGCCCCGGCAACGCCACGTTAAAACGACCTCAACGCCCCGCAGCAGCATCTCCCTCAATGGTGCCGCCCGCGCTTTTTGCGCACCAATTTATCACCTGTCGCGCGCTATCGGTGTCGCGACCGCACCTGAAACAGGCGCGCATACCCGTGTGCGCACCAAATGTTACCTTCTATGTGTCATGGCGTCACTGCGCGCTCAGCACACGCACAAAGATAGATTTATTTTGTAGTGATATCAGTTATCTATGTCACAAAAATTTCATATCACATGAGCTTCTCTGCCTTCCAAATGTGTGTATATTGGTAACACACGGCGTAACAACACGCCGCCATGTTCACACTGGGAGATCTGTACCATGAAATACTCAATTGCATTACTGACATTAACGTTTGCGCTCAATGCCTCCGCCAGCTGTCCCTTCCTCGCCCCCAGCGAAATCCCCTCAATACCCGATGGCACCTCTGCCAGCGCGGATACGATGCAAAGCGCGATGTCACAGGTCCAGGCCTATGTGGAAACTATCGAAGACCTCCTCGCGTGCCGCGGCCCGATGCTGAGCAGCGCCCACTACGAAGAGTTGCTCGACAAGGCTGAGAATGCGGCGGCTGCATTTAACGAACAACTGGCGCTGTACCGTCAGCGCAGCGGGACGCTCGCCAGCAACTAGATCCCGGATTGACCACATGAGGGCGGTCTGTGCGTCGCCCTCTGCAAAGGAAGCACCGTTATGCAAGCAACAATGGCTACACTTTCACTCACCGGGCCGTTGACTCCGGAACACCTGTTCGTGATCGGGTTTTTGCTGTTGGGCGCGCTGATTCTATTCGCGCTCTCGGTGGAGGCGGGCAACTACCCTGAAATCCACCGTCGACTGCAAAATACGCGGGGAGCATTGCGCCGGCTGCGCAACAACTGGAAGTCGGGAAGCGGCTTTTCCGGCCGCGGGCATGTTGCAGGGCGCTGACCCCACCGTGGATTCCGCAACACGATAAGGGGGAATTCAGGCCCAAACTTTGCTATTCTGCGCGACCGAATTTCACTATGAAATCCGGCTGCGGCCGGACAGCGGACTCTGAAAATGCCTGATTATCGATCCAAGACCTCCACCGCCGGTCGCAATATGGCCGGTGCACGCGCACTGTGGCGCGCCACCGGAATGAAAGACGGCGATTTTGGCAAACCTATCATCGCGGTGGTAAATTCCTTCACCCAGTTCGTACCCGGCCACGTGCACCTGAAAGACCTCGGCCAGCTGGTTGCTCGCGAGATCGAAGCGGCTGGCGGTGTAGCGAAGGAATTCAACACCATCGCAGTGGACGACGGCATCGCAATGGGCCACGACGGCATGCTGTACAGCCTGCCCTCACGCGATATTATCTCGGACTCGGTCGAATATATGGTCAACGCGCACTGCGCCGATGCCATGGTATGCATCTCCAACTGCGACAAAATCACCCCGGGCATGCTGAACGCAGCCATGCGGCTGAATATTCCAGTGGTATTCGTCTCCGGCGGCCCGATGGAAGCCGGCAAGACCAAGCTGTCTGAACACAAACTGGACCTGATCGATGCGATGGTCATTGCCGGTGACGACGACGCCTCTGATGAAAAAGTTGCTGAGTACGAGCGCTCAGCCTGCCCCACCTGTGGTTCCTGCTCTGGCATGTTCACCGCCAACTCCATGAACTGCCTGACCGAGGCACTGGGTCTGTCCCTGCCCGGCAACGGCTCCACTCTGGCCACGCACTCCGACCGTGAGCAGTTGTTCCTGCGCGCTGGACGCGTGATCGTGGAGCTCTGCAGGCGCTACTACGACCAGAATGACGATTCCGTATTGCCGCGAAACATCGGCAACTTCAAGGCGTTTGAGAATGCGATGAGCCTGGATATCGCGATGGGCGGATCGACCAACACCATCCTGCATCTACTGGCGGCGGCGCAGGAGGCAGAGCTGGATTTCACGCTGGCAGATATCGACAGGCTGTCGCGCAAGGTGCCGCAATTGTGCAAGGTGGCCCCCAGCACGCCCAAATATCACATGGAGGACGTACACCGCGCCGGCGGTATCATGGGCATTCTTGGCGAACTGGACCGCGCCGGCTTGCTGCACAGCGAATGCAGCACCGTGCACAGCAAAACCCTGGCCGATGCATTGAACGATTGGGACATCATGCGTACCGAGGATGCTGCAGTACACAAGTTTTATAGCGCCGGGCCTGCGGGCATCCCCACACAGACAGCCTTCAGCCAAAGCACACGCTGGCCCAGCCTCGATACCGACCGCAAAGGCGGCTGCATCCGCTCGCTGGAGAGCGCGTTTTCGCTGGAGGGCGGCCTGGCCATTCTGACCGGGAACATCGCACTGGATGGCTGCGTGGTTAAAACCGCGGGGGTGGACGATTCGATTCTGACGTTTTCCGGGCCAGCTCACGTCTGTGAGAGCCAGGATACGGCGGTGGACGACATTCTCAATGATCGCGTGAAAGCCGGTGACGTTGTGATTGTGCGCTACGAGGGTCCGCGCGGCGGACCGGGAATGCAGGAGATGCTCTACCCAACCAGCTATATCAAATCCAAGGGCCTGGGCAAAGCCTGCGCGCTGCTCACTGATGGGCGCTTTTCCGGGGGCACCTCGGGACTGTCGATCGGGCACGCCTCACCGGAGGCGGCCGCCGGTGGCGCCATTGGCCTGGTTGAGAATGGCGATATCATTGAGATCGACATTCCCAACCGCACCATCAACGTTGCACTCACAGACGAGGAACTGGCAAAGCGGCGGGCGGCAATGGAGGCTCGGGGTGACAAGGCCTGGCAGCCGACAGAAGTGCGTCCGCGCAAGGTCACCCCAGCGCTGAAAGTCTACGCCAGGATGGTGACCAGCGCCGACAAGGGCGCGGTGCGGGATCTGTCGCTGCTGGACTAGTCGTTGGGACCGGGAGCGCTTGGAGTTGCGGGCTCGCTGACCATCGTCCCGGGGTTTTCTGCGCTCGCTCCCTGCTCTATCAAGCTCTGGAGGTCCTGTTGCAGTGAAGCCAGACGGTCACGCAGATGACTGTCCTGCTGTTCACTGCGCCCGTTCAGTATTTCTGCGATCACGTCGTATATCGACACCAGATTATGATTGTAGATGCGTTCATACTCGGGCGCGGGGTTTTCCCGCTGCTTGGCGACAGCCTCACGAACGCGCTCCTGCCAACCCGGCTTGCGCTCCAGCAATACACCCAGTTGGGTCAACCACCCCGCACGTGCCTGCAACCATGCCTGATCCGCGCGCAGCAGGCTGCGACTGAACTGACGCAGCACTTCCCTCTGCGCATCGGACAGTGGCCCCAGGTATTCCCGGGCATTATCCAGTGCGTCGTCGTAACTCTCCTCATAAAACTCCTCGTCTGTGCGCTGCAGATACTCCTCTTCGTATTCCTCCTGTCGCTCCCACAGCTCTTCCATCAACTCAGTGATCTGATCCTCAGACAATTGCGCACCGAGATCCAACAGCCAATCCAGTGACTCGCTTTCCAGGCGCAACCAGGCCTGCTCGAACTGGTTGAACACGGCAGCGATCATCGCGGGCGTCTGCGGGCGGTCGAGATTGCTCTGCACGCCTTCGAGTATCTCCAGGTAATCCGGCAACTCCCGGGCACGGTGCCAGGCGAGGAAGGGTTCAAGCAGGCCGTCCAGATATTGTTTTTGTGGCTGGTTGAGATCGACATAGTCATCGACATACCACGGCAGCAGAAAATCCAGCCTGTTATAGACAAACGTAGTACTACTGCATGCTGCCAGGAGCAGGAGGCCGCAAATCAGGCAAAACCTGCGCCAATGAGTGACTGCCTTGTGCATTGCCTTTCACCGACCAGTTGACGTCTTCCTGGTGACTACCGCCGCTGCTGGTGGCACCTCTGCCAGTTCAACCCGGTTGCGCCCCAGATCCTTGGCGCAGTATAGCGCCTCATCGGCCATTCTGAACCAGTTTTCCAGATTCCGGGCCTGGCGGACATCGCAGACACCCAGACTGATCGTCATACTGCCGCTTGGCAACACCTGGGCACTCTCGACCGCACGACGCAATTGATTGGCGACTATCTTGGCCTGTACTGCCGTGGTTTCACTCAGCAACAGAACAAACTCCTCCCCGCCATAACGGCACAGGGTATCCACCCCGCGGATTCGCTCTTTAATCAGGCTGACCAGGTGCTTCAGTGCCGCGTCGCCGACGCTGTGCCCGAATTCATCATTGATTTTCTTGAAGTGATCGATGTCCAGCAACAACAGCGACACACTGCGTCGATGGCGCTCCCAGTCCTGCAGCGCTCTTGCGGCCTGCAACTCAAGGTAGCGGCGATTAAATGCGCCGGTCAAGGAGTCGGTAATCGCCATACCCTTCAGCCGCAGCGACTGCTCGGTCATCGCATACACCAGCCAGGCGCTGACCAGCCAGGTGAGCACCATACTGATTCCGATTGAAGCAGCAGTCGTGGGATCGTACTTGCTGAATACCACCGGCGCAGCGACCAGCCCACTGCACACACCGACGATAATTGCCCAGCGCGCATTGAATAAAATAGGCACAGACACGAGCAGCGGAAATAACAGGTACAGGCTGTAACCCTGCCCCTGGTAGAGGGACAGCATCACTAGCGCAATACTCATTGCGATCACCATCGCGGGTGACAGGAAGGACTCCCTGTGCAGGCTGAGCAGCAGAATATTCACCGTCAGGGCGAGCAGCAATAACAGCGTGGCCACCGCCAGCACCCATTGGTGTGTATAAAAGTTATTGGCAACAATCGGCAGCAAAATTACCGCTGACAGAATAAAGATATAGCGGTATGCACTGCGCAGGCGTTTATCGTGCGACTCGTCGAGATAGTCACCAGTACGTACGCGATGGCGCAGCAACACGTCACCGGTGAAGGACTCTGTAAAATGACGCTTCAGTTGCCGCCATCGCGCCTTACTTGAATCGATCAGATTGCCGTCCGTGTCGAATAGCGGGGAAACCGAGATGGTGCCCGATATCGTCCTTAAGCCCATAGGTCACCACACCATAACCCACAGCGCCACGCCCGGCCATTGGCCCTGGCGCACAAGCTCACACTTTGCGATAAAAAAGGGTGACCTGGCGCGAGCTCAGGCGGCCGCGTGGTGTTCCCGCACCGCGGCTTTATTGATCGCCCCCAAAATGCCGTCCAGTGACGCCTGAATAATATCGGAACTGCGACCGACGCCGCAGAAACGATCGCCATCGATATTGAGCTGTATGTAACAAATGGCCTCGGCATCTGCACTTTGGCTCAGGGCGTGCTCATTGTATTCCACCAATACGATCTGCTTGCCAGTGAAGACCTGCATCGCATCGACAAATGAGGCCACGACACCGTTACCGGTACCGGACAGCTGATGCTCTGCGGCGCCCTCCCGCAATTCCGCCTGCAGACGGTCCACGCCTCCCTCGCGACTTACCTGGTAGTTGCCCAGTTTCCAGCGACCGTTGTCCGCAAGATAGGTGTCCTGGAACAGCTGGTAGATTTCTGCAGATCCCACCTCTGTCTCTCGCTGTTCAGCGTATGCCTGCACCGTGGCGCTGAAGTCAATCTGCAACCAACGAGGCAATTCAAGGCCGAAGTCACGCTGCAGCACGAACGCGATGCCACCCTTGCCGGACTGACTGTTGATGCGGATCACTTCCTGGTACGAGCGACCGATGTCCTGTGGATCAATGGGCAGGTAGGCCACATCCCAGGGCACACTTTTATCGCGCTTGACCAGGCATTTTTTGATCGCATCCTGATGACTGCCGGAAAATGCCGTGAACACCAGCTCACCGGCATAGGGGTGTCGGGGATGCACCGGCAATTGCGTGCACTCGCGGGTCGTCTGCAGAATTTCATCCATATGGCCCAACTGCAACTGCGGGTCCACACCCTGGCTGTAGAGATTCATAGCCATGGTGATGATATCCATATTCCCGGTGCGTTCACCGTTGCCCATCAAGGTGCCTTCAACCCGGTCGGCGCCAGCCAATACACCCAGCTCCCCTGCGGCCACCGCGCAGCCGCGGTCGTTGTGCGTGTGCAGGGAGATCAACAAGCTGTCACGGTTGGCGACGTGGTCACAGAACCACTCGATCTGGTCGGCGTAGACGTTCGGTGTGCTCACCTCGACGGTCGCAGGCAGATTGATAATCACCGGGCGTTCTGGTGTCGGCTGCCATACGGCATTCACCGCGTCGCAAACTTCCACCGCAAAATCCAGTTCGGTTCCGGTAAAACTCTCAGGCGAATACTCAAATACCCACTCCGTTTCCGGGTGCCGGGCAGCACAGTCCTTCACCAGTTCAGCGCCTTTTACGGCGATATCGATAATGCCCTGGCGGTCGAGGCCAAACACCTGCTCTCGCTGCACAGTCGAGGTGGAATTGTAGACATGAACAATCACTCGACGGGCTCCCTCGAGGGACTTGAACGTTTTCTCGATCAGATCGGGCCGCGCCTGTGTGAGCACCTGTATGGTAACGTCCTCGGGAATCCGGTCATTATCAATCAACTCGCGCACAAAATCGTAATCGTGGCTGGAGGCGGAGGGAAACCCCACCTCTATCTCCTTGAAACCGATCTTGACCAGCTGATCCCAGAGCAGCGACTTCTGTCGCGCTGTCATCGGCTCGATCAAGGCCTGGTTACCATCTCGCAGATCGACACTGCACCAGCGCGGCGCCTGCTCAATCGTGCGGTCGGGCCAGCGCCGATTTGGCATGGCGATGGGGGGAAACGCTTTGTACTTGCGATGATCGAAGCTGCTCATGATGTTCTACCTATAACTCAGTGTTGTTGTGGCCGATCACCCGTGCGGTTCGTTTGTGCTGGCCCTTGTGAGGCCAGTTACAAGACATTGGCGGAGGGGTAACCCGCAAACACCACCGCAACAGGTGATTGATCAGCCGAGCGCAAAGTATAGGGCGTTAGCAAGAGAGATAGATTGCAAATATGGCGCTATTTCCGCCATTAAATGGAGTTATTATCTACAAAATAGAGATTTACTAGTGATATAGTTGCATGCTCTAGATAAATCGATGTGTCCCGTGAGGAGTGCCACATGAAACTGGATCGCACAGACCGCCGGATTTTACAGGCCATGCAAAGCAATGCCCGCATCAGCAACCTGGAACTGGCAGATGCCGTCGGACTGTCCCCGACACCCTGTTCCCGCCGCGTCAAGCGGCTGGAGGAGTCCGGTTTGATCCGCGCACATGTCACGCTGTTAAACCAGGCCATGCTCGGGCTCAAGCTCACCGCGTATATCGGCATCACCATGGACCGGCATACACCCGACCGATTCGAGGCGTTTGAGAAGGAGGTAGCGCAATATCCAGAGGTGATGGAGTGCTCGGTGGTTACCGGCCAGGCCTCCGATTATCTGCTCAAGGCGGTGGTTCCAGATATGGAGTATTACGAGCGATTCCTTTTGGGTAAGTTGACACGTATCGATGGGGTGACGGGAGTGCATTCAAGCTTCGAACTGCGCCGCGTGATCCACAGAACCGTGCTACCACTGGAGCATATTTCAGACACCACAGTATTGTGACAAAACGGTCACTTTCAATGGCCGCTCACAGGGTTGCCGAAAGCGTCTGCGACCAGCAGACTATGCGCCGGGTATTCATCTAGTAACAGTACGGAGTGATTATGATAGACATGGCGGGCAAGGTTGCCATCGTAACCGGCGGGGCCAGTGGAATGGGCCAGATAACAGCGAGACGCCTGGCCAAACAGGGCGCCAAAGTCGCGATTTTCGACGTCAACGACCAGGGCCTGCAGGACACCGCAGCAGAGTCCGACAATATCACCGCGTTCCGCTGTGATATCTCCAACCTGCAGGATGTAGAGGCCAAAGTCGAAGAAGTCACCGCTGCACTGGGCCCGATAGAATTGCTGGTACACGCTGCCGCGCTGATGCCTGGCCACAAACTTATCGACCACAGCCACGAGGATATGGAAAAACTGTTCCGAATCAATTACTTCGGGACGACCTACATTGTCAAGGCCGTTCTGCCCGCGATGATGGAACGGGGCAGGGGTCGCGTCATTGTATTCGGCTCAATCGCAGGCATAGCACTGGTGCCGAAGATGGGCGCCTACTGCGCGACCAAGGCTGCCGTAAATGCGTACATCGAGGTGATGCAGAACGAGATCCGCAGTTCCGGTGTGCGTATTCACCTGGTTTGCCCCCCGGCCGTCAACACGCCCCTGGTCGACCAGACCATGGCCACCGACACCCCCGGCAGTATCGTTGAGGCGAAGAAAAGTGGCCGACTGGGCGACCCCGAGCAGATGATTGATGCCATTGAAAAAGGGGTGCGTAAAGACCAGGACATCATCTACCCGAAAGAAGCCAAATTGTTGTACCTGTGGCGCGCGTTACTGCCAAAGCTGTGGTGGAAGGTCGTGATGAAGTTCGAGAAGTAAACGCCCGCGCCTGGCACGGGTTAACCGCCACCACTACCGTCAGCAACTGGCCTGTTTGTTGGTCTTGTGGCGAGCCTTTCTGCACTCCGGCTTTTGCGGGGCCTCATTAGCCAACGGCGCTCCGGTTGCAGGCACGGCGGCAGGGGCCGCTGCCGCGCCACCGGGCTGCGACAGGCTGAGGTGGTACTGCGCGATCTTCCATATGCCAGCATCACTGCGCACCAGCACGCCCGAGCCGTGACCACCCGCCGGGAGATCACTTTGAAGCGCCTCATCGAACCAGGCAACGGAACCGTCGGCGGACACGCGAATTTCACGGTCTGCGCTGCGGTAGTCCCAGACGTTGTCGGCAGCAAGGCTCCCGCTGACGAAATCACGCAGTGCTGTACCCTGTAACCGCGCGCCGCCGTCTGCCAGACCAATGAAAACGGCATCAGGGGTAAGCAACGCGACAAACTCTGCCTCATTCCCCGCTGCCCCGGCTTTATGCAGCGCATCCAGTGTGGACTCTGGAGAGGCCTCTGCCATCGCCGGCATGTTGATTAATAGCGCAATCAACAGCGCACCCATAGTCGAGTAAAAGTTCATCGCGTCACCTGAATCGGGAAATCCCGCAGTTTACAGGTCACAACCACAACTGAAAACGCCATTCGACTGGAATTGGCATGCGCTTTGGATAAACTGGTGCAGCAGACCTCACTCGATCCAGGGAAGCCAGCGGGCTACAGCAATGTTTGAAAACTCAGATGAAGATTGGGAAACCTACGGAGCCCAAAACCCCTATTACGGTGTTATCTCAAATGAGAAGTTTTTGGCGGAAAACCTCAATGAGCAGGCAATGGCGGACTTTTGGCAGTCAGGACAGGACGATATCAATACCGTATTCCAGACCATCAACACGCATATAGACCCCGAATTCCAGCCGCTAAATGCATTGGATTTTGGTTGCGGTGTCGGGCGTTTACTCTTTGCCATCAGTAGCAGGTGCGGGCACGCGACCGGTGTGGATGTATCACCCTCAATGCTGGCTGAAGCGAAGCGGCAGGCTGCAGGCAAAGCGATAGAGAACGTTTCGTTTATAGAATCGCAGGATTGCCGTGAGCTGGGCGAGCAGAAATACTGCCTGGTACACTCCTATATTGTGTTCCAGCATATCCCCGAGGATAGGGGATATGTCCTGCTCGACAAACTGCTTGCCAGTCTTCGCAGCGGCGGTGTCGGCGTATTGCATTTTACCTTTAGCAACCGCCGTTTTTGGTACTGGCGACTTCTGCGCAGAGTCCCCTTCAACAAACAGTTTCGCAACCTGCTCAAGGGTAAACCGCCGAACGCACCGCACATGCAAATGAACGAGTACGACCTGAATATCATCATGAGAAAGCTGTGGTCACTGGGCGTGAACAATTTTCACGTCACATTCACCGACCACGGGGTGGTTGGCGCGATCATCTATTTCAAAAAACCCTGAACCGGGCGGCTCTCGTCAGGTGCACACGGCACCCGGACACCGCGGGTTGGCGCTGCAGTGCTACTCGACTCGCGGCAATACCAGTTCTCCGGCAGCCAGGCCACTGATAACTTCTACAGTGCCATCGTCCCTCGTCGCGCCGAGTCGCACAAAGCGACGTTCAGCACTGCCCTTATTTGCCACCCACACGACATCCAGTTGACCAACACTGGCCACACGATCAGCCGGTATGAGTAATCGAAGGCGATTGCCCGCATTCACCTGCAGTCGCGCGTACATACCCGGTAGCAACTTCTGGTCTGCCGGCAATATCGCCCTGACCAGGAAGCTGCGAGAACCTGGGTCAGCTGCGGGTACAATTTCTTCAATCTGTGCAGCCAGCGTTTTCCCCATAGTCGGTATTTCCACGGGAAGTTCCTGACCCGGCTGCAGTGAGAGCGCGAGTTCCTCGCGCACCCAGGCCTCTACCCGAAGCGAAAACGGATTGTACAGGGACAACAATTTCTGGCCGGGGGAGGCAGTATCACCGGGCTCTGCAAACCGATCGACAATACGTCCGGCAATCGGCGAGCGAATCTCGGCGAAACTGACTGCGGCCTCTGCTGCCTCTAGATCCTGTTGCGCCGAACCGAGATCGGCCTCGAGTGCGGCGGCATTTGCACGCGCCGCATCGCGGTCAGCTATCGCTATCAGGCCTCGCTTGTGCAGTTCCTCAGCCCGCTGCAGGTTTTTCCTGGCCTCGGTCAAGCGCGCTTCTACCGAGAGAATCTGTTCGCGCGATTGTTGCGCCCTGGCCAGCAGATCGGTTTTCTCCAGTTGGATCAACAACTGTCCCTGCTCGACGAAATCGCCAGCACGCACAGCGATGCTGCTGATACGAGCCAGCAGGCGCGAGGAAATAACCGTCGTCTCCTTGGCTTCTATCGAGGCAGGTACGGACTCCGAGAACGGAGCCTGCTCTGCCGCGACTGCGACTGCCTGGCTGACATCAATCACTGCCGCTGCCTCAAGGCCAGGCGCAATCTTGCGCGTAAATAAACCAGCCATGACGGCCACCAACAGCAGCAGTGCAATAAGTGCCGCGGCGGACAGGAGTACCTTATGTTGCACCTTGCTCATTAAATTGTTTCCTCCCGATGGGTGTTGCCGGCGACGGCTGGGTCATCATCGAATACCAGCAGGTAGACCGTGGGCACCACGATCAAACTGAGCAGGGTTGAGGCGGCTATGCCAAATATGATTGCCAGTGCCAGACCGCTGAAAACCGGGTCAAGGGTGATGATAAGATTGCCCAGCACTGTTGTACCCGCGGTGAGCAGCACTGGTCGCATACGCACCGAGCCCGCTTGCAGAACCGCCTCTCGAACGGCGTCGCCGCGCGCGCGCGCCTGGCTGACAAACTCTACCAATATCAGTGAATTTCGCACCACAATGCCGGCTAGCGCGATCATGCCGATCATCGCGGTCGCGGTGAAGAGAACAGGGTCTGGCGCACCGCCAATAGTCTGCTCACCAAACTGGTTCAGCAGCCAGAATCCCGGCATGATGCCGATGATCGTCAGTGGAATGGCCGACATGATAATCAGGGCCAGTGCAGTGGAGCTGGTCTGCAAGCGCAGCACGACAAAGATCGCCAACAGGGCGAACAAATAGCCCAAGCCCATGTCGCGGAACACATCCACGGTAATACGCCATTCGCCCTCACCACTCCACACTACGCTGGTATCGTCGGGTAATTGCCAACTGTCGCCCGCACCACTGTGCAGATAGTTGCGCGCGTCCCATGATGCGCCATCACGCGACCGGGCGCCCTGGTCTGCATTCACATCGGCGATCACCTCCGCCGGTGTGCGGCCGCTCAGCTCCGCCATTACGTAGACCACGGGTCGCAGATCTTTGTGATGTATGACCTGGTCAGCGAAACTTTGCTGGAAGCTGCCCAACTCGCCCAGCGGCACCAGGGGTTGCGGCGCTATCTCCAGCCCCTGCTCGGTAGTGGCCTTGGTGACACCCTGTCGACCCTTCACCAACAGGCGCTCAAAATCATGAGTAGACAGTCGCAGGTGCGGGTCCAATCGCAACTCCAGCGGCAGCGGTCGCGCTTCCCGTTCGAGTTGCAGGTAACCGGCCACATGGCCCTGATTGGCCATGGTCAGTGTGCTGGCAATGTCGTGGGTGGATACGCCGGACAGCGCGGCTTTCTGTTTATCGGCAACAAAGCGCAGGCGGTGTTGTGCATCCTCAATGGTCGAATCGATTTCCACGACATGGGCCTCGCGCGAGAGCCTGTCCATCAATATCCTGGCGGCTGATTTTTGGGTTTCATAAGGCGTCAGCGTGTCGCCGTAAACCTCTGCTACCAGCGTGCTGAGCACAGGCGGGCCCGGCGGCACCTCCACAATTTTGATGTTCACTCCTTCGCGGTTGAGCGGCGCCAGCAATTCGCGCAAGCGCAGCACGACACCGTGAGACTGCTGGGCGCGCTGTGATTTATCTGCCAGCGTAAGGCGCAGTTCTGCCATGTTGGAGCCGTCACGCTGGTAATAGCGCCGCACCATGCCATTGAAATCAATCGGTGACGCAACTCCGACAAATGCCGCAATGGACTGCACTTCTGGCACCCGCTTTAGCTGATTCGCAACTTCCTCAACCTTGGCGGCAGTATGCTCCAGGCTCGCGCTCTCTGGCAGGTCGATCAATACCTGCACTTCATTCTTGTTATCAAAGGGCAGCAGTTTCAGCGGAACGGCGCGAAACAGCGGCAGTACTGCTGCCGCCACAAACAGCACAAGCACCAGCCACAGCAGGGCTTTCGCGCGACCCCGGTGACTGATCAGTGGTGTCATCATGCGCCGGTATAAACTGCCTCCTGCGGCCTCATCACTCGCGCCTTCAGGCGCTGTCGGCTCCTTGAGTACGCGACTTGCGAGCCACGGCGTAACCAGGAAAGCGACCAGGGTGCTGGCGATCACACTGACCGGTACATTGAACGCCATTGGTGCCATGTAGGGCCCCATCATGCCAGTGATAAACGCCAGTGGCAGAAAGGCCAGTACAATGGTGACAGTGGACAGCACCAGCGGCACCCGAATCTCTGCGATGGCAGCCGCCACCCGTTCGCGCAATGGCATTGATTTTCTTGCCATAAAGCGGGAAATATTGTCGACCCCGGTAATCGGGTCATCGACCAGCAAACCCAGCGACAGAATCAGTGCGAACAGGGTGACGCGGTTAATGGTGTAACCCATTGCGTGATCCAGCCCCAGGGTGATGCCGTAGCAGACAGGTACCGCCAGACCGACCACCACAGCGGCGCGCCAACCCAGGAATACGCCGATAAACATCACCACGGTGACAATGGCAAAGGCGAGACTGCTGGTAAGGTCGTTCACCTTTTCGTTTGCGGTCTGGCCGTAGTCTCGCAGCACCTCAATCTGCACTTGCGGCGGCAGCAGGCCCTGCTGCAATCGTGCAATTTCTGCGTGGACACCCCGAGCCACAGTTACCGCGTTGGCGCCGCGCTGTTTGGCGACTGATATGGCCACCATCGGGTGCGGGGTTTGCTCAGTTGCATCGCGGCTATCCCGTGCAGCAGGATGCGCTGAAGTAAAATCGATCCAGGTGTAGCTGTCAGCCTCTGCCGGACCATCTTCTATGCGGGCAACATCGCGCAAGTAGACAGGCACCGAGTCAATGACATTGACCACCAACGTCTCCAGTTCCGGCACATCGCGTATAAAATCACCGGATTCCAGCATGATTGATTCGTTATTGAAGGCCCAGTTTCCCGAGGAAAGCAGCACATTTGATACCGCCAGGGCAGACACGATATCGGCCGTCGTCGTTTTACGTGCGCCCATGCTCTCCGGGTTGATCAGGATTTTGATCGTGCGCGGACGCCCACCCACCACGTTGACCTCACTGGTCTGGGGAATGCCCTGCAGCACAGTCGATACCTCGTCGGCAATACGCCGCAATTCGAAGTCGCTGTAGCGGTTGCCATCTGTGCTCCACAGCCCCAGCATAACGATGGGCACATCGTCCACCTCAACAGGGCGCACCATCCAGTTGCTGACCACGGGAGGCACGCGGTCCTGGTTGGAGTACAGTTTGTTATAGGTGTTGAGCAGCGAGTCCTCGCGATCCTGCCCCACGTAAAAGGCCAGTGTGACACTGGCCCTGCCTCTCGCCGAGGACGAGTAGACATGCTCAACGCCGGGAATCTGCGACAGCAGCTTTTCCACCGGAATGGTGACCTGCCGCTCTACCTGTTTCGCACTCAAGCCCGGCGCCTGCACCAGTACATCGACCATAGGAACCACGATCTGCGGTTCCTCTTCCCGCGGCGTATACAGCAACGCGAGCACCCCGGCAGCCAGCGCCAGCAGGAAAATCAGCTTCGGCAACCCGCCTTTCAGGGCGTAGTGAACAAGGCCGTCAATCGCATCGCTTGCCGCTGTGCCGTAGCCACCGGGTTTATTCATCGGCACAGTAGATGCCGTGCAGTGTTTTAATCACTGCGGCCGCGGCAGAGCTGTACAAAGAGTAATAGATGCGCTGCGCCTCACGCCGCGTGGTGACGAGTTGCTCCTTTCGCAGGCGCGCGAGGTGTTGCGAGATTGCGGACTGACTGAGCCCCGTCAATTGCTCCAGTTCGCCCGCAGTATGCTCTCGTGTCACCAGCGCACATAGCACGAGCAGACGATTGGGGTTGGCCAGAGACTTCAACAGCGACGATGCCTGCTCAACGTTTTGGTGCATCGACTCGATATCCATTTAGTTACTCCTCACTCCCCCCAGCCCATTTATCGGGATTTATCATATCAGGTTTGACTAATATCATAATCAATGGATACCGCGGGGTGGAGTTTTGTTACGCTTGCGACAGCAACATTCATCTTTAGGGGAACTGCCGTGAAACTGAGAGCGCTGTTTGGCTATACCGTATTATTGATAACCCTGGCCTTTCCCGGTGTCTGCCTGGCAGACACTGTGTGGATAGATGTGAGAAGCCCGGTCGAACATACACTCGACAGCATTGACGGGGACCTGCGAATCACTCACTCCGATATCGTCCCGGAGGTGGAGGCCTTATTCCCCGACAAGAACACCCACATCAAGTTGTATTGCCGCAGTGGAGGTCGCGCAGCACAAGCTGCCCAGGCACTGGAAGACGCTGGCTACCAACATGTGGAGGCTATCGGCGGCATAGACGACGCCAGAAGCACTCGTGGTATCGACGAGTAGATGCGTTACTGTCTGTCACTGGTGGAAAAATTTCACTAACGCTGAAACCTGCTATGAAAAAACGTAATTTTGCGGTCATTGGATTGGGTACGTTTGGCACCACTGTTGCCCGCGAGCTGGCGCAGATGGGCAATAGCGTGCTGGGCATCGACTGCGAGGAGGGTCCGGTCAGTCGGCTGGCCGATACCATCACTGAAGCGCTTATCGCCGACGCGCGCGATGAAGAGGCATTGCGCGATGCGGGCGTTGGCAGTTGTGATGTAGCGGTCATCGCCATCGGCGAGGATATAGAAGCCAGTATTATCTGCACCATGAATGCCAAGATGCTGGGAGTGTCCTGCATCTGGGTGAAAGCAATTACCAAAATGCACCACCGCATCCTCAGCAAACTGGGCGCCGATCGTGTCATAGAACCGGAGCAGGAGATTGGCCAACACGTTGCCCAGAAGCTAAACAACCCGCTGATTCGCGATTATCTAACCCTGGGCAATGGTTTTACTATCATCGATGTTCGCGTACCCGACGGCAAAGACGGAGAGAGAATCGACGCGCTGGTGCTGCCAAGCGATGCAGACCTGCGCTGTCTCGGTGTCATGCGCGGCACCGAGTTCCTGTCATGTGCATCTGGCGAACTACTACTGGAAACCGCCGACAAACTATTGCTGCTCGGTCGCCCGCAGGCTCTGAGGGATTTTGGCAAGAGGCTGCTCTGACCACACGGCATGCACACCATTAAACGCCATATTACTGGCGGTCGCCGGATCGCCATTGCACCACCGGCCCTGCTTGCCCTGCTCTATGCCGGCCTGCTATTGATAGGCGCCTGCCTGCTCAAGTTGCCCGTCTCCGCCAGCATCCCGGTGAATTGGTCGGACGCTCTGTTCACCGCGACTTCCGCCGTCACAGTCACCGGCCTGACCGTCATCAATACAGGGGATTTCAGCCTTTTCGGGCAGTTCGTGATTCTACTGCTGATGCAACTCGGCGGGCTGGGGATCATGACCTTTGCGGTACTGCTACTATCGATGTTCGGCCTGCCCATCGGCATGCAACAGCGTATCTTCCTGCGCGAGGAAATGAACCAGGTCTCGATGTCAGATCTTCTGCACCTGGTGGGAATCATTATACGCGTCATGCTGCTTTGCGAACTGGCAGGTGCAGCCATGCTCGCCACCGTGTTCGTACCACAGTTTGGCTGGGCGGCCGGGTTGTGGAGCGCCGTCTTCCACAGCGTCTCAGCATTCAATAACGCTGGATTTTCACTCTACCCCGACAGCCTGTCCCTGTGGGCAAGCAATCCCATGATAAACATCGCCGTGCCGGTCCTGATTATTCTCGGTGGTATCGGTTTTAGCGTTTTGTCCGACATCTACCTGGTCAGGCGCTGGCAGAAGCTCTCGCTGCACAGCAAACTGACGCTGAGTGGAACCGCTGTCTTACTGGTTTTTTCGGTGGTCATGTTCGCCCTGCTGGAGTGGAACAATTCCGCCACGCTGGGCCAGTTTTCCAATCCGGTAGACCGGCTGCTCGCATCCTGGTTCCAGGCGGTGACTACCCGGACCGCAGGCTTCAACACGGTAGATATAGGCGCCATACACGACAGTACGGCACTGATGGTAATCAGTCTCATGCTGATTGGTGGCGGCAGCACCTCTACCGCTGGCGGCATCAAGGTCACTACCTTTATCATCCTGGTACTTTCAACTCTCGCTTTTTTCCGGCGCAGTCCCGAGGTGAACGCTTTCGGCCGCAGCCTGGGTCACCAGCAAATGATGAAAGTACTGGCCCTCGCCATGGTCAGTCTGCTTATTGTCATGCTCGGAATATTCATCATCAGTCTTTCCCACGATGGGGATTTTCTCAATCTGGCCTTTGAAGTTGTCTCGGCGTTTGGCACCGTGGGCTTGTCCCGCGGGGCTACGGGGGAACTGGACCCGGTTGGTCGTCTGACCCTGATGGCCATTATGTTCATTGGGCGTGTGGGGCCGCTGACACTCGGGTTCTTCCTGGCAACGCGCGCCTTTCCAAGAGTGCGCTATCCATCAGGTGACATTTTTCTGGGTTGAGCGCCGGTCAGTTGACTGCCCGTATTTTGCTTTAGCGACTCTTATAGATTAGCATCGCCGCCCCATGGCCCACCGACAGTTGCATCCCGACTCCCGCTGGCTGCTGGCATTGCTGGCGGCCCTGGTTGCGCTTGGCCCATTGAGTGTGGACGTCTACCTGCCCGCCATGCCAGCGATGATGGCGGCACTGGGTACAGACATCCAGCACATGCACCTGACCCTCAGTACTTATCTCACTGGCTTCGCACTGTTTCACCTGGCATGTGGTCCACTGGCGGACCGCTTTGGCCGCAAGCCGATACTGATTGGCGGCACCGTATTATTTGTGCTGGCGTGTCTGGGTTGCAGCCTCTCTACCACGGTGCAGGAACTGATGCTGTTTCGCTTCATCCAGGGTGTGGGCGCCTGTGTAGGGCCCACCCTGGCACGCGCCGTCGCTCGCGACGTATTCGGGCCGACACGCGCGGCCCGGGCACTGTCACTGATCGCAATGCTGATGGCGCTGGCCCCTGCCGTTGCCCCCATGATGGGAAGCATCATGATGCTGTGGTTACCCTGGCCCAGTATTTTCGTTTTTCTGGCTCTGTACGGTGTCGCAATGGTGGTACTGATCAATGTATTCCTGGCCGAATCCCTGCCACAGCGACAGAGTCTGCACCCGTTATCCATCGCGCGAAATTATGCCCAGCTGTTGCGCAGCCCCATGTTCGTTACTGCCACATTTGGCAGCGGTTTTGTCTACGCGGGGCTACTGGCTTATCTGTCATCCTCCAGCTTCGTGTACATCGACATGCTGGGCGTGCCGGTGCAGTACTTTGGGTTTATCTTCCTGACATCCGTGGCCGGCTATATGCTGGGCAGTGCACTGAGCGCCAGAATGAGCGTCAGTTACGAATCAGAGCAGACCGTATTATTCGGGGCGGTTCTTGCGGCGATGGCCACGCTCGCCATGTGGGCCGGCGCATTCCTGCTCCCGCACAGTATCCTGGTACTGGTGCTGCCGATGATGTTTTATGCCACCGGTATGGGATTGGTGCTGCCCAACGCGATGGCGATCGCGCTGCGACCATTTCCGCAAATAGCCGGCACCGCATCAGCGCTGATGGGATTTATCCAGATGGCCCTGTCGGCCTCGGCAACAGCGCTGGTCGGTGCGTACCTGATCGATACGCCGGCACCCATGCTCGACTTTATGGTTCTGATCAACGTACTCGCCCTGCTTCTGTGCATATCACTGTATCGCGGGCGGGCAACGACAATCCCCTGACCAGATGCTCTCGCTATGGCATACTCGTCGGGCACTTCCTGCGGAGACTAATACGTGCGCACTGCCTCTGATGTGACCGAACTGATTGGCAACACCCCCTTGCTCCACCTGAAACAGGTATCGGAAAAAACCGGCTGCACCATTCTCGGAAAAGCGGAATTCCTCAATCCCGGCGGCTCGGTGAAAGATCGTACCGCTCTGGGTATTATTCGAGCGGCACAGGCCTCTGGTGAACTGCAACCGGGCGGTCGCATTGTCGAGGGCACCGCCGGCAATACCGGGATCGGATTGACACTGCTGGCCAATGCCATGGGCTACAGGAGCACAGTCGTGATGCCTGTCACCCAGAGCAAAGAGAAAATTGATACCCTTGAATTACTGGGCGCAGACCTGCACCTTGTTGGCGCGACTTCGTTCAGCGACCCCAATCACTACATACATACCGCGCAGCGGTTGGCGGAAAAGTTTGCCAGGCGCGAGGAACACGGTGCAGTGTGGGCTCGCCAATTCGACAACCTTGCCAATATGGAGATTCATCAGCGCACCACGGGCCAGGAAATCTGGCAACAGACTGACGGCAAAGTGGACGGGTTCATCTGTGCCGTCGGCACCGGCGGTACACTCGCGGGCGTATCAACTGCGCTGAAGAGTCACAACGCCGGCATTACCATTGGGCTGGCAGACCCGGCTGGCGCATCAATGTACGAGTATTTCCGCAGCGGTGAACCGCGCCCAAGCGAAGGCACTTCCATTATGGAAGGCATTGGCATCAATCACGTAACAGACAACGTAGCACAGGCGAAAGTGGACGTTTCGTTCATGATCAGCGATGAAGAGGCACTGCCGTATATCTTTGACCTGCTGAAACACGAGGGCCTCTGTCTCGGCGGATCAGCAGGGATTAATATCGCTGGCGCTGTGCGTCTGGCGGAGCACCTCGGGCCTGGTCACACCATCGTCACCATCCTGTGCGATTACGGCAACCGCTACCAGAGCAAATTGTTCAACCCGGTCTTTCTCGAGAACAAGGGCCTGCCCGTTCCCGAGTGGCTGGTGATCTAGGCGCTAGCGGAAATCAATTGGCCTTGGCAGCGCGTTCTTTTTCGATCAGGAAATCGGCAACCTTCAACATATTTGCCTGCGATCCGGCTGTTTGCTGGCTGATATAGTATTTGCCATTGACCATCAGCGCCGGCGTACCTTTCAGCTTGGCCGCTTTGGCGGTGGCGATAGCCTGGCTGACCTGGCTATTCACCCCGAAGGAATCAAACGCCTTGTTGAAATCTTCCTCGGACACACCGTTGGCAGTGAAAAGGGCAGCGATATCCGCCTGCGACAACAGCTTCTTGCCGTCGACATTCATCGCCTGAAAAATGACCGGGTGCATGGTGTCCAGAACGCCCAGTGCCTGCGCGGCATAATAGGCCTTGGCATGCAGCGCCATTGGCTCGGCCCAGACCGCCGGGATACCGCGATAGCTCACATCCGCGGGCAGGTTTTCAGCCCAGGGCTCCAACAGCAACTCGAAATTGTAGCAGTGGATACAGCCGTACCAGAAAAACTCTGCAACTTCGATTTTATCCGCATCAACCGATCGCACCGGGGGTGAGATCAGTTCATAGTGAGTACCTGCCTCATACGTTGTCGCGGTATCGTCTTCCGCTGCACAGGAAAGCCCGAACGCCATTAAAGACAGGGCCAGCACTAATTGTTTGATCATGGTTCTCTCCAGAAAATATTTGATGCTTGATGAGACAGCAATTGGCGCAGGGCGTTCATCGGCTGAAAAAAAAGGTGGCATAAATGCCACCTTGTACAGCGTTTGGCTCTACTTGAGTCCAGCCACATAGCTGGACACCGCCTCGATTTCCTTATCACTCAGACCGAACGCCGTAGCGCGCATAATCATCGCTTCGCCGTCATTGGTGCGCCCGGTGGGATCATCGTACCCCTTGCGATACGCCCGCAACTGATCCGCGACGTACTGCGCGTTCTGCCCGGCAAGCTGCGGGAAACCAGCGGGATCATTGCCTTTCCCTGTGGGGGAGTGACAGGCAATACACGCTGCAACGTTGCGATCGGGGACACCTGCGCGATAAATTTTTGCGCCCAACTCCAGCAACTCGGGATCCGTGTGTCCGCCCGAGCGTTTTTGCGAGGAGTAATAGGCCGCGATATCCGCCAGATCCTGATCCGTTTTACCATCCAGTTGGCCGACCATCGTCGGGACATCACGAAAACCGTCGCGAATATCCTGCAACTGCTTGAACAGGTATTTCTCACCCTGGCCAGCCAGCTTTGGAAAAGGAGAAGCGGCGTTGCCGTCCGCGCCGTGACAGGTACCGCAGACGGCACTTTGACTTTCGCCGGAGGCCGCATCACCTGCGGGCTTGACGGTGGCTGCAAAGCCGATCGATGTCCAGCCAAGTGTCAGGCTGAACAAAACTGCTAGTTTCTTCATGTGAATTCCAGGTTTAACGAGTATCAGGGGTCGCTTCAGTTCGTTGGCGCAGGCGCCGCCATAAACTCGATCAGAGCGGCGTAATCTTCATCGGTGCAGGTGGAGCACATGCCAGTTGGCGGCATGGCGTTCATGCCTTTTTTCACCGACTCAACCAATGCGGGCATCCCTTTCTCCATGCGCGGCTGCCAGGCGGCCACATCGTGCGTCTTGGGGGCACCGGCAGCGCCGGTTGAATGACATGCGAAACAGGCTGTTTGATACTGTGGTGGAGCGGCATCAGCCCACGCGCCAACAGTTGAAAGCATTAAAACAGCCGCGAAAAGTTTTTTCATGGGGATACCTCTATAGGCCCGGTTAGCCAATTATCTACACAAGCATTTGATAACAGGAAAAAAAGCTGTGGCATTATATACGAGATACCCAGTCCAAAAAAGGCAATCCCTCGCAATGACCGACCCCGAATGTCCCACCCTGCCTGCCGCGCCGAACTATCGGGGTGCGCAGTTTCTGACCAGCGCGGCAAAACTGGCCCAGTGCCCTCCCGACAGTGGCTGGGAAGTGGCCTTTGCCGGCAGGTCAAATGCCGGAAAGTCCAGTGCAATCAATAGCTTAACGAACAACAAAAAGCTTGCAAAGACCTCCAGGACACCGGGGCGAACGCAACTCATTAACTTTTTCGAGCTGTCCGACAGCCAGCGTTTGGTGGACCTGCCCGGTTACGGTTTTGCAAAAGTCCCGCTCGCGGTGAAGCGCGAGTGGACCAAACAACTGGAAAATTACCTGCAAAATCGACAGTGCCTGCGCGGATTGATTCTGTTGATGGATATACGCCACCCGCTGCAGCCTTTCGATCAGCAGATGCTGGGATGGGCTCTGCAGGCCGCGATGCCGGTCCACATCCTGCTGACCAAGGCCGACAAGTTAAAGCGTGGTGCGGCCGGCACCGCGCTGCTGCAAGTGCGCGCAGCACTGAAGGACAACGCCGATCTCGTCAGCGTCCAGCTTTTTTCCGCCCTGAAACACGAGGGCCACCAGGCGTTGATCTCGGTACTCGACCAGTGGTTGACGGAACAAACCCCGGCTGCCGCTTTCACAGACAACCGGGGAACCTAGGGCCTCTCGGGGAAAGAGGCTTGCTCACTTTGGCTTCGGATAGAAAGCCACTTAGGGATGTAGCTTGCGCTACAGAGTATGAGACCGGGCGATCGGGAAATAGTTCACTCTGGATTTTAAAGCTTGCGAGGGCGAGCCCCTCACGCGCTGTACCGGGCTGTCCGGACTTTAGGGCATGTTCAGCCTTGCGGCGTTGTGCGGGAGTCTTTCGGCGAGGACTGTTCGAATCCCAAAAATTGCGCAGCAATTTTGGTTGAGTTCCGCAGCCGCCCGCTCAACGCCGCAAGGCTATGCCCGTGTCCGGACAGCCCGGTACAGCGCGTGAGGGGCGATCTCACTGCACCTGGCCTAATGCGCCTCATCCCAATTATTGCCAACCCCGGCCTCCACCAGCAGCGGCACCGACAGTTCAGCAGCCTCTGACATCAGCTGGCAAATCCGCTCACGCACCGGCTCAACCTCCCCGGTAGCTACCTCAAACACCAGCTCATCGTGCACCTGCATGATCATGCGGGCATCGGTGTCGCCCTGCTGCAGCCAGTCATCGACTGTCAGCATCGCGCGTTTGATGATGTCCGCCGCTGTGCCCTGCATCGGCGCATTGATCGCGGTGCGCTCCGCGGCCTGCACATGCATCTTGTTGCGGGCATTGATATTCGGCAGGTACAGGCGCCGCCCGAACAGGGTTTCCACGAAGCCCTGCTCCCTGGCAACGGCCCGGGTGCGATCCATGTACTCGGCAACGCCCGGATAGCGCTCAAAATAGCGATCGATATACTGCTGGGCTTCCTGGCGGCCCAGGTGCAGTTGCTTCGCCAGGCCAAATGCGGACATGCCGTATATCAGCCCGAAATTGATCGCCTTCGCCTTGCGGCGCTGCTCGCCGGACACGGCGTCCAGTGGCACCTCAAAGACTTCAGAGGCGGTAGCGGAGTGGACATCCAGGCCGTCTGTGAACGCTTTCAGCAAGCCCGCGTCGCCCGACAGGTGCGCCATGATGCGCAGTTCGATCTGGGAGTAGTCCGCCGCCAGTATCTTGTACCCTTGCGGTGCGATGAAAGCCTGGCGAATTCGGCGGCCCTCCTGCGTGCGGATGGGGATGTTTTGTAAGTTCGGGTCAGTGGAAGAGAGCCTGCCTGTCGCGGCCACGGCCTGGTGATAAGACGTGTGTACCCTGCCGGTGCCGGCGTTGATCATCTCTGGCAGTTTGTCGGTATAGGTGGACTTGAGCTTGCTCAGGCTGCGGTACTCCAGCAAAACCTTGGGCAGGGGATAGTCCAGCGCCAGTTCCGCCAGCACGTCCTCGGCCGTCGATGGGGCGCCTTTGGGCGTTTTCTTGATCACCGGCAACTGCAGTTTTTCGAACAGGATATCTCCCAGCTGCTTGGGCGAGCCCAGGTTGAACGGCTGGCCGGCCAACTCGTGCGCCTCGCCCTCGAGCTCCATCAGGCGCTTCCCCAGCTCGCCGCTCTGCTGCACCAGCAACTCGCGGGAAATCAATGCACCCTGGCGCTCAATACGCGACAGCACTGGCACCAGCGGCACCTCGATGGTCGTCAGTATATTGCGCAGCCCCTCGTGCTGCTCCAGCCTCGGCCAGAGCTCCTGGTGCAGCCGCAGCGTGATATCTGCATCCTCCGCAGCATAGGGCCCGGCATCCTCCAGCTTGACCTGGTTGAAGGTAAGCTGCTTGGCGCCTTTGCCGGCGACATCCTCGAAATGAATGGTCTTCTGGCCGAGGTATTTGAGCGCCAGGCTGTCCATATCGTGGCGCGTGGCGGTGGAGTCCAGCACGTAGGACTCCAGCATGGTGTCAAAGCGGATCCCGCGCAATGTAATGTCGTGATTGGCCAGCACGCTGGCGTCGTATTTGAGGTTCTGGCCCACTTTCCCCCGGCTCTCATCCTCCAGCAGCGGTTTCAGCGCTGCCAGTACCGATTCACGCGACAGCTGTGTCGGCGCGCCCATATAGTCGTGCGCCACCGGCACGTATGCAGCCGCGCCCGGTTCCACCGCAAAAGAGACGCCAACAATGCGGGCATCCATGTAGTTGAGGCTGGTGGTCTCGGTATCGAACGCAAACAGAGGCGCCGCTTCCAGCTTTTTCAGCCAGGCGTCAAACTCGGCCTGCCCGGTGACGATATCGTAGTAGGTGGGTGGCGTTTCACCCGCACCAGCCGTGGTGTCGGGGTCATCCAGCAGTTCATCCAGCCAGGAGCGAAACTCCAGGCGGGTAAACCAGTCCACCAGTTCATCCCGCTGTGGCGGTGCATTCTGCAACTGCTCCGGGGCCAGCTCCAGCGGCACGTCGGTCTTGATGGTCGCCAGAAGGTAAGACAGGTAGGCGTTGTCCTTTTCCTGCTCCAACTTTGCCGCCATGGTCTTCGCTCCCCGAAAGGACAGCTCGGCCACCTTGTCGAGATTGGCGTATATCGTGTCGAGGCCGCCCAGCCCCTGTATCAGTCCCAGCGCAGTTTTCTCACCAACCCCGGGTACGCCCGGAATGTTGTCGACCTTGTCGCCCATCAGCGCCAGGAAATCGATGATCAGCGCCGGCGACACACCGAACTTTTCAGCGACCCCCGCCTCATCCATCACTGTGCCTGTCATCGTGTTGACCAGTGTGGTGTGCGCATTCACCAGTTGCGCCATGTCCTTGTCACCGGTGGAGATCACCACGCGCCGGCCCTGTTCACTGGCCTGGCGGGCCAGCGTGCCGATAACATCGTCCGCTTCGACACCGGGCTCACAAACGAACGGCAAACCCATGGCCTTGACGATGGCGTGAATAGGCTCGATCTGCTCGCGCAACTCATCCGGCATGGGCGGGCGATGTGCCTTGTACTGCTCAAAGATGTCGTCGCGGAAAGTCTTGCCCTTGGCATCGAACACCACGGCGACCGGACTGTCCGGGTAATCCGCCACCAGACGGCGCAGCATACTGATGACACCGCGCACCGCGCCGGTGTTTTCTCCGCTGGAGGTCGTCAGCATAGGCAGCGCGTGATACGCGCGGTAGACATAGGAAGAGCCATCGACGAGAACGAGAGGTGGCAAATCGGAACCCATAATAGAACTCACTTTGATTTCGGGACGCCCGGGCAGCGGGTCGACCAATTCATATTATGTCAGCAAGCGCTCACGTACCGCGGGAGACTCTGATAATTTACTGATCCCACAGATACCTGGCGGAGCGATAGGTGGCTTTCATTTTTGCAAGATCCAGCGGCGCTTTGAAGAAGCCGTGATAATCTCCTCGGGGGTTTATCAGTACCACATTGGCACTATGATCCACCTGGTAATCGTCACCCTCGCCGGCAACCTTGCGGAACGGGGTGTTCAACGCGGTGGCAAAGCGATGGATGTCCAGAAACTCACCGGTGACTCCAGTGAACTCCGGATTAAAATACGGGACGTACGTCGCCAATTGCTCCACGGTGTCGCGCGCCGGATCTACCGAGACCATCACCACCTGGGTGTCTTCTGCCTCGGTGCCCTCGAGACTACTCACAAACTGGTTGAGGAAGGTCATGGTCGTAGGGCAGATATCGGGGCAATAGGTGAAACCAAAAAATATCAGGGTCCACTGTCCCTGAAGCCGGGCCGGGTCAAAGACCTCACCGTGGTGGTCGATCAGCGCGAAGTCCCCGATGGCTCGCGGGGTATCGAACATGTACAGGCCGTTGATCTTCATCTCCGATTCGGTCATCACTCGGGGCATCGATACGCGATGCACGAATCCACCGACAATAACGGCAATTACCAGCAGTAAACCGCCGACCGTCAGTTTGATATTGCGTGACTGGCTCATAAGGTACTCACAGGGAACAGGTAGTGGTCTGCCAACATAATTACAAACAGGGACATAAGGTAGACAATGGAATACTTGAAAGTCTCCATAGGTGCATTCGGATTTTTACCGCGCAGTAGCTCGATAGCCCAGTACAAAAAGCCGCCGCCCAATACCACAGCGCCTAGCAGATAGAGCGGGCCGCTCATGCGAGTCACAAACGGCAACAGGGTGATCAGGAACATCAGTATGGTATATAAAAGGATGTGCAGCTTGGTAAACGCCACACCGTGTGTCACCGGCAACATCGGTATCTCAACCGCGGCGTACTCCTCGCGCCGGTGAATTGCCAGCGCCCAGAAATGCGGTGGCGTCCAGGCGAAAATAATCAATACCAGCAGCAGTGCGTGACCAGTGACCTCACCCGTGACGGCAGTCCAGCCCAACAGGGGAGGGGCTGCACCGGCAAGCCCGCCAATCACAATGTTCTGGGGCGTGGCACGCTTGAGAAACATCGTGTAAACAAATGCGTAGCCGACCAGCGAGGCGAGCGTCAGCCACGCCGTCAGCGCGTTGATCCAGATGAACAGAATGCCCATGCCCAGCGCACCCATCACTGCAGCAAACAGTGCGGCCTGTGCATTGCTCACCCGCCCCTGGGCAATGGGGCGATTATGCGTACGAGCCATTTTCTCATCGACATGCTGGTCCACAAGGTGATTCACCGCCGCGGCAGAGCCCGCGCACAGTGCGATACCCAGGTTCCCCAGTATCAACACCTGCAGTGGCACCATGCCCGGCACCGCCATAAACATACCAATAGCCGATGTCAGTATCATCAGCAGGACGACGTTGGGTTTAGTCAGCTCCTTGTAGTCACGCCACGTGGCCGTGCTTGTTTGCTGTGCGTCAGTCATGAAATTTTAGCCGCCGGAATTCTTGAGCAGGAACTTGAGGTCTGCGATAACATCTTTATACGACACCTGGTCATTGTAGGACATCATAATCCAGCCCGCAGGGTCCATCAGGTACCACGTGCTTTGATCTGTCTGATGCTCAGGAAAGAGTGTCGTGTAGCTGGCGGACGGCAGCGCCAAAGCCTGCAGACCGTGATGCTCTGTCGCCAGGTACTGCGTGAAGTCGCGGGGAGCAGGGTGATCATCGCTGAGCTTCGCCACCGCCAGCTGCGTGTCACGAGCGGAGTGATCACTGATATACAGGCGTTGCAGGCGATTAAACTCCTTGCCCATGGCGACGTGGATCTGGCGTGTCAGGTACAGTGTTTTTTCGCAGGACTCATCACAGCGCCCGCCTGTGACCGGAACCACCATGCTCCAGCGCGGCTCCATGTCGGAGAGTTTTACCACGGCGCCGGATTCGTCACGCAGTTCGTATTCATCCAGCTGCCGGGGTGGCTGCACCAATGTTCCGCGATTGGCTGTGCCGAGCACGCTCACCAGGTCCAGTTCGCCGCGCGCGACAAAAAACCACAGCCAGGTGGCTGCGAGTATCACCGTTACCGGAATACCGCCAATCAACAGCAGAACCATACGGTTATTGGCGTTAGGGTTTGTCTCTTTCATTTAATTGCCTGTCCTGCCTGATCCCCTGAGTAACTGCCAAAGGTTACTGCTACGCATCAGGTAATAAACCAAAAGTACTGCGGCCATAGCAAACCACTGTACCGCGTAAGCGCGATGTTTTATCGGGCTCATATTCACTATCTGCCAATCCGTAACCAGGGCTGCAGGCTCACCGGCATCGATACGAACGGGATAGCGAAACACCCGTTCGCCCGGCCGCGCAGCGATCAGCGGCATCAGTTTATCCATTTCCACTGCCTGTATCCGTTTCGGCCAGGTATCGTCGAGCTGCTGCTCTGCCAACAGGAACGGCACGCCCGGAGCGACATAGACATGGCCGGTAAATTCGACCTCACCCTCGGGACGGGGCACCTGCGGCAGTACCTGTCGATCCGCACCACCGGCGACCCAGCCCCGGTTCACCAGCACCCGGCCGCCGCTGGATAGCTGCAGCACATCGAGAACCTCATACCCCACCCGGCCCTCTCGCATCTGGTTATCCAGCAGAAAGTACTCGTTCGGTGTAAACTGCCCTTTCATCGTCACGGATGCATACGCCAACTGCTCACCCGGCTCTTCCCACAATGTGGACAGCGGCACGGGGGGCTGTTGTTGGCGGGCCTCAAAAGCGGCCGCCATTGCGCTCTTTTCCTCGGCCCGCTGCAATTGCCAGAAACCAAGGCCGACCATAAAGGGCACCAGCAACGCGGTAAACAGCGCAATGCGCCACTCGAAATCGAACTGAAACCCGGATTTCGGTTCAGACATCATCACACTCCGGCGCAAACTTTGCGGCTGGTTTATACTGCACCAGACTGTTGAAGGAGACACCCATTGTTAAAAGCTGCAATTGTCGTATTGATGCTGGCGCTGGTCGCCAGCCTGGGAAGCGGATTTTACTATCTGATGCGGGATCAGGGTGACGCGGAGAAGCGGGGAACACTTCATTCGCTGGGCGTCAGGCTGGCCATCGCCGTTGTGCTGATGGCGCTGATCGCCTACGGTGTGGCGACTGGCCAAATCGGCCATCAGAATCCCTGGGATGCCGGACCCGCGGCACAGGCAACCCAGGAATCAACACCAGAGAACCCCTAGAGTATGTAAACGAACAGGAACAGGAACACCCACACCACGTCAACAAAGTGCCAGTACCAGCTGGATGCCTCGAAGCCGAAATGGTCGGTGGCCGTGAACTGCTTGCCAATCACCGAACGCAGCAACTGGATCAACAGCATCGTCATCCCCATGAATACGTGGAAGCCGTGGAATCCGGTCAGCATGAAGAAGGTGGAGCCGTAAATACCGGCATTCAGGGTCAGGCCGTACTCGACATACGCTTCGTGGTATTCCATGTACTGCAGGTAAAGGAAGATAATACCCAGCGCCACGGTGATCCCAAGCCACAGGTTAAACTTCTTGCGGTCGCCCGCGAGAATACCCATGTGTGCGATATGGCAGGTAAGGCTGGACGTCAACAGTACCAGCGTGTTCCACATCGGCAACCAGTGCCACCAGACATGCGCATCTTCGAACGACAGGCTGGTATTGGGACTTACGAAAGTGCCATTGTTTGCTATCAGCTGCGATGCCGCACCGCCTACAGCCTCCTGGGGCGTCTGCATCATTGGCCAGACATACTCAAAACCGGGCCAAAGCAGGTGATTCATGCGACCGCCTTCACCTTCTCCCGCCAGCCAGGGCCCGACAAGATTACGGATATAGAACAGCGCGCCAAAGAAAGCGAAGAAGAACATCACCTCGGAGAAAATGAACCAGAACATGCCCAACACATAAGATTTCTTCAGCTGAGCGCTGTTCATACCGGCGATATTTTCCCGTATCGCGGTGCGAAACCAGGAAAACAACGTGGCCATAAAAAAGAACATACCAATCAGGAAGATGGTCCAGGAACTCGTTTTCTCACCCGGATCTCCAAACGTCATATCGTTCATGATGCTGGCGGCACCATAGATACTGAGAATCAACCCGATCGTGGCACAGATCGCCAATCGGCTTTTCTCCGGTACGTAATACTTTTCGTACTCAGTGGACGTTGGGCTTGTCATGTTATATCTCCGTGTATAGGACGCAGGTCCCCGACCTGCGTTTTAGCGAGCGGCGACTGCCGCGCCCACTATTTCTGTGACATCAAAAATTGTGTAGGACAGGGTGATCGTACTGATATCCCGCGGCAGATCCTGGTCGACGATAAACTGCAGCGGCAATTCCGCTTCGCTTTCGCCATCCAGCGGCTGCTGGTTGAAACAGAAACACTCTGTCTTGTGAAAATACTGCGCCGCTCTCGAAGGAGATACGCTGGGTATCGCCTGCGCCACCATGGCATTCGGCAATGGGTTGCGCGCAAAAAACACGGTGCCGTTCACCGCGCCAGGGTGCACTTTCATCATTGTCGTGGTCGGCGCAAACTCCCAGGGCATACCCTCGTTGTTATTGGCAATAAACTGGATGGTTACCGTGCGACTTTCATCGACCTGCGCCTGCACCGCGGTATAGCTCTGGCCACTGGTTTTGCCGTTGATACCCAATGCATCGCAGAGCACGTTGTACAGCGGAACCATGACCACGAACACAAATGCAAACATGAGTACCGCTAGCGTGGCCAGGTTGACCACGGTGTTAACAACGGGGTTATTACTCAGTCGAAACATCAGTCACCAGACCTCTATGAATGCGCGTGCGCTGGATCGATTTTCGGTGGCGTTTCAAAGGTATGGTAGGGCGCCGGTGTGGGAACAGTCCACTCCAGGCCTTCCGCGCCATCCCAGACCTTCGGTTTGGAGATCTTCTCACCAGACACAATAGTCGCGATGATGTTGTACAACCACAGGATCTGTGAAGCGCCATAAATGAACGCACCGATACTGGACATCATGTTGAAATCTGCAAACTGCAGAGCGTAATCGGGGATGCGACGTGGCATGCCCGCCAATCCCACAAAGTGCTGCGGGAAGAAAGCCAGGTTGAAGCCGATGAAGGAGATCCAGAAATGGGTTTTACCCATGGTCTCGTTATACATGCGGCCGCACCATTTCGGCAGCCAGTAGTAAACCGCGGCGGTCATACTGAATACCGCACCCGCCACCATTACATAGTGGAAGTGGGCGACCACGAAGTAGGAGTCGTGGTACTGGAAGTCTGACGGCGCAATGGACAGCATCAAGCCTGTGAAACCACCGATTGTGAACAGCACCAGAAAGCCGATTGAAAACAGCATTGGCGTTTCAAAGGTGAGGGCACCGCGCCACATTGTGGAAACCCAGTTGAACACCTTCACACCTGTCGGTACCGCAATCAGCATGGTGGCGTACATGAAGAACAGTTCACCGGATACGGGCATGCCCACGGTGTACATGTGGTGAGCCCAGACGATGAAAGACAGGAACGCGATGGAGGCTGTGGCGTAAACCATCGAGTCATAACCAAACAGCGGCTTGCGTGAAAACGCGGGTATGATCTGCGAGACCACACCGAACGCCGGCAGAATGATAATGTAAACCTCGGGGTGACCAAAGAACCAGAAAATGTGCTGGAACAACACCGGATCACCACCGCCGGCAGCGGAGAAGAAACTGGTGCCAAAATGCACATCCATCAACATCATGGTGACCGCTCCGGCCAGCACCGGCATTACCGCCACCAACAGGAAGGCGGTAATCAACCAGGTCCAGACGAACAGCGGCATTTTCATGTAGGTCATACCGGGAGCACGCATATTCATCACCGTGGCGATGATGTTGATCGAGCCCATGATCGAAGACAGACCCAGTACGTGGATACAGAAGATGAAGTAGGTCACCGATGGGCCGGCATAGGTGGTGGACAGCGGCGCATAGAATGTCCAGCCAGCCTGCGGCGCACCACCTTCCATAAACAGGGTAGATGCCAGCAACAGGAATGTCGGCGGCAAGATCCAGAAACTCCAGTTGTTCATTCGCGGCAGTGCCATATCCGGCGCCCCGATCATCAACGGAATCATCCAGTTCGCCAAACCGACGAAGGAGGGCATAATCGCACCGAACACCATAACCAGGCCGTGTAGGGTGGTCATCTGGTTGAAGAACTCGGGTTCAACCAACTGCATACCGGGCTGGAACAGCTCGGCGCGGATGACCATCGCGAACGTGCCGCCCAGAATAAACATAGCGAATGAGAACCACAGGTACATCGTACCGATGTCTTTGTGGTTGGTTGTGAACAGCCAGCGGCTGAGGCCCTTGGCAGGACCGTGATGATGATCGCCCATCGTTAACTCCTCCAATTAGCCTTTTTTGTGGTTGTAAACGTCGATGGGCTGGATTACGTCGCCCATGTTGTTGCCGAATGCGTTCCGCTGATAGGTAATAACTGCCGCCATATCGACGTCATTCAGCTGTCCACCAAAGGCCTGCATCGCAGTTCCCGGCACACCGTTAATCCCCACATCCAGGTGATGCCCAATGTCACCAGTAGCAACCGGACTGCCGGCAATCGGCAAGCCGAGGCCGCCCTCACCATTGGCACCGTGACAGGCGAGACAATTTACATCGTATACTGTTTTACCGCGCTCCATGAGTTGATCAAGCGTAAAGGTCTGCGCCATCAACTCCTTGATTTCTGCCGCTTCCTGCTGCTTGCCAGCAAGCCATTCCACGTACTCTTCCTTACTCACCACGTTGACCACAATGGGCATAAAGCCATGGTTTCTGCCACACAGCTCGGCGCACTGACCGCGGTAGACCCCTTCTTCTGTGGCATTGGTCCAGACTTCGTTGATAAACCCGGGGATAGCATCTCGCTTGACGGCCAGTTGCGGCACCCACCAGGAGTGGATCACATCATTGGCCGTTACCAGAAAACGGACCTTGGTATTGACCGGCAGCACCAGCGGCTCGTCAACTTCCAGCAGATAGTGCTCGCCCTTGGATTCAACGTTGTCGATCTCTGCCTGTGGTGTTCTCAAGTTACTGAAAAAACTGACGTTTTCGCCGTCTTCGCTCAGGTACTCATACTTCCATTTCCACTGATAGCCGGTGACGACGACATCCAGCTCTGCATCGTCATTGTCGTAGATTTCCAGCAGTGTGGTGGTGGCGGGCACTGCCATCGCCAGCAGGATAAGAAACGGTACCACCGTCCAGGCGATCTCTACCTTGGTGCTCTCGTGAAAGGTGGCCGGGGTGACTCCACGCGATTTGCGGTGGTAGAAGATGGAGTAGAACATGACTCCAAACACCAGCAGACCAATCACAGTAGAAATACCGAGAATCCACATGTGCAGGTCGTAAATCTTGTGGCCAACCTCGGTAACCCCAGGTGACATATTGATATCGCTGATCTCGCCGCCGGCTGCCATGGCGAACACGCTCATCAGCAACAGCACAGGACCAAGCGCGAGCTTACTCAGCCGCTTCGCTTCAAAAACCATTCCCCGTGTCTCCCTGTATGTAAACTGTAATTCTAATAATCGGTATTGCGTCGCGCTTGGTCACTCGTGCCCCCCGGGCCGAGAAAATAGCGAACACATCAGGTACAAACTACAACAATGCAGCCTTCCCAGGCGCAATTTATGCGGTAATTGTCCGATTAATGTGCGTTGTTTGGCTGCGACAATTCGCCGCACCCACAAAAACGCGCGGATTATAGCGGATATGCCGGATAAATCCTACATTGTAACCGACATCAGTGCGCTGTGTTTTTTTGGACTAGACACCGACCTGAGGCTGTGGCTAGTGAAGACTAGAAAAACTTTCTTATGCCAGCCTGCACGGACACTTGCCACCGAGAGTTGCTCGGGGAGGCCTTCCTCATCCTGCCCCTCGCTTCCCGCTAGTCGGTAGATTCCTCGCGATCCCGGCGCGAGTCGACAAGCGTGATCGCCTCAGCGGGTGTCTCCACCCGTCGCGCCGCTGCGCGGCTCACGCGCGTGGGAATTTCCGCCGGCTTTTGGGCAGTCGACGGCTGCGAGCTCGCCGCCGGCATTCCAGGACGGGCTTCACTGAATCCACAGCTCACGCAAGTTCGCTGGTCTGTGTCCAGATCCACCACCATTTTGTCCATCAGGGCACAGCGGGGGCAGACGGCGCCGGCTATGAACCGCCGACGGTGTGGATTGTCCTGCATGATACACTCTCCAAATCGCGGCCGGGGTCTGGCCACAGCGCTTCAGGCTGGCTATTGTAGCAGCCTGAACCGACATGAGCTCACCGAGATGCAACACTACAACCGGCGAAACATTCGCAGCTTCCAGGGCAATTCGCCACAGATCGGCCAGCGCGTACTGATAGACCCAAGCGCGGTGGTATTGGGGCAGGTCAGTCTGGCGGACGATGTTTCCATATGGCCACAGGTCGCCATCCGCGGCGATATGCACCACATCAGTATCGGTGCGCGAACCAGCGTTCAGGACGGCTGCGTCTTGCACATCACGCACGCCGGGCCTTTTAACCCGCAGGGATGGCCCCTCACTATAGGCAGCGACGTCACCATCGGTCACGGGGCGATACTCCACGGGTGCAGCGTGGGCGACAGGGTGTTAGTGGGGATGTCAGCCACAGTAATGGATGGCGCAGTAGTAGAGGATGAGGTTGTCATCGCCGCCGGCGCCCTGGTGGCGCCTGGAAAACTACTGCGCAGCGGGTACCTGTATGCGGGAAGTCCAGCGCGGGAAGTACGGCCGCTGAGCGACAGGGAGCTGTCCTACTTTGCCTACAGTGCGAACAACTATGTAAAGTTGAAAGATCAGCACATTGCCGAGCTCGAAGAGGCCGCCCACTGAAACAGACATCCGCTCAGCTGCTGGCCATAAGCTCACGCAGGTGGTTGATCACCGGGCCGGTAGCCGGGCGCGCCTTGCGCCAGATATAAAACGACTCTGCCGCCTGTTCCACCAGCATGCCCAACCCGTCCGCCACGGCCCATGCCGCATGGTGGGCCGACCAACGCATAAAAGGTGTCGGCTGTGCGCCGTACAGCATATCATAGCAACAGCTGCGCTCGGTTAGCAGGTCACCCGACAAGTCCGGTACCGCGCCGGACAAACCGGCGCTGGTGGCATTGATAACAAGATCAAACTGGCGCTGGCCGATCAACTCATAGGCACCGCCCTCGAGGGGGCCGAGGTCAGAAAACTCCCGCGCCAGTTGGGTGGCACGCTCGCTGGTGCGATTGACGATCAGCAGTTCCTTCGGGCGCTCGCGCAACAGCGGCTCCAACACGCCCCGGGCGGCGCCACCGGCTCCCAACAGCAACACTCGCAAACCCTGTACCGTCCAACCGAGGTTGGCGATGAGATCCCTGATCAGGCCTATGCCGTCCGTGTTGTCTCCTTCGATAGCACCGTCCTCGGCCCGCGTCAGCGTGTTGGCAGCACCGGCCCTCTCAGCCCGCGGGCTCAGGCGTTCGGCAAACTGGTACGCTTCCTGTTTGAACGGCACCGTCACATTAAGGCCCGCGCCACCGTCGCGAAAGAAATTACTCGCGGCGCGCGCAAAGCCATCCAGCTCAACCTTTACCGCGCGGTACACCATCGGCTGGTCGCACTGCTGGGCAAACATCGCGTGAATTGCAGGCGATTTACTGTGCTTGATGGGGTTGCCGAATACCGCGTACTTGTCCTTTGCGCTCATAAACCGGCCTTCCCGCTGTCCTGCTCACCCAGCCAATCCCGGTTTTGCAGGTAGAACCCGGTCAGTTCCGCCTCGGGCGTGCCTGGGGGCGGGCTGTAGTTGTATTCCCACCGCACCAGCGGCGGCAGCGACATTAAAATGGACTCCGTGCGACCCCCCGACTGCAGGCCAAACAGGGTGCCTCGATCAAAAACCAGATTGAATTCTACGTAGCGACCGCGGCGATAGAGCTGGAACTGTCGCTCCCGCTCGCCATAGGGCTTCTCTTTATTACGCTGCACGATTGGCTGGTACGCCGGCAGGTAGGAATCACCCACGGCCCGAATAAACGCGAAACAGGTGTCAAAATCCCAGGCATTGAGGTCATCAAAAAACAGGCCGCCTATGCCGCGTGGCTCACCCCGGTGTTTGAGCTGAAAGTATTCGTCGCACCACGTCTTGAAGCGGGGGTAGACATCATCACCGAACGGCGCGCAGGCCTCGGCAGCCACCCGGTGCCAGCTGATGCAATCCTCGCGATTGGCATAGTAGGGCGTGAGGTCATAGCCGCCACCAAACCACCAGATCGGCTCCTCACCGGGCTTGCTCGCCACAAACAACCGCACATTGGCATGCGAGGTTGGCACATAGGGGTTGTGCGGGTGGATCACCAGGGACACACCCAGCGCTTCAAAACTTCTGCCGGCCAACTCCGGCCGGGATGCGCTGGCCGACGCCGGCAGTTCCTCACCACGGACATGCGAAAAGTTCACCCCCGCCTTTTCAAAGACCGCGCCGTCAGCCAGCACACGACTGCGGCCGCCACCGCCTTCCGGCCGCTGCCAGTCCTCGGCTGTAAAGGAAGCGCCACCATCCTCCATCGCCAGTGACTCGCAAATGTTGTCCTGCAACTGCAATAGATACGCTTTGACCTGCTCGATCCGCATGCCCGTTTTCCTCGGGGGAACTCGTCGTGGCGCATTATACGCACGCACCGGCGGTAACTGTACTAATCGCGGATAATTTGGCCGCTGAAGAGGTCGCGAATAGCGGTTGGTCGCCGCGCTGTCCCAACCCGACCGGGAAGTACGTAGTCCAGGGTGTCACCAAAATAGCGCCGCACCTGATACGCCTCCTTCGCGGGAAGGGCACCGGCCGGGTTGGCGGATGTGGAGACTAATGGCCCACCCCAGGCGGCACACAGCGCACTGACCACCGGATGGCTGCTCACCCTGACAGCCACCGTATCGTGTGAACCGCGGACCCAGCCGGGCACACAGTTCCGGTGTGGCAACAGCCAGGTTGCCGGGCCCGGCCAGCTTGCAGACAGTGTCTGTCGCTGCTGCCGGGGCAGCTCACAGAGTAAAGGCTCGAGCTGCGCCTCATCGGCAGCAACCAGGATCAGCCCTTTTTCGACAGGCCTGCTTTTTATCGCAAGCAGCCGCATAACAGCGCCCTCATTGTCGGGATCACAGCTGAGACCCCAAACCGACTCAGTGGCACAAGCGATGACACCACCCAGGCGCAGCGCCCGGGTCGCCGCCTGCAGATGGAGTGCACTGGGAGGCAGGGGCAAAATCAGCCCCTCAGGGTTTGTTGTAAGGCCGCATCCTTGGCATAGATTTCCTGCGCATTCGCCGCGCGCTCATCGCTGAGAGCGCGCGCCAGCTTCGCATCCGCCAGGGACAGCATTTGGACTGCAAGATACGCGGCGTTTTTCGCCCCGGCCTTGCCGATCGCAACCGTCGCCACAGGAATGCCCGCCGGCATTTGAACTGTCGATAGCAGCGCATCCAGTCCATCCATGGAGGCATTCATGGGCACGCCTATCACCGGCTTTACGGTCGTCGCAGCAACAGCACCGGCCAGGTGCGCCGCCATACCGGCGGCGGCGATAAAAACGGCACAACCGCGTTTTTCGGCGTCCTGTACAAACGTTTTGGTGGCCTCGGGGGTGCGGTGAGCAGAAGTGATGCGCGCCTCAAAATCAATTCCAAATGCACGCAATACCGCAAAGCTGGCCTCCATGACCGGCAGGTCCGAATCCGACCCCATTACAATCGCCACAAATGGTTTGCTCATTGCGTCTCTCCAGCAGGGACAACACCAGCGTTTCCGCCGCGACCGTAAAAGGAGCGGAAATCTAACCAACTGGGGCCAACTTGGCAACCGATAAAATGCTAGCAGCGAATATAGCCTCCCGCTGTTCGCGCTACCCGTCCTGCCAGCTCCAGCATAGACAGCGCCGCCACTACCTGTGACGCCGGCTTGCCGCTCCTGCCCACCAACTCATCGAGGGTGACGGCCTCAAATCCCACCAGCTGCAGTAACCAGCGCTCTTCAGACATCGCCTCATCCGCATCTGGAGCGGCCACAAAGCAGTCCTGCTGCAATGCGTACAGGGGACCCAACTCCTCCAGAATATCCTGCACCTGCAACACCATTTTGGCGCCGTCGCGAATCAACTGCAGGCACCCCCTGCCGCCGGCGTGGAGCATGGACCAGGGCAGGGCGAATACTTCCCTGCCCTGCGCGAGCGCGGTACCCGCCGTGATAAGTGACCCACTCGGCAATGCGGCTTCCACCACCAGCACACCCAGGGACAGACCGCTGATAATGCGATTGCGCTGCGGGAAGTTTTGCCGCCGGGGCGGGGTGCCGGGTGGGAATTCAGTCACCAGGCAGCCGGACTGCTCAAGATCGGTGGCAAGCGCACGGTGGCGATGCGGATACACCCGGTCAATACCCGTGGCCATGACGGCGACACTCCCGCCTCCAGCCTCAAGCGCTCCGCGGTGCGCGGCGCCGTCGACGCCGAGTGCCAGACCTGAGCAAACGTGCAACCCAGCGTGAACCAGTTGTCCGCTGAGATGCTGCGCGACTCGCAATGCGGCGGGACTCGCACGCCGGCTGCCTACTACTGCCAGCTGCGCTTCCAGCAGCAGGCTGGCGTCGCCACGGGTATACAGAACGGGGGGAGGATCGGGGATTTCCCGGAGCAGCGGGGGATAGTACTCGTCGTCAATCGCCACCGCGGTGGCGCCGGCCGCACTGGCGGCGGCCTTCGCTTTTGCAACATTCATACATCGTCCTTGACGTCATGTCTGTTGGTTAAATAATCAGGGGTTTTTCACCACATCGAAAACCTTCAGCGGCCGACTGGTCTTGAGGATAATCGCGAAACTGACTTTCTCATAGGCTTCAAATACCATCGCCAGCCCCGCTCTGGTATCCGGCAACACCACGTTCGATTCCGATATTTTGTCGTACACATGCCTGCCAGCCTGATAGACGGCGAGCACATTGCCGACCTCCAGCCCATCGCGCTTGCCCTTGTTTATCACAACAATGCTCATGTCACCGATTTGTGTGAGACCGCCTTCCACGGCAATCATCACGCCATTGACTATCTCGCGATCCGGCGCTTTGGGATGGAAGCTGGCATCGAGTACACGTTCTTCCAGCGGCAGCAGGCGATCACCTGTCATTACCTCTTCCGCGATGCGGGTGATATCCAACTGGGTGACTTCGTCGCGATTACTGCTGACCAGTTTGGCGTTGCCGATATCCCTCACCTCATAACCGAGGTATTCCTGGGTGAACGGATCGACAAAATTTTGCCCAACGCGATAGATACCGTAGGCGCGCTCGCCATCGGGGAAGGGCCCCCGGCCATAAATCGTGTCGCCCGGGCCGCTGATCAAGCGACGCTCATCGCCGGCGACAATATAGGCTGAGTCGTTGATATCCTCTGCATCCATAACCCGGTTGCGCACCAGCCAGGGGCCGATTTGATCCAGCGGAATGATCGGAATGGCCAGGTCCAGCGGGCGAACCCGCATGTTGGGGCTGAGTTTGACGTCCCGACCGCGCCTCATGCGCAGTCGCGGCTGGCCGTCAACCCAAACCAGATAGAGCTCGTCGCCAGGATAGATAAGGTGCGGGTTATCTATCTGCGGGTTGGCGTCCCAAAGCTCCGGCCACAGCCACGGCTCCTTCAGGTACATACCGGAAATGCCCCAGAGAGTATCGCCTTTCTTGACGATATAGGTTTCAGGTACCTCCTCATTGAGCTCCACCGCCGCCAGTGTCCACGCGCTGAAAAACAGCGACAGGAACAGCAGGCAAGCCGATAGTAACCTTGTTTTCATTGTTGTGCGTCCCTGTATGGCCTGTTTATTATCCACCGATCCAAACGAACCGGCATAGTCGTTGCGGCCGCCCCCGACCACTGAGCGATGACTCAACACCGCTACCCCGATATTTTCGCCCACACCAGAATGGTATACCGTGCGTAAGCCTGACTCTTTTACGCTGCCGCGCCCAGAGCTAGGCACCCTTCAATCGCAGGCTGTATAATGGGGACAGTTTGCTGTTGCAATATAGCGCTGGCAAGCCCAAATGTTATTAATTCACGCAGCCAATTTAAGCCACTTTTGACTCTGTTAGGCAAACAAGATCATGGCAGTACTGGAAATACTCGAGTTCCCCGATCCCCGCTTGCGCACTGAGGCCAAACCCATTGCACAGGTAACAGAAAGCACTCGCTCGCTAATCGACAACATGCTGGAGACCATGTACACCGCACCCGGCATCGGCCTCGCGGCCACCCAGGTGAACGTGCATCAGCGGTTGCTGGTGATGGATGTCTCTGATGACAAAAGTCAGCCGATGGTGTTCATCAATCCCGAGGTCACCGTGCTGGATTCAGAGCAGGGTGAATATGATGAAGGTTGTCTTTCTGTCCCCGGTTTCTACGAAACCGTCAGTCGCCCGCAGAAGGTGAAAGTCTCTGCACTGGATCGCAATGGCGAGGCATTCACCTGTCAACTTGAAGGATTGGCGGCGATCTGTCTGCAGCACGAAATCGATCACCTGAACGGCAAATTGTTTGTCGATTACCTGTCCCCCCTGAAGCGTCAACGCATCCGTAAAAAGCTGGAAAAAGACCAGCGTCAACGCGCCTGATACCCGTGGCAAACTCCTCTCTGCGGGTCCTTTTCGCCGGCACGCCCGAATTCGCGGCCATACATTTAAAGCACCTCATTGATAGTGAGCACCAACTTATTGGCGTTTACACCCAGCCAGACCGCCCGGCCGGCCGGGGTAGAAAGCTGCAGGCCAGCCCGGTGAAGCAGCTCGCCCTGCAATCCGGCCTGCCTGTAATGCAGCCGGTCTCATTGAAAGACGAGGTTGCTCAGCGCCAGCTGGCACAACTGCAGGCCGACGTGATGGTTGTCGTCGCATACGGCTTGATACTGCCGCAGGCGGTGCTGGACATTCCGCGCTTCGGCTGCCTGAATGTACACGCCTCACTACTCCCTCGCTGGCGCGGTGCAGCGCCCATACAACGCGCCATCGAGGCGGGCGATGCCAGCAGCGGGATCACGATCATGCAGATGGATGCCGGCCTCGACACGGGGGCAATGCTGGCCACCGACAGTTGTCCTATCGGCGCGCGAACCAATGCTGCGCAGCTTCATGATGCACTCGCAGCGCTGGGCCCGCCACTGCTGCTGCAAGTACTGGGGGATCTGCAGAACCACCAGCAAAACCGTCGCACACAAAATGACGCCCAGGCCAATTACGCCCACAAGATTCTCAAATCCGAAGCGCAGTTGAACTGGCGATGCAGCGCGCAGGAACTGGATCGCCGCATCAGGGCGTTCAACCCATTTCCCGTCTGCTTCAGCCGCCTCGATGGCGAACGGTTCCGCATCTGGCAGGCCTCTGTGCGGCCGGCCCCCAGCGGAGCCAGAGCCCCGGGCACGATTACGCAGGCAGATGAAGAGGGGATTGTAGTCCAGTGCGGAGAGCAGGCGCTGTCGATTGAGGTACTGCAACGCGAGGGCGGGAAAGCGCTCAAGGCCAGGGAGCTACTGGGCGCTCACCAGGCCAGGTTCGCTGTCGGGAAGCGGTTCGAAATGCCCACCCAGGCCGTCGATTGAAGGCGCTGGATGTTCGGGCCGCCGCCGCCGCTGTCATCGGTGACGTCCTCGGCGGGCTGTCCCTGAACCAGGCACTGCCCTCCCGGCTCGAGCAGGTCGGGGAACGCGACCGCAGTCTGTTACAGCAACTGTGCTACGGCACACTCCGCCAGGGCCCACGGCTACAAGCGCTGCTCGCGCAGTTGCTGGAGAAACCGCTGCGCGACAAAGACCGCGACATCCAGGGTTTGCTGATGTGCGGGCTCTACCAGCTCGACAGCACCAGAGTGCCCG
This sequence comes from uncultured Halioglobus sp., assembly GCA_963976735.1. Classification (GTDB taxonomy): domain Bacteria; phylum Pseudomonadota; class Gammaproteobacteria; order Pseudomonadales; family Halieaceae; genus Marimicrobium. The sequence continues at coordinate 66,605 of CAXBLZ010000007.1, forward strand.
ATCACGCGGCGGTCGACGCTACCGTGGGAGCCACCCGGGTGCTGAAGAAGCACTGGGCCCGCGGCATGACTAATGCCATTCTGCGGCGCTACCTGCGCGAGCGCGAGCAAATGTTGCTGGCCCTTGATGCGGCAGCGGCGGCAAGCCATCCGGCCTGGCTACACCGGAAAATCATCGCCCAGTGGCCGGCGCAGAGCGCCGCAATCATCGAGGCCAACAACCTCCAGCCACCCATGACACTGCGCGTCAACAGCGCGCGAGTCACGCCGGTACAGTACCTGGACCAGCTGCGCGAAAGCGGCATCGGTGCTACCGCTGGATCGCTGAGTCCATGCGCAGTGCAACTTGCACGGCCAATGGACGTGTGGGAGATACCCGGGTTCGCCACAGGGCTGTTGAGCGTACAGGATGAGGCGGCACAAATGGCCGCCATGCTGCTGGGGGCGAGCGCCGGGGAGCGGGTGCTGGATGCCTGCGCCGCTCCCGGCGGAAAAACCTGCCATATCCTTGAGCTGCAACCGGGGTTGTCTGAGCTGGTGGCGATGGATATCGACGCGTCGCGCCTGCAACGGGTTACCGAGAACCTGTCCCGCCTCAATTTGAACGCCACACTGCTGGCCGGGGACGCTGCAGCTCCACCCGCACAGCTGAAGAACTCCCCTTTTGATCGCATCCTGGTCGATGCACCGTGCTCAGCCAGCGGCGTCGTGCGGCGCCACCCGGACGTCAAACTGCTGCGACGCGACAGTGATATTGCGCAACTCGGGGAGTTGCAACTGCGCATACTGAGAGGGTTGTGGCCGCTGTTGAAAACAGGCGGGACCCTGCTCTATGCAACCTGTTCAATATTTGACGAAGAGAACAGCCAGGTCGTACAGCGCTTCCTCCGGGAACAGGGCGACGCCTCCCTGCAGCAAGCGGATGTCGCGTGGGGCGAGCCCGTCGCCAGCGGGCGCCAACTGCTGCCGACAGCAGATGGGCCGGACGGCCTGTTCTACGCCCTGCTGCGAAAAGTTGGCTAATTACATGTGTAAAATTACAGCCGACCGAGACTTACAATCCCGGGTTGATTTCTTTATCGTGCTGGCAAACCTACGCTTACTTCATAAACCAGAGCTCAGCAGGCCATGAAGATCATCATCCTCGGGGCAGGCCAGGTCGGCGGCACCTTAGCTGAGCACCTCGCCAACGAGCAGAACGACATCATCGTGGTGGATACTGACGGCGACAAGCTGCGCGCCCTGCAGGACCGTCTGGATATCGGTACGATTGTCGGTGGTGCATCCCATCCCAACACGCTGTACAAGGCCGGGGCGGAAGACGCGGACATGCTAATCGCTGTCACCAACAGCGACGAGATCAATATGATGGCGTGCCAGGTCGCATACACCCTCTTCAAGACACCGACCAAGATTTGTCGGGTGCGCTCCCCCAATTACCTGGCACACCAGGACGCCTTGTTCAACAGGGAGCATATCCCGGTAGATGTCATCATCGGGCCCGAGCAATTGGTCACACAGGCGATCCAGAGGCTGATTGCCAACCCCGGCGCATTGCAGGTGCTGGATTTCGCCGAGGGAAAAGTACAGCTGGTGGCAGTGCGAGCCTACTATGGAGGGCCCATCGTCGGCCACGAATTGCAGGAAATTCGTCGCCATATGCCCAAGGTCGACACGCGGGTTGCAGCAATATTTCGCCGCGATCGCGCTCTCATCCCCCAGGGCGACACAGTAGTACAGGTGGATGACGAGGTCTTTTTCATCGCGGCCAAGGATAATATCCGCGCCGTCATGTCTGAGCTCCGCAAGATCGACAAGCCCTACAAACGTGTGATGATTGCCGGTGGCGGCAATATCGGTGCGACGCTCGCACAGACGCTGGAAAACCAGTACAAGGTCAAACTTATCGAGAAATCCTATGATCTTTGCCGGGTGTTGGCCGAGCGGCTCAAGCATACGATTGTGCTCAACGGCAGTGCTTCTGAGCCACAGTTGCTCGCCTCCGAGAACATCGAGGCGACCGACGTTTTCTGTGCGCTGACCAACAGCGACGAGGCCAATATCATGATGTCGATGCTGGCCAAGCGCATGGGTGCCAAAAAAGTCATCACCCTGATTACGAATTCAGCCTACGCAGAGTTGGTGGGCGACGAGATCGACATCGCTATCTCGCCACAACAAATAACCATCGGTAGCCTGCTGACCCATGTACGTAAAGGTGATATCAGCAATGTGCACTCCCTGCGTCGGGGCGCGGCAGAATCGATCGAGGTGACCGCGCACGGGGATTCACGCTCGTCGAAGGTTGTCGGCAGGCGACTGGACGAAATCAGGCTGCCGGAGGGAGTTACTATCGGCGCCATAGTACGCGGTGAGGACGTGCTGATCGCCCATGGACATGTGCTGGTGGAAAGTGACGACCACGTGATCCTGTTCCTGCTGGATCGCAAACAGATTGGCGCGGTAGAGAAATTGTTTGCCGTCGGATTCGGGTTTTTCTCCTAGGCCATGCATTTTTCTGTCTCTTTTCGGATTCTCGGGATCCTGTTGATGTGTTTCAGCTCGGTGCTGGTGACCCCGCTGCTACTGGCATTGCTGGAGACTGACCATACCGCCGCCGGTTTTATTTCAGCGATCGGGATTATCTTCTTCTCCGGCCTGCTGATGTGGTTTCCGGTGCGCAACGCGAGCCACGAGTTGCGAATTCGCGACGGGTTTTTGATCACCTCCCTGTTCTGGACTGTGCTGGGGCTGTTCGGGGCGCTGCCTTTTGCCCTTACAGACGCGCTGGAAGTCACCCCCATGGGCGCAATATTTGAATCCATTTCCGGGCTCACATCATCGGGCGGTACCGTCCTTGTCGGCCTCGATGAGTTGCCCCAGTCGATTCTCCTGTACCGCCAGATGTTGCAGTGGCTGGGCGGTATCGGGATTATCGTCGTCGCCGTCGCGATCCTGCCCATGCTTGGCGTCGGTGGCATGCAACTGTACAAGGCCGAAACACCCGGGCCGTCCAAAGACAACAAGCTCACCCCAAGGATTACAGAAACAGCAAAAGCACTTTTTGCCGTCTACCTTTCAATTACCGTGTGCTGCGCACTCGCCTATTATGCGGTGGGGATGTCAGCCTTTGATGCGATTGCCCACTCCTTCTCCACGGTGTCGCTCGGCGGTTTTTCCACCCACGATGCCAGCCTCGGGTACTACAACAGTGATGCCGTGCTCATTGTGGCCACTGTTTTCATGTTTGTTTCGAGTATCAATTTCGGCCTGCACTTTGTCGCGTGGCGCCGCAAATCGCTGTTCATTTACCGCAGGGATTCCGAGACACGTTTTTACACCAGCGCTGTTATCGCCTGCATGGTGATTACCATCTTCTGCCTGATCATCTGGGACATTCACGGGCATTCCGAAAGCATACTACACGGGGTATTTCAGGTACTTTCCATTATTACCACCACCGGCTACTCAACCGAAAACCTCGCCGCATGGCCCGTCGCGCTACCCATAATGGCCATCTTCTTCTCCTGCATGGGCGGCTGCGTCGGCTCAACCACGGGTGGCATCAAGGCGATGCGTGTGATGCTGGTGTTCAAGCAGGGCATGCGCGAGCTGAAACAACTGGTGCATCCGCAGGCGGTGATTCCGCTGAAAGTCGGTGGCAGAAGGGTGGAGGCAACAGTGGTCAGCGCGGTGTGGAGTTTCTTTGCGATCTACACGTCTGTCTACATCGTGCTGTTGTTATCACTGATGCTGATCGGGATGGATTTTACCACGGCGTTTTCAGCCGTCGCGGCAACGCTCAACAACCTGGGCATGGGCATAGCGGGCGTTTCGAACGGCTTTGGCGAGGTCTCGGAGTGGGGCAAGGCAATCCTGTGCTTTGCCATGTTGCTGGGGCGGCTGGAGATTTTTACGCTGCTGGTGCTGTTCACCCCCGCATTCTGGCGTATTTAGTCGAGCGGCCCTCAACGCATCGCTGGTCGTGTTTTCTTGATCACTTCATACGCATTCTGGATTTCCTGTGACCGGGTGGTCGCCAGCTTGATCATCTCCTCGGGCACACCCTTCGCAATCAGCTTATCGGGATGATTCTCGCTCATCTGCTTGCGGTACGCGCGCTTCACTTCCTTGTCACTCGCAGTGCTGGCGATACCCAGCGCCGTGTAGGCGTGTTCGAGACTGAAGGTGGACGATGGCGCGGCGCGATCGCCCTGTTGGTGAAAACTGTCCTGGGCCCTGGCCATGCGCAGCAGTTGTTCCAGTTGCGCGGCCCCCAGACCCATCAGATTGGCGATACGCACCAGCGCGGCGTGTTCTGCCACCTCTATACCCTGATCGGCCTGCGCCAGAGAAATCAGGAACAACAGCAGCGTTTGTTGCAGTTGCCGTTGCGGCCCACACGCCTGCAAGAAAGCGGCGACTGCCGCTTCCATCTTAAAATCGCTGGCGGCGCCACGCTGGAATAACTCGATCGCCCGTTTGCGCTGCGCGGCATCCAGGCCCATCTGCGCGATAACCTGCTCTGTGTGGTCGACCTCCGATTGGGAAATGCGTCCATCTATCTTCGCCAGGTACCCGGACAGCAGGAAGGTGGTCTCGAAAAAACTGCTGCGGATACGCTCGATGTTTTCAGGTGAACCGAACAACAGGGCCCTTACCAGTGCACGATCGAAGACATGGCCAATCAGGGCACCGAGAACAAGCCCGGGCAGTCCCGCGGCAGCAAGCCCGATCAGCCCGCCTATCACTTTTCCAAAAAATGGGTACTTCATAGACTAACAATTACTCAGGTAACTTGATGGAATCCCGACAGATGGCGGCAGCCGCGGCGCGACATACCGCGGGCCGTAATCACTCTGGCCGTATTACTGGAAGAGTTTTACTTTCGGGGAAAGCACGTATTATGCCGCCAAAAGAGCCTGTATAATACCCGGCTTTTTGCGACGATCTGACAGGCGGGCCGGTGGCACCAACCAAAAATGAAACCCTCACGTTCCAGGGGCTTATCCTGAAACTACAGCAGTTTTGGGCAGAGCAGGGCTGCGTGGTTTTGCAACCACTGGATATGGAAGTGGGCGCGGGGACATTTCACCCCGCGACTTTTCTGCGCGCGGTGGGGCCGGAGAGCTGGAATGCCGCCTATGTACAACCTTGCCGTCGCCCGACCGACGGCCGCTACGGCGAGAACCCGAACCGCCTGCAGCATTACTACCAGTTCCAGGTGGTGATGAAGCCATCGCCCGAAAACTTCCAGCAACTTTATCTGGAATCACTGGCTGCTCTCGGGGTTGATACCGCGATTCATGATATTCGCTTTGTCGAGGACAACTGGGAATCACCCACGCTCGGCGCCTGGGGTCTGGGCTGGGAAGTCTGGCTCAATGGTATGGAAGTAACCCAGTTCACCTATTTCCAACAGGCGGGCGGGCTGGAGTGCTACCCGGTGACCGGTGAGATCACCTACGGCATTGAGCGCATCGCAATGTACCTGCAGGGCGTGGACAGCATTTACGATTTATTGTGGTCCGAGGGGCCGGCCGGGAAAGTGACCTACGGTGATGTGTTCCACCAGAACGAAGTGGAGATGTCCCGCTACAATTTTGAAGAGGCCGACGTCACCCAGCTTTTTACCCAGTTCGATTTCTGCGAGCGCGAGGCCCTGCGACTGGTCGACAAAAACCTGCCGCTGCCCGCGTATGAGATGGTCATGAAAGCATCGCATGCCTTCAATCTGCTGGACGCGCGCCATGCAATCTCTGTCACCGAACGCCAGCGGTTTATACTGCGAGTGCGCACGCTGGCAAGGTCGGTTGCACAGGCGTACTTCGACGCGAGAGCGGCCCTGGGTTTTCCGCTGGCGATGGACAGCCTGCGGACAGAAGTCCTGAATCGTATTCAGGCGGAGGCACAGTAAGGCATGAGCACTGAAACACTTCTGGTGGAACTGGGCACCGAGGAATTACCGCCCAGGGCACTGAAATCGCTTGGCCTGGCATTTCGCGATGGCATAGTCGATGGATTAAAACAGCGCGAGCTCGGTCATGGCGAAGTGCACTGGTTTGCAACGCCGCGACGGCTGGCGGTACTGGTTGAACAACTGGTTCTGTGCAGTGCTGAAAAAGCGGTCGAAATCCTTGGTCCACCGCTCGACCGCGCACGCGACGAACAGGCTAACTGGTCCGCCGCCACCGAGGGTTTCGCCAGAAAACAGGGCGTGACACCCGAGCAATTGCAATCCATCGACACACCCAAAGGCCCGCGACTGGGGCTGCGCACCACTGTGCCCGGCGTCAGGACCAGTGACGCATTGAATGACATCATCCAGGGCAGCATACAGAAACTACCGATTCCGCGCCGCATGCGCTGGGGCGCGAGCAGGGAGGAATTTGTCAGGCCAGTGCACTGGGCCGTGGCAATGCTGGGTGACGCGTTTCATCACGGCGATATACTCGGCGTGACCACCGGCAATACAACTCGCGGCCACCGCTTCCTGAGCAGTGGCCCCATCACACTGCAAAAACCGGAAGAGTATGTCTCAGCACTGGAATCTGCCTCCGTAGTGGCCTCGTTTGAAAAACGTCGTGAGATTATTCGCCAGCAGGTGGAAGCCCAGGCCAGCCAGCTGGGGGCGCAAGCCGTCATCGACGACGACCTGCTGGATGAGGTGACCGGGCTGGTGGAGTGGCCGGTGGCATTGACCGGCTCCTTCGAGGAGCGGTTTCTTCAGGTTCCACCCGAAGCGCTAGTATCCTCCATGAAAGAGCACCAGAAGTATTTTCATGTGGTAGATGACACGGGTGAACTGTTGCCGCACTTTATCACCGTGGCCAACATCGAAAGCGGCGACCCGCAGCAGGTTATTGCGGGCAACGAACGCGTCATTCGTCCGCGCCTGTCAGACGCCGCATTTTTCTTTGAAACCGATAAAAAAACACCGCTTGCAGACCGCTTGCCGGCACTTGCGAATATCGTCTTTCAGCAGAAGCTGGGGACGCTGCTGGACAAGTCTGAACGCGTAAGCAGATTGGCAGCGGCGCTGGCTCCTGTGGTTGGCGCACCAGTGGAGCTGGCACGGCGGGCAGGGCAGCTGAGCAAGGCCGACCTGGTGACGGATATGGTGCTGGAGTTTGCCGATATGCAGGGCATTGCGGGCTCCTATTATGCCTTGCACGACAAGGAGGATGTGGATGTCGCCTCTGCGCTGGCGCAGCAGTACTGGCCGCGGTTCGCGGGTGACCGGCTACCCGAGACCGCGACAGCCTGCACTCTCGGCCTCGCTGACCGGCTGGATACGCTGGTCGGTATTTTCGGTATTGGCCAGGCACCCACAGGCTCAAAAGACCCGTTTGCGCTGCGCAGGGCGTCGCTGTCAGTGCTGCGTATCATTGTCGAAAAGGGGCTGCCGCTGGATTTACGCGAGAGTCTGGAACTGGCGGTTGCCCAGTATCCGGCAGGCCTGTTGGCCGCGGGCACATCGGAGCAGGTCCTTGACTATATGATTGAACGCTTTCGTGCCTGGTATGAAGAGGACAATATTCCCCCGGAAATATTCAAGGCTGTCAGCGCACGCAAGCTTTCGTGCCCGCTCGATATCCACCGCCGGGTGCTGGCAGTGCACGCCTTCGCACAGCTACCCCAGGCGCAGGCGCTGGCAGCTGCCAACAAACGCGTTTCCAATATTCTGGGCAAGTTGGACAGCGCCCATTCTTTTTCAGATGTGAGCGCTAACTTACTGGTTGAGCCACAGGAAAAAGCACTGTCAGACAGCATGCAGCATCTCACCTCGACCTTTCAGGCACATCTGGCACGGGACGAGTTCTCGGAGGCGCTCAGTTGCCTGGCGGATTTGCGGGGCCCGGTGGACGCATTTTTTGAGGACGTGATGGTTAACGCTGAGGACGCTGCGCTGCGCCACAACCGGCTCAACCTGCTGAAGCAGTTGCGCGATCTTTTCCTCGGCGTCGCCGATATCTCGCTGTTGGTCGTCGCTAAATAAGACGCTATTTGCCGGCGGCGGAGCCGCCGGGGCCTGCTTCAAATAGCGACAGATCCTTGTAATACACAGAACACGGAGCCCCCTACCGGCCCGTATTGATTTACACTGGCAGTCCGTGACCAGGGAGAAAGGATGACGACGCTACCCGACGATCAACTGATGCTCATTGCGGCAGCGCTGGCCGCCACACTGCTGACGGCGTTGCTGCTCAGTCTGTGGCTGGGCATCAGCAGCCGCCGCGCGCTCACAGCGACTCATGAGCAGTTGCGCTTGCGTGAGGGGGAGCTGTCTGAGGCGCGCGCTGAACTGCGCGGGCAGTCCGTGGCGCTGGAACAGGCGCAGCGACAGTTGGAGGCGCGCCAGGCCGAGCTGGCCACCGTCAAGGCCGAGCTGACAGCGACCAACACCCGTCTCAATACGCTGCTACAGGAACACACCCAACTGCAGACACAACAGCGTGAACGCGAGGACCGGCACCTGGAGCAAATTCAACTGCTGAATGAGACCCGCGAGAACCTCAAGAAAGAATTTGAGAACCTGGCCAATCGGATTTTCGAGGACAAAGGCAAGAGCTTCACCTCGACCAGCCAGGCATCACTCGAGGCCCTGCTAAAGCCCTTCCGCGAGCAGATCACCGGCTTCCAAACACGCATCAATGAGGTGCACTCGGAATCACTGCGCGGCAATACCATTCTGGAAAAGGAAATCCAGAAAGTGCTGGAAGTCGGCCTGGAGATGAACAGCCAGGCCAGCAACCTCACTGTAGCGCTGAAAGGCGACAAGAAAACCACCGGCAACTGGGGGGAGGCGCAGTTGCAGCGCACACTTGAACTGGCCGGGCTGCAGGCAGGCGAGCACTACGACACACAGACTGCGTTTCGCGATGATGAGGGCAAACGCAAGCTCCCGGATTTTATTATCAAGCTTCCGGACAGCAAGAATATTGTCATTGACAGTAAAGTTTCACTGATCGACTACGACCGGGCGATCGCTGCGGAGACCGACGAGGCGCGCACAGAAGCGCTCAATGCCCACGCACAGGCCGTGCGCAACCATATCGACGACCTGGCCTCGAAGAATTACGCCAACTTACCGGGCATTGGCAGCCCCGATTTTGTACTGATGTTCATGCCCATCGAACCGGCCTATATCGAGGCGATGAAACATAACAAGGACCTGTTCAATTACGGCTACAAAAAGGGTGTCATCATGGTGTCCCACACCACACTGATGCCGATACTGCGCACGGTGGCCAATCTGTGGATGATCGAACAGGGCAACCGGGAGGCAAAGGAAATCAGCAGCAGGGCAGGGGATATCTACAACCAGGTCTGCCTCGTTGCCGAGCGCCTCAACAAACTGGGCAATACGCTGCGCACGGCCAACAACCACTACAACGAAACTGTCACCGGCCTGGTCGGTAAGCAGGGGCTGCACGGGAAGATCGAACGCTTTCAGCATTTGTCGACCAGAGCCAGCAAAGAGATGGTCTCGCTGGAACCGATTCACGATGAAATTGAAAACGATCGCCTTGATTCCGTGACCAGCCTTGCGGACAAAGATCCACTGTTGTCGCGAATAGAAGAGAGCTCCTCTGCTCCACCGGAAGCTGGTCCGATGATCGTCAAGAAGAACGTCTAGGGACTATCGTGGTACTGCTGTTAGATCTGGCACGGGGATTAGCCTGCCTCTGGGTATTCTTTTTCCATCTGGGAAACCTGTTTGACGCTCCGTCACCGCTCATCGCCAGCATCGCCTCCTTTGGTCACCTGGGCGTGCCGATGTTTTTTGTTATATCTGGCTATGTCATTACCCATGTTGCCGAGGCCAGCCTCAGGGCCAATAAACCACCGCTGCACTTTCTCAGGAACCGGTTCCGACGCATCTATCTGACGTATTGGGCATCGCTACTGCTGATTCTGCTGCTGCCTTACGCACTCGAAATGCTGAGCAGCCTGAAAACGGGCGAATTCGAGCTACCCGAGAACCCGCTATCCCGTTACAACGCCAGCGAATGGCTAAACGTGATACTGCTGACGAAGGTTTTCTGGGCAAATTCCAGCGATCTGGCCAGTGAGTTTGCCGGTATCAATACTGTGTACTGGACTCTTGCGATAGAGTTTCAGTTCTATCTCGTTGTATTTATGGCGCTGTGCATGGGCAGGTTTTATCGCGCGGTGATAGCACTGGTCACAATTGCATCACTGTTGCTTATCGTCATACCCAATGAATTGAACTACGGTGTTTTTCTTCACTACTGGCCGGCGTTTTCGGTAGGGATTTTGCTGGCGTATCTCCATCAGTACGATATAAGGCTTCGACTCAACTCCGCGCGCAATGTGATCGCGCTGATCGTACTCACCGGTATCACGTTGGCCTACGCCGCGTATGTACATCCGATACAAATACGCACGAACTTTCTCGTGTTCGCATCGATCTTTGGTGCGTTGCTGTGGTTGTACTCTGACCTGGAGCTTGTGCTGCAACGCCTGAAGGCCAGCGACAACCGGCTCGTCGCGCTGCTGCTGGAGCCATGGCTGATACTGGGCGCGATGTCATACTCGGCCTACCTGTTACACCTGAAGCTGTTCCTGCTGCCCTTTATGTTTGCCAGCCAGATTTTCGACAGGGACAGTGTTTTTCTCGGCCTGGTGACCATCTTCAGCACGCTGGTGCTGACGTATCCCTTCTACTATTTTGTAGAACGCCGCTTCCTGAGCACCCGCTACCGAAATTTGCACCGGGCGGTCACACACGTGGCGTAACTGCGGCCTTAACACTGGCGGCGGGTGGTGTGTCTGCCGCTAAAGATTGCCACTGCAAGCATTCCGCGGCAGAACTGCCACCTGTTTACACATCCAGGTTAGCCACAGACAGCGCATTATCCTCGATAAACTCGCGCCGCGGCTCCACCTGGTCACCCATCAGTGTGGTGAAGATCTGGTCCGCCGCGATAGCATCTTCCACCGTAACCTTGAGCATACGGCGCGCCTCCGGATCCATGGTGGTCTCCCACAACTGCTCTGGATTCATTTCACCCAAACCTTTATAGCGCTGGATGTTGTAGCCCTTGCGCGCCTCCGTCATCAGCCAGTCCAGGCCCTCCGCAAAGCTTCGCGTCTGCAGAATTTTTTCGCCACGCTGGAAATAACCGTCTTCATCGATCAGCGTATTCAGTGTTTCACCGAGCGCGATCAGGCTGCGGTATTCTCCGGAAGAGAAAAACTCATGGTGATATTCGGTTTCTGTCTCGACACCGTGAGACAGCAGTTTTACCACCGGGAAGTACAACTGGCGTTCCTGATCCTTGCGCACCACGACCGTATGTACACTGCCTTTGGAGGCCACAGCTTCCATGCGTTCACCCAGTTGCTGGCAGAAGCGTTGCACCGTTTGCTCATCCCGCATGTCTTCCAGCGTTAGCGCTGTGCCGTACACCATTTCCCACAGGACGTTTTCCGCATACAACCGGCTCAGGCGATGGATTGTCGCCTCCACCGTGCGGTAACGTTTTACCAGTTCCTCCAGCGAACCGCCGGAGATGGCAGGAGCATCGGGATTTACGAAGATCGACGCCGTGTCCAACGCCGCTTGCGTGAGGTACTGGTCCAGCGCTTCATCATCTTTCAGGTACTGGTGCTGCTTGCCCTTGGCGATCTTGTACAGCGGCGGTTGCGCGATAAAGATATGCCCGCGGTCGACCAGCTCTCGCATTTGCCGGAAAAAGAAGGTCAGCAATAGAGTTCTAATATGGGACCCATCAACATCGGCGTCTGTCATGATAATGATGCTGTGATAGCGCAATTTATCCGGGTTGAATTCCTCTTTGCCGATACCGCAACCCAGCGCAGTCACAATGGTGCCTACTTCAGCCGATCCCAGCATTTTGTCGAAGCGCGCTTTCTCGACATTAAGGATCTTACCTTTGAGCGGTAAAATCGCCTGGTATTTGCGATTGCGCCCCTGTTTCGCCGATCCACCCGCAGAATCACCCTCCACCAGGTAGATCTCTGAAAGTGCCGGGTCTTTCTCCTGACAGTCGGCAAGTTTGCCGGGCAGGCCGGCAATATCCAGCGCGCCTTTGCGGCGGGTCATTTCACGCGCTTTGCGCGCTGCTTCCCGGGCCCTCGCTGCATCCAGCATTTTGCCAACAACCGATCTGGCCTCGCTGGGATTCTCCATCAGGTAGTCGTTGAACTGGGCATTCATCGCCTGCTCAACGGCCGTCTTGACCTCAGAAGAGACCAGTTTATCCTTGGTCTGCGAGGAGAATTTGGGGTCGGGCACCTTCACCGAGATAATTGCCGTCAGACCCTCACGGGCATCATCACCCGTGGTGTTTACCTTGGCCTTCTTCGCCAGCCCCTCTTTCTCGATGTAGGTGTTCAGGCTTCGCGTCAACGCGGTTCTGAAACCCACCATATGCGTACCGCCATCACGCTGCGGAATATTGTTGGTATAGCACAGTACGTTTTCCTGGAAGGTGTCGTTCCACTGCAATGCGACCTCGACACCTATACCATCATCGGTATCAACCTGGAAATGAAAGGGCTTGTTTACCGTGGTCTTGTTCAGGTTCAGGTAGTTGACGAAGGCTTTAAGCCCGCCCTCGTACTGATAGGTCTCTTCCTTACCGCTGCGCTCGTCTTTCAGAACGATACAGACACCAGAATTCAGGAAAGCCAGCTCGCGTAAACGCTTCGCCAGTTGTTCAAAATGGAATTCAATATTGGTAAATGTCTCGATCGAGGGCTTGAAGCGGACTGTAGTGCCAGTAGTTTCAGTGACACCAATTTCCGCCAGTGCTGCATCGGGGACGCCGTGACGGTAGACCTGCTCATACATTTTGCCCTGGCGACGAATGGTGAGTACCAGATGCTCAGACAGGGCATTTACAACCGACACCCCCACGCCGTGCAGGCCACCGGAGACTTTGTAGCTGTTGTCATCGAATTTACCGCCAGCGTGAAGCACCGTCATAATAACCTGCGCGGCCGAGACACCCTCGTCATGCATTTCAGTGGGGATACCTCGGCCATTGTCACTCACAGACACCGACTCATCGGGGTGAATGACAATGTTGATTTTGGAACAGTGGCCCGCGAGCGCTTCGTCTATGGAGTTGTCCACCAGTTCAAAAACCATGTGGTGCAGACCGGAGCCATCATCTGTATCCCCAATATACATCCCCGGTCGCTTGCGAACGGCGTCCAGCCCCTTCAATACCTTGATACTGGATGAATCGTATTCATTGCTCATAGACAAATCACTCTCTATACGGCTTTCAATCAATTTTGCATCCTATGTCACACGTCACTTGGCCGCGCAGCGCTGGACACTACCTTGTTCCACGTGGAACAAGGTCAATTCACTTGTCTTCGGCCAAACAGACCGAATTTCTTCCTGGGCAATACAGGTCACAAACACCTGGGCGTCCATGGAAGCTAACAGTTCGCACACCAGTGAGCTGTGCTCGTGATCCAGCTCAGAGGGCAGATCATCGATCAGGTAGGTACAATTCACCCGACCACCTTGTTGTGCCAACAGCTGGCCCTGTGCCAATTTGAGACCACACACCACCAGCTTCTGCTGCCCCCGGGACAATGTTTCAGATGCCAGATGACCGCCTGACAGAACCCGGACATCTGCCCGCTGGGGACCGCAGTGAGTATAACCCTGCTCCAGGTCAGCGTTATAACCGTGTTCAAGCGCCAGTGCATAACTCAGTTGACGATCCCAGCCCTGCTGGTAGCGAAGTTCCAGATTATCCAGAGAAGGCGCCAATCTGGCCATTATCTCCTTGAAACGCGGAGACAAAATTTCAAAATAGTTTTTTCTGTATTCATTTATCGTTTCGCCGGTCTGCGCCAGATCCCGCGTCCAAACGGCTATTTCCTGGTGCGAGATTTTACCACGACGCAGCAAACTATTGCGTTGTTTTATGCATCTTTGGAATCGCTGCCACTGGGCAAAAAATTGGTGTTCCACGTGGAACACTCCCCAGTCAAGAAACTGGCGCCTGCCCCCTGGTGGCCCTGTCAGCAGGCCAAAGCTGTCTGCGGTAATCACCTGCAGTGGCAGTTGAGAGGCCAGTTCAGCCACGGTTCGGACGGCATGCCCGCCTATCTTGATCTGCGCTTCACCACTGCGATTTCGCTGCACCCCAATGGGTATCGCTGCGCCCTGGGGTCGTTCTGTCGTCGCCGAGGTCGCCAGCCCGTACACGGTACAACTGGGAGCAGAGTGCGTAATCAGGCTCTTGACGCTGTTGCCACGGAAGGAGCGCGCCATTCCCAACAAGTGGATCGATTCCAGTACGCTGGTTTTTCCACTGCCATTAGGACCGAAGAAAACATTCACCTGTTGTAAGCCCTGCAACCTGACCTGCTGCAAGTTTCTTACGTGGCTTATTTGTAACTGAGTAAGCGCCACACTATGTCTGGGCACACGGTCGCACAGCCCGAGCCCGTTCAGCCAGCAGTCGTAAACGCGGAGTCAGCCTGTATTTGATAGGAACGCGCTCTGCTACAGACGCATCGGCATAACAACATAGAGGGAATCGCCGGCCTCGGACTCTTCCAGCAACGCACTGCTATTGGGGTCGGCCAGCGACAGTTTGACCTGTTCACCACTGAGAACACCCAGAACATCCAGCAAATAGCTGACATTAAACCCTATCTCGAGGGCATCTCCTGAGTACTCTACAGAAACGGTTTCTTCTGCCTCTTCCTGTTCGGGGTTGTTGGCCACGATATCCAGTGTGTCCTGCGTCAACTTCAAACGCACACCCCGATACTTTTCATTGGAGAGAATCGCCGTCCGCGTAAAAGCCTGACGCAACTCCTGGCGGGAGCCCATCAGTATCTTATCGGGCGAGCGAGGCAGCACACGTTGGTAGTCGGGGAACTTGCCGTCGACCAGCTTGGAGGTAAAGGTAAAGTCATCGGTGGCTGCCCGAATGTGGTTACTGCCAATTATAATGGCGATATCCGCGTCATCCTCCATCAGCAGGCGAGCAAGCTCCAAAACACCCTTGCGCGGGAGAATTACCTGGGTAGCACCCTCACCATTGACCTTTACTCGCTCAGGCAACGTACACATGGCCAATCGATGGCCATCCGTTGCGACCACGCGCAACTGCTGCTTGTCGCTGATCTCCCACAACATACCGTTCAAATAGTAGCGCACATCCTGCTGCGCCATCGCAAAGCCTGTGCGATCGATCAACCGCCGCAGTTGGCCTTGTTTCAGGGTAAGCTGGTGTGTGCCTATACTGTCCTCGACGTTGGGAAACTCTCTCGCCGGTAGGGTTGCAAGGGTAAATCGACTGCGCCCGGATTTTATTGAAACCTTGCTATCCTTCGCCTGGAAATCGATATCGCTGCCTTCCGGCAACGATTTACAGATATCCAGCAACTTTCTGGCGGGAACTGTAATTTCACCCGAATCCCCAGCTGCCGCTAGCTGCACGCGGCCAACCAGCTCCACCTCCAGGTCCGTACCGGTCAAAGACAGGCGATCGTCTTCCAGCACAACCAATACATTAGCCAGGATGGGCAGGGTTTGGCGACGCTCCACGACCCCCGCCACGAGATTTAAGGACTTGACCAGGCTATCCCGTGAAATGCTGAACTTCATAGATGTCTTTTCCCTTCACAAACGCTAATGCTTTTACCTTTCGTCCGATGATTTGGTATCCATGGCAAAAGGCTGATGGTTACTTATTAAGTAGTCAGTGTTCTGAGCAAGTTTTTGTAATCTTCTCTAATATCGGAGTTCGTTTCCCGAAGTTCCTTGATTTTACGGCATGCGTGAAGCACTGTCGTGTGGTCTCTGCCACCAAAGCTATCCCCAATTTCCGGCAAGCTATGGTTGGTCAATTCCTTGGATAGCGCCATCGCCATCTGCCGGGGCCTGGCAACTGAACGACTGCGCCGACGTGACATCATATCTGCTATTTTGATCTTGTAATACTCCGCCGCGGTACGCTGGATATTATCCATGCTGACCTGTCTGGCCTGAAGGGCCAGCAAGTCCTTCAAGCTCTCCTTAATCAGCTCGATATCAACCGGTCGACCGACGAACCGAGCACTGGCTATCACGCGTTTCAACGCGCCTTCCAGTTCCCTGACATTGGAGCGGATACGCTGGGCAATGAAAAACGCCGCATCCGGTGGCAAATCAACATTTGCCTCCGCCGCCTTCTTCATCAAAATTGCAACCCGGGTTTCCAACTCCGGCGGCTCAACGGCAACCGTGAGACCCCAACCAAACCGGGACTTGAGTCGCTCTTCCAACCCGTCTATTTCTTTTGGGTAGCGATCACAGGTCAGGATCATCTGCTGGCCACCTTCCAACAGTGCATTAAAGGTGTGAAAGAACTCTTCCTGCGAACGATCTTTTTTGGCAAAGAATTGAATATCGTCAATCAACAGCGCATCGACTGAACGATAGTAGCGCTTGAAGTCCGTTATCGCGTTCAGTTGCAGCGCCTTGACCATATCTGCCACGAACCGCTCCGAATGCAGATAAACCACTTTCGCCTCAGGATTTTGCTGCTTCAGCGCATTGCCCACAGCGTGCATCAAATGCGTTTTACCCAGCCCGACTCCGCCGTACAAAAACAGCGGATTATACGAATTTCCCGGATTCTCGGCCACCTGCTGCGCAGCGGCAAGTGCAAGTTGATTCGACTTTCCCTCCACGAA
>CAXBLZ010000008.1:0-74334 GCA_963976735.1 uncultured Halioglobus sp.
GACCAGGGAAGACCAGCAGGCCGGAAATACAGCGTCAACAGAATAGAGACAATAGTGGAGGCATTGCTGGCCCAGGCTATGGATAGATAGCTGGCACCCAGATAGGCGGCTGTGGTGCCGACCACCAGCGTGGTAAACGCGGCACTGACATTGATCACAGCGAGTTTGTCGAAAGCCATATTGCGCCGCAAAACCGCATCGGCGATGGAGCCGAATGGCAATAACAGAAAATTCAACGAGAGAAAGCGCAACACCGTCGTGATACCGGCGTTCTCGTAGTAATCACCCAGCAGGGGAGCGCCCAACAGCAGCAGCAGGCCGATGCTCCAGGAAATCGCCAGCGTTACGGTAAATGCCGATCTCAGGATGCCGTCGTTCAGCTCTTCGACCTGGACAATATACTGCCCGACGCCGAAATTCCGTAACAGATAGCCAATGATGACAACGGAAGCGGCAATACTGTAGATCCCGAATTCCTCGGGCGTGAGCAGGCGCGCCAGTATCAGGCTGGCTATCAGGCCCAGAACCAGCTCTACGTACTTTGCGCTAAAGAAAATAGTGACGGACCGGCGTACACTCACAGCGCCAGCGTCCACGGAAATCGTTTAAGACATCTCAACACGGAAAAATCGCACTTGCACGAAAGACCAAACAGTAGATCATAAAATATTACGCGGTGAAATCAGAGATAGACTTTATACTTTATTTCTCTGCCAGACGTCGCACCAGGAAACTTCGGCGATTGCGCAAACTCCAAAATTCTGATTCGTCGGATTCCTCTACCGGACCGAGACGGCGATCCCGGGCACCACTGCGCCGGTCTGAATGATGCACATACCGGCATTCACACTCTGCCTCAGTACATTCTGCCAACGGCAGGGCGGGAGCTTCCTCGCTCAAAAAGCGCTGCGACCCGGCCAGTCTCACGGCGACACAGCTGATGTGCGCAGGCTCAATCGACACGGCGTGGAATGGGTGCGCAGCGCCTGGCACTCTTCTTCGGTCTGTTCTTCGATTTTTTACAAGCGCGGCTCTTGCCTGGCGCAAGCTGAACAGGACGATCAAGCCCAGCGTCATCGCAATCACGAGCAAAGCAAGTGGCATTCTCGCCTCCACCCCGGAAGGAGCCGGATATGAACCAACACCTTACTCCTCCCCCAAGGGAGAGCGCAACATAACTATTTGCAGCGAATAACGCGTTATTCCACGCTTGCCCGCTAACGCGGATCATCAAACAGTGCCAACTCAACCATTGCACAGAGCGTGTGCCCTATCACGATATGCGCCTCCTGGATGCGCGGCGTATCACCACTGGGCACGCACAGACAGTGATCGCAGAGCTCGCGCATCTTGCCGCCGCTCTCCCCCGTCAACCCGATCGTGGTGATGCCTTTGAGACGCGCCGCTTCCAGTGCCATCAGTATATTGGGGCTGTTACCCGAGGTTGAGATACCGAGGAAGACATCACCGGCCTGTCCATTGGCCTCAAGCTGGCGACGAAACAACTGGTCGTAACCGTAGTCGTTACCAACAGCGGTAAGAATGGAAGTGTCCGTGGTCAGAGCCAGCGCCGGCAGGCCGGGACGATCAAAATTGAAGCGGCTGACAAATTCCGCGGCGATGTGCTGTGCATCGGCCGCACTGCCACCGTTGCCCGCCACCAGTAGTTTATTGCCCGCCTCATAGCGGTCAATAAGCAGGTGACCCATGTCCGTAATCTGCTGCATAAATGCACTGTCTTCCAGAATCCGTTGCTTTACGGCCACAGATTGCTGGAATTCATTGACAACGTAACTCAGGTCGGGACGTTCCATGCGCAAGCTCCATGTGATTCAAATTGAAACGGAACGACATCGCCGTCCTGTTGATTCAGGGTCCTGATCAATTGCACTCGCTCAACCGGATCGACAATAAACATGATAAAACCACCGCCGCCAGCTCCGGAAACCTTACCGGCCCAGGCCCCTGCCTGCAGGGCAACATTCATTACTTCTTCAATCTGGGGGTTGCTGATCTTATCAGCCAGATGTCGCTTGGCCTCCCAGCTACGGCCGAGAATTTCGCCAAAACGACGAATATTCCCGCGCAACAACGCGTCTTTCATTGCACTCGCGTCCTGCTTGAGCTGGTGAACCGCCTCTACCGACTTGCCCTGCCCTGACTTAAAGCTCTCAATCTGCTGGGCAATAATCATGTCGGAAGAGCGGGAGACACCGGTGTAATACAGGACCGTGGATGCCTCAAGCTCGCTCAGAATCCACTTCTTGATGCGCAGCGGATTCACTGTCACACGATTTTGCTCGTGGAACTCCATGAAATTGACACCGCCGAACGTGGCCGCGTACTGGTCCTGCGCGCCGCCTCTGAGGCCAATATCCATACGCTCAATCTCGAAGGCCAGGTGAGCGACATCGTATTCACCGAGCGGCAAGTGCAACAGCTCCGCAAACGCCGTCAAAATCGCAACGACCATGGTGGACGATGACCCCAGGCCAGAGCCCGCCGGGGCATCGGAATGCGTGCTGATCTTCAGCGACAGCGGTTCACCGTTATTGAAGTCGCGAACAATGCGGTTGTAGACACCCTTGTGCAAGTCCAGCAGCCCATCGTAGGCATATTCTGTCGCACAGGGGGCACTGAAGACTTCCTCGCGATCGGTGGCCACAAACGTCACGGTGCCGTCATCACAGGGTTCTATCGTACAATACGAACTCAGGTTGATCGATGCGTTCAGCACTGCGCCACCGTAGAGATCACAGTACGGTGCCACATCGCTGCCGCCGCCCGCCAGGCCAAGCCTGAGCGGTGCTTTTGCCCTGATCAGCATTACTGAAACCCTCCCGGCACCAGGCGCCGATAGACCGGTTTTAAATTCGCCACACTGTTCACCCAGTTGCGTTCATTTTCCACAAAATCCCGGCCCGCTTGTCGAATCAGCGGCCAGCGTTCTTCCTGATCGAGTAGCGCCAGGAGCGAATCCACCAGATCTTCGATATCATCGGCCTTGAACAGGGTGCCCGTTATCCCGTCGCGCACGAGTTCCCTGTGGCCTCCCACATCGGACGCCAGGAACATACTCTTCTGTGCCATGGCCTCCAGCGGTTTGAGCGGAGTTACCAGATCCGTGAGCCGCATCGATTTACGCGGGTAGACCAGTACATCAGTGACCGAGTAGTAGCCATCGACCTCCTCGTACGGCACCCGGCCCGTCATTATCACGGCATCCTGCAATCCAAGCTGCACCACCTGTTCTTCAACCTCATCCGCGACCTGCCCGCCGCCAACCAGCAGCAATCGGGTATCCGGTCGCACTGCCAGAATTCGGGGCATCGCCGCCACCAGCAGATCCAGCCCCTCGTAGGCGTAGAACGAGCCGATAAAGGCAACAACTTTCTTTCCGGCCAATTGCAGACGCTCCTCAATCTCCGTATCGCGGGCTCCTACGGGTTGAAAGCGGCTGGCATCCACGGCGTTGGGAACGATCGTGATTTTATCAGCGGCAATACCTCGCTCTATCAGGTCCTGGCGGATACCCTCACAGATACAGGTCACCGCATCGACGCGTTTCAGCACCCAGGTTTCCATTGCCCTGGTGAGTCGATAACGCAACCCACCCTCACTGCTGGTGCCGTGACTGACCGCTGCGTCTTCCCAGAAACCGCGAACCTCATACACCACCGGGATGCCCAGCGCCCTGCCCGCCCTGATCGCGGCCACCCCGTTCAATGCCGGGGAGTGCGCGTGAATCACGTCGGGTTTTTCCCTGCGTGCCACCTCAATCAGCCGCTTCGTCAGCAAACTGATCACAGCCCACTGCCCGATCACCGGCAAGCGTTCAAACAGGCTGTCGGAGCCCTGGCAGCGATAGAAATCGAATCCATCCACACTTTCGATGGGCGCAATCGCCTTTCCGGGATTATGTTTGGGCCCTGTCACCTGCGACGTCTTCCAACCGAGCGCGCGCTGTTCCTTCAGGATGGCGCGGGTGCGAAAGGTATAGCCACTTTGCAGTGGAATAGAGTGATCGAGTACGTGCAGTACATGCATTACTGAACACCCTCATCGCTGATCAAAAACCCTTCCATACGACGCAAATTGGTATCCCAGTTATAGTGTTCCAGCACGCAGGCACGCCCCGCAGTGTTTATCTGCCGCGGCGCGGCCAGCAGTTCCAGCGCTGCAGCAATCATTGCCGCAGGATCATTTGCCACAATGGACAGCACCTCTGGATAATCGACGATGCCAAGCAGCGCATCCTGCGTCGCCAGCACAGGCAAGGTCATCGACATCGCTTCCAGCGCCTTGTTCTGAATGCCCCGTGCGATCTGCAACGGCAGGCAGGCAGCCAGCGCGTGGTGAAGATAGGGGCGAACATCCGGCACACCACCTGTCACGCGCACACCGTCCAGCTTGCCCAGTTGCAACACCTCGTCGGAGGGTTTCATGCCGACGATACAAAACAGAAAATCGGGCTCGCTTTCACGCACGGCCCGCAGCGCGTGCTCACAAAACCACTTTACCGCCTCGACATTCGGCCAATAGTCCATCGCTCCGGTAAACACCAGGACTTTCTGCCCGGGTTGGTAGGGATTCTCATAGGACAGCGCCGGATCGAAATAAGTGCTGTCCACACCTTGCGTACGATAGTGCACTTTCTCCGCACTTTCGGGAGCCAACTGCTTGAACAATGCCGCCTCTTGCGGAGAGACAAAAATACTGACATGCGTCGAGGCCGCCATTTCACGCTCGTAGACCAGCAATTTATCGGCCTCCCGCTGGTAGAGCCACGATAACGGCCACTGCTTTGCCTGTGCGTAACTCCGCCATTTTTCGCTGTCGACATCCTCGGCATCAAAAACCACCGGTACATGTGCCGGCAGCAGTCCCTTGACAAATCGCCCCATGACACCACTGAAGATCAAAACCGCATCGGGACATTCGCGCTCGATACTGGCGCGCACCCACGCTTGCAGCTCCGCATTGCCGTAGTAACTCAGGCTCAGTGCCTGCCCCGTGAGCAACCCCGCAAGACTTCCAGTTACCCGCCTGTGCCTGGGCAAATCGACAATACAACTATCTTCACACTTTTCCTTGACAACATTTACATACTGCCAGTCTTCAGGGTCATCGACGAAGGTACCCAAATGCACGCGCCAACGTCCCGAAAAGTAGTTGAGCATGTTATTCGAGGAAATCTTGTCGCCCTTGTTGGGTGGAAAAGGCAATCGGTGAACCAGGTACAGCAATTTTTTCATTGTGTTTCTTTTCAGATCAACTGCAGCAAGGTGTACCCTTGCCCCGTCATAAGGGCACAGTTATATTGGCCCTCAGATACTAATGGGCGAACAGGCATAGATAAAGCGCTTACAGGCCTGCGGAAAACATATTTTTATGAAAATTGTGAAACAAGCCGCCATTCTCATCGGGGGCAAGGGTACCCGTCTGGGTGACGCCGTACGCAATACGCCCAAGCCATTACTGGACGTGTGTGGACAACCTTTCGTAGAGCACGTCATGCTCAACCTGCGCCGCTTTGGTTTTACAGAGTTTGTGTTACTGGCAGGTTACCAGTCCGGGCTGGTGCGCGAAAAATATGGAACAAACTCGCCGTTTGCACGGGATCTGCAGGCCAGCATCAAGGTGGTTGTCGAGCCCTCTCCCATGGGCACCGGCGGCGCGCTGAAATACGCACGCGAGCATCTACATGACGAGTTTTTGCTGCTCAACGGCGATTCCATCTTTGATTTCAATTACCTCGATCTGTGCAACTGCAGCCGCGAAGATGAGCCTGAAGACTGGCTCTGCCGTGTCGCTTTGCTTGCGGTTGAAAACGCCACGCGCTACGGGTTTGTTGAACTCGATGGCCCGCGCATCAGCGCCTTCAGGGAAAAGCCCTCTGAGCCAAAGTCTGGTTTGATAAACAGCGGCGTGTACTGGCTGAGATCATCGATGCTGGATGCTATTGGGGACAGCCCCTGCTCGCTGGAACAGGACGTCTTTCCCACGCTGGTGCGGGAGGGGCGCATGATCGGTCGCCCCTACCGTGGGTTTTTTATCGATATCGGCATTCCCGAGGACCTGGAAGCCGCCAGAACGCAGTTGTCGGAGAACCTCCGAAAACCCGCCGCATTTCTGGACCGGGATGGCACGTTAAACCACGATGACGGTTACACGCACAAAATTGAAGACTTCAGGTGGATTGACGGCGCAAAAACCGCGATCAAACGCCTCAACGATGCTGGATACCTGGTATTCATTGTGACCAACCAGGCCGGCATTGCTCGCGGTTACTACGACGCCACTGCCGTCGACACACTGCACGAGTGGATGGCGGACGAGTTGTCTGAAGTGGGAGCGCATATCGATGACATTCGCTACTGCCCGCACCACCCCGAGGGCACGGTACCGGGCCTGTCAGGAGCGTGCGACTGCCGCAAACCCGAAACCGGTATGTTGGTCAGCCTGATCGAACACTGGCACCCTGTGATGTCTCGCAGCTTTATGCTGGGAGACACGGACAAGGATGCTCAAGCGGGGATTGCCGTGGGGATTCTGGGTAGAAAAATTGAACCCTCCGCAATACTGCCGGAGGTTGAGTCACTGCTTGCCAGGGATCGCAGTAACCGCTAGTAAAGCTTGCGACCAAACGCGACATCGGTACCGCAACTGTCCGACAACATCGCATTGACCATCAGGTCACCCAACTCACGTCGATAATGCGCCGGCTCCCAGAACCACTGCAGGGCGCCGGACTTGACGCCCGCAGCGGGCACACTCTCGTGTATATACGCAGAGTCCACTGAAAAATCCCAAAGCTCAACCGTACCCGGGGGATACCTGCCCACCAGCGCCTCAACCGAGCGCATCCAGTCGCCATAGGCGGCCATATGCCCCTGATCGCGCAATAAGTCCCAGAAGCTCTCGTGGAACGGATTGGTAAACAAATACACTTTTACGCCGCGCGCCGTCGCGATATCGAGAAAGTGCCCCAAGGTCGCAAACGCAGGATTCAACTGCCCCTGTGAGTCCCGCAGATACCAAGGACGGTTGTATTTCGCTGTCAGGTTATCCATTTTCTGCGCGAACAGGGCATGCGGCCCTTCAATTCGCACCGCCTCGGCAAAATCTCTAGAGGGGTTAAAACCGGCGTCATCGCGATCCGCGGAGGTATCGCTCTGCAGGGCAATGGTCCTGACAGATGCCACCAGCGCATCCAGCGAGAACAGCGATTTGAAGTAGTCGCGCAGAACGCTTTGGTAATAGTCGGGGTTCTGCTCGCCCGCTGCCGTGAACCTGAATCCTGCCATCGCGCGGTCAAGCGCGGAATCGCCGTCGCGTGGCAGCGTACTGGTGGAGATAAAATCGGTGAAATCGAGGCTCAGGAACACCGTCTTCACAGGTTGCTGATACAACAGGTTCAACGCGTACGCGAGTTGCGTCTCTACTTCGGCGCCAGGCATCCCGAGGTTGTATAGCTGCATTCCCGCGCCGCGAAAACAGGCATGTGCAGGCGCAATACCCAATTCGACACGGGAGTTCCCGACCACCAGTGCACTGTGTTCCCGCAACAGTGGCTGGTATTTTTTCAGCACCCGGGTATGCTCGTTGATCTCAATCTTGTGTTCGTTAAAGCCGGGGACGCGCTGCATACCCGTGATGCCGTAGGGATCGGCCACGTAATTGATACCGACTACAGCACAACAGGCCAGCAGCCCGAAGATCAATATGCGCAGTAGGTAAGATTTCGCCGTCATATCAGAACTGGAAGTACAGAAATTCAGACACTTGCTGCAGCGTCAAAATACCGGCCACACCCGCGAGCGCTATCGCCACCGCCCACCGGGTACTGTAGTCCCAACTCAGCAGGTTACTGGAGCGGAGCGTGCGGAACGCCTTGTCATTCTCGTACAGCACCGGCTCGTGCCGGGAGAATATCTGGGCGACATTCGGCAGCAACAGCGCGACAGGAGCAACCGCCAACACCCAGAGATAGTTACCCACAATCATAGTACCACCGCCCTGAACAGGGACGAATCCTATTGCCACCAGTTGCGTCCCCACATCACCCAGCCTGGCCAGGATACCTGCAGGTATCTCAAATCCGGATAACCCCAACATGGCAATAGCGATCTGGTTCCCCTGCTCCAGCGTCGGGGCACGAAAATATACCCATGAAAAAACCACGGCAATAAAGGTCAGCAACCAGGCAAATACCGTGTAAGCCGGATGCCCCGAAAGATTCCAGCCAAATCGGGACATCAGGTGTCGCCAGCTGTGATTGACCATCAGGTATCCTCCGTGAAGTCCGCCCCAGACAACAAATGGCCAACCAGCACCGTGCCAGAGCCCTCCCAGTAACATCGTCAGAAACAGATTGAAGTAGCGACGATACTTTCCCTTTCGATTCCCGCCGAGCGCGATGTACAGATAATCCCGCAGAAATTGCGAGAGTGTCATATGCCAGCGTCGCCAGAATTCGATAATGCTGGTCGATTTATAAGGTGAGAAAAAGTTTACCGGCAAACGCACACCGAACAC
This sequence comes from uncultured Halioglobus sp., assembly GCA_963976735.1. GTDB lineage: Bacteria > Pseudomonadota > Gammaproteobacteria > Pseudomonadales > Halieaceae > Marimicrobium. The sequence continues at coordinate 8,539 of CAXBLZ010000008.1, forward strand.
CCGTGCGGCACCGATCGCCATATCGGAATAACCGGAGAAATCAAAATACAACTGGAACGTATAGGCCAACGAGCTTCCCCAGGCCCTGAAAAAATCGATGTTACCGCCGACGGTACCGGTGTCATAGACCGGCCCGACGTAGGCGGAAAGGTTGTCCGCAATCACTGTCTTTTTGAACAGTCCGATGGCGAAAATAGAGATACCGACGGCGAAATTGGACCATCTCGGGGTCAGGTTTTCAGGCTTCATAAACTGTGGAATGATAGCCCGGTGGTGCACGATCGGGCCCGCGATCAGTTGCGGGAAAAAGCAGACAAATAACGCGTAATGCAGAAAATTATACTCGTGAGTCTTGCCCTGCCACGCATCCACCAGGTAAGAGATCTGCTGGAATGTAAAAAATGAAATCGCCAGCGGTAGAAATATAGTACCCACATCCCAGTGTGTGCCAAATACGGTGTTGACATTGTCGACGAAGAAATTGGCGTACTTGAAGTATCCAAGTAGTGCCAGGTTGACACTGATACCGAAGATCAAAACACTGCGCCTTCGCCAGTAGTTATCCCTGGACAGAACCTGGCCTATGGCAAAATTGAAGGCGATGGAAAACAGCAACAGGATCAGATAGGCGGGCTTCCAGTAAGCGTAAAAGCCCAGCGAGGCGAACACCAGAAATCCCAGGGCAGTATCAAGGGTGAAAACTCTGGCACAGAGGAAGAAGCCGAGTGCACACAGCGGAAAGAAGAGAAAAATGAACTCGTAAGAATTAAAAAGCACGTTTGAGCTGTCCGCACGCCGAGCAACCTTTTTATGGAGTTACTGTGTCAGATTCCTCTCCATCACACCACCTAAATGCCCGCATTTTATTAAGCTTGTCACATTCGCCCCGGATATCAGCAGGAACGGGGTGCAGCACAGCCGCCACACCAGAACAGCGGTCGCCGGCGGAACCGGATTGCCCAGGATGTGAACCCGTCTGCTTACCCTTGTGCAGGCCAAATGGTAGCATTACAGGCCCGGAATCTGGTGGACGAGTTCACTGCAATGAAACAACGCTCCGACAATAGCAAACGTGTCGAAAATGGATTCACGCGACACAGTATCATCGGCCGGCACTGCACTCCCGGCAGTTCAATCCGCGCTGCAGACTGCGTGGACGCCATGCGCGCTGCGCTGCAGTCTCCACTTCCTGTAACAGTAGAAAGCACACCCACTTTTGCACTTGCCACCTCCGGCAGCACTCATCCGCTTGCTGGCGGTGGCGTCGCCATCATTGCCGGCTACCCCCGATTTCGCGACAGTGAACTCACCGGGGTGGCACTCGCTCAAGGCAATGGCGCGGCACTGGCGAGAGGTTATGAGCAGTACGCAGAGGGCATCTTCACACGACTCTTGGGCTCGTTTTGTTGTGCAGTCATCGATACCGCGGCAGATCGCGTACTACTGGGTATCGACCGCCTCGGCCAACACTCGATGTACTACCATGCAAGCGATGGCGCGCTGGCCTTCGGCAGTTTCGCCAGCGGAGCTCTGGTCTCTAGCGAGGACGAGCCGCAACTGCTTGAACAGGGCGTATACAACTACGTGTACTTTCATATGGTACCGAGCCCGGGTACGGTCTATCGCGATCTGCACAAACTACCTGCTGCGCATTACCTGGACTATCGGGGCGGCAAAGCCCAGCGAGTCAACTACTGGTGCCCGCGATTCTCCGACTCCACGCAGACGCAGTCCTTCGACGCGCTGGCGCAGCAACTGCGCACCAGGCTGAGGTCGTCTGTCGAGAATTGCCTGCCGTCGGCAGGAAAAGTGGGTGCGTTTCTCAGCGGCGGACTCGACAGTTCCACTGTTGTCGGTATGTTTTCTGAACTGCGTGAGGGGCAGGCGACCGCTTACTCGATCGGCTTTGCTGCAGAGGGCTATGATGAAATGGCATTTGCCAGAATCACCGCCAGGCACTTTGGCGTTGAACTGAATGAATACTATGTCACACCCGAGGATGTCGTGGATGCTCTACCCACGATTGCCACCAGCTACGATGAGCCCTTTGGCAATTCCTCTGCTCTACCGGCGTATTTCTGTGCCAAAATGGCCGCCGATGACGGTGTGCAAACACTGCTAGCCGGGGACGGTGGCGACGAGTTTTTTGGCGGCAACGAACGCTACCTGAAACAGCGCGTATTCGAATACTATGCGAAAGTTCCGGCACTGTTGCGCAAAGGCCTGATTGATCCGCTTGTGAATGGTATGCCATCCGGCGTGCCGCTGGCAGCCAAAGCGCAGAGCTATATCGCGCAGGCCAATACACCGCTTCCGGATCGGCTGCAAAGCTACAATTTCCTGCACCGTCATGCAGCCGCCGAAATATTCCCCGATGAGGTCCTGCGAGCTGTTGATACAGCGCTGCCCCTTGACCTTCTTCGTTCGATTTATCAACGGCCGGAACCGGCCTCCAGCCTGAATAGAATGCTGTATCTGGATTGGCAGATCACTCTGGCAGATAACGACCTGCGCAAGGTCAGTCATATGTGCGCGCTGGCCGGTGTGGACGTGGTCTATCCCATGCTCGATGACGAGCTGGTGGAGTTTTCCTGCGAGGTACCCAGCGCCTGGAAAATAAAAGGGAATGATTTGCGCCATTTCTATAAGGAGTCGCTAAAAGGCTGGTTGCCCCGGGAGACCATAGAAAAGACCAAGCAAGGTTTTGGCCTCCCCTTCGGTGTCTGGATGCGAAACTATCAACCACTGCGTGAATTGGCCTATGACAATTTGCTGAAACTCAAGAACAGGCGCTTGATCAAACCTGCGTTTATCGACAAGGCGATAGAGATGCACCAGAGCGAACACGCCGCCTACTATGGCGAACTGGTGTGGATTCTCACCGTCTTTGAACTGTGGATGCAGGGGCACTCAGGGATCGATTCGCGGTAGCGACACCGCGAGGAAAAGCGTTTCATCTTACTGTTGTGCCACCCACTCAATGGTCATCCGTGAAACCTCTTCCTGCCAGGGTCGCTGCGAGAAGGTGTGATCTGCCCCAGCCAGTGTAGTAATGCTCACTGTTGGCTTTGCGACTGTGCGTTTCCAGGCCGGGTCCTGCGCAATCAGTGTCGAAAATTCCCGCGCTGTCAGGTCCGCCTCACTCAGTACAATCAGGATCCGATGCTGAAACTGCTCAAGACCTTCCTGCATGACCTCAACAAACGAACGCGTGGCACTCTTCCAACCACGGCCATGCGAGGACTTTCCAAGTAAGGCCACACTGTCTCTGGCCAATTCTGCAAAAGCCGGGACCAGCTTTATTTGCCCGGACAACAAACGTCGCCACTGGTTTCGCGTTGACAGCGAAGGACGATAATAATGCGCCAGCTTGACCTGTGGTGAATAGTTGCCGCTGTGAACCCATGGATTCAACAGAATCAGGCCGGCCACGCGGGGATGGCGGTGCGCAAAAATCAGGGCGCTGGAGGCCGCATCACAAAGCCCCCACAATACTACCCTCGATACGCCGGGCGCACTTCGGATAAAGGCATCGATAGCGGCGGCAATATCGTCCTCTGTATCGTCAAACTCGCTCTTCTTGCCCTCACTGTCACCCATACCACGGTAATCAAACCGCAGTGAGGCAAAACCCGCCTCGGCGAGGCTTCTTGCCAACAGCGTGAACTGTCGATGGCTTCCGACGCGGTACTGCGGCCCACCCACGAGAATCAGCACACCGATGTCCGCAGCCACCTCTGGAACCGCAGTGATCCCCACCAGGCGATCGCCTGCGCACTCAAAGACCACTGCCTGTTCGCTATAAGATGTCACTGCAGCGCCAACACATCGGAAGAGCATTGTTGCAGTGATGCATTGATACCTGCATCGACTGTTCGCCAGAAAGGATCTCCCGCTATACTGCGCTTGCCGACATTGACACCCTGCTGTTGCCAGTGAGAAATAACGCTCTGGGCGGCAACCGGAAACGTGTCGCCGGACAGTGCGCTGATCTCCAGCCAGTGTACCTGCTGGCAAACGGGGTTGAGATCGTTGAGCCGGACTTTTGCCAATTCGAGAGCCATTGCGGAAGAAAGATCATACCCGGCAACTTCCAGCGAGCGCCCCGCTCGCAATTCGCTCCACAGCGTTTTGCGATCAAAACTGACGGTGCCATTGACGGCCGATACCATTGTCTTCAGGCGCAGAAACTGGTCAATCTGTTGCTCACCGTTAAGCACCGGCTGCCAGAGCAGCAGCTGTTGTACATCTGACCGCAGTCGCGACACTTCACAGGCCAGCAGTGCTCCCAGTCGCAGTCCCCATAGATTCAGGGGCACAGCTCCCATCGCGACGAGTTTATCGGCAGCAAAAAGTGCATCCTCCAGCCAGACCTGCCATGAGGCGTCTGAAAAGTCGCCGCCGGCATCGCCACAACCTGTGACATCGAGCAGCATCACCCTGTGGCCTGCAGCGGCAAACTCACGCGCTTGACTGGCCACAATATGGCGGGACTTGTTCATTTCCTCGGCGAAGGGGGGCAGGAACAGTATCGAACCCTGCGCACTGGCAGCGACTGGTTCCAACAGAAGATAAAATAGCTTTCTGCCTCGATGCTCGAGAAAACTGCCGTTTATGCTGAAGTCTCCGGGGTTCATCGCCTAGCCGAGCTTGGACTCCACAAATGCAGTCAAGCTACCGACAGTGGCAAAAACATCGGCGTCGATTTCATCGTCATCGACGATGATGCCGTACTGTTCTTCCAGGCTGGCCAAAATCCCGACCACAGACATCGAATCCATTTCCGGAATCGCACCCAGAATGCGGGTGTCTGGATGCGCGGGAATCGCTCCGGCTGGAATACCCAGGTTTGATTGCAGGATTGCAATGACATCTGATTGAATATCCATATTTCACACTACTAGTATTGAATGACACGCTGGCCAGCGAGCATCGACTTTCATGCTAACCCTGCAATCCTGTCTTCTCAAGCCGGAAAATGCGATCAGGCTATCATAATCGACAGAAGTATTGCCATTCTCCGCCTTTTCATCGATAGTGTTTTATTGATCAAACCCCGGCATCAATCCGTTGGCTGACCCACATCATCACATTCGAATTGAGAAGTTGCTTCTCGGACAGGACTCGCTGGATGCGCCGCTGCAGCGTGCATTTTCCAGGTACGAAGCCAGAAACCTGCAGTATGGCGAACACTGGCTCAAAAATCTGGCCTCCCATGCACTAGACGAAAACGATCAGGCTATCATTTACATTGCGAGGCTGGGGCCGGACAATTTTGTCGCCTGCCCGCTGAAGATCAGTTCGCCGCATAAGCGTGCCTCCTCGCTCTGCACATTCTACACCTCAAGCTACTCGCCCATCATCAGCTCGGACACACCAAAAGAGCTGTTGCAGGCACTTTTTCGCTATCTTGCACGCACGGAGCGTATTTCTACGCTGACGCTTGCGCCGATGGAATCCGGGGCACCCGAGTTTTCACTGTTGCGCGAAGCCCTCAGTCAGTCCGGATGGAAGGGCCGCCACGATTTTTTCTGCTTCGGAAACTGGATTCACGACATTGAGACGCGCTCGTATCCGTCCTACCTGGCGTCGCGGCCTTCGAAACTGCGGAACACTCTGGCTCGCAAGACAAAAAAATTTCTCGCCGACGACCGCGGTTCGCTGGAAATCATCGAGGGAGGAGATGCGCTGGAGAGTGCGATCGCCCGCTACGTAACGGTATACAACAACAGTTGGAAACATGAAGAGCCCTACCAGGATTTCATTCCCGAGCTACTGCGACTGTCGTCAGACCGGGGATGGCTGCGACTGGGAATTGCAAGTTACGACGGGCAATCGGTTGCCAGTCAAATCTGGCTGGTGTGCGAAGGTACTGCCTACATATTCAAACTCGCCTACCATGAAGACTACAAAGGCCTGTCACCCGGCACTGTCCTTACCGCACATATGATGCAGCGGGTGATTGAGGAGGACGGTATTGCCCGCATCGATTACCTGTCAGGCGATGATGCCTATAAAGCGGACTGGATGTCCGTGCGCAAGGAGCAATATGGATTGGCCGCTTACAACCCGCGCACGCCGGCAGGCCTCGCCCTGCTCGCAGGCCACACCCTGAAGCAACTGGCAAAAAAACTCAGGGCTGGGTAATACGCTATCGCCAACGATTGGAATAGACCTTGAATGCCAGGGCGGTGTCGCAGTGATACTTCGCAGCTACCCCGTTCAGTCATGAATTACTGGTGACTACTGGTGTTCAGGCCCCTGAGCCAGGAGAGAATGGCTTGATTCACGCGTTCCCTGGAGTCACCATCAGAAAAGGTTTGGTCTGCCTCTGGAAGGTCGATGCGCTGGCATGATGGGCGCTCGTAAACCGCCTGCCAGGCTGAATCGCCATTTATCAACTCATCAAATTCATTGGTAACCAGGCTGCGTCCGCTCATCAGGAATAACACCGGGCCTTGAAAATCCCGCAAACCCGTCAGCATGCGATCGATCGGCCGACCCTCGCTTTCGAAGGCCTGCTGCGTCGCAGGCGATTGAGACCCGGAAAACACGCGCGCGAGGCGTGACGCCACTTTTTTCATTCCCGCCAAGGTGTAATCGAACAGGTTGTACTCGAAACGCAACAGTTTTCGCCAGAACTGCGCTTCGCCCAGACGCCGGGTGTAGTGCTTTCTGAGCACGGCGGAGCGGATCTCCTGCGTACTCACCCAGGGGTTGCCCAGAATCAAACTCTCCACGCCCGACACTTTCGCCCCGTGAATCATCGCTGCGGAGGCCGCATCGCACCCTCCCCATAACACAACTTTTTGTACCTGGGGAACCTCCTGGCGAAACGCTTTTACAGCCGCCTGGATGTCCTCGGCGATATCGCCAAATCCCTGGAATTCTCCACTGCTATCGCCGAGTCCGCGGTAATCAAAACGCATCACCGGCACACCGTGGCGGGCCAGACTGCGCGCCAGACTCACCATTCCACGACCTACGCCGGCCCGGTACTGTGGCCCGCCAGCGACTATCGTCAGCACACCAATTTCAGACGGTCGCTGTGGGCGATGTACAATCCCGATCAGGTCCTCGCCCTGACAGTCAAACACCAGTGGAATCTCTTTCATCGATTGTGTACTCATGACAGCAAACCGCTGGTAACCGAAATCAGTTCAGGGAGCGCATCGCGCTTATGCAGTTGCCAAACCTGCGGCCCGGTAAACGGATGCACCACAACATCATTCTGCAGGCCCCTGAGCTTTTCTACGGCCTTCAGTGTTGCACCTGTGGGCGCCGCGCCGGGCTCACTGACATGCTCCAGCCAGTGCACCTTCCCTGAACACAGTGCTGTCATCCCAGCGAGCGACAGGTTTTCAATATCCTGAATCAGCACACCACCGACAGTATATCCGGAAATTTCCACGCACTCGCCGTCAGACAGTTTCTTCCGAATCTGGGACGTCGTCTCGGGCGCGAGATCCTTGCCTACCAGCGCGGCAACGCGCTGCCGCAGTATCTGCGTAACATAGCGTTCAGGCGACACCACCGGCTGCCACAGGATAATATTCTGGATATCGATAGTCGATTTCGCGGCAAAGTCCATTGCGATAAGTGCGCCCAGACGCAGCCCCCACAAGATGACAGGAGCGGGAGTTTCCCGCTGCAGCGTTTCCAGGGTAAGCCGAATATTCCCCTGCCAGATATCCAGCGACGCATCTCGCAGTTCACCCTCGCTGTCACCGGACCCGTAAAAATCGATAATGGTGCAGGAATACCCTGATTCGGCGAACCCCCTGGCCTGTTGTGACACCAGTGCACGACAGCGGTTCATCTCCTCTCCAAAAGGCGGCACATAGACGATATGCGCTTTCGGGTACTCCCGACAACGAGTCTGCAATGTAAAAAACCGTTCGCCTTCCTCTCCCAGAAATCGCGGAAAGAGCTGGATATCGCTGTTCTTCATGCCTCTCGTTTTCCTGTTTTCAAACTAGCCCGGTACGCCGCCGGACTTTATACCCGACTGGTGTAAATGCACTTTTTCGCCAATAACCATATCTTCCTCTGGAATACCCAGCAATGACAAAATACGCTTCTGGCCTTGTGGCTCACTCAGTTCACCGACGTCGAAGATCCAGAACCGATCGGGGTATTTCCTCTGTAATCGATCCGCCTCGAGATAGTAGTAATCCCAGTACATCTCAATAGCCTCTTTTTTGGAGGCTGCGTCAAACTTCGGAAAGCAGCTATCCCATACCGGATCTTTCATCCAGCGGCTGCCGTCGTGCTCTTGCCAGAAGTTGTACTCGGTATGAAAGGGCATTCGCGTGATCCACGATTTCAATTTGTCTGCCAGCCACAGTGATCGCCAGCGGCCAATAGAGGACTTTTTCAACCAACTGGCGACAGTGGACGCCTTATCGCGTTTCATACAGACGGCCACGCACTCGGGCGCGACCTGAAACAACTCCTCGATGTAATTCAGGTAATAGAATGCAATATCGCCTATCACCTTTACCGGCCCCATCGTTTGCAGTCTTTCATAGGTTTTGACGGTCGACGGGCGCGAATAGTCGACTGACAGCCTGGCGGTTTCCCCCCCGTTTAACAGCGCCTGGTATTCGCGAATGGCATTCAAATGCGGTTGCGGATTGCCGCTGAAAACTGCATTCGATGGATTCATTTCATGAAAACAAATGGCACCGGGCTGGCGATCGATCAACGACGTCAGGGAGGCAGTGCCAGAGCGACCGGAACCGAGTCCTATCAGTATTTTTCCGTTGTTTTCAGACATACGAGATCACACTAGGCACCAGTCCGCTCCGCTATAACGGCCTTGATAATATCGACTGCCTCGGCGATTCGATCGTAGCATGCCACATAGCTGCCCTGGGCCTGACCATACGGATCGGCTATCTCCGCAGGCCAGCCCGACGTGTTGGGGTGAGCACCCAACAGATAGACTTTTTCGGCAAGCCGTGGATCCACAGCGATCAATCTGTCGTAGTGGCTTTTCTCCATCACAAAGATGATATCGCTGTCCTGTAGCATCTGCTCAGTGACCCGGGTCGATCGCATGGCGCTCATATCGACGCCGAACTGTCCCGCAACGTCGACCATCACCGGGTCCGACGGCCGGTCAGGGTGGTGATGAAATCCCGCCGAGATGACGGCTATTCCCGAATCCTCTGCATATCCCCTCACCATCACGTCAGCCAGCGCACTGCGGTTGATATTTCCATAACACAGGAACAGCATTGAGCTTGCCTGGGCAATACCTTTGGACACTTTGCCCTTTTTCCAGGCCCGACGCTGCCGGGCAAAGAAGCTGGCCTCCCTGAAAAGGGTAACCAACCGCTGTGAATAGCCCTTCAGTAGCCTGCCGATATCGACCAGGCCTGGCAGGGGGTCGCGCAGACTTTGCACGTCGAACCGGTGCCCACGATTAAAGAACAATCCCAGCTCCCTGAATACTTCCCAGCCACCGGGGACATTCACGATACGCCCGTCTGTGCCACCGCGCAGGACAGCTTCATACCATGCCAGATCCCTGGACAACAAGCGGCAGTAAATATTGTTGCGATAGGGGGCACAGGGCGTGAGTTCATCGTCCAGTTCCAGATCCAGCAACATGGAGGGAAAATCGGCACCGGCAGCTGCCGCCAGCGGCAGAGACCCCCAGAATCGCCCATTGATTTCCATCAGGCAGAACTGCTGGGTCACCGGGTCCATCTTGAACTCCACCATGGCGACACCACTCCAATCCAGGGCGGCGATAAGGCGCTCTGACGCCTCCAGCAACTGCGGCATTACCGGTTCACTCTTTCGCAGGCTGCTGCCACCCCCGGTCAAAGGTACTTCGTGCAGACGACGATGCTGGAACGCATACCCAATTTTCCCTCGCCTGGCTATCAGCTCGATACCGACCCCGACCCCGGAAAAGAACTCCTGCAGTAGCACCGGCCCGAACCGCAATGCGTGCATGCATCCCGCCTCCAGTTCAGCGGCATCAAACGCGTAACTGACCTGCAGTTGGCTTGCAGCGCCTGCGGCGGAGCCTATTGAACGGGCAGGTTTCAGCACGACGGGGAATTTCAGTGATTTTTTCAACTCGTCCAGTTCGTCCAGAGCCTCCAATGTGACGCCGCGCGGTCTTGTCACACCGACCTCGTCAGCCAGCGACAGCGTCTGGGCCTTGTCCAGTGCAATTTCCAGGCTGGGCGCCGAGGGCATGGCAATATTGATATGTGTCAGACGTTCGCGACGATCTGATAACACCACAAGACTGCGCTCGGTAACCGGGATTACCAGATCGTAATGTCGGGTACGGGCATGCTCAAGCAGCCACTCGACAAAGGCTTCGGGAGCTGCCAACGGATCGGGGTACTGGAAAACGTCCTCCACAGAGTTCGAGTAACGACTCAACGGCCTCAGCGTATGGCTGGCAGTATCGACAATGCAGTCGCGCGCGGACAGGGAACGGGCGATGGTCAGGCACGGAACCAAATCCGCATCCAACACCAGCACTCGGGCTCTACTCTCTCGCTTCATTACTCAGACTCAGTCACTGGCGGCTGTTTTTTTACCGGAAATCCCCTCGATCGACGCGCTCTTTTCGGGCTATCATCAGGACAATACGCAACCTGCGCTATCGGGACACACTGGAGCAGCAACCAGCGGAATAGTGAAAGGATCCCGAGAGTCGTTTATGCCAGCGATGGCGCTCATATTACACACATTTATATCCAAATTGTGAGCGCCTTCCCAAGTACCTCCCACTAATCCATAAAATTCCTGAGACAGGGCGGGAGACAAGCCTTTACAATGTCTTTCATCGTGTCGCGCCACTCAATGGGTGCGTGTGCTTCTGGTGACTAACGGCGCTGCAAAGCCCGTTTACACCCTAATAATGAAACGAGTCGGCAATGGTATCAGAGGAAAAGGACGCTTTTTTCTCCATCATAATTTCCACCCGTGACCGGCCTGAGCTGTTCCTGGTCGCGCTGAACTCTGTGCTGCAACAGACATTTGCACACAAGGAAATCATCGTAGTGATCGACGGCTCCAACGATGCAAACATGGCTCAGTATGCACGGCTGGAACAGCAGCATCAGCAAGTGACCTTCCTCAGGCTCCTGCACCGGCCAAATGGTCATGGTCAAAGTTACACCATGAACTTCGGCGCCCACAATGCCCGGGGACGCTACCTGTGCTTTCTGGACGATGATGACCAGTGGACGGATGAGCACTATCTCGACCATGTCTTCGAAGCAATCACGGCCTCAGACAAGCCAGTGGACTTGCACTACAGCAACCAGCGAGCTGTAGATTCAAACGGCGTTATGCAGACACAGAATGTATGGCTGGATGCGCTTATACCAAGAGCCGTGCACCGGCCACGAAATATAGAGGACAGCTACTTTGTCGACACTGAATTTTTGCTGTCCGCCGGCGGATTTGCCCACCTGAACTGCAGCATATTCGAACGCAATTTTTATGAATCACTGGGAGGAATGGACGAAAGTATACGCTACGAAAATGACCGGGACATCTATATCCGCGCCCTCGATGCCGCCCGCGTTATTCTTTACAGCACCCGCTACTCTTCGCTGCACAATATTCCGGACATCAACGCCAAAAATAACATGTCGACCGTCAGCTCCAGCATGCAGAAAAAGCTGTATCAGATGCGAGTCTACGACAAGGGAATCTCCCTTTGCCAGCAGGATGCGATTGTGCGTTTCTGCTGCCGTGGTAAAACCTACGAAATGAAGCATGCCGCGACCATGCTTGCCGAGAATAGTCGGCACAGGAGCGCGGCCCAGTATGCCAGGGCCGCCCTTCTTAATGGGTTCAACCCTCGGTGGCTGGCCTACACGGTGTATCTCACCGTGCGAGCCTGGTTCAAACCTGGCGACGCATCCGCCAAAAGCACTTTGTGAACGACGCCAGCACCCAGAGTCGCGCCATGTTCGAAATACTCCCAAAAGTTCAAAAAGTCGCTGCCATAGCGCTGCCAAAAACACACATATTCCTGTTGAGCCATATGCGGGCCTACACCAGCCTGTTCGGTCATATTATGGGCTCTAATCCCGCCATCTGCGGTTACTATGAAATGCATATCGGCTACCACAGCTGGAAAAGCCCGATCCGGCAGAAGCTGCTGTACTTTGAGCAGGAAAATCCCAAACCGGGGTTCTCCTATATGTTTGACAAAATACTGCACAATGACCACTACATTTCTCCCGAGCTTCTGAACAGCCGCAGGGCGAAAGCGATTTTCTGTCTGCGACAGCCTCGCGTTGTTATTCCCAGTATATTGAAGCTCTACCGCGACACGGATCCAGTCCACGAGTTTAACTCGGAGGCGTTCGCAACCCGCTATTACATAGAGCGACTGGCCATGTTGGAATCGATCGCCAGCGCCATGGAACGGGATTTCTTTTACCTCGATGCAGAATCGATCAAGCGCCGTTCAAACGAATGTCTGGGCAGTCTCAGCGACTGGTTGCAGTTGGCGACGCCATTGTCCGACACTTACAGTCTGCAGCAAAACACATCACGCGAGCGATACGGCGACACATCGGCAACACTCAGGGAGTGCCGTATCAGCAGGGAAGCATCGCATTACGAGCAGTGGCCTGTCGACGAAGAGCTTATGAAAGATGCCGATGCGGCCTACCGCAAGGCCAGATCCACTCTGCTGCGACTGAGTGCCAGAAACTGTGTTGTGGATATCGACGTGGAGGCACCCGTGTGTTGACACGCAGACCAACCGACGCTCACTGTGACATTCCGGCACAAACCTTACACGCAGGGATCAATTGCGATAAGATTAATCACCTATTCACTATTCTCGAGCGACAATATGCCCGCACTGCCTAGCAAAAGTCATGTTCGCCACTCCGCACTGGTGCTCCTGATAGCAAGCTGTCTCAACCCAATGGCACATGCCGACGAAAGAGCGCCGTGGGTAGGCGAGACGCTGGAGGGAGAAAAATGTGTGGGCAAGAGTATTGGCTTCGGCCCGTATGATTACCTGCGGCGTGCAAACCTTCCCGCAGAGCTCGAAGTGGTTGAGAATGCGCACTTTACACCCGAGGTGGAAAACCTGGAGTCAGGGAATACCTCCTCCGCGATCAACGATATTGCCTATACACTGATGGCCTGGCCCAATCACCACCGGGCACTGCACAGTGCGATGAAGTATCGCATGATGTTCTGGGAGTGGCCTGAAAAATCGCAGGTACCGCCCGCAGAGTGCCAGATGCAGAGGGCCATGGCGTTTAGCCCCAATGACCCTATCCCCTATATGATGTTCGGCTTGCTGCTACACAAGTCGCAGCAGTACGAGAAAGCCCTGTTCGTCTACCGCAAGGCAAATGACCTGCGGCCGGACGACATCCTCACGCTCTATAATATGGGGCTGACGCTGGTAGAACTCGAACAGTACGATGAGGCAAAGCAGGTGGCCAACACTGTGTACGGCGCAGGCATGCCGTTACCGGGGTTAAAAAACAAACTGATTGCAGCCGGTCAGTGGGGATCATCAGCGCAGGCGCCTGCAAAAACGACCGCACCGGCAGCGAAGGTGCAAGTGCAAGAAAACCCGCAGTAGAAGCGAAAGACTAGCGGCGCCCCACAGCGACAAGAGAATGATCGCCAGCAATTGGCGATTCATTCAGAACAGAGCGGGCAGCACTCAATCAAGCAGTGGATCAAGTCGCCGGTAGTTTGCCAGCATACGACCGGCAAACTTAAGCGGATGCCTGTCCCAGGGAGTAAATCGGGGCAACTGGTATCGATCACTCAGGACTGTGCCCACTCCCCAATGCGTGGATACCGCCACTTTGAAACCGAGCTCTCGCACCATGTCGCGATGCTCGACCCCGTAATCAAGCTGCGGCCTGCCATTGGGATAGGCGAATGCGTCTACTGGTTGCTGCAGCAGTGTTTCCAGATAGCGTTTACTGTTTTCAATTTCGCTGCGCGCGGCGTCAGTCGATATGCTGGATAGAATCGGGTGGTTCACTGTGTGCGCACCAATGGCAACACCGTTGTGTACCAGCGATCGCAACTGTGCATCGGTTAACATCAGATCATCAGGCAACGCCGCGCCTCGCGTCTGAATATCATTCACCAGTTCGATCCTGATCTGAGGGTCCAGGTGCTTGATCTGACGCAGGATAATATCGACTGCCGCTCTGCGCTGTTCATCCGATCTTACGGTGTAACAGTCCAGGTCAAGTTCCCTCAGGTCCAGCACCTCACCCTGGTAATTCCGCACGACTTCAATCACGGAATCATTCCACATGCGCCCGCCGTTCAGGAAACCTGTGCTGACAAATACCGTAGCGGGTATGCCGTACTTCTTCAGCACCGGCATCGCATGGGTCTCATTATCCGCGTAACCATCGTCGAAGGTGACACAGACTGCGCTATCCGGGAGCGTCCCCGCTTGCAGTCGCTCCACTGCTTCAACCAGCGGCAGCGCATGGAAGTACTCGCGGACTATCTTCATTTGTACATCGAACTCGTCTATCGTCGGCTCTCCGGGACGCATTGGGTCACGTTCAGGCAGGACGCGGTGATAGATGAGAATGGACAATCTCTGCGCGCGACATGCGCTGAACACCAGCGGCAGCATCCGTGTAACGAGATTGGTATACAGGCTTTTCACGACATGAACACCTAGGACTCACCCGAAAGTTGCACATTTTGTCCACGCGGGGGAGCTCGCACCCCACGCCTTGCAACTCTGGGTTTCTGGTTCGGCACATCGATATGTTCATGCGGCGACTTGGCGAGATGGTTAAGCGTAATAGTGATCGCCATAAAATGCCACGCCAGGTCAAAGTAGGACAGACTGAGGAACGCTCCGCCGGCCAGGAAGGCAACAAGTGAAATTTGCAGCATCTTTGCGAGGAAATTGTACTGCGCCCGATCAGGATCGTCCTTGGTCAGCTTTATCACAGCGCTGAGTTGTCGCCACATCAAAAACAGGATTATCAGGAACAGGATTAACCCTGGCCACCCCCCATCATTCAGTACGCTAAAGTAAATACTGTGCGCGACAAATGCCTTATCGGCCTCAATACCGTACTGATAGTAGTTTTGCAGTGACCAGGACGAGAAACCACCGCCTGTCACCCGATCACTGGCGATTGCGATACTGTATTGCCACGCCCGGATACGCTCCATTGAGGAGGAGTCTTCCTGATACTCGGAGATGGAGTCAACACGGTCATGCCAACTCTGGGGCATGAACATCAAGGCAAGCATCGTCAGAAATACAAACACCGTTGCTGTCATTAACTTGCTGCTGGACTTCCACCAGTAATAGCCACCGACCGCAAGAATCGCCAACACCGCGCCCCTGGACTGCGACCCGATTACCGAGGCCAGACTGAAGAAAATGCAAAAGGGCATGATTTTCTTCACCCATGGCCTGGGCGGAAACCTGTTCAGGTATAACATTAGCGGCACGATCATCAATATCGCAACCGCCAGCGCGTTATTCTCCTGGATGTCACTGCCAGAGGGGCCAAAGACGTGGTATCCACCGCCCGTCATAAACGTAAATATCCCGCCTTTGACGCTGTAGAAGCCAATAGAAAAAACAATCACCCATATCAGCTGGTTTACACGCTGGAAATCGCGCATCAGCATCAAGGTGACAAAAGTGATCAATTGTATCTTCAGTACTTTAATCAACTGCTCAACGGCCAGTTCGGGGTAGACCGCGAACACTGTACAAATCATCAGCCAAATCAGGAATATCACCCAGACCACGACCAGCGGGTTTGCCGGAAGCGATTTCTTTTCCCTGCTGATAACCAGAGAGATCAGCAGCACAATCGCAACTATCTGGGCGAAGGGCATATTATAAGCAAAGCCCCAGGCCAATCGGTGGGGATTCATATAGCTGAGCCAGGACCAGGCCAGCACGCCATACCACGGGTAGCGCAGAATGAAGGGCAACATACCGAATACCATCACGGTAATGATGATGTCGCGCATCAGGTTTTCTCCCGGTCCGCCGGGCTAATTTGCAAGCTGGCTGACAACATAGCGAAATTTGCCCGAGGCCTCTCGTTCTATTTTACTGACGTATACGAAGTTTATGACCAGGGAATCCCCCAATCGGCGCCTGAACTGTTCTGTGACGGTACGCTCCAACTGCGCGGTCTCCCTGCTCGAGGTAACCAGTTGCAGTGTAATTCTGGTCAGCGATTCCTGCACAATCTTGAATTCTTCCACCTCGGGAATTTCGCGCAGTACATAGATCAGGGCCAGACCGTGCAGCACAGTACCGTCAGCAGCCCTGACGAAGTCCGTTGAGCGACCCTCGATTTCAGCCAACACAGGCAGGCCGCGGCCACAGCTACACGTCTGCTGCGACAGGCTTCCGACATCACCGGTTCGATAACGCACGAAGGGGAAGTCACCGGTGCTCAGGTGTGTAATGACGATCTCCCCCTTTTGTCCAAGTGGCATTACTTTGCCATCCTCAGACACGATTTCAACCACTATATCTTCCGCCGTAATATGCAGGGCGCCGTCCGGGCACTCGTGCGCGATAAAGCCGGCATCCCTGCCACCGTAGCCATTGGCCACAGGCGCCCCAAAAGCGGTTTCAATCGCCTCGCGCTGGTAGGGATAGAGTCGTTCCGAGGTGACAAAAATCACCTTGATGCCAAGCTTGTCGAGCGCGTAGCCGTTGCTCGTCGCATACTTGGCCATCAACGCCAATGACGACGGATACCCGAACAGCATACGCGGCTTGAGTTTCCTGATGCGCTGCGTGAATTGCAGCAAATTGGCATTGGACATCTCGAACGCAGACAACAGCTCAGTGCGCAGTATTTTGTCTCGCACCAGGCGCACCCTGTCCTGCGACCCCAACTCGATCGGCGATCCCCACACGACAATTTCCGGATCGCCGATATCCACGCCCCACCAGCGGGTGGCCCGCCACTTTGCGGCCACATCGTGACTGACCCGCTCCTTGCCGCGGTAAAAGATCAGCGGCTCGCCGCTGGAGCCACCGGTGCTGAACTTCTCCAGACCGCCCGCGTTATCAGCTTTCAGGCGCTCCATATTGCCGCGAATATCAGCCTTGCCTGTCAGCGGCAATCGCTGCAGGTCGCTGATACTGCTCACCTGGGAGGGATCAAAAGCACGTTCGGCGAAAAGTTCGCGGTAATACGGTACGTCGCGCCCAATGCGAACCAGAAACTCTCGAAGGCGTCGAATCTGCAGCTGTTCCAACTCGGCCGCCGGCAGCCACTGCGACCGCTCCATGGCGCGCATAACAGCGACTGAAGTGTGCCCCTTCAGTCGCTCATGCAGGGGGAACAGGCAACCGGCTGCCAGTTTGGTATAGAGACTCATGCCGCCACCGTGTGCGTATTGTACAGCGACAGCCATAGCGGCCGGACCTCTTCCCAGGCGTACTGTGCGACGGCACGGCGCCCTTTTTCCCGCAACGCGTTGCGCAGTGTGGTGTCGGTATAGAGTTTTACTATCGCATCTGCCATGGCGCCAGCATCGTCGCGCGGCACCAGCAACGCTGTCTGTCCGTGCTGGACGATGTACGGCACGCCCCCCACATTGGTGGATATCACCGGCAGTCCGCAGGCCAGCGCCTCGAGCACGGAGTTGGGCATATTGTCGACTCTGGAAGGGTTCAGCATCGCATCCGCGCCGTGATACAGATCGACAACCTGCTGGCGCTCGAGCCGCCCGAGAAAGGCGACCGCATCGCCGAGGCCCAGTTGCTCAACCAGCCGCTGCAACTCGGCCTGCTGTGGACCACTGCCGGCAATCTTCAGATGCAGGGTCGGCACCGCTTCCCGGGCCAGCGCCAGTGCACGTATCGCGGTATCCAGGCCATAGATGGGCTCGAGATTGCGGGTAATGACCAGGGTGAATACGTTGTCACGGGATTGCGTCGCGGCCGGGTAGAACATCTCCAGATCGATGATATTCGGGATAACCGCCGCGGCGACGCCAAATTCACTGAACACTTGCCGCAAAAAACCCGAAGGTACAACCAGTTGCGCCGACCGGGCCAGGGAGGGTTTAACCCAGCGCGCTGAGGCACTGAGATATTCGCGGGCCTCGCCGCCGCGGTAATTGACGATGACCGGGGTTTTTCGCAGCCAGCCGATCCAGATAACCGGCGCGGCAAACAACTGCCAGGACCAGCCAGAGTTCGCCATCAGGTGAATAACGTCTGTCCTGCCCGCCAGGCGCCAGATACGCCACAAATACGGCATGATGCGAAAAAAAGCACGCACTCCCTTCAGCCTTGCCACCACCGCTGGCCAGTAAGGGGCATTGGTTTGTACCAGTTCCACCTCGAGTCCCTCGTCGCCCAACAGGCGCGCGAGTTGCAGGGTTTGCATCGCCATCCCGCCATTGGGTGGAGGCAGCGGACCGACCAGCCCCAAACGCATGCGCTTCATCTCACCGTGAAGTCGTCGTCGGCGATGGCTGCCTGAAACATCATCAGGGACCACAGCGGTGCACTGTATTCGCGCAAACCCGACTGGTGTTCGTTCACCAGTTTCTCAAGGTAGTTCTGGTTGAACAGGCCAGTCTGGGCCAGCCCGCCCTCCAGCAGGGATTCCCGCAGCCGCTGCTTTAGTGGGCCGCGGAACCATTTACCCAGTGGAACGCCGAAGCCCATTTTAGGGCGATACAGAACATCCCGGGACAGATGAGGTTCCAGCGCTTTCTTCAAAATATACTTGCCTTCCTGGCCCCGCAGTTTGTAATTCACTGGCAGCCCCGATACCCACTCCACAAACTTGTGATCGAGCAGAGGCACCCGCACTTCCAGTGAGTGGGCCATGCTGGCGCGATCCACTTTAGTGAGAATATCGCCCACCAGATAGGTTTTCATGTCCAGGTACTGGATCATCGACAGCGGATCATCGGTAGGGCTGCGACCGGCGTGATAGTTGAATGTCTCAACCGCGCGATATCCCTGCAGTTCCCGGTGCAAGGCGTCACTGAACATGGCCTTGCGCTGCGCCTCCGAGGTCAGGGACACTGAGTGCAGATAGGCTTCGACCGAGTTGCGCGCCAGAGACTCAAAGGTTGTCTTTGCGCGAAATATCCGCGGCGCCCAGTCCAGCTTCGGATAGAGCCGCCCCAGCGCACCGAACACCGGTTTGCGCAAGCCCAGCGGCAATGCACCCCGCAACCGTTCCTCGTTCATATGCCAGCGATAGCGGCGGTAACCGGCGAAGTTCTCGTCCCCGCCGTCACCCGATAGCGCAACCGTGACGCGCTCGCGGGCTAACTGGCACACGCGGTAGGTGGGAATCGCAGAACTGTCGGCGTAGGGTTCATCGTAGAGACCGGCCAGCGTATCCAACAGATCGAAATCATCGCTGGCGACAACGCGTTCAAGATGATTGGTGTGGTAGCGCTGCGCCACCTCTCTGGCAAAATCCGTCTCATTATACTGGGCCACATCGAAACCGATGGCGCAGGTGTTGACCGGCTCTTGCTGCAGTTGCGCCATGGCAGCCACCACTGCACTCGAATCCACGCCACCGGATAGAAAAGCGCCCAGCGGAACCTCTGCCACCAGCCGGATATCGACAGCCTCGCGCAAGCGCGAATAAAGCTCATCGCATAAATCGGCTTCCGAGCCAACAGCCACGGGGGTAAATGGCACATCCCAGTATTCTTGCTGGGCGGGGACAGGTTTGCCTCGCTCCACCAGCAGCGTATGCCCGGGTCTTAGCTTGTAGACATTGCGATAGATCGTTTTCGGCTCTGGAATATAGCCCAGGGTGAAATAATCCTCGACCGCCTGCGGCTCGAGTTTACGGGACAGCCCAGGGTGCGCTTTCAGGACTTTCAGCTCTGAGCCAAAGACCAACGTATGACCGTCCAGAATGGAGAAGAAAAGCGGTTTGATGCCCAGTCTGTCCCGCGCCAGAAAGACGCATTGACGACGCTTGTCGTAGAGCGCAAACGCAAACATACCGCGAAAACGTTTTACGCAGGCCTCACCCCATTCCAGCCATGCGTAAATGATGACCTCAGTATCGCAGCGGGTGCGAAACTGGTATCCGCAGGCCTTGAGTTCTTGCGCCAGTTCACCGAAGTTATAGATTTCCCCGTTGTACACCAGGCATACATTGCCATCGGCGCTGAACATGGGTTGTTGGCCGGAGGACAAATCGATGATAGACAGACGCCGGTGTGCCAGTGCCACGCCAGGTTCCAGAAACACACCCCCTTCATCAGGGCCGCGATGGAACTGGGTCTGGTTCATAGCCTGTAACAGGTTTTTGTCGAACTCGCTGTGTCCAACAGTATCGAAAAGCCCGGCAATCCCACACATAGCCTATCCTGTAGTCTCTCTCGCTATAACGGCTGAACGCCCCAGCAGTTCGTCATACACCTGCAGATAGGCGCTCACCGTCCTGTCCCAGTCGAACCGTTGACAGACACGCTGCCGCGCATTGTTGCCCTGCCTGATCCGCTGGGCATCATCCTTTAACAGGTCCGCCAATGCCTTTGCCAGCGCGCGATGGTCTCCCACCTGAATCAGGCTGCCATTGCAGCCCTGCTTCACCAGTTCCACATTGCCGCCGACCGCTGTCGCTATCACCGGCAGGCCGCTGGCCATGGCTTCAAGTACCGTGTTGGATATGCCTTCACCCAGAGAAGGAAGTACAAAGACATCCATCACCTGCAGCAGTTCAGGCACATCCTTCCTGTCCCCTGGCATCCAGACACAATCCTGCAACGCCAACTGTTCCACCAACTGCTTCAATTGCGGGTATAGCGGACCATCGCCGACGATGACCAGACGCAACCTGGCACTCATGGCAGGATCAACTTCGCGCAAGTACGCTACCGCCCGCAGCAAAAGTTGCTGGTCTTTTACAGGTGTCAGACGGCCGACTGTTCCTGCCACCAAGATACCATCATGCTGTTGCCACTGCGCAGGCAATAATGCCAATGGCTTCACAGTTTCAGGTGCGAACCGGCTGTGATCAACTCCATTGTATATTTGTGCGACCTTCCTGGTGCTGACGCCCACTCTCTCAATGAGCCAGCGCTCCAGATCTTTACTGACTGCGATGTAGCGGTGTATGAACATCCGCATGAAGCGGCGAAAGGCCAGGTACTTCCAATTGCTTCCATCCAGGTCGTTCACCTCACGACCATGCTCACCGTGCACGCGCTTGATTTTACGCAGCCCCAGACTGCACAGTTGCGATTCCAGCGCAGCCATATTGCGGCTGTGAATGATATCCGGGCTCAGTTGCTTCAGCAGACGCCGCAATTTCGCATAGCAGCGCAGGTCATACCCCTCGCGCTTGTGAAGTTCAATCACTGTTACGTCGTCTGCGTGAATACGGTGCGCGAACTCGTCTGCTGTGGTGAGACAGATAATGACATGCCGATAGCGATCACGTGGCGAGCGGTTGATGATATTAACCAGCCCGTTCTCCAGCCCTCCCGTCGACAGGGCATAGATAATGTGAGCGACTAGTGGCCTGTCATCCATCAAGGCGCCAGCGGCGTCACTTGCCGCAGGCTTTGGTAGAGCAGCGGACCGTAGTCGTTAACAAACTCCTGCAGTGTCGCGGCGCCATCGCCGTGCTGCAAGTCCACCGGTGTTACAACGATTACCCGGTAGGTAACGGAATCACCAAAGCCAAGACGCGCCAGTGTCTGCTGCAATTTGGCGTAATAGTCATTAGAGGTGCTGACGCCGCCCACGACATACCAGGACCAGACGAGCAGACTGTCACTGGCACTGCGTATCTGCGCCACATCAACCAGCAGTTCACCGTCGGGACTGTCTATTGTGACTTTGTCCTGATCGACAACACGCCAACCGCTATCATCACGGGTAAACAGGGTATTGCTGCCGATGACATCTGCACCCTCGATAGTGCCATCAGCGAACTGCACAATAATCCCGACATGATCCTGGCCGCGCCGATAGAAAGAGACGCTCTGGCCAGACACCCTGGATACGGGTCTCCATCCCCAATCCGCCACAGCGGCATTGCGCCAGCCCCCTTCGGGCGAGGGAAACGCCACAGAATTTCGCTCCGACGATGCCGGGCCAAACACCTGGTGCGCCAACAGTGGTGCGACAGCAGCCATTAGCACGGCACTGACAAATGTGACTACCAGTAACCCGTTGCTGCTGCCGGTGAGGTTGCCGGGGTCGACGATACCGGCTTGCACAGTTGCCTCGTCCTGATCATCTTCGCGGAAGAATGATCCCACCCAGAACAACAGGAAAATCACGATACCGAAGAATACCCAACCGTAGACCAGGTGATCGGCACCCGTGGCGATTGTCATATCACTCATATGACCCAACATCACGATCATATAGGCGCGCACGGTATTCGCAAAAACCGGCATGATGGCAGAGACAAGAACAAAGATCAGGCGTCGTGTCCAGCTTCGATACGTCAGGTAAGCGTAGAGCACACCTACTGTTATTGACGCGATGATATAACGCACACCACTACAGGCTTCAACCACCGACCAGTTGCCGGTAGGCAAACTGAAATACAGGCCTTCACGATACACGGGTATGCCCGTCATCTGGATCATCCACACTGTGGAAGTCGCTGTAAACTCCATCATGGGCGCCACCAGTCCCTCCCCGATAGGTACCGCGAAGAAGAGGAAAAACAGCGGGAAAGCCATCACCATGCCGAGCCGGTGACCCATGATCGCCCAGGAACCCACAATCAGCATCGCAACCAGCGCCAGTTGCTGGATAACCGCCACATCGACCAACCATGCAAGCAGCCAGCCGAAACCTATTGGCAGCAGCAACAGCCCGACCCACCAAGCCGGCTGCGGATTGATCGACACCAGTAAATCGCGGCGCGTCCATATCAGCCAGAGCGAGATGGGAAGAATCAAAAAGCCATGGGCAAAGGTCTCTGACCGGGACCAGATATACACCATGGACCAGGCGGTTTGATGGAAAATCAGCAGCACCGCGAGACAAAACAGGCCCGCTGCCCACAGACTGCTGCGCACTGTAATCCTGTCCGCCATGCCGCTAGCTGCCACCGCTTCTAACCCAGCGACCGGGCCAAAAATGGCCCCATGAAATTTGCCACTGGCAGCGGCAATTTGCTCCAGACGTTTATCATAAGCTGGTATTTGGGATTCAGCGGATTGACGTCCGGTACCGAGGTAGACTTCACCAGATAGTATTCGTAAGGCAGCGGCTGGGGCTCGAAGCCAAAATTTTTCTTGAAGCTGTAAGGCCCGGTACCGGCCTTGCTCCGACCGAAATCAAAGAGGCGATATCCCTGCCCCGCCGAGTAGCGCATCAGTTCCCAGTACATCACATGGTTGACGCCCTTGATCGTGCGGGCCTCGGAGGTGCTGCCACCGTAGTAGGGAATCACCTCGTCCCTGAAATAGAAACTCATCACAGCTGCGACATCCTTTTCCTGGTGTTTGATCATCAGTACACTGCAGTCATCGCCAAATACCTGTCGCAGTATGCGCAAATACTTGACGGAGAATACCGGTGTCCCGAGGTTTCTTACGCTCTCTGAATACACCCGGTACAGGCGCTCGACGCCTGCATCCCACTCGCTGCTCAAGCCTTCCTTGAGACCCTTGCGCACCATAGCGCGCTGCCTGTTGGGTATGGCTTTGAGGTTGACGTCATCACAGGGATCAATCGCTTTGCGGAAGGTGTAGTAAAGTTCCTTGACCGGCCAATCGGCATTACTGGGCGTCATATTGCGCAGTTCGAGCGCATCAACCTTGAGTTGCTGTGCCAGTCTGCAGGCCTCTTCGCGCAACGTCGTGGCCACGGTATCGTTATCGGCGACAATTCCACCGTAGACACAAAAAGGCAGCGAAGCGAGCGTATTACCGAACAGTACGCTGTTGATCTGGGCCAACGGCAGCACACCGACAATCTCTCCGGCGTCCTCGGCATAGAGAAAAAAAGTGCTGTGACCGAACGCACGCTCCAATACAGTTTTCCAACCGGCGCGGTGGAAAAAGGTGGCCCCTGGTGCTGCGTTCACATACGCGTCCCAGCGCTCCATCATCGGCGCATCCAACTGCCCGACAGTCACCATCACTGTCGCGCCTCCACGGGCAGAAATATATCGTCCATACGCCCCCAGCGGAAATCGCCGAGCAAACGCTCCAGCCGCGCATAGGTGCGATCCAGGTTGAGATAGTGCCTGAAGCGCGTGCGCATACCCAACCCCTCGGGCCGCGGTTGCTCCGGATCGATTTCCCAGGGGTGAAAATAGAAGATTCCGGCCTCACCATCGACGCGGTTGACACGCGACATGGCCCAGCGGGAGAACGCGTAAGGAAACAGTCGAAACCAACCGCCTCCACCACAATTGATATTTCTGCCCGCCAGCGGCACGGTGGTTATCGGTATTTCCAGCAGGCGGTCTCCGGCTGTGTCGAATGCGAAGCGCGGAGCGCCAGGGATACCGTACAGGTCGTGCCGAATGGGAACTATGCTGGAACTGTAACGATACCCTGCCAGCGCCAGTTCCTCCCAGGCCCAGGACTCGCTGGCACCAATGGAATAACTGGCAGCGCGATAACCCAGCACCGGTTCACCGGTGATGTCCTGCAGCAGTTTCCGCGTGCGCTCGATGTCAGCCCGAAATGCCGCGGGCGTTTGGGTGTTGACCCGGATATGCTCCCAGCCGTGGCTGGCAATTTCATGACCTTCACTGACAATGCGTTTCACCAGCGCCGGGAAACGCTCGGCAACCCAGCCGAGAGTAAAAAACGTGCCCCGCACATCGTTGTTCCCGAACAGGTCCAGAATCCGGTGGGTATTGCCTTCGACACGCAGCGGCCAATTTTGCCACTGTGCCTTATCGACCCGCGATTCAAACGCCGACACCTGGAAATAATCCTCGACATCAACGGTCATCGCGTTGATGGGGCCTGTGGCCTGAATCGCTGCCGACTCTCGACGCATCACCGCTCGTTACTCGCCCATGCATTTATAGTCTTGACGATCCGCTGTGCGCTCTCCCCATCCCAAAGATCAGGGATACAACCAACCTTACCGCCGGATGTCATGATATCCTCGTAGCACTGCAGAATCGCATCCGTATCAGTACCCACAACCGTGTTCGTACCCTGGCTGACAGTAATCGGGCGCTCGGTATTTTCCCGCAGTGTGATGCAGGGAACACCAAGGGCGGTTGTCTCTTCCTGGATGCCACCCGAATCGGTGAGCACGACACGCGCATCCTTCATCAGTCCCAGCATTTCCAGATAGCCCTGCGGACCGATTGTTGTGATTGCAGAGTCCGCCAGCAGGCCTTCCAGGCCAGCATCCGCTATACGCGCCTCCGTGCGAGGATGAATAGGAAACAAAAGCGGCGTACGCTGACTGATTTTTGCGAGTACCTGAAGCAGCCGCGACAGTACTACCGGGTCATCGACATTAGACGGTCGGTGTAATGTGACCAAACCATACCCGGCGTCGGTGCTGCTGTTGTCGGTACCAATGGCGCTGGCCAACGTTGTTCGGGCAGGCACGGCTTTGGAGAGGTTATAGCGGAGTGAGTCGATCATCACATTGCCAACGAAATGCACCTTTTCGAGTGCGATCCCTTCGCGCGCCAAATTGTCCATCGCCTCGGCTTCAGTGATAAACAATAACTCTGATAACTGGTCGGTAAGAATACGATTGATTTCCTCAGGCATGCTGCGGTCACCGCTGCGCAATCCCGCCTCAACATGAATTACAGGGATACCTTTTTTGACTGCTACCAGCGCGCAGGCTATGGTCGAGTTGACATCACCGACGACTAATACGGCCAGCGGCGGTGATGCATCCAGCACCGGCTCGAAGCGCTTCATTATATCGGCAGTCTGTTGCGCGTGGGAGCCTGAACCCACACCCAGATCAACGTCCGGCTCGGGAATATTCAACTGATCGAAAAAAGCATGCTTCATCGCCGCGTCATAGTGTTGCCCCGTGTGCAACAAGCGCGCTGACAGCGCTGATTCAGGCTGGGCGAAGGCCCGCATGATCGGGGCAATCTTCATGAAATTCGGTCGGGCGCCAACGACACAAAGAATCTGCCCCGACCCCAATAAGGCGCTCATAGTGGTTTTTCCTAGAGGCGGATATTGAGAGTCGCCATGATTCGGTTTTCCTGGTATTCACTGAAATCGTTGTCTGACTGCTGATCGGTGTAGCGGTAATTGAGTGAAATACTCATACGCTCATTCAATGCCCTCCCCACCGTCAGGCTCGTTGTCCAAGCTTCAGAGTTGTTGGCCAACTGTGTATTGTTCTGGCCAAATATCGATCGCGGCTCATCCTGCCGCCACGATACTGTGGCAGACATCGTATAGGTCCTGGAGATGAGTGGAGAAAACGTCAGAGCCACATCGTCATAGGTCGACTTCTCACCATTGTCTTCCTGGGTCTGGTTCGAATGACTGCCGATGAAATTGATCCTGGCGCGACGTCCCGCATAGGTATATCCCACAGTGAAGCGCTCATCAATGATCGGGCTCTGCGTATTCTGCGAGGAAAAGTTACGGATGTTCTGGTTAAAGTCATTGCCCTCGGTCAGCAGGTCGCGGCCAAAAGTAATCGACTTTTTGTACGAGGCCGAAAATACATTGCGCTTGTGCGTGTGTGAAATACTGAACCGTGGCGTGCTCCCGAAAAACCTGTCCCCCATGCCGACACTGACTCTCGTACGTGGAGTGGGTGTCCATTTCACGCCCAGATCCCATGTTCTGCCGTTAGTATCCTGATCGTTGTAGGTTTGGAAATCATTCCATTCCCAGCCATAGGAACCATTGACCTGCCAGCGGCGATCTATCTGGTACCCAAGGTTCACGCCTGCCGACTTCAGCTCCGAATCTTCCCGTGGCACTGCTGTGCCGTTTTCCTCGAAGAACAGGTCATTATCGTCGTAAGACACCTTTCTGTAATTGCCGAACAAGTCCCAGGAGATACGGGAGGACCTTCCACTTTCCAGATTCGTCGACCACGAGTCACTACTGCTGTTGCTAACAGAATCGGCGGTATTGATAACCTCATTGTAGTTGTAGCGCAGATTGTAGGTGGCAAAATTTTTCAATCGCCTCGAAAGCACAGGGGTCAGTGAGTAGCGGTAATAGGTGTTGGTATTGCCGTTGGTATCAAATGAATCCCCTCCGCCACCGACAAACGGGGTAACCTCATTCTGGTTCGCTCGACCACTCGCATTCAGCTTCAGCCAGTCATCGATCAAAATCGCCGAGCCTTTTGCAGTGATATTCGGTGAAAACTGACTGCGGTTCCCAAGTGAACCACCGCCACAATCGTTGTCCTTGAGTTGGCTGTCCGTTAGCGTATTGAATTGCACAGAGCCATTGATATTGAAATCGGCCTTATTCCCCTCACCCTTGATTGATCCGGACGGCGTCACCGTACCTACCCATGCATCCTGCTTGTTATCCTTACTCAAACAGACGTTATCGGTATATGTCACACCGGGAGCGACAGCGGCTGAGGTAGTGAACTCCGCAGCAAACCCGCCAGCGGGCAGCGCGCAACCCACGACGACACAGGGAATGTAACGAAGGATTCGTTGCGCAGAGCCAGATTTCATGCCTATTGCCCCGGCCCTGACACGGGAACACCTTCCCGGTGCCCATAACCGTACGGGCCACCGCGATATTCGTAAGTGTAGTATGAGTAAGGGTTGGTGCGTTTTCGAGCCCGATTGAGAATCATGCCTACCATCTTCTCCTCACCGATATGTTCTATGGCTTGCGTCACCGCGTACTGAGGTGTGGAATCGGAACTGACGACAAATACAATTTGCCCCATGAAACTCGCCAGTACCGCGGCTTCAGTGGTTAGCAATAACGGCGGCGAGTCAAACACGATAACACGATTCGGATCCTCATCCGACAGCGCCAACATCAGCTTGCGCATTCTGGCACTGGCCAACAACTCATTGGCATGCGTGTGCAGACCACCGGCCGGGAGGATGCGGAGCTTTTCCACATTGGTAGGCAGCACGTAATCTGCGACACGCGCACTCTCATCCTCGAGCACATCAATAAGACCCGGGCTAGTCGACGGCACACCTAACATGCGCCCGGCCTCGGCCTTGGCTGTATCGGCGTCAACAAAAAGGACGTTTTTCTCGCGTTCCATCGCGATACTCAGGGCCAGGCAGATGGAGCTGAATGTCTTGCCATCTCCCTCCAGCGCACTCGTGACCATGATTAAATTGCCATGCGGGATCGGCGGCGTCACCGAATCTCCAGAGATATTGGTCAGCAGGGGCCGCTTGATCGTTCGGTATTCTTCCGCGATCGCGCTGCGGGGAACAGCGGGTGTCAGCATTCCCAATTCCCGCAATTCCTTGAACGGAATCTTCACCATGTTCTCCGCCTCGGGATCATAGGATTCCGCAGCAGTGAAAACAGATGACTCCGTCCGCGCTACCGTTTCGGCTCCCACAGTACGCGTCTGGGCGCCCTGCGACGCATCAGTGCCCGGCCGATTCTGGACTACAGGAGCACTTTCTGCGCGCTGCACAGTGTTCGATGAACCCGGTTCTACTGCGCCAGCATCACCACCCGTATCGCCAACTTTAGTGCGATCGGATTCCTTGCCCTTACCGAGCGCGTTGACCGCCTTTTCAATGATACTCATGACTGATCCCGCTCTTTACCATATCGGTTGTCGTTATTGTCTGCATGGGCATTCGCTTTAGCTGGAGAGTATTCCACTCTGCCCAACGGTCATCCCCACAAACACGAGCAGCAGGCATAGACCCAGGGACGTAAAGGCCACAATGCCATAACGTTCCTTGCGTCTCTGATCGCTGTGGACGTTGATAGTGACCGCTCCAAGGACAGGCAACCCAGTGATCGCCATCAATGTACGCACATCAAAGATGACAGGGTATATAAGCGACACAAGCAAACTGGCACCAATGCCCGCGACAATTGCCGCACCCAACACCACTGCATTCAAAATCATCTTGTCGGGCTCGCTGGGCTTCAGCGGTACATAGGGAGGATCAATGACACGAAATGTCACATCACTGGCTTTCTCTTCGACATCCTGACCGAGCCTGGCCAGCTCACGCTTCTGCAACAATTCAGAGTGCTGAATGCTGAGGATATCGCGATTGCGAATGTACTGATTGAGTTGCCCCTCGATTTTCGGAATTGTGGTGACTTTTTCCTCCAGTTCCGTGACCCGGGTCTGGTACGCGCCGACACGGGCCTTAAGGGCTGCGATTTTGCCATTTGTCTCAGCGAGTTCCTCGCGCATCGACAAGTATACCGGGCTGCTGGTAAGCCCATCGTAGGCAATACCTGCTGCAGAACCAGGGGCTGATTTTTGTCGCTGGGCGCGAAGTGCTGCAGCCAGTTGTGCATCCTCCTCGTTCTTTTGGGCGACCAGTTGATCCAGCAACTCTGTCATCTGCCGCACCTCCGGATGACGGGGAGTGTACTTCAGCGTCAAGTTGTTCAAATATTCCTGCACCGACACGATCTGGTTATCCAGCGGTGTCTTGGGCGCAGTCAGTGCTGCGTTTTTAGAGATAACAGGCGCCTCGGGCTCTACCACAAACAGCGGATCGTAGAGCGGGTCCTCCCCGTCGAGTTGACGCTGCAATTCGATTTTTCGATTCTCCTCCTCTTTCAGCATCAGTTGGGCCTGGTTGAGCTTTGCCTTCTCCCTGTTGAGGTTGGCGTAAAAACCGCCCTGGGTTCCAAGGATATCGACGTTCTTCTGCTTGAAATCGGCCGCAAGGTTTTCGGCTGCTATCAGTCGTTGCTCGTAGGCCTTGATCTGGTTGTCGAGAAAACCCAGCGAGCTCGAGGCATCCTCGCGCTTACCGCTTAATGAGCTTTCAATAAACACGGTGATCAGCGCCTGCGCGATGCGCTTTGCGGTATCCCTGTCGGGATCTTCTACTCGCACGGAATACAGCGATTCGTCGAGTTGCCCTCCGGTAAAGGAGATCGACTCCATTAAATCTGTCAGTAGCTTGTCTTTTTCCTTGGCGGTAGTGACCTGGAGATCGAGGTCGGTCATGCGCATCAGTTTTTCAATATTGGGGCGACTCAACAGGGTACGACTAAGGAGACCAATACGATCCCCGGCATCGTTTTGAATGGTTATGTCTTCCAGCAAGGGCCCCAGCAGGCTGTTGGTATCCACATAAATCCTGGCACGCGCCACATAGGCTTCCGGCATTTGCCATACAAAAATCCAGCCTCCAATGGCCACCACCCAGGCAACCACGAGCGCCAGCCAACGATGTCGCCACACACCCCAGACGTATGCAAATACTTGTGCAAGAACTTCCTGCATCCGCTGCTTCCCCTTAACCCGCTGTCACTAGCCGTTAGAACCAGGATTCTGCAACAATCAAAATGTCACCCGGCATTATGGAGACGTTCGCAGTGATGTCGCCATCCATGAGCAGATCGTCCAGCCGCAGACGATACGTTACCTGCTTCCCGTCGACCATGCGAACCAGCACAGAATTGTTCCCGTCTGCATACTCAGTCAACCCGTTTACAGTGATCATGAGGTCAAGCAGAGTCATATACTTTGCATAAGGCACACGTTTGGGATTGGTTGCCTCGCCCACAACCCTTACCGTCTGATCCGGTATACCGACAAAACCACCAGCGATGACACTTACCACTGGCTGTCGAACGTATTCGGAATACGCCACTTCAATATCCCGCGCCAGTTGAGTCGATGTTTTACCAGCTGCCTGCAGATCTTCGACCAGGTGGGTAGTCAACTTGCCGTCGGGTCGAACGGTACCGCTTGAACTCAGTTCCTCGTTACCCCAGACGAATATTGACACCGAGTCACCTGGTGCCAAAATATAGTCGTAATCAACTTCTATATTTCGCTGTGCCTCGGGCACTGCAGGATAGGGATTTGTCGTACACGCCGTACAGAGCATCAAGAGGAGTACTGCAAGTCCAGAGGTTAGTCTTTGCACTGACGAGGAAGAACTCGGTCGCGCACCATTATTGTTGATCATCTATATCTCCTTGGGTATACACTCACCCGGCTTGGTCGTCAGAACTTTATCACATGCCCAATAGTAGAAATCACTTACCGGACTAACCTTGTGAACAACGTCACACAGATACTTTGATTCTCTCAGCGCTACATTAAACAACAGTGTCAGCATAAGCTATTTCACCACTTTCCCCTACAGAATGTATAGACTACGAAGAGGGGTAGAGTGCAAACTTTTTACCCTTCGCCGACAACTGTTATCTGCACAATTCGATACGGCTCCATGGGGTCTTCCAGCCCCGAAGCCAAGCCTTCCACCGGGTCATTCAGCACTCCGCGGCCTTCAACATGCAATCTTTCAGGTGCGATACCCGCGCCAACCAGATAGCGCTCAACGGCATCCGCCCGTTTGCGAGAGAGTTCAAGATTGTATTGGGAATCCCCCTGGCTGTCGGTGAAACCGGTTATTGCAGCCTCGCTGCTATCATTCTCTCGCAACATTTCAGCCGCTTTGTCCAGCACATCGCGTGAATCGGGCACGAGATCATCGCTGTCGAAGGAAAAGGGAATCAGTATCGTCTCCTGCCAGGTATTGCTGGCGCGGGGATCCGTTGAATCCACGAGACTCACCTCCTCGCCTGCACGAACCCGGGTTTTCTCCCCATCGCGCTGCGGACGAGCAAGCGACTCGACCGACAAACCATCATCGTCCGCCGCGGTAACCTGAATTGATGGCAGCGTGTTGGCGTCAACCACTATCGGCTTCAACGCCGCTCGCTTCTCGACACTGCCCGCTGCTACTGGTGCGGGATTCGATGTTTTTTCCGGCTTCGCGGAAGGTTTCTGGGGGGCGAGCTCCGATGCCTGTGCCGCAACAGCAATATCGCGCCGATCAGCCTGTGAGACTGTCGCCACAAGAACCGAATCACCTCGGGTTGGCGGTTGCATTTGGCGATCCAGAAATGACCAGTCATCCCCGGGCACGAAGCAGGCCTTCAGCAGTAGCGCCAGCGCAATAGCCGCCAGCATCAGCAACGCCATTAACATAAAACGTCGCCTCGGCGCTGGAGACACCATCTCGCCGCCGCCCTCTGGAACAAAATTATTCTCTTGCAGCGCACCTGATGCAGCCAGGTCATCCTGGTTGTACGACATCGCCGGACGCGCTGTCGCGCTGTCGGATTTATGCCCTGCCACCAGGGCATCGTCGGGCACCGGATCGAGGCCATGTTCGGGCTCCAGGCCCGGCTCTGGCTCTGGCTCTGGCTCTGGCTCTGGCTCTGGCTCTGGCTCTGGTTCTGGTTCTGGCTCTGGTTCTGGAATAGAGACCTGGGGTTTTTGGGCCAGGGAATCGACGCTGTCTGTCGACGCAGCCTCCACCTTGTCCAGTGGCGGCGGCACTGCCGGGGAGTCTGTGTCATTTTTCGAACCGGTTTCCGGGTGACTCTCGTTTGGCGATTCAGAGTCATCACCGGATTCGCGGTTGCCGGCAGGCTCGGCTACTGGCTCAGACTTGGGAATGTCTTTTTTTTTTAGCTCGGCCGACTTGTCCGCGGAATCGGCCTCCACCGTAGTAGCGGATGGGGTGCCCGCAGCCTGCAAATGCGGTGCCGCGGTTTCCTGTTGCTCCGCGTCTGGAACCGCCACCCAGTCGGGCTCTGCGCTGTTCTGGAAGTGTTCTCGCGAAATCCCGGTTCCCGCTGCCAGGTTTTCTGCCTGCAGTTCGCCGATTACCACGCTGACGTCTTTTACCTCGATGGCGTGACGCTCTTCGACACTGCCGAGCAGGAACAAGCGACTGCAGATGAGGTTGATACGCCTGGGAACCCCTTCACTGAACCGGTGTATCAACGGAAAAATGGCCCTGTCGATCGCCGGGTCGCCCTTCCACCCTACCCTGGACAGCCGATGAATCACGTAGGCCTCCGTCTCATCCTCTTCCAGGCCCTCAATATGGCTCGCCGCTACAATGCGCTGGTGAACCTGCTCCATACCAGGCGAGAGAATCAAATCCCTGAGTTCCGGCTGTCCCAACAAAAATATTTGCAGCAGAGGCTGGCCGTTGAACTGGATGTTGGTCAACAAACGCAATTCCTCCATGGCGGAGGACGACAGGTCCTGTGCTTCATCCACAACGAGGAGTGCGCGGCGACCTTCCCTGTGCCAGCGATGCAGCAGCGAGTTCAGGTGCTGCAAGAGTTCGGCCTTACCGACCTGTGCTGGACTGATACCAAAACTGTAAGCGACGGTCTTGAGCAGGTCATCAGCCTGCAGCTGCGTACAGACCAGGTTTGCGGTGACGACTTTATCCGTGGAAAGGCTCTCAACCAGCTCCCCGATCAGGGTGGTTTTACCGGTACCCGGTCTGCCGGTAATCATTACGAAACCTTCAGCGCGTTTGAATGCATACGCCAGATACGCCCGGGCCTTACCGTAGCTGTTGTGCTCGAAGCAGAATCTATGGTCCGGACTTAGCCGAAAAGGCTCCGCCGTAAAATTGTAAAAAAGTTCGTACATCCAAGAGGTTCGCTTGCATATTTAACCTGCTCAAGAGCTTCACAGACTTCAATTACCTTTGCAAGGCACTTTAGTTACGCGGGTGCGGTTTTTGTTTTAAACTGAGAACTCGGCATCATGACAATGCGGAAGCAACGATAGACTTACTCACTCCTTACCTATAACAATGAGAATACGCTATGTATAAAAATCTTGTGTTGGCCGGTTCAATCGCAGGCATTCTGGGGGTGCTAACCTGCTTCACTGCGGGGCTTGCCCGGTTCGCTGGCTACTACTATGTGGCGGGATTCCAATCCACCACCCTCTTCAACGTCGGCGTGGGATTGATGGTCTTTGCCTGTCTGGTCAAACTGGAAACACTACAGCCCCCGAAGCAGGAGTAGAAAGGCCCGCCAACCCGGCTCACGGCACAGGAGCAACGTGGCAGAACGGCCCCGGATAGGGCATCAGGGACAAGGCCCCGTCACCTTTCTTTACAGATTCCAGGGGTACACCGCATTTGCGCCACAAAATTGAGCGGGAAATGCTTTTAAGCCATTGTTTTTATTGACTTAGTGCTACAAGCGGTACAGTATTTGCATCACGGTTACGTGGAATGCCACAGTGGGAGTGTGAACTGCTTCACAGGCATTTTCCAAGCTGCTGTACTGTGGCGGTAAAGGGGTGGTAGGGTTGCCAGAGTCGACTATCTTTAATATAAGAGGCGACGAGTACAGATGGCGATATACGTTTTTGGTAATTTTTTCCGGGGGTTTACGTGAGCAGCTTCACTGACAAGGACAGCAAGACAGACGCGACAGACAGCCCGTTGGCGCCTGCCGCTCAGGTACCGGATCCGGGTCGACGTCGGTTCTCGCGTTCAGCGATAGCGGGCAGCGCCGTATTGTTATCACTCGGCAATCGGGCAGCCTGGGGCCAACAAGTCGGCTGTATGTCGCTGGCGACCCTGAACTCCTTCAACCCGTCCACAGGAATGTTCATCTCTGCACCTGCCGGTCGCCCGGAACACAACGAAGGCCTGGCTAAAGATATCCACAGAATTTCATCGCCACCCAACTACCTCGGGACTGACGGCACCTACTCCACCTGTAAAGATCCCAACTCACTGGATGGGGTCTGTTACGTCAAGGGCAAGTGCCCGCCCTGATAGCAGGTCTCCGGCAGGTTCAGTGATCTGGTTCGCGCCCTGTGGATGAGTCCTGCTCACCCAATCCCATAACAAATCGATCTATGGTTGGCCTTGTTGCCCGCCTTTTGAAATAATCAGCGCCCCAGCAAGGTATATCCGTTATCTATGACGTGGCGAACTCATTCCAAAGGGCAGTTATATGACGCCAACGAAAGCACTGTGGTGTATTTCGACGCCTATAGCGGTGACACTCACCTGCTAACCGACTTTGCCGGCTTTGTGGTGCAACAACTCAGCAGACAGCCGCTGACCACAGGGGAGTTGATGCGTGCGGTCGCTGACAGCGTCGATTCAGATGATATTCTGGATCTGGAAGAGGCGTTAACCGGTGTATTGGGGGAACTGGTTCTCCTCGACATCCTGACGCGCGACTAGATGCAACTGCTGAAGCAACTAGCGCCGGATGAGTTCAGCCGACGACTGTCACAGGGCGACATGCCACTTCGTATTGGCCCCTATGTGTACAACCTGCAAAGTAATTTGCCCGGCGTGGCTGCAGGGATACAGACGCTCTACCCCGATTTCAGACTCGCCGGCCGTGGCGACTTTGTCGACTACAATGTCGCACTCTTATGCCGCAACACAGTGCAGCGCCTGCGCGGTGAAGCGGAGTTTCTTTTCGACATGAAGGCCCCGTTCGACCCTATACCGATAGGACAGGCGTACGCCTTCCTCGAGTGGGGCATGAACTGGTGTGTCTCTCTGCATACCAACGAATATCTGAAACTGCACGCAGCGGTGGTGTCGCGGGGCGAATCCGCTGTGATTATGCCCGGCACGCCGGGCGCGGGTAAAAGTACGCTGTGTGCCGCACTTGGATTGAGCGGCTGGCGAATCCTGTCGGATGAACACGCGATGATCCCGCCCAATACCACTGAAGTCGTGCCGCTGTGTCGTCCGGTGGGCCTGAAGAACGAAAGCATAGAGGTGATCCGGTCATTCTCTGCGGATGCGGTGCTGGGTCCTGTCAGTAAAGAGACCCACAAGGGCGTAGTCGCTCATATGAAAGCGGACCTGCAGCCTGACAGCCACGACACCAAACACCTGCGGGCCCGGGCAATGATTTTCCCTCGCTATGCCAGAGACGAGCCACAGCAACTGAGCCCGCGACGACGAACCGATAGCTTCATTCTGGCCGCTTACCACTCGTTCAATTACAGCCTGCTCTGTGAAACGGGCTTTGAAGCGATGAAGACGCTGATCGAGAATGTCGACTGCTATGACCTGGTCTACCACGATCTCGATTGGGCAATCCGGGCCATGGACGGGCTGCCTTTCCTCCAGGGTGAGCAATGAGCTTTCTATTACAACAGCTCCTGCTTGAACCGCAGCGTATCCTGGAACTGGATAATGACCAGCTCACACACGCCCTGTCCCAGGCCCGCAGTTCGCGCTTGCTGGGCTCACTGGCATGCGAGATGCAACGGCTGGGTATCGACAAACAACTCCCCCAGACGGTGGATCGACACTTTGACTCCGCCAGGCTAATTCATGATAAACAGAAGCGGGATCTGCGTTACGACACCGACAAAATAAAGGTGGCGCTGGATTCCGTCGGCGAAAAAATGGTGCTGTTAAAAGGCGGCGCCTACCTGCTTGCAGAGCTCCCAGTAGGCCGCGGCCGCTTTATTACCGATATTGATATCATTGTTCCCCGACACCGCATCGATGCGGCGGAGCAAGCACTGCTCGATTTCGGTTGGCAGACGGGTGACATTGACCCCTACAATGACCAGTACTACCGAAAATGGGGACATGAGATTCCGCCTCTGACGCATACCAAGCGGGAGATCACGCTGGATGTGCATCACAATATTTTGCCGCCTACAGCCGGCCCCAACGTCAATGCCGGATTGCTTTTCGAACAACTGATCGAAATCAAACCGGGAATCTATACGCTCTCCTGGCAGGACATGGTGATACATAGCGCCACTCATCTGTTCCATGAGGGTGAATTTCATCACGGCCTGCGCGACCTGTGGGACCTGGATCGCATGCTGCGGGACTTCCCTGAACGGGATCCACACTTTTGGGAAGGGCTGGTTACCCGGGCCCAGGAACTACAATTGACGGGCTCACTGTTCCATGGATTGAACTACGCCGAACAGGTGTTTGGCACGCCGTTACCCG
The DNA here is from genome assembly GCA_963976735.1 of uncultured Halioglobus sp. Lineage (GTDB taxonomy): Bacteria > Pseudomonadota > Gammaproteobacteria > Pseudomonadales > Halieaceae > Marimicrobium. Next base: position 45,408 of record CAXBLZ010000008.1, read on the forward strand.
CAGGCATTTTGGAGGCTACTGGCAGCTGGACCAGAGCAGGTCGCAAACCGGTGATGGACTTCCTGTTCTTGCGCGCGTTCCGGCCGGATCATCCAGATTGCAAACTACCGTACACCGATTTCGCACTCAGCATGCTCTACCTGCGTTCACACTTTCTACGCATGCCCCTATACCTGCTGCTGCCGCATCTTGTCAGAAAAGCGTGGATGAGACAGTTCAAAAAAAGCGAACAGATTGAAGCCGACGCATAAAAATGTATGTATCCCAGGCAGTTGAGCTCAGTCGTTGCGCGTCACAAGCGCCAGACATTCAACCCGGCTGCGTCTAATTGCTCTCGGTCCAACACACATTTGATGTCGATCAACGTGGCGCCCACATCCATCATCGCGGCAAACTCGGATACACTCGATTGCAGGTACTGTGCGTGCGGAACAGCCAGAATCACTGCCTGGCAATCCTTCAAATCCTGCCAGTCACAAAGAGTGATTCCATACTCGGCTTGTGCCTCCGACGGATCAGCAAGTGGATCATGGACCACGACTTCACAGCAATACTCGCGTAGCTCATCGATGATATCCACCACTTTGGAGTTCCTGAGGTCTGGACAATTTTCCTTGAATGTCAGACCCAGCACCGCGACCTTTGCACCACTAACCCGGTGGGCATGTTGCACCAAGCGCTTGACGGTTTGCTCCGCGATAAACTTGCCCATGGTATCGTTGGTCTGACGCCCGGCGAGAATAACCTGGGGATGATGCCCCACTGCCTCCGCCTTGTAGGTCAGGTAGTACGGGTCGACCCCTATGCAGTGGCCACCGACAAGACCGGGCCTGAACGGCAGGAAATTCCATTTGGTGCCCGCCGCTTCCAACACATCCAGAGTATCAATATCCAGGCGGTTAAAAATCAGGGCCAGTTCATTCATCAATGCGATATTGAGATCGCGTTGCGTATTCTCGATAACCTTCGCTGCCTCGGCGACTTTTATGCTCGCTGCGCGATGCGTCCCGGCCAATACAACCGTCTCATAAAGACTCGCCACCTTCTCGAGGGTTTGAGCGGTATCGCCGGAAACCACTTTGGTGATAGTCTCCAGCCGGTGCTCCTTGTCCCCGGGGTTGATGCGCTCTGGGGAATACGCGACATAAAACCCCTCGTCTGTGGTCGCCAAATCACTGCCTGCCCAAGGTAGCCCTGATGCCTGCTCCAACAGCGGCACACAGACCTCTTCTGTACAGCCCGGATAAACGGTCGATTCAAAGATCACCGTTGCTCCGGGCGAAAGGTGTCGACCGACTGCGCGACAGGCGCCCTCTAACGGAGACAAGTCAGGGCGGCGGGCCTGGTCTATTGGTGTGGGTACAACTACGATGATCACCTCTGCCTCTGACAGGCGGCTCGCATCGCTGGTGAACTCAAGCTTGTTTGCCCGTGCGAGTTGTTCCGGCTCCACTTCCCCGCTGGGATCTACACCCGCCCTATAGTGAGCGAGTTTTTCCTCGTTCAGGTCCAGGCCTATTGTTCGACGTAAGCGACCAAAAGCCACCGCCAGGGGTAAGCCGACATATCCCAGTCCTACAATTGCAACAGTGTCTTTTTCCATGCCCTGAAAATTCCTATCTTTGAAGCCCCAAAAACCAATCGCAGGTAACCGCCAGCCCTTGATCGACCGAATACTTAGGCTGGTAGCCCAGTAGTTCGCACGCTCGACTTATATCTGCCTGGGAATGACGCACATCCCCTTCCCTGAACCCGGCGTACACCGGCTCGATCTGAAGTACATCTGCATGCGTCCTGGATAGCAGAGCACGAATAGAGTGGAACAATTCGTTGAGCGAAGTTCGTCCCCCGACCGCAACGTTATAGACCCGATTACCCGCATCGGGATGCGAGCTGGTAGCGGCCAGTAAATTGGCCTGCACGGTATTATCGATATAGCAGAAATCACGTGATGTCTCACCGTCGCCATTTATCTGTGGCGAGTTGCCCTGGCACAATGTCTCGAACCAGCGGGGGATCACTGCAGCGTAAGCACCTTGAGGGTCCTGTCGCGGCCCAAACACGTTAAAGTAACGCAAGCCAATGCAGTCCATACCATAAGTACGCGCAAAGACATCGGCGTAGAGTTCATTGACGTATTTGGTCACGGCATAGGGGGATAAAGGCTTACCAATCACATCCTCAACTTTGGGTAGTCCCGGGTGATCACCGTATGTGGAGGAGGACGCCGCATAGATAAACCGCTTCACGCCGGCATCCCTGGATGCTACGAGCATATTCAAAAAACCATCGACGTTGGCGCGATTTGACAACAGCGGATCAGCGACCGAACGCGGCACACTGCCGAGGGCCGCCTGGTGCAGGACGTAGTCGGCGCCCCGGACGGCTTCATTGCATGCATTGAGGTCGCAGATATCGGCTTCAATAAACGTGAATCGGCGCCACTTCTGCTCCCCTACGCTCGCTTGCACCTGCTCGATATTGGCTCGCGAACCCGTGGCGAAGTTGTCGAGGCCAACCACGTCCTGCTCCAGTTGCAGCAATCTCTCCACCAGGTGCGAACCGATAAATCCCGCGGCGCCCGTCACCAGCCATCGAAAAGACTGCTGCATAAGCTCTGGCTCGAGCACCTCGTAGGCTGACTTGGACAACGTATACCCCTTCCAAAAATTCCCCGAATGAGCACGCCGTTTTATTGTGTGCGGCGTATCCCACTTATTCTCTGATGGGATTTACTCTAATGGAGCAGCAGTATAGTGTTTCTCATGCAGCCTCGCTATCGCGGAACGTGACTTGGCACACGATTTTATGAGTTTAGAACTGGCGTCAGAATCTACAGTGCTCAGCAATATAGGCTTATACAGCTACGGCACAGCCTCGCTCGCCTATTCCATGCTGGTGCTCCTCGTCTTCATCGCACGTCGCAACAATCCACTCGGCAATGCTTTGCTAGCAGCCAGTTCACTCACCGCAGTGTGGGCTGCCGTGGTTATGGCTTCCACCATTTTGTCGCAACCACAGGTTCTGTTAATCCAGGTTTCCGAAATTGCTCGCAACGCCGCCTGGATTTTTGTACTGCTCAAACTGATTGGAACCCGGGTTCAGGGCACAACACACGTCCTCGCATCCAATCGATGGATCCCCTGGTTCACCCTACTTTTTTCCGTGATCCTGATAGCCATACCCGGCATAGCGCTTCTGGCAGAGAAAATACCATCGCTGTTTTACCTGTCTCTTAACCTGAGCTTCTTTACCTGGATCGCAATGTCAGTGTTGGGTTTGCTATTGCTGGAACAGTTTTTTCGCAACAGTAGTGAAGCCGAGTTGTGGGCGACAAAGCACCTCTGCCTTGGACTGGGTATCCTGTTTGTTTACGACTTTTTCATGTATGCCGAGGCGCTCCTGTTTCGTCAGATGGATCCGACTTCATGGCAGGCCCGAGGTATCGTAACTGCGATGGCGGCTATACTGATGGCCATCAGTATCAGTCGCACCGATCAGGGGAAACCACCGGAAAAGGCCGAGGGCATCCATCTGTCCCGACATGTTGCCTTTCATTCACTGACACTGATGGCGTCAGGTATCTACCTGATAACAATGGCCCTTGCGGCCTATTTCATCCGTTATCTTGGTGGCAGCTGGGGCGGCGTACTGCAGATCACGTTCCTTTGTGCCGCTGGACTTACGCTGGTGGTACTGTTGTTCTCCGGGCGTATCCGCGCCAGCGCACGCGTATGGCTGAGCAAGAATTTCTTCAGTTACAAGTACGACTATCGTCTCGAATGGCTTCAGTTTACGCACACCCTTGCCAGCGGCCAGAATGATATCCCCGAGAATATTACTCGCGCAGTGGCACATCTCGTCAAAAGTCCAGCAGGGTTGCTCTGGAGCAGGACAGAAGATGGACGGTTCAATATCGTTGCCAACTGGGAGATGCCAGCCCCCAGTGTGGACATTGATCTCGGAAGCCTGGCGCAGTGGCTGCAAAAGGAGGGCTGGATCATTGACCTGCGCGAATGGCGCAGATCTCCTGACCTGTACCGGGACCTGAAATTACCAATCGAGTTTTCGGAGATTTCTCGCGCCTGGCTGATCATCCCCCTGCTCTTTGGTGAACGCCTGCAAGGTATACTGTTGCTGCGGGAATCTGACCTGCTGCGAGAGTTGAACTGGGAGGATCGCGACCTGCTGAAAGTCGCCGGCAAACAGGCAGGAAGCCACCTGGCGCAGTTTCAAGCCGACAAAGCGCTGATGGAATCACGTCAGTTCGAAGCATTCAATCGACTCTCGGCCTATGTCATACACGATCTCAAAAACATTCTGGCACAACTGTCACTGATGGTATCGAACGCGCAGAAGCACAAACACAATCCGGAGTTTATTGACGATATGGTCGGCACCGTCAGCAATACCGTAACCCGAATGAGCAAGTTGATGGTTCAGTTACGCAGCGGCACGGAGCAGACAGAACAACAGGAATTCGATCTTGCGGACCTGTTGGAAACGGTGGTCGCCGAGGGCCGACACCGCACTCCCGCTCCCACCCTGATTCTCGACGACAAGAATTTCACGCTAACCTGCGATCGCGACCGCCTGCAAACCGTTTTCAGTCACCTGGTACAGAATGCCCAGGAGGCCACGAATAAGGACGGAGTGGTCACAGTGCGAATGATGCGCGAACATAACGGCGTTGCAGTAGAGGTGGAGGACAACGGCGCCGGCATGGATGCAGACTTTGTACGCCACCGTCTTTTCAAACCCTTTGACTCCACCAAGGGATTGACAGGAATGGGCATTGGCGCTTTTGAGAGCCGCGATTTCATCAACAGCCTGGGAGGTAACATACAGGTGAGAAGTCACCCCGGAACAGGATCATTATTTCGCGTTCATATACCGTGCACGGTATCGGACAGCGAGGACGACAAAAAGACAACAGACAAGGTAAACAATTCGTGAAAAACGATAAAAAGCACCTCCTCGTAGTGGAGGATGACAAAGGGCTGCAAAGCCAACTACGCTGGGCATTTGACGACTTTGAAGTCACCGTGACTGGCGATCGCACTGAAGCCATCAACCAGCTCCGTCGAATCCAACCCGGCGTGGTATTGCTGGATCTGGGCTTGCCTCCGGACCCGGGTGGCGTGACAGAAGGTTTGGCGACTCTTAGCGAGATACTGTCACTGGCGCCCGAAACCAAAGTCATAATCGTCACAGGCGACAACGACCGGGCCAACGCAGTAAAGGCAATCGCGATGGGCGCCTACGATTTTCACCAGAAGCCGGCAGACCCCGAGTTACTCGCTCTGCTGGTGAGCCGTGCCTACCATGTCTATCTGCTGGAAATAGAAAACCGCAGACTGCAGCAACACGACCAGAACATGCCACTGAAGGGGATCATCACTGCGAGCCCGCAGATGCTGAAAGTCTGTCGCACCATTGAAAAAATTGCGCCGTCGAACATCACTACCTTGCTGCTGGGCGCCAGCGGAACAGGAAAAGAGCGCTGTGCCCAGGCACTTCACGAGTTGAGTCCGCGAGCGAGCGGACCAATGATTGCTATCAACTGCGCGGCTATACCCGATAACCTGTTGGAAAGTGAGCTGTTCGGCTATGAAAAAGGCGCATTTACCGGTGCCGCAAAGCAGACTCCCGGAAAGATTGAGTACGCTGATGGAGGAACACTGTTTCTGGATGAAATTGGCGACCTGCCGATGGAACTGCAAGCCAAGCTTCTGCGATTCCTGCAGGAACGCGTGGTGGAGCGAATTGGCGGTCGCAAGGAAATACCTGTCGATGTGCGGATTCTCTGTGCTACTCATCAGGATCTGCGAGGCCTGATTTCAAAAGGCCTGTTCCGGGAGGACTTGTATTATCGCATCAGTGAAATCGTTATTGAAATTCCGCCGCTGAAAGATCGTGAAAGCGACATCCTGGTCCTGGCCAAGTCCTTCCTCAATACATGGAGCAAGGAGTATGGTCGATCGGCAATGAATTACTCTGCCGATGCCATTGCTGCAATGGAGGCTTACGATTGGCCCGGTAATGTTCGCGAACTGGAAAGTCGGGTAAAAAGGGCTGTGATTATGGCCGACAATAATCAGATTAGGCCCGAGGACCTTGAGTTAACGGAGAATGTCACCGACCCTGTTCCCTTGAACTTGAAAGAGGTTCGCGACGAAGCGGAGCGCAAGGCGATCATTCGCGCAATGAACCACAGCAACCAGAACATTACAGACGCTGCCAACGCGCTGGGCGTTACCAGGCCGACACTGTATAAACTGCTGGAGAGGCTGGGACTGAAAGTGTAACTATATTAGTTAAACCCCTGGCTGACAGGGTGCGCCCAGCGGTTGCAACCGAGGGCGAACGCTGACTAAATATCCTGACTCTCTGTCACATCCGGTCTGCATTACTGCAGTTTAGCCAACACCTGCAAAAACCCCTGCAAAAGAGTGGCGAGCCCTGTTCGCCACTTCCCTTACTGGGACCTCAGCTTTTCGAGAAATGCTTCTGCTTCGTCCCGCTGTGAGAAATCCTCATCCCTATTGAGCAGCGACGTTATCGCAACAATTGCGCCGCTGCTATCACCCTCGGCCGCACGGATCTTCGCTTCATGGAAACGAATATCAGCGCTTTTGGGCGAAATATTGAGTGCACGATCAATGGTCTTCCTGGCTTCATCCAGTTTTTTGTTTTCAAGTTGGGCCAGAGCCAATGTATCCAGTACCGCGCTTGAGTCAGGTGCCAATGCCACTGCTCGCTCGGCGTATTGCATGGACTCCTTGGGATCGCTCTCCAGCAGGTACCACGCCAGATTATTCAGCGCGACTATATTGTCCGGCTCCAGCTTCAGTATCTCTCGGCACTGCAGCATGACTTTATCCACCTGGTTGTTGCTGCCGTAAACTTCCGCCAGCTTGGCCCGCGCAGTTACGTCTTCTGGATTCGTATCAACCCAGGTTTCCAGCTGCACGATAGCGCCCTCCAGATTACCAGACGACTGCCGCAACGAGGCCAGGGCAATGACATTGCCTGTAGTCGGTTCACGCTCAAACAATCCCTCCAACAGTTCCTTCGCACGCTTGTTGTCTCCGCTTTTGCTGGCGTAGGCAACATCCAGCTGTATGACTTCCGGGCTCTGTGGTGCCACCTTTTTGAGTTCGGTTAACTTCTCTTCAAAGAGCGGCGTATCATCCGACAGCAGCGCCATACGCGCTACTGCCACCTTGGCGCCGAAGTGAGCGGGATTCAGCTCCAGCGTTCGATTGAGCTCAGCAGACATCTTTTCCTGTTCCCCGAGGCCAGCATAGGCTCGGGATTTCATGAAGTGGTAATCAGCGATATTCGGCTTCTTGTCAATCAGTCTGCTAATCGTGCCTACTGCCTGGTTGAATCGACTTGTCGTCAACTCAAAAGTCGCAATAGTCTCAAGTGCATCAGGGTGTTCACGCTGCTCTTCCGACAGCGCCTCAAACAGTGGAATCGCCTTCTCCATTTCGCCCCTGGCGATAAAATATCGTGCCTTGACCAAACGGGGCTCCATCGCGCGAGGATAGGCGGCCAGCGTAGCATCGAGGCTGTCCAGCATTTCCTTGTCCTTGCCCTCCATCGCATAGGTAGCGGCAACGCGCATCCGCGTTTCCATATGTGCAGGGTCGTGCTCAAGTATTTGCTGGTAATAACCGCGCGCAGCATCGTAGTCTTTATCCGCCAACGCGTACTCTGCCAGGCTGATACCCGAGATAGGATCACCGGGTTTCAGTTCCAGTGCCTTATCAAATGCGGCCTTGGCCTGGTCTTTATCGTCGTTCACCAGGTGGGTACGTGCCAGCAGCACGTAAGACTTGGCCTTTGGATTGCGCTTTGTATACTCGCTGGCTGCCTGAATCGCGCTGGGAATATCTTCCTGTCCAAGGTAGTACATGACAATAAGCGTATCGGCATTGTCATAAGAGGGAGATTTTTCAAGGATAGCCTGCAGTGTTTCTATTCCCAATTCTTCGTTGCCGGAAGCGAGGTAAGCAGCGCCCAACCGCGCTTTGGCGTCATTGGATTTCGGTTTCAGTTCCACGATCTTCGTCAGCAGATCAATGCCCGAATCGTTTTTACCCTGCCCGAGACGGGCATTAGCCAACAGATTCAAGGCATCGACATCAGTGCCGTCCTGCTGCAAGACTGGAAGCAGCAGTCGTTCCGCACTTTGAAAGTTCTTCTTACCCAGCTCAAGTCTGGCGGCTAATTTGGAGCCCGCCGGGTTCTCCGGCTTCATAAGAAGATACTGGTTAACAAGATTCAGGGCTTTTTCGGATTGCCCCTTGTCTGCGTGAATTGCCGCCAGATAATAAAGTGACTCGGGGTAATTCTTGGGAAACTCAGAGGCTTTCTGCATGGCCTCGCTCGCCTCATTGATTTTCTTGGCTTGTATATAGACAAGCCCGAGGGCGAACTGCACGCCAGGATGCGTCTCGGCGCTCTTGTACCCTCGTTGAAGACGATTCAGATCGTTCTCTGCGCCTTCAAACTTACCCATATCGATTCGCACCATTGCTCGATTCAGCAGCGGTTCAAACTTGTTTTTTGTGAGATTGATGGCTTGTGAATAGGCTTGCATGGCTTTCTGGGACTCACCTTCTGCACGCTCAATATCGCCCTTCAGGATCCAGGCAGGGGCATATTTGCGGTCGTCCTGGAAGACTTGCTTCAATTGTTCGCGCGCCTCTTCAGGGTTTCCCCTCACCATCGAAAGTCGTGCTATCGCCACTTTGGCATAGTTTGACGCCGGTTGGCTCTCAGAAGCGGCATCGATAAGTTCGGCGCCCTCCTCCATGTCTTGCTGGTAGAGCTTGGCTATCCCCTTCGCTGCCAGCAGTGTTGAACGACTCTGGGAATCGAGACCGTCCGCAGATAGCGCTTCGAGCCGATCAAGCTCTCCCAGCGCCACCAGCACCTGAGCCAGCACTGGGACGACGACCGTCGGGTCCATTCCGGCTGACAATGCCCTGGACAACTCCTTGTCAGCATCGGCATAGAGCTCCTGATCAAAATAAATAGTCCCCAGCGTCGCCCTTGCCCGTGCATTGCTGTCGTCCTTCAACAGCGCATTCTTCAGCTCGATAATCGCCTCTTCGTACTGGGATTCCTTGATAAAATTGTTTGCATTGTTCAGATGATCCTCGCTGGTCAGGTCATCTCCGCACCCCAGCAGAAAAAAGCCAGTAAAAAGCAGGACCAGGGTATTGCGTAGTATTGCGTTCATTCTACCTACTCGTTTGTGTGTTCACGTCGAAAGAGGGATAAGCCTCCATCATCAGAAATTTCTGCCACTCATACTGCCGGAAGCGCTTTGCACTTTTAGTATCTATCAAGTCCAGCATTCGGCAAAGGGTAACATCGCGCGGCACAGCTTGTCTCTTGCAGGGCGCACGGATGCGCACAGGCATTACATCGGTCCACCACATCAAGCGTAGTGCAACTGATGTTTACCGTCAGGACTGTTGCCAAAATCTGTGAAGCGCTTCCAGAAACCTGACCTGGACAGCTACACAGCACGCGCCGCCCTCTCAATGGATGCGGCAATTACGACACCGTGCGCTAATTCAGACAGCGATTTTCAGTGGCTGGGGACGCTCGAGATGAGCGACCGAAAGATAGTGTTCCAAACCGGAAAAAGCGCCCTGGGCGCAATGTGGCACATGGCGGTGAATATGAAACTTCACACCGAGGGCCGAATGACAGCGGCGATAGAAGCGCGCATTCGGAAGAGAACTCAACACCATCGCATTGTGGTACCCGGTCTCCAGAGAGGCATTTACCAGATGCGTGCTAAAATGACGAAAGACATCCAGCGTTCGCATGACCGGCGCGATTGCGAAGCGCTCCCACATACAGCACACCTCACTTCTCAACCCCAGCTGCTCCAGTTGGCTGGCCAGAGTGATATGAGGGGAAATACGAACTCCACCGACGACACGACCTTCCTTCAGCCCCACCATGATCTGTGAGCGCCTGTCCTGGTCATCTTCAGAACCGTCGAAGTCGACCAATCCCAGCTCGGAGCGGAAACACTGCTCGCGCAGTTGATAATACTGGTTCAAAACATTCGGATCGCGGGTTATTCTGAACTCAAGTGACAAGGCTATCAGCCTCCCTCTCTTATTAGAATCCCTTACAGGGGCTCAGGGTTTACAGTCGAAACACGCGCTCCGCCATAGAATATCTGTTTTCAAAACCAGTATTCATAACCAATGTCGGCCGGAACACGTGAAACTTTGAATTGCAATATATTCTTGGTGTAAGTGTGAAGCGTACGACAGTTTTAAACATTTAACTACCCTATTTTGGTAATTTTCGTATTTACAAACTGACCAGGATCGTTGCCATGAAATCGCTCCCATAATCTGCGACTATCTGGCCTGTAATGTTGCGCACTTTGTCCGGACGCTGCCCCCGATTGGCACAACGTACACCTTCAAGCGCGACAACGAAACCTCCTCTAATCGATATTCTGTGTTCCCGGATGCAGGGGGGGATGCGCTATCATCAACACCCCGAACTTACTACGAAAGGGGCAGCTCCCTTGCTACTGTTGCAACCATGACTGGAAAGACCAAGTTCATAGCAGTGCTGATGCGATACGTTCACTGGGTTGCCGTAATTAGCACCCTGTTGATTCTCGCGATTGGGTTCGGTGTGAGCCGCCTGCAGCTTGACTCAGGCATCAAGGTTTTCTTTAACAAAAACGACCCCAATCTATTGGCCCAGGAGCAGATCGAACAGACCTACGGCAAGGAAGACAATATCCTCGTTGTGATCGAGGCAAGGCAGGGCGATATCTTCACGCCGGAGAACCTCGCCACGGTGCAAAGCATCACAGAGCAATCGTGGTTTGTCCCCAATTCCAGACGCGTGGATTCGCTGAATAACTTTCTCTATCCCTCGGTGGATGGCGACGATATCCGTATCGGGGCACTGATTGAGAATGCGACAGCACTCTCGGCACAGGAAATAGCGGCCATTCGCGAGACGGCGCTCTCCCAGCAACCGCTGATAGGCAGGATTTTGTCGGCAAACGGCAGCGTCACTGCCGTGAATATCAGTTTGAACCTGAACATGCCGGACTCCGACAAAGCGCTCGCCATCGCCGAATCAGTTCGATTTGCCCGCGATATTCAGGAAAAGGCCGCATTGGCCAACCCGGGGCTGAATATTTATCTGGCGGGATGGGCGCTGACCGAGCAAACGCTCGCTGAAGTTACACAGGCCGACTCTGTGAGCCTGATGCCGCTGATGTTCTGTATCGTATTGCTGCTACTGGCGTTGCTACTTCGTTCGATTATGGCCTCTGTGTGCACAGTGATCGCTATTATCCTCAGCGTCATCGTGGGCATGGGCTATGCAGGGTGGACGGGCATCGGCATCAACAGCGTCAACGTCTCCGCACCAACCATTATAATGACACTCGCGATTGCCGATTGCGTGCACGTGCTCAGCACATTCCTGTCACAGTTGCGCCTCGGCAACGACAAGCGCACTGCACTTGGCACGAGCCTGCATCACACCCTGTACCCGATATTACTCACCAGCATAACCACTGCGCTGGGCTTTATCAGTATGAACTTCAGCGACTCACCACCCTTTCGCGAATTGGGAAATATAGCAGCGGCGGGCGTGTTGGGAGCGCTTTGGGTGACCTTGGCAATACTCCCCAGCCTGATACTGATAACACCGTTCAAATCCAGCACCGGTGCGAGGACCGGATTGCCCATGGAGCGATTGTCCAGACTTGTCACCGGCCATTCCACTGCCATTTTCTGGAGTTCTCTCGCTCTGGTTATTCTCGCTATCAGCTTCATACCGAGACTCCAGCTTAACGACGACCCGACAAGCTATTTTTCATCCGACGTCGCCCTGACCGATGCCATTCGTGTCGTTGAGGAAAAACTCTCCGGTAATCAGTCACTGCATTACTCGATCGATGCAGGGCAGCCACAGGGTGTGTCAGACCCCGATTTCCTGGAATCCGTTTCAAGGTTTTCCGACTGGCTGCGGCAGCAGCCAGAAGTCGTCAACGTGGACGTGTTTACCGACACGCTAAAGCGACTCAACCAGGTGTTGCATGAGGATGATCCAGACTGGCACCGCCTGCCCGATTCAAAGGAAATGACATCCCAGTACATACTGCTTTACGAAATTTCCATACCCTACGGCCTGGACGTGACCCACCAGATCAGCGCAGATAAGTCTGCGCTCAAGGTAGCAGTGGTGTTGAAAAACCAGAAATCGCAGGGCCTGATCAGTTTCGAGGAGCGCGCACGCCAGTGGATGGAGACCAATACGCCAGAGATCGTAACGCGCGGAGCTGGCCAGTCGATAAGTTTTGCACACATTGGCATGAGAAACATCGAAAGCATGCTCAGCGGCTCACTCTTTGCCATTGTCGTCATCTCCCTGTGCATGGTGGTGGCGTTTCGCTCAGTCAAGTTCGGTCTGATCAGCTTTTTACCGAACCTGTTCCCGGCCCTTGTCATACTTGGTATCTGGGGGGCGGTGGTGAGCGAAATCAATATGGCGGCTTCTGTTGTTTTCAGCCTGACTCTTGGTATCGTTGTCGATGACAGCACCCACTTTCTGGTCAAATACAGGGAGGCCCGGATACAGCACAACATGAGTGCGACGGAGGCAGTCCACCGAACACTCACTACCGTAGGCAGCGCTCTGGTATCCACCTCTATCGTGTTGGCGGCAGGTTTTTTGGTTCTGGTGCACTCCGATTTTGCGGTTAATTCGACATCGGGCCTACTCGTGGCACTAACTATTGCTGTGGCTTTGGTACTGGATCTTCTGTTCTTGCCGGCGCTGCTGATGAAGATTGATCGCTGGCTGATACCGAAAGCCGGCTAAGATACAACTCCATGGAAGAACACTATGAATAACCTAAACCTCCTGAGTGAACCTTTTGACCACCCCGCGCTGAAACGCAATCTGGCGGTCCTTTTTCTGTCATGCATTGCGCTACTCAGTGCTGCGGTTGCGCTCGCAGAATCAGATGCAGAAAAGGGCATGGCTATTGCCGTCGAGGCAGATCGTCGAGACAACGGCTTCGGGGACACCAGCGTTGACCTGACCATGTTGATCGCGTCGTCTCCCGACAACATTATCACCCGGGAAATGCGTCAAATGGTGCTGGAGGTTGCGGACGATGGAGACAAAAGTATTATGGTTTTCGATCGCCCCCGGGACTTGAAAGGCACAGCAATTCTCACCTTTACCCACAAAACCGAGGCCGACGAGCAATGGCTGTATCTGCCGGCACTGAAACGCGTCAAGCGCATCTCCTCAGCGGATAAATCCGGTCCCTTCATGGGTAGTGAGTTCGCCTACGAAGATCTCTCCTCGCAGGAGGTTGAGAAATACAGCTACAAATACTTGCGTGACGAAACGATCAACGGGGAACTGTGCTTCGTACTCGAACGCATCCCGACGGATACCAATTCCGGTTACACGCGCCAGGTTACCTGGGTTGACCAGTCGGAATATCGCCTGCAACGTGTCGATTATTACGATCGTAAAAACGCACTGCTGAAAACCATGCTTCCTGTCGGCTATCGACAGTACCTGGATCACTACTGGCGCCCGGAGGAACTGATTATGACCAATCACCAGACTGGTAAGAGCACGACACTGAGGTTCGGCAACTATCAATTCAGGACGGGCTTGAAAGATTCAGATTTTACCCCCAGTGCTATCGCTCGCATCCGCTAGCCTACCCAGCGCCTGCAAGGATATTTGTGGTACGGTCTTCCGCATTACCGGTCGCAATACTGCTATCCACTTTGCCGCTCGTGCATCGCGCAATGGCAGGTCCCGTGCCGCTCCCTGCAAACCCGTTACCCATTAGCACAGCCCCCGCACAGCCCGTACCGAGGATCGATTGGGGTGAGTGGTCGGGCTATATCAGTTTCGATGCCCGCCTGTTTCCAAAATCGCCGGAGTTCCCGGATCAGCAGGACCAGGATTTCTCACTCGCACTCAAGCCCGAGTACTATACTGACTGGGCAAACGGTGATCAGCAGTTCGTATTCGCACCGTTTTTCCGCTACGACACGGCCGACAACCAGAGAACACACGCCGATATAAGAGAGCTGTACTGGCAAATTGAGCACGATCGCTGGGTTGGCAAGATCGGGGTTGACGTTGTTTTCTGGGGCGTAACGGAATCCCAGCACCTGGTGGATATCATCAACCAGACAGACCTCGTGGAGAATATCGACGGCGAGGAAAAGCTCGGTCAACCAATGCTGAACCTCAACTATCTCAGCGATTGGGGGAACTGGCAGTTCTACGTCCTGCCTTATTTCAGGGAGAGGACGTTCCCCGGCAAACACGGTCGGCTGCGCACTGAGCCGGCAGTCGACACTCGCGATCCACAATACGAATCTAACTCCGAGGAGCAGCACATTGACCTGGCGCTTCGCTGGAGCCATAACATCGGCGACTGGGATCTCGGCCTGGCGCATTTTTCCGGAACAAGTCGGGAGCCCTACCTGTTTCCGGATGCGACTTCTGGCACGTTGAAATTACTGCCCGTGTATGTCCAGATCGACCAGACCAGCCTGGACGCCCAGGCCACCAAAGGCGCCTGGCTGTGGAAGCTTGAAGCAATCTATAACCGAAACACGCTGGACGATTACTACGCATACGTCGGAGGATTTGAGAGAACCAGTTTCGGCGCGGCCAACACAGCCGCCGACCTGGGCCTGCTGCTGGAATACCACTACGACGAACGAGGCGACGAGGCTACCAATGGCCTGCAAAGCGATATATATGTCGGGGCGCGCCTCACTGCCAATGACTTGCCGGGCACCATGGTACTGGCGGGCGTTATCTACGACACCGATACGCAGACGATTTTTGGCAATATTGAAGCCTCACGCAGACTGGGTGAGAACTGGGTGCTCTCTCTTGAGTTACGGTTCACGACCAACACTGATGAGAAGGACAATCTGTACTTCTTTAGATCCGACGATTATCTGGGCATTGAGTTCACGCGTTATTTTTAGTCTTTGACTACACGCTCAGGGAGTATGAGACACTAAAATAGTGTCCCTTGCGTCAACCGAAAGACAAAAAAAACCGCACGTGAATGTGCGGTTTTGGCTGCGGGCTGGCAATACCAGCCCAGTGACTCCGTCAGACTATTTCTTGTTGCGTCGCGTTGCACGCGCACCCAACAGCAGGCCGGTTCCCATCAGAAGCAGAGAGCTTGGCACAGGCACCACACGGAACAGGTCAGTAGAGGTCGTGGTGTTAAACGCCAGCGTATAGCCGGTTCCAGATGTTAAGCCGGAGATATCAATGTTGTAAGTCCCACTTCCTGCCACAATGTTGGCAGCACCCGCACTGGACGATGTGTTGTTAAGTGACAACGCTGTCTCGGTGGCTGTACAGGTGAGGCCTGCGGCACAGGTAGTCACTGTGTTTGTGCCCGTCGGCGCCCAGGAAGCGAGCGTCAAGCCGTCTTTCTGTAACAGCAAGGTAGCACCAGAGGCTGCTTGCGCAATACCCAGATCACCACCGGATACCTCGGTGTGAACGTTGATATCGGCGTCAAACGAAACGCTGAGGGTGCCAGCCGGGCCGACTGCAAAGCTCAAGGCCAGATTGGTGTTGGAGCCAATGTTGGTGTTTGACTGAGCGCTGGAGCCCATGTCGATATTGCTCTCGGAAATTGACGTCACGTGAGTCGTCGGATCACCCGTCAAGGTAGCCGAAACCACTTCAGCTTCGGCGTTGGAGTAATCCCCAACCATACCGAAAACAGTGTAGTCACCCTCGCCGCGAACACCGGCGCTGGCGGGAGGTGCATTCTGCACCTTGCCACTCAGGGTGGGAGACGGACCGGAACACGAGGAGAATACACCGAAGCTACCGGCACAGCTGGCAGCACCGCTGGAGGGGTCCTCGGCGCCATTGAGAATAGCATCCTGGTTGGCACTGAACGTGTAGAGTCCCGCACCACCGGAAACAGCATTGAACGTCACGTTCAGGTTGTCGACATTCAGGTAGCTCAAACCGTATACGTCCGCAGACGCCTGGCTCACCATGCCAACCCCCAGTGCAGCGCTGAATGCAACCGCCATCTTCCCTTTACTGAATTTCATGTGGAACTCCTAACTCAATGTTGACTAACCTGATTCCGACCAGCGTGACGCCTGCTGATTGTACTGTTTCCTGGCTCATATAATGCAAACGCTATGCCAAAAATAATTTTCCCTTTAAAAACAGAAGCTTAAATATTCTGTCTCAATTTATCCGTGGGTACAGGCTGTCACTTGTAAAAAAAGCTGACAGTCACCTTTTCACCAGAGAAACTTAGACAAAATGATAACTCCCCGACGCTTAAAAAAACAGGAACCAGTTCTCAGTTTCAGGTGATCCGGCCAAAACGCCACTGCGCTGTCGCACAGCACAGCAGCCCCGCGACAACACACTACTCCCCATTGCCTGCAGATGACAGGAGAACCTCGGCTTTCGCAACCAAATCTTCACGTTCGGCGCTTCCGATGACCAGTTCCAGATACGGTCTCGCAGCAGCGGGCTGGCCGATATCGAGCAACAGGCGCGCCAAATCCAGTTTTAGCTGCATATTGTCCGGGTACAGCGCCACGGCCTTTCGTAACGTTTGCTCTCCCTGCTCCGTTTCGCCGTTGGCAACCAGCACAGTGCCGAGGGTAGAGAGCATAAAAGGGTCCTCAGGGACCAGCGCGATACCCTGTCTCGCGTAATTCAATGCCTGCTTCGGGTCTCGTTCACGCATCAGCCAGGCCAGGTTATTCAGCGCCACCACCGACTGCGGAGCGACACCGAGCAATCGCTGATAAACATCAATGGCCTTGCCCTCCTCATTTCGTGCAAGGTAGCTTTGCCCCAGTACCAGCATCAGGCTGCTACTGCGCGGAAAATTCCCAGACCCGGCCTCCAGCAGCGCCAGCGCGTCCTCTTCCCGCCCCTGGCTGTTGATGGTAGTAAACAGCAGCATCACCGTCTCTGGCGCAGGCTGCAGGGACAGCGACTTTTGCAAAGCCTGCTCGGCGGCCTCGAGATTGCCGGCACTGGCATTCAGCCAACCCTGTGTATAAAAGACATCGGCCCGGTCTTCCTTCATCTCGGATTGCAACGCCTCCATCTCTGCAAAGGCAGCGTCGGAATCACCCGATTCAGCCAGCACTCTTATGATGGACAGCCTCGCGGGTAAATACCCGGGCTTCAGGTCCCGAGCCACTTGCAGATGCTTCAGCGCGCGGTCCATGTCTTTGTCCCTGGCGAGGGCATCGCCGTAGTAAAAGTTTGCCAGCACTGAATCAGGGGATAACTCGACCCACTTTTCCCAGACTTTAGCCGCGCCTTCCGCGTTGCCAAGGTTCAACAGCGACTTCCCCCGCAGTTCCATCAGCGACGGTTGGGACTGAATGACACTGTCGCTGAGGCTCTCCGTCCGCACCGATACCTGCTCGTGCTGCCCGTTATCAAAATACAGCCTTACCAGGCGCGCCTGTAACTCCAGGTTCTGAGGATCGCGGTCGAGTAGTTCAATCAACTGCTTCTCGGCCTCGGTGAAGTCCTTGGTGGCGACGAGAAGCTCGGATTGAACACCGATCGCCTCCAAATCATTCGGGTGCTCCTGCAAATAGGCAGCCAGCAACTCCTCTGCCCGCGCCTCCTCACCGGTTCGCAGGTATATTTTCGCCAGCGTCTTGACCGCAGAGGGCTCCATCGGGTCAATCGCCAGGGACTGCTCCAAAAACACTTTCCCCCTGCGCCAATCGCCACCGTAAAGATAGATTGCGGCCAGCATATTGAGGGGCTCAACGCGGTCGGGGTACTGCTGCTGCAGGTTCTCAGCGATGGTAACGGCCTCCTTCAACTGCCCCTGCTCCAGTGCAGCTCCGGCCGAGATGAGCACCTTGACAAAGTCGCCTTCGGGCACCTGCTTCTCGGCCGCGGCAATAATCTCTTCAACGAAATCTCCCCGCATGGTCTTTGCCAGACTCAACATACTTTGAACCGACATATTCCCGGGTGACAGTTCCGACAAGCGCTGGAGGTATTCGATCGCCTCATCGCCCTCGCCTTCCATCAGGGCAATGGAGCCGAGCATGCCGAGCGCCATGGTATCGTCCTCCTGTTGCTCCAACAGCTTGCTCAAGGTCTCCTTGGCGGCACCAAGATCCTGCTGCTGAATATTGAGCGAGGCGAACATGCGGGCAATTTCGACGGAGTTGGGGATCGCGTAATAGAGCTGGTTCGCAATCATCTGGGCCTGCTCCAGCTTACCCTCCGCCATATAGCTGGCGACCAGGTACAATTTTGCGAGCGGATCCTCCGGATTGCCCGCTACGGACACCTCCAGCACTTGCGAAGCGACCGGAAAATTTTGCTGCTGAAACTCGATGTATCCACGCACAAAGTTGACATACGGATGATCCTTGAAGCCGCCATCGTACAGCTTTTCGATATCGCTTCTGGCGGCGCCATAATCCTCTAACTGCGCCTCGATCAATGCCCGTCTGGCCAACAGCAATGACTCGTAACTGCGATTGAGCACCGCATTATCATAGGCTTCTCGGGCGCCATCCAGATCGCCATCTGCCGCCAGCAAATCGCCCATCAGAGCCCAGGCTTCCGCCGATTTTGGGTCAATCTCCAGGGCCTGTTTTACCAGTGTCTCAGCTGTCTCACGGCGCCCAACCTGCGCCTCGTAACTGGCCTTGGCCAGTACTGCGATAACCGATTCCCCGTTCAGTTTTAGCGCCTTTGCAATCTCCGCATCGGCCAGCCTGAACTGCTGTTTTCGAATCAGTGCATGAGCGCGATAGGCGTGGATATCCGCGAGTTGCGCCGGCTGAAGTTTGTTCGGGAGCTTCTCCGATTTGGCCAGCAAGCGGTCAAAATCACCCTGCAAATACAGGGCCTGCAGTTGCAGGAGTACCACCTCCCGCGACAACATGCCCAACTCTTCAGCGCGGCGAGCCTCCTTCTCCGCCGTCGCTCCCTCCCCTTGTGCCAGCGCAACATTGGCAAGTTCATAGCGCACCTGGGGATTGTTTGGATCCTTACTGGCAGCATTTTTCAGCTCTATACTGGCCGCCTCAAATTCACCCGACGCCATATAGTCTTGAGCCTTGGCAATATGCTCCTGTGGCGTCAAGTCTTTGGCGCAGGAAGCCACCAGAATGAGGGCGCCAACCGCCAAATACTTCAAAAATTGCCTATTCATATGATCGCTCGTTCCACTATAAAAGTTGTCAGTGAGTGTGCTGGGATACGTCAGCCGCCAGTAGATCGGTCAGGAGCCAATTCGCTGGCCGCACTTCCCAGCCGGCGGGCGGGCACGCCCCCCCAGTGTTCCCCTGCAGCAATATGCGTGCCCTTTTTAACTACGGCTCCAGCGGAGACAATGGCGCCATCGCCCACGGTCACCCCGGACATGATGATTGCGTGGGCACCGACCGTCACATTGTTGCCCAGTACGATACGATCAAGGGCAAAATGATGGCCTTCTATCGCGTGAGAATACAATGTCGCAGCGTGGCCGATAATCGTGTTATCGCCTATCTCGGTCAGCGGCGGATCCAGGATCGTACCGGGGCTGAAGCTGTTCGAGCCAATTTTGGTCCCCAGCAATGCATAGACCAAAGTTTTTAGCGGAACGGGCAGTATCTCAGTGCGGATCAAGGTATTGAACAACATCAAGTAAAACAGAATATTAACCTGGGCGGCAAACTCAGCGCGCGAGCCCGGCTCGATATACCCCTCTTGCAGTGGAAAAGCGCGCAAAAACAGTCGGTAAATCACAAACGCCCAAATGTACACCAGTATCACCAGCATGATGACATAGATCACACCGTAGAAGTCACCCAGCCACTCCTTGCTGGCGACAAGACTAGTAGACACTATCGCCAGCAGGACCACCAAAGTAAGTAGTAGCGTGAAGAAACCGATTTGGCCCACTGTAATTTTACGCATATATCGCCCCCTGGATCTTCGTACACAGAGTATAGACTCTATATCTATCTTATTGATTAATCGATAAATTTTAAGTTCTTTACACTACCTGGCAAGAACCCGGTGGCGTCTCCAGGCTCAACATCCAGATGACTCTCCTCGCTTCATTGCCTCCGCTGCAATCATTTGCCAAGCTCCAGAGTATCGCAACAATCGCGGACTGCACTGGTGAATCTATCACGCGCATTGTACGCTGCAAGTCGCGCCGCGAGTCGCCGCGCGGCATCGCGACAGGAAGCATCGGGCAACATGGCGCTTATGGCCGCAACCAGTTCACGCGAATTACAGGTCCCCGCCCTCACAACACGTCCTGCACCGGCCTTTGCAATAGCGGCCATATTCAAGTACTGATCAAGGTTATTGGCTACACCAATCACCGGAACACCTTGTGCCAGCGCCTGGTGGGCTCCGGGACTGCCGCCGTTACAAATCACCAGGCTGGCCATTTTCGCCGCCTCCTCGCCGGGCAGGTAGGGCGCCATGTAAACATTTTCGGGGACACGCTCCGGCAACGGTTTACCCGCAGTAGATACCAGTGCGGTGACATTGAGTTCACCCAGCGCGGCAATGAGTTCGGGGAGCAGACGGGCATTGCCGGAGCTGCCCAGTGTCACATACACGACGGGCAAATCCCGTGGGAAATGCTGCCACCAGTCTGGCCGGGGATCTCTGGGTGACCACACGACAGGGCCAATAAACCGGTGGTGCGACGGCAGTTGTTGCATGTCAAACAGCTCCGGAATATCGGCATACAAGGTGCAATCGGCATGGGTATACACACGCCTCAGATCGAAGCCCAGGCTGGGCAAGCCATACTGACGACGCAATCGGTGCATGGGGAGGCAGTGCAGTGCGAAGGCAAAAGGGCGCCCGAGAGAGAACAGCCACTGGCCGAGGGTTACACCGAGAGCCCTCGTCAACGGCAGCTCGGGCACAGTGTAGTCCTGCCGGCTATACGGCGACCAATACGCATTACTCAGAGAAATATAAGGCACTGCCGCGAGTTCGGCGCTCACCGCCAGCGACAACCTGAAATCGCCGACGATGATATCGGGTTGTACCCGAGTGATGAGTTGCAGATCCTCCTCGACATAGGCGCTCAGCGTCGGCAGATCATAGACGGGTTTGCCGGCAGCCAGCGCGCCCAGAAATTGCGCCGGCGAGATTGACCGCATGTCGTGCTCTATCAGGGACAGTGTTCCCAGCAACTCCCGGTACCGCGGATGGTGCGCCAGGTGAACCTCGAACTCCTGTGGGTCAAGCGCCTGTGCCAGCGTAACAGGGCGCGCCACATGAGCCAGCGTTACCGCCTCGGCAAAAAAGAGGATTCGTATTGCGCGCGAACGCGGCGCGGGTTCGGCCATGCGTTATTCGCTGGGCGCGTCGGTGAGCAGCGATTCCAGTGGTGGTCGCACTGAACGGGACCGGGGCGCGGGCCCAAAACCAACCCTCCCCATATAGAGCCTCTGCAGCGGTTGCACCGATGTGCCCACCAGGGTACTCAACTCAGCGGCCAGTTTTTCCGCCAGGGCCTGCTCCGCTGCAATTGATGTGAATGTGCGGGACTGGGCGATATAGCGAGAGAAAATGACCGGAGTCATCTCCGGCTGCAACTGCAATCCCAAACGTGTGGCTTGTAACCAGAAACGCTGCATCGCACGACCGCCAGCCAGGTAATCCTCAACCGTCTGCAGGGGCTTGTCGGCGACAATCACAAAGTGCGCAGCGCAACCCAGTGCTGTGCGCAAATCCATCTGCAGCCGCGGCAACCACGTGCCAGCGAAAAAGCGGTTCAGCAAGCGCACCCGCCCCCAACTTTGCAGCGCCCAGCGCATGATCCGGCGCGTCGGCGCATCCAGGCCCAGCGCGCCTTCGGGAATGTGGTGTTCACTGAACTGCACACCCCACTCAATATTCTGCCTGTGGACTGCATAGGCCTCTGGCGTAGAAAGACGAATATGGGCATTGTGAAAAAGCAGTTTAGCCATCTGTCGCCGTCCGGTCCCACCTTCAATCCAGACCACGCTGAACCCCTCCCCCACCGCTTGCTCCAGCGCCTGGCGTTGATGATCTGAGAGACCTCTGGTACTGAAAGGTCGCCGCTGGGTGACCCTGGATTTGACAAAGGGCAGGAGTGCATCAACGGACACCTGCCGGTCGGCGATCAATCTGACATCGATGAGTGGCGCTTCTTCGGGAGAATCCGGTCGCAGCGATGCCTCTGCCCTCATCCCCTCGGCGGACGCGGCGATGTTCAACGTCTCCAGCAGTGCGCCCAGTGCGATTTGGCTCGATGTGCCGTCGAGATCATAGACACACCAGTCGCGGGTATCCCTGCCATGAATGACCACATGGAAGTCATCGACTATTTCAAAACGCCACGGCTGGTCGTTGTCGCCACTGGGCGCCCAGCGGGCGAAGTCCAGAATGCGCTCAATCGGACGTGCCCGGGGTTTCACATCCTCATGGCCTGCTGTCGGCTTGCGGGCGTTGAGCCGTTTGCGCGCGATCATGAGCCCGAGCCGCTGTATGGGATTCGCGTTGCCCCATGGGCGCCACGTAGTCACCAGTCGGTTGCGATAGGCGTCGAAGTGGATACCCCGCGGAGCCGCCGGCACCCCGCCCCGCGCCAACAGTATTTTGAGCGCATATGTCCCTGCGAAGCCCGCGCAGAGCTCACACGCCATGGGAGTTGAGGGCGCTTTGCCCGCTTCAAAATCGACCTTGCTGTCATCGGCCAGATAAGCCAGTTGCTGAGGGTTTGGTGCCAGACCCAGCATAAACCGGAGCGCCTGCTCTTCCCTTGACCGACCTTCGAGCAGGAAATACTCTTCAAAACTCATCTTTCCCGGGAAAAAGCATAACACTGCCGCCCCCATGCCCAGTGGCGCGGCAGTGATAGCAGGGATACCCTTGGCATAGCAGGCTGCGAATACCGCCCGGCGAATATCGAGCGCAAAAAAATCCAGCGAATCGACGTACAGGTCGACCCCCTCGAGGAAAGTATCCAGGTTGTCAACATCCACCCCGGTGGGAAACTGTTCAATACCAAGATCCGGATTGACACCCCGGGCCAACTCCACCATCACCTCGAGTTTGTTCCGTCCCAGATGGGGAGTGCTGGCACCCGCCTGGCGGTTGAAATTGGCGAGTTCAAACTGGTCGTAATCTGCGAGATTAAACTGGCCGATGCCAAGCCGTGTCAGCGTCAGCAGGTGGCTGCCACCGACACCCCCCATACCCGCAATCGCAACGCGCTTGTTGCGCAGAACCTCCTGCTCTGTTTCGGTCACCCAGCCCAGGTTCCGGGAAAAGGCCTCGTGGTAATCAAACGACATTCAGAGCCTCGAATTCCATTGCAACGATCTGCACAGCCGGACTGACCCATTTAAGGACTGCCCATGCGGCCGGTCGACTCGCATCTTATGCAGCGACCGTCGCAATGACAAGTGCGCGCCAGAATTAAGGCAGTGCACGGCACGACTGACAGGCCGAAAACCGCATTTAACTGGCAAATTGTGGCCGCTTGAAAGGTGACCAGCCTCCCCTCCCAACTCGATTCCTGAGGCTGGTTGCGGACCGCACTGTCGCAGCGCGCCGGTCGGTGGAGGCCGCCGCGGAAAAATCGGCAAGTATGGCATCGTAGAACTCTTTGAACTCATCTTCCAGCGTACTCACCCCCTCGCGCGTTTCCCAGTAAAAAGGGGACCGGATTCCATGGTATTGGATCTCCTCACCCGCGGGACGCGCAAGCAGTCCCGATCGCCGGAGAAGGCGGGGAAGAAAGGGTTCCATCATCGCAAAACAGTGCGGACGGCCTATCAGTTCGCTCAGGGCGAGTGCGGACAGGATCGTGGCCATCGCAACCAGGGGAAAGGTGCGCTGTTCCCGGGAACTGAACTCCAGCGCGGAGATTTCGCCAAATCGTGACTCGCCCTCTCCCGGACGACGGCGAAACGCCCCATCCACTCCCAGCCGGGAAAACTCACAGACGGTGTCACGCCGGCCATCGAATGCGCGAATAATCTGTTGATCGATAGCGCTGCTACAATACCGCTCCATCGGCATCAACCGGTGCTCATCCGCCATTACCAGCCTTGCACAGCCGGCGGGCATGCCGGTAGCCTTGTGGACGACCAGGCTGTGCCTGGAATGAGCATCGAACTCGTCTGACTCCAACTGATTCGGGCAGGCTTCTGCGGGTTCATACTGGAATTCCTCGCAGTACACCCGATACCGAACCCGATACACACTGTTTAACTGTTCCGGTGTATTCGCCTGCTCAATAGTGAAGTACCGTTGAAATTCCTCGACCAGGGACTTGCTCTTTTTTTCCATAAGAATCACCCAAGTAACACGGCCACCGGGATACCCCTTGCTGCACCCGGAGCGTCGAACGCCACAGTAGCGCCAAGCCCAAAGCGAGTAAAGGGACTACTCACTCGATCCTGCTTTGAAGATGCAAAATCAGGTCGCCCATGGCGTCATCTATTATCTGAAAAACCCGCGCAAAGCCTTCGGCACTGCCAAAATACGGGTCGGGCACTTCGATCAAGCCTTGTTGCCGGTGATGACTCAGCAAAAAGGAGATCTTGTCGTGCTGCTCAACCGGGCACATCTGCAGGAGATCGCGCATATTTGCCTCATCCATTGCGAAAACGAAATCACTGCGCTGCATATCACGCTCTGTAACACGGCGCGCCTTCATTGCGGACAAATCTATACCGCGCAGGGCGGCAACCTTTTGCGCTCTCTGGTCCGGCCGACAGCCCGGCATCGAGCACCGGGTGCCCGCCGAACTCACGTCTACCGTGCCGCGCAATGGCGATTGCTGCAAGTGGTGCCGCAGCAGCCCTTCCGCCATAGGCGAGCGACAAATATTCTCCGTACAGACCAGCAGTACGCGGGTCTTGCGCTGAAACAGGGTCAAGCAAAGGCCTCCGGGAGAACGGCGCACGAAACGGACTGTCGCACGCTACTTCGCCGCACATGCTACCAGAGTTTGAATCCAGACGGTGATAATGAAACCAGGCCGCGGACCAGCAGCCGACAGTCACGGAGCAGGCTGAGCCACGCCATCGAGCAGGGGCTGAATGTACTTCGCCGGAATAGCATAGGTAATACCGGATGGCCGGGCCAACATCGTCTCCCGGGTTTCCTTTACCACGACGCTGTTCACCACCCCAATCACACGCCCGCCAGTCAACTCGAATACCGGGCTGCCGCTGTTTCCCGGATAGGCAGTCGCGTCCAGTTGAAAGGCCTCAAACCCGCTGCGCATGCGCTTGATCTTCACTGAATTCAACCTATCCGAGTGCGCCGAGGGCGGCGCCGCCGGAGCAATAGCGGAGATTGTGCCGCGGTGCGTGACGGGGTAAAGCCCCAGTGCCATGCCCAGCGGGAACCCTGTAAACGCGATATCCTGGCCCTCCCTTACCGAATTCGAGTCACCCAGTTGCAACGCCGGCAGCCTGGACCCCTGAATTTCCAGCAGCACAAGATCGTGCTCTTCATCCGTGCGCACCACCGTCGCCGGGTGGGCAGTGACATGCACCCCGCGCCCGCTGAACACCGACAGAGTCTGGTTGTTATCGGAATCGAGCTGCAGACCGGTGACATGGGCGTTGGTAATAATATGTCGCCCATCGCCCACCACAAACCCTGTCGCCAGGTAAACGACCCTATCGCCCTTCACATTCGGCTGGCGTGGGGGATAGGAGGTCCCCACCCCGACCACGCCAGGCCTGATCTTATCGATCAACTCCGGCAGTCCCGCAGTGACGACAGGGGGGGCCATTAGCAGGCAGATCAAAGTGCAGACTCGAAGCGACGCCGGGAATCCTTTCATGTGCAATTACTCACAGTTAACCATTATTGCCATTGTCCCCATCCCGGATTCATCGCACAATCCGCGCTGAGCCGCCATTGAGTGAGCTACAATATCACCCTTCCCCCGACGAGCCACAGCCCATTATCCCCATTACGATGCCAGACCTGATCCACCAGTTTATCGCCCGCAGCGCACTGACCACGCCCGATGCGCCCGCATTGCTGTTCAAAGATCAGTGCGTGCTCTATGCCGAACTACAGCAACAGGTCAAAACCGTCGCCCATGCCCTTCTGGGATTAGGGATCGGACCCGGGGAACGGGTGGCCGTCTACCTGCCCAAACAGCCGGAGACCGTCTTTGGGGTGTTTGGTGCAGCGGCGGCAGGAGCGTGCTTTGTTCCGATCAACCCGCTGCTGAAACCACGTCAGTTGGCGCATATATTGCCCCATTGCAATGTCAGGGTGCTGGTTACCTCAAGCACGCGGCTGGAAATGCTGGCAGAGGTTGTCAGGGGCTGCCCTGACCTGCACACCATCGTCATCGTCGAGGAGCATATACCGGAAAGTCTGCGCGACCTTCCGCAGCAGCTGATGAGCTACGCGGAGTTTAGCCGCTCCGTCAAAAGTGACGCCCCCCCTCCGCACCGTCGCATCGATACCGACATGGCCGCCATCCTCTATACCTCGGGCAGCACCGGCAACCCGAAAGGGGTCGTGCTGTCTCATCGCAATATGGTCGCTGGCGCTCGCAGTGTCGCCAGTTACCTCGGCAACGTACCTGAAGACCGCGTACTGGCGGTTCTCCCGCTCAGTTTTGACGCTGGTCTCAGCCAGCTGACCACCGCATTCTCGGTTGGTGCAGCCGTCGTCCTGATGGACTACCTGCTGCCGCGCGATGTGATCCGCGCTGTAGCGCGCTACGGCATAACCGGCCTCGCAGCCGTACCCCCGCTATGGAACCAACTCAAGGACCTGGCGTGGCCTGCAGCGGCCGTTGCCTCACTGCGCTATATCACGAACACCGGTGGCGCCATGCCCGTACCCACCACACAGGCTTTGCAAAAGACCTTGCCGCAGACGCAGATTTTCCTGATGTACGGCCTCACTGAGTCATTCCGCTCCACGTACCTGCCGCCGGATCAGGTCGCGATACGTCCGGATTCAATGGGCAAGGCCATCCCGAATGCGGAAATATTGGTTATCAATGAGGACGGCCGGGAATGCGGCCCGGGAGAACCGGGAGAGCTGGTTCATCGCGGGGCGCTGGTAAGCCTGGGCTACTGGAACGACCCGGAGAAAACGGCCGAGCGCTTTAAACCCTGCCCCACACAACCGCCGGAAATACCCACTACCGAACTGGCAGTCTGGTCAGGCGACCAGGTGATGAAAGACGAGGAAGGCTACCTCTATTTCATCAGTCGCAAGGACGAAATGATAAAAACCTCAGGCTATCGCGTGAGTCCGACAGAAGTAGAGGAGAGCGCTTACGCCTCGGGCCTGGTCGCTGCGGCAGCGGCATTAGGCCTCCCTCATGCCGGACTGGGGCAGGCCATTTTACTGATCATCACTCCGGGCCCGGAGGCGGTTGCAGACCAGCATCTGGAAGAGGCGGTGATGGCACACTGTCGCCGGGAACTACCCAATTTTATGGTACCCGGTATAATCGTCTCCCGCAGCGCCCTGCCCCACAACCAGAATGGCAAAATCGACCGGCGCGCGCTCCTCGAAGAGTATCAGGATTTATTTCAGGCGACTCCCGCATGAGCGATTCCTCAAATGCTACCAAGGCGCCAGAGCACGCGCCGATGCACCAGTTCGAAGTGGTCGACAACTGTCTGCACATTGGCGGCCAGCCGCTGACGGCGCTCGCAGACAGAGTGGGTAAAACACCCTTCTACGCGTATGACCGCACCGTTATAAACGCCCAGGTCGATGCCCTGCGCGGCGCACTGCCACCGCGCGTGCACCTGCACTATGCAATGAAGGCCAACCCGATGCCGGAAGTGGTACAGCACCTGGCCGCAATCACCGATGGTCTGGACGTCGCCTCGGCGGGTGAACTGCGCATAGCGCTTGAAACGGGAATCGATCCGACCAGCATCAGCTTTGCCGGGCCTGGAAAATCCCCAGAAGACCTCGAACTGGCCGTGGCCAGCGGTGTCATCATCAATATGGAATCACGCCGCGAGATGGAGCGTGTCGCCGTGCTTGCCGAGCGCTGCGGCAGGCGTCCACCAGTCGCAATTCGTGTCAATCCCGATTTCGAACTGAAGGCTGCCGGAATGAAAATGGGCAGCGGCCCCAAACCCTTTGGCGTCGATGCCGAGCAGGTACCGGCCATGATGGAGGCGCTGTCATCACTACCGCTGGACTTCGTCGGGTTCCACATTTTCAGTGGATCGCAAAACTTGCGTCCCCAGGCCATTATCGAGGCACAGACCAAGACATTCGAGCTCGCCTATCACCTCAACCAGGCTGCTCCCGCGCCGATACGCTGGCTGAATATCGGGGGCGGACTGGGTATTCCCTACTTTCCGGGTGAGCGCCATCTCGACCTGGCCGCGATCGCTGCCAATCTGGCCGAATTGGTCCAGACCGCCGCCGCGCGGCTACCGGAGGCCGAAATCGTGATGGAACTCGGGCGCTACCTCGTCGCCGAAGCCGGTATTTACGTCTGCGAGGTGGTGGACAAAAAAGAGTCGCGGGGAGAGACGTTCCTGGTAACCAATGGCGGTTTGCACCATCACCTTGCCGCCTCCGGCAACTTCGGGCAGGTTATTCGTAAAAACTACCCGCTGTGCTTGGGCAACCGCGTTGCCGGCGATACGCCCGAAGAGGTCAACGTGGTCGGCCCGCTGTGCACGCCGCTGGACGTACTGGGACACCGTGTCACCCTCCCCGCTGCGGTGCCGGGAGACCTGATTGTGCTATTCCAGTCTGGTGCCTACGGCCTCAGTGCCAGCCCTGTCAATTTCCTGAGCCAACCGCTGCCTGGGGAAATTCTGGTCTGACACCAGAGCCAACACCAGAGCCA
>CAXBLZ010000009.1:0-73956 GCA_963976735.1 uncultured Halioglobus sp.
GACGTCGGAGGGCTGTCACTAGCGGTCAGCGCAGAGGATAGTCGCCGAGGCCGCCATCTCACCATCGACATCACTGCTGACGTCAAACTTCCAGATACCGCGCCGCTGTGACACCACGTTGGCGCGCAACATCACCCTGTCGCCGGGCACACAGGGCCGCCGGAAGCGGACATCGTCCGCTCCGGCAAAATAGTAGGTGGAGCCGTCTTCGTTGGATTTCCCCTGGCTGCAAAAGCCGAGGATACCCGCGGCCTGGGCCATGGATTCCAGCAGCAATACGCCAGGGAAAATGGGGTTCTCGGGAAAGTGCCCGTTGAAAAAGGGCTCATTCACCGAGAGGTTCTTATAGGCAATAATGGATTCGCCGGGGTTGACTTCAACCACACGATCGACCAGCAGAAAAGGGTAGCGATGCGGCAGATACCTGCGAATATCTGTTATTTCCATCGTCTATCTCGCCCTCTATTCCGTAGGAGCGACGGGGCTGAACCGCCAGCCCCCTGCACCATTACTTCGCGTTGAGTTGATTTAACTTATCAGTCACCGCTGCGGTAATACTGTAGCTGGGTTCAGCATGAATCACAGCGTTGCGTTGCAGCAGCAAGCCGATACCGTCTTTTTCGATAATCTCACGCAATACATCCTGCACCTTGGGTGCCATTTCCTGCAGCAGGGCCTGCCCCGCAGCCTGCTCGGCCTGCTGCAACTTGCCCGTCACGTGGTCCAGGTCTTCCTGCATACTGGTCAGTTTATTCTGCGCGGCTACCTTCTGATCCTGGCTCATCACGGCAGCATCCTTCTGGAACGTTTGCAGCAGCGCCTCTCCCTCAGACTTGAGCCGATCGTACTCTGCCTTGTTCTTTTTGTAATCTGCCTGATCACGCACTTCACCCAGACGCTTCTGCGCGTAATCCGTTTGCAGGATTGCGCCCTGAACATCGACCACGGCAATCTTTTCCGCCGCCCAGCCCAGCGTGGAAATCGACAGCGCCGCTACCGCGAGTGCAACTTTAAATATTCTAGACACATTCCCCTCCAGTGATTAACAAAACAAAATAATTAGAATCCGCGGCCCAGCGTAAACTGGAAAATCTCTTCACGGTCAAACTCGCCAGAATTCAGTGGCTTGGCAAGGCTGAACGACATGGGGCCAAAACCGGTAACCCATGTCAAACCAACACCCACCGAGTAACGTAGCTCGCCAAAATCCAGGTCATAACAGGCCGCCTGGGTGGAGCTACAGTCGGTGTCGAACACGTTGCCTGCATCCAGGAAAAAGCCGGTGCGTATTTGGCTCTGATCCTTGATGAAAGGCAAGGGAAATAACAGCTCAGCACTGCCCTCAATCAGGATATCGCCACCAAACGGGTCCACTTCGTCATCGGCAGTGAAATTCACCAGTTGGCCATCGGTACGATAGTAGGCGAACTCACTCCCTAACTCGGTCGGGTTGCCGTCGGCATCAACGGCCGTGACGGGTTGCCGGGCCGCGTAGATGTCGGCAGGCGTACTGCGCGGGCCCAGGGTATTGCTTTTATAGCCCCGGACCGAGCCAAAACCACCGGCAAAAAAGTTCTGGTAAAACGGCAAGCCGTTGGTATCGCCATAACCGCCGCCATAGCCCAACTCGGTGCGCAGGCGGAACGTCCAGGTTTCCAGTACAGGTACCGGCAGGTAAATCTCACCGGCGTACGTGATCTTGTAGAATTCCAGATCCGAGAACGGCACCGAGACCTCCAGCGCCACCGTCTGTGATGCCCCGCGCGTCGCCATGCGGCCGCGGTTCAGGGTCGACTGGGTCCAACTGGCGGTCATTGTGTAGTTCAGGAACTCATTGCCATTTTCGTCGAGAAAGCCTTGATTGGACGGCTCAACTACGTAGCCTAACGTCTCTGCTTCACCTATAGGCTTAATAACTTCGGGGCCCGAGTAAGTGCCATCGCTCTGTAGATTGCTTTGAAACCAGTTGACGCCGTCCTGCAGACGCGGGCTGGCCTCGATCTCCTGCACCGCATACTGCCCGGTATTGATATCGGTATTGGCCACGCCGAAGCTGAAGCCCAGTCGCTGCGTCTCCTTGATAGGGTACCCAAAGTTCAGCGCCGCACCCAGGGTATTGGTGCTGTAATTCGCCACGTTGACCTCATCGAGGTCGGTCGAGCGATAGAATACATTGAAGCCACGGCTCACCCCGTCCTCAGTGTAGTAGGGATTGGTGTAGCTGAAATTGTAAAAATCCTGGTACTTGGAGGAGTTCACGCCGATACCAATGCGCTTGCCAGTACCCATGAAGTTGTCCTGCTGCAGGTTCAGCCCCAGAATAACACCCGCGTCCTGGGCGAAACCGATACTCGCGCCAATGCTTCCGGAGGACTGCTCCTCGACCGTGTACTCGACATCGATCAGGTCGTCAAAACCGGCTACCCCGGGCGTCTCCACAGTGGCTTTGCTGAAATAGCCAAGCCGTTCCAGCCGCACCCTGGATTGCTCAATGGCGGCAGCAGAGGCCGGCGCGCTTTCCATTTGCCTCATTTCGCGGCGCAGGACATCGTCGGCCGTTTTCAGGTTGCCTTTAAAACTGATACGCCGCACATAGGTGCGCTTGCCCGGATCGACAAAAAACTTCATCGCCACGGTATTGTCCTTGTCATTGACCTCGGGAATCCCGGTGACCTTGGCGAAATTGTAACCCTCGTCGCCCAACCGTCTGGTCAGGTACTCTTCGGTATTGGTGACCATTATCTGGGAAAACACCTGCCCTTCGGAGATCAGCAAAAACCGGCGCAGGTCCGTCTCCGGCAGCACCAGGTCACCGGACAGGTCAACCGAACTGATGGTGAACTTCTCGCCCTCGGTGATATTCGCCGTGATGTAGACTTCCTTTTTATTGGGCGACACAGAGACCTGTGTGGAGTCGATCCGAAATTCCAGATATCCCCTGTCCATGTAATACGACGTGAGGGTCTCGAGATCGCCGGTCAGCTTCTCCTTGGAATATTTGTCATCGTTGGTGAAGAAAGACAGCCAGCCCGTTGTCTGCAATTCGAACTCGCCCTGCAACTCTTCCTCGGTGAACACTTCATTGCCCACCACATTGATATGCTTGATCGCCGCCACAGTACCTTCATCCACATCGATATTGACGGTAACCCTGTTGCGCGGTTCGGGAATAACCTCGGTTTCAATAACGGCGTCATAGCGCCCCTGCAACACATACTGGCGCTGCAATTCGAGTTGCATCCCCTCCAGTGTGGAGCGCTGGAATACCTGGCCGACCGCGAGTCCCGCGCCTTTCAGGCCCTCAAGCAGGGCCTCGGTTTCGATGGCTTTGTTCCCCTCGATATTGATTTCGCTGATGCTGGGCCGCTCCGTGACGACCACGACCAGTACGCTGCCATCCTGACCGATGCGAATATCGTCAAAATTGCCGGTGGCAAACAGGCTGCGTGTGGCAGCCCTGATTGACTGCTCATCCACCGTATCGCCCACAGCGACCGGCAGCGCCGCAAACACCGTCCCCGCGGAAATACGCTGCAGTCCTTCCACGCGAATATCGGAAATGACGAATGTTTGTGAGGCGACGAAAGGTGCGACTAGCAGTAGCACCAGCGCCATTACTCTAGGCATGTATTTAATCAAAGTGTACCCATTCGCCCTGGAAACCGCAGATTGCAGCTATCCATTATGTTTATGTTCACCGCAACCACTACAGGCGTGTGAAGTCGTTGTACAAGGCCAACACCATTATCCCGAGCACCATGAACAGCCCCAGTTGATACCCCACGGCCTGTATCTTCTCAGGTACCGGGCGCCCCGCCAATAGCTCGATTGTATAGAACAACAGATGACCCCCATCGAGCACCGGTATCGGCAACAAATTCAGGATTCCCAGACTGACGCTTAGCAGCGCCAGGAAGCTGATATAGGACTCCAGACCGGATTTGGCAGAAGCGGTCGCCACTTTAGCAATGGTGATAGGTCCACTCAAGTTTTTTGGTGAGATTAGGCCCATCAACATCTTTTTAATCGATTTCAGGGTAAATACGGACATGTCCCAGGTGCGAACTACGCCGGCTCCCAGCGATTCCAGTGGGCCGCGCGAAAACGAGCGCTCCAGTTCCGGCGGCATTTCAGGCATGGCCACGGCGACACCGACACGGCCAAACGCCTCTCCCCCTTCATCGGCGATACTTTCGGGCACGAGGACACCCTGCAAAATATCGCTGCCGCGCTGGTATTCCAGTTCGATGGGCTGGCCGGGGCGAGCCCGGACATAGTCAACCCAGTCCATCCACAAATCCATCGGAACACCGTCGGCACGCAACATCCGGTCTCCCGGCAGCAGGCCTATTGCAGCGGCCGGGCTGCCATCGACAACCTCACTCACTACCGGCGGCACCGGCGGCGTGAACAGCTCAATGCCCAGCCCGCCGAAAAGATCGGGCTGCTCCTGATCCGACAGCCACTGGTCAATGGCCGCCTCGGATTCGTAGATCACGTCAGAGTCCGGGTACTTGACGGCAAACTTGATAGTCCCGGTATCGCCAATACGGTCCAGCAGACGAAAATTAAGCGCCTGCCAGGTCGGCGTCTCGGCGTCGTCAATGGCGATAATCTCCTGACCGGCCTCCAGACCTGCCACCGCCGCTACTGAATCCGGCTCAACGTTGCTGATCAATGGGACATACCCCGACTCACCCGCCATGTACAGGAACCAGTAAGCCACTACCGCCAGCAGCAGATTCGCCAGCGGGCCGGCACCGACAACAGCTATTCTCTGCAGTACCGGCTTGCGGTTAAAGGTGCGGTGCAGGTCGGCGGCGGGGACGTTGCCCTCGCGCTCGTCGAGCATCTTCACATAACCGCCAAGGGGGATCGCAGAAATGCTGTATTCAGTGCCCTGCGCATCGCGCCAGGTATACAGCCGGGTACCAAAGCCGATGGAAAAGCGCAGCACCTGCACACCGCAGCGACGCGCCACCCAGAAGTGGCCGAATTCATGGATCGCAACCAACACCGCGAGGGTGGCGAGCGTCAATGCGATTGTATACAGGAGTTCCATCAGACTTGTTTTACCACTCCGACTGCCTGTTGCAGGTTGGCCAGGAAACGACTCGCGACCTGCCGAGCCTGGGCGTCTGCACTTTCGACCACCGACAGGCTGGTGGGTTCAAGATTATCAACGCGCTCCAGCGTATGCTCTATCACCACGGGGATATCTGTGAAGCGAATCTGCTCGTCGAGAAACGCCGCCACCGCCACTTCATTGGCCGCATTGCATACCGCCATCGCCGTGCCGCCCGCCGCGACCGCCTCCCGCGCCAGGCGCAGGCAGGGAAAACGGCCTTCATCGGGGGACTCGAAATCGAGTCGGGCAGTGGCGATCAGGTCGAGCGGCGGCACTCCTGACTCGAGGCGCTCCGGCCAGCCCAGGCCGTAGGCGATTGCGGTGCGCATATCCGGATTACCCAATTGCGCCAGCACCGAGCCGTCCAGGTACTGCACCATCGAATGAATAATACTCTGCGGATGCACCACCACCTCCACGCGCTGTGGCGCAAGATCGAAAATCCAGCACGCCTCAATAAATTCCAGGCCCTTGTTCATCAAACTGGCCGAATCCACAGAAATCTTGCGCCCCATGGACCAGTTGGGATGCGCACAGGCCTGATCCGGAGTCGCAGCGGCCATTTGCGCGTGAGTCCAGCGGCGGAACGGTCCACCCGATGCTGTCAGCAGTACCTTGCTGACGCCTTTACCTGACGGTGTCGCCTGCGCATCCACGGGCATGCATTGAAAAATGGCGTTGTGTTCGCTGTCGATAGGTAGCAATCGCGCACCGGACTCCCTGACTGCCTGCATCAGCAGGTGCCCACCCATCACCAGAGACTCTTTATTGGCCAGCAGGACGGTTTTTCCTGCACGGGCCGCCGCCAGCGTTGAAGGCAGGCCCGCGGCACCAACAATAGCCGCCATCACCACATCTACCTGCGGAGCGGTGACCACCTCTGCCAGACCGGCCTCCCCCTGCAGTACCTCCGTGGGTGAACCCGGCGGCAATTGCTGACGCAGACGCGTCGCGGCGTCTTCGTCCATCATCACCGCATAGCGGGGTTTGAAGTCCAGGCACTGGGCCAGCAGCGTTTCAACAGAGGAGTGCGCTGCCAGCGCATAGACTTCGAAAAGGTCCGGGTGTCGGCCGATCACATCCAGTGTGCTGGTGCCGATGGAACCGGAGGAACCCAGCACACTGACTGTTCGCCTGGATGCCATCGCGCTCACCAGCCCGCCAACAGCAGGCCAAGGGCAAAGACCGGAGCCGCAGCGCACAAACTGTCAAGACGATCCAGCACGCCACCGTGCCCGGGCAGCAAACTGCCGGAATCTTTTACGCCACTTTCACGCTTGACCATACTCACCGTTAAATCACCGATCACCGAGGCCAGAGAGGTACTGAGAATCACCGCCACCACAGACGCCATACCGATATGCGCGGCACGCTCAGGCAGCAGGTACCACAGCAGTATTGCCAGTAGTGTACAGGCCGCCACGCCACCCCAAAACCCTTCCCAGGTCTTGGCAGGGCTCACCAGCACGGCCAATTTATGCTTGCCAAACCGTTTACCGGAAAAATAGGCCCCGATATCCGCCGCTGCCGCCACGATCACCAGGACCACCATCAACAAACCACCGGGCGGGAAGCTCAGGAGGTAGACTGCAGCCATCCAGCCGGGAACCAGGATCAGCAACCCCATGGCGCTGCGCATAACGACTGCACGCCAGTACACAGCACTGGCAGGATAGGCCTTCACCCACAGTAGTGCGAATGACCACCACAGGCAGGCAAGCCCCAACAGTGGCTGTACCTGCAGCCTCGATGGCTGCTGACCCAACTGGCAGTAGACATAGACCGCCACCATTGCACAAACCACCACAACAACATAGAGGAAGCGAGCAATGGGGTGGCGCCACCCGGCCATATTGGACCACTCCCAGGCTCCCAGCGCGACAAGCACACCAAACAGCAGCGCCAGGCCCGGTATCGGCACATAGGCGATGGCGGCCAAAAACAGGCCAGCCATAATCAGCGCGGTAATAACCCGTTGCTTAAGCATTCATTGGTCCACCCGCGACGAGTCCATCCGGTTCGCGCAGGCCGAAACGCCGCTCTCGCTGGCTGTACTCATCCAGCGCGCGGGCAAATTCGGTTTCGGAAAAATCTGGCCACAGGGTATCGGTAAAATACAACTCCGTATAGGCGAAATGCCACAGCATGAAATTGCTGATGCGTGCATCTCCACCCGTGCGAATACACAGATCAGGCCTCGGCAAATCACTGATGGAGATATTACTGTCGATGAGCTCCGGAGTGATATCCTGCGGCTGCAAAGCCCCTTCCTGCACCTGCCTCGCCAACCGCCGGGCTGCCTGGGCGATATCCCACTGCCCACCGTAATCCACTGCGATCACCACTGTCGCGCCGGTATTGCCGCGAGTCAGCGCCTCCGATTGCTCCATAAGCTTCAGCTGTCGACGACTGAACCGGCAGCGCTCGCCGATGAACCGTATACGGATACCATCCTTGTGCAGCTCCCTGACTTCGTTGCGCAGGTAGCGGGACAACAGCGCCAGCAGGGCGCGTACCTCGGGGAGCGGTCTGCCCCAGTTTTCACTACTGAAGGCAAACAGTGTCAGCACGTCCACACCGTGGTGCTTGCAGGCGCGCAGCACACCCCGCACCGCTTCTACACCTGCCCGGTGCCCCATTGGCCCGGAAATACCTCTGCGTTTGGCCCAGCGGTTATTGCCGTCCATAATGATGGCCACATGGCGCGGAATTACCGCGGATACGCCTTCTTCAGGGGCACGCAAAGTATCGTGGTTAGTCACAGCCGGATGCTATATTTGCATCAGGTCGGCTTCTTTTTCCGCCAACAGTGTTTCAATTCTGGCGACAAAGCTATCGGTCAACTTCTGGACTTCATCCTGGCCGCGTCGCTCATCATCTTCCGAAATTTCTTTTTCCTTGACCATTTCCTTGAGCATCGCCATCGCGTCGCGCCTGGCGTTGCGCACCGAGACCCGGGCGGACTCGGCCTCATTCCTGGCCTGGCGCGTATAGCCCTTGCGGGTCTCTTCGGTCAGCATGGGCATCGGTATGCGAATCACTTCACCTGCAGTCACCGGGTTCAAGCCGAGATCCGACTTGTAAATGGCTTTTTCGACCGCGGGCGTCATGCTTCTATCCCACACTGACAGTGCCAATGTACGCGCATCTTCCACGCTGATATTTGCGACCTGATTCAGCGGCGTATCAGAACCGTAGTACTCGACCCGGATTCCATCCAGCAAGCTCGGGTGCGCTCGCCCTGTGCGTATCTTGTTAAAATTATGGGACAAAGCCTCCAGGCTTTTTTCCATCCTCTCAGCCGCTTCGTCTTTAATATCTTTGATCATACTGAATCTCCTCGATATGCCCGACTATTCGATCAACGTGCCTTCGTCGCCACCTCTGACAATATTCAGCAGCGCCCCGGGCTTCTCCATCTCGAACACGCGAACCGGCATATTGTGGTCACGACACAGGCAGATCGCTGTCAGGTCCATAACTTCCAACTTCTTGTCCAACACTTCATCGTAGCTGAGCCGATCGTACTTCACCGCGTTCGGATCCTTCATCGGATCAGCGGAGTAGACACCGTCAACCTTGGTCGCCTTGAGCACCAGTTCGGCATCCATCTCTATCGCTCGAAGACAGGCTGCTGAATCCGTGGTGAAAAAAGGGTTGCCGGTGCCAGCGGAGAAAATGACCACGTCGCCATTCATGAGGGCGCGGATTGCCTTGCGCCGGTCGTAGTGATCGACCACCCCTGTCATCGGTATCGCAGACATAGCCTGGGTGGCGATATTGGAGCGCTCCAACGCATCTCGCATGGCCAGTGCGTTCATGACAGTGGCCAACATGCCCATGTGATCGCCGGTCACCCTGTCCAACCCGGCCTGTTGCAGGGCCGAGCCACGAAACAGGTTGCCGCCGCCGACAACAAGGCCGACCTGCACCCCTATCCCCACCAATTGACCAATGGCCAGCGCCATTGAATCAAGGATTTTTGGGTCTATACCGAAACTTTCGCTGCCGGTAAGCGCCTCACCACTGAGCTTGAGCAGTATCCGCTTATATTTTTTATCACCTGCCACCTGGGGCATAAAACTCCCTCCAAAAGCTGGGTCGTATCTTACAGGACATCAGGCGATCTCCCTAGTAGCTTCGACTGATATTTCCCGCTCTTTTCATGATTCCCTGGCACGCTGCCACCAATCGTACTATGGCATCAGCGCGCTTTCCGGGGACACAAAAAACGGGGCCTTGGCCCCGTTTTCAATGTGACTGACGCTGCGGCTCAACCTTTTAGCTGTGCGGCAACCTCATCGGCGAAGTCAACTTTCTCAACTTCGATACCCTCACCAACTTCAAAGCGAACAAACGAAATCACTTCTGCGCCAGCACTGGCTACCAGCTTGCCGACCGTGACGTCCGGGTCCTTGACGAAGGCCTGCTCGGTAAGGCTGTTCTCGGCCAGAAACTTCTTGATGCGGCCGCCGATCATTTTCTCAATGATCTCAGCCGGCTTTCCTGACTCCTGTGCCTGTGCCATAAAGATCTCCTTCTCCTTGGCGACCAACTCTTCCGGCATGTCCGCAGCAGATACCACCTGCGGGTTCACGGCCGCGACATGCATGGCGACGTCGCGTGCCAGATCCTGATCGCCACCTTTGAGCTTGACCAGTACAGCGATTCGATTATTGCTGTGCACATAAGAGCCGACAACACCTGACTCAGTATCAACCATTTCGATCCGCCGCACACCGATGTTTTCACCGATTTTCTGCACCAGCGCCTCACGGGCTGACTCCAGATCACCGGACATCAGGGCACCAACATCAGACTCCTTTTTGTCAAAGGCAGTATTCACCACGTTGTCGACAAAACCCAGGAAACCCGCGTCGCGCGCCACGAAATCAGTTTCGCTATTCACTTCCACCAGCACACCGTAGCTGCAGTCGTCAGCAACACGTGCCGCAACCACGCCGTCAGCGGCCGTTCTGCCAGCTTTCTTCGCCGCCTTCATACCGCTGGACTTGCGCAACTCTTCAATGGCCAATTCGACATCGCCGCCGACTGAAGCCAGTGCTTTCTTGCACTCCAGAAGACCCAGTCCTGTGCGCTCGCGCAATTCTTTTACCAGTGCTGCTGACATTGGTACTCCTCCTATTCAATACCAGGGAACCAGGCCCCCAAAAAGAAAACCCCCGGCTGTGATACCAGGGGTGTAAAAACTCCCTGACCGAACAATGGCCAGCGTCAACCCGCGCCGTTTATACCGCGGGGGTTGTCGACTCCGAACCTTCAACTGCAGCGCTTTCGACGACCGCTTCTGCAGGGGTCGCCTCAACTGCAGGCGCTGACTCTTCTTCAACAAATTCATTCTTTGCTACAACCGCCTCACCCGCTTCGCTTCTGCCCTGCAGAGCTGCATCCGCAACAGCTGTCACATACAATTTGACAGCACGGATGGCGTCATCATTACCCGGAATGATGTAATCCACGCCATCGGGGTTGCTGTTGGTGTCGACAATCCCGATCACGGGAATACCGAGCTTGTTCGCTTCACTGATAGCGATGCGCTCGTGATCCACGTCCACGACAAACAGCGCATCGGGCAAGCCGCCCATATCCTTGATTCCGCCAATGCTGCGCTCGAGCTTTTCCATATCCCGGGTGCGCATCAGTGCTTCTTTCTTGGTCAGCCTTTCAAAAGTGCCGTCGCTTTGCTGCGCTTCGAGATCGCGCAGGCGCTTGATGGATGCGCGAATCGTTTTGTAGTTGGTCAGCATGCCACCCAACCAGCGATGGTTGACATAGGGCATGCCCGCGCGCTCCGCCTGCTCTTTGATCACTTTTCCGGCAGCGCGTTTGGTTCCTACGAAGAGAATCTTGTTCTTGTTGCCCGCGAGCCGCGTAACCAGTTCCAGCGCCTCATTAAAGGCCGGCACCGTGTGCTCGAGGTTGATGATATGGATCTTGTTGCGGGCACCGAAGATGTACCGGTCCATTTTTGGATTCCAGTAGCGGGTCTGGTGACCGAAATGAGCGCCCGCCTGAAGCAGGTCACGCATGCTAACTTGCACTTGAGACATAATAGTTACCTTGTATGGGTTAATCCTCCACATATCCCTGACATCAAACCACCCTGGCCTTAGCGGCCGGCTGGCACCCTGATTCAGGTGCTGATATGTGTGTGTCGTTTTGGTTTCACCTGCCGCCCCGCGACGTCGCATTTGCGAAAATACGACCGCTGGCCCGGCAGGAGGCGCGCTTTATACCACAACCAGGACAGGGATAAAAGGGCCGTAACAGAACGCGAGTGGTCGATATTATTCTTTTGCACTGTGGATAGGGTAGACTATCCACCTTTCAGCCCTGCTCCGGGTTGGAAACATTTCTTTTAGCTCAGGTATATCAATAGGTTAGCGATGACAGCATCGATCAAAACAGCAGACGAAATAGACAAGATGCGTGTCGCAGGCCGCCTCACAGCCGAGGTACTGGAAATGATCGTACCCCATGTCCAGGTGGGCGTGACCACCGGGGAATTGGACCACATTTGCCACGAGTATATTACCGCCAGGCAAAATGCCATTCCCGCGCCACTGAACTACCACGGTTTTCCAAGATCCATCTGCACCTCTATCAATGACGTGGTGTGCCACGGCATTCCCTCGGACACCAAAAAATTGAAGGACGGCGATATCGTCAATATCGACGTCACTGTGATCAAGGATGAATACCATGGCGATTCCAGCATCATGGTGCAGGTGGGCAATGTCGCCAGCCACGCAAG
This sequence comes from uncultured Halioglobus sp., assembly GCA_963976735.1. Classification (GTDB taxonomy): domain Bacteria; phylum Pseudomonadota; class Gammaproteobacteria; order Pseudomonadales; family Halieaceae; genus Marimicrobium. The sequence continues at coordinate 11,904 of CAXBLZ010000009.1, forward strand.
CCGCCTGATAGAGGTCACACAGGAGTGCTTGTACCGGGCCATCGAACTGGTAAAACCCGGGGCCACGCTGGGTGATATCGGGCATGCGATACAGCAGTTGGCGGAAAAGAACTACTACTCCGTCGTTCGCGAGTACTGTGGACACGGGATCGGCAAGGTTTTCCACGAGGAGCCGCAGGTCCTGCACTACGGAAAAAAGGGTACCGGCATGGTGCTGGAGCCCGGCATGACATTCACCATCGAGCCCATGATCAATGCGGGCCGACGCCATACCCGCTTGAACAAGGCAGACGGATGGACTGTCACCACCCGCGACGGCCGCCTGTCAGCGCAGTGGGAACACACCATTCTGGTCACTGAAACAGGCCACGAAGTACTGACTCGTCGCAGTGATGAAATCGGGCTGGGCGCCTGATGCTGGAGAAGAATACATCGCTGCCGCCAGCCATGTTCGAGCCAACGGCGTTCCGGGAGCAGTTGCAGGGCAAGAACGCAATCCAGAAATGCAAGGATGCAATCGCTGCTTCCGCGCGTTACCTGCACCAGCAGTTCCACGCGGGTGCACAAGCGCGAGACCTCATCCGGCTGCGCGCAGCATTTATGGACGAGTTACTGGGTGCACTTTGGGACTGCCAGGACTGGGGGACCTCGCAACTGGCGCTGGTCGCGGTAGGTGGCTATGGGCGCGGCGAGTTGCACCCGCATTCGGATATCGACCTGCTGATCCTGCTGGGCGAGGACTGCGACAGCTGCCGTGACTTGCTGTCCAACTTCCTGACCCTGCTGTGGGATGTCGGCCTGAATATCGGCCACAGTGTTCGCAACGTCAAGGAATGCGTCAAACACGCTGCCGGTGACATCACCATCCTGACCAACCTGATGGAAGCGCGCGTCATTCGGGGCCCAGAGCAGCTGATGCAGCAGGTCCGCGAATTGACAGGACCGGACAAAATGTGGTCAAGCGCGGACTTCTTCCAAGCCAAGCTGGAGGAGCAGACAGCCCGGCACAACAAATTTGCCGATACCGAGTACAACCTCGAACCGAATGTCAAAAGCTCGCCCGGCGGCCTGCGCGACCTGCAGATCATAGGCTGGATCGCTGAGCGCCACTTCGGCGTCGAATCGCTGGAGCAGATTACCGCAAAGGAGTACCTCAACTCGGAAGAAATGGCGATTCTTACCAAGGGGCGAGATTTTATGTGGCAGGTGCGCTACGCACTGCACATGATTACCGATCGCGAGGAGGACCGCCTGCTGTTCGACTACCAGCGCGAACTCGCGGCCCTGTGGGGTTTCAAGGACGGTGACAAACTCGCGGTTGAGCAGTTCATGCAAACCTACTACCGCTGGGCACTGGCACTGAGACAACTGAATGAGGTCCTGATCCAGAATTTCGATCAGGCGATCCTGCACGAGGACAAGGAAGACGATGTCAGCATCCTGAACGAACGGTTCCAGGTTCGAAATGGCTATATTGAAGTTCGCGACAATGAGCTGTTCAGCAAACAGCCCAATGCGTTGCTGGAAGTCTTTCTGTTGTGCGCCCAGCACGAGGAGATCATCGGCATTGCAGCGCCCACCACTCGCCTCATCCGCGACAACCGGCACCTGATAGACGATGACTTCCGCGACGATGAAAAGAACAAAAGCATGTTCCTTGAGATACTGCGCAGCCCGAACAAGATGACGAAGCAACTGCGGCGCATGACCAGTTACGGCATTCTCGGCGATTACCTGCCTGAGTTCGGCCTCATTATGGGCCAGATGCAGCATGATCTCTTCCACACCTACACTGTTGATGCCCACACGCTGGAAGTGATTAAAAATGCCCGTCGCTTCCAGCTTCCGGATATCGAGGATCATTTTCCTGTGTCCAGCCGGGTGGCGCGACGCCTGCGCAAGATTGAGCTGCTGTATATTGCAGCGCTGTACCACGATATCGGCAAGGGGCGCGGCGGCGACCACTCGGAACTGGGCGCTGTCGATGCCGAACGTTTCTGCCAGCGTCACGGACTGGATGAGAAGGACAGTGAGTTGGTGGTGTGGCTGGTACGCAATCACCTGCTGATGTCAGCAGTGTCGCAACGCAAGGATATTTCAGATCCCGAGGTCATCCAGCAGTTCGCTGAGCATGTGCGCGATGAGGAGCATCTGGATTACCTGTTAACGCTGACCGTTGCCGACATCAACGGCACCAACCCCACGCTGTGGAATGCCTGGCGCGGCAGCCTGCTGCGCCAGCTCTACACCGAGACGAGAAGGGCCCTGCGCCGCGGGCTGGACAACCCTGTCGACAAGCATGTGCTGGTGGAACAAGCGCGGCAGGCTTCCAGCGAAATTCTCGAAGGGCGTGGATTTACGCTTGAGGAAGTGGAAGAACTGTGGCGCAGTCGTGGTGAGGACTACTTTCTGCGTGAGCGCACGGAGGATATCGCCTGGCATACAGAGGCTATTGCCGGCCACCGCAACCGCGACATACCGCTGATACTGATTCGTCACACCGCTGAATCCAGTGTCGCCAACACCACACAGATTTTTATTCATGCACGCAGCACCGCACAGTTATTCTCCAGGATTTGTGCCGCGCTGGAGCAACTGGATCTCAGCGTACACGACGCCCGCATCTATGATGCAGCCAACGACATGAGCCTGGATACCTTTTTTGTGCTCGATTCCAGTGGCCAGCCCATCACGGACGACAACGCGCGGCTGGCATACATCAAGGAATATCTCAGCGAAGTCCTGGGCAGTAATGCAGCAAAAGTGGCGATTCCGGAACGGCGCACACCGCGCAAGATGAAATCGTTTTCCATTCCCACAGAAACACGCATCTACGTGGACGAGACCAAGAATGTTTCGGTGCTGGAGGTCTCAACCCCGGACCGGCCAGGCCTACTGGCACGATTGGGGAGAATCTTCGTCTCCTACAATATCGAACTGCAGGCGGCCAAGATCCAGACGCTGGGAGAGCGTGTAGAGGACGTGTTCTTCATCACGGATGATCAACAGCAGGCGATCACCGACACGAAACTGTGCAATGCCCTGCAGCGCACAATTTGCGAAGAACTCGATGAACAGGCGGCCGCGTAGTGCACCCCAATCTTACGCGCCTGGAACCGTACCCCTTCGCCAAACTCAGTCAGTTGTTCGCAGATCTTTCGCCAGCGCCAGGCAAATCACCGATTGCGCTGTCCATCGGTGAACCGCAGCACCAGTCGCCGCGCTTTGTACTGGATGTGATTGCGCAGAACCTGCACCGCATCGCCAACTACCCGACCACCGCAGGCCTGCCTGAATTGCGCAGTGCGATCGCCACCTGGCTAACGTGCCGCTATGCTCTGCCGGCGGTAGATCCCGACAGCCAGGTGCTGCCGGTAAACGGCACGCGCGAAGCACTGTTTTCGTTCGCACAGACTGTAATAGCACCGGGGCCGAATGCGCTGGTGATGAGTCCCAACCCGTTTTACCAGATCTACGAGGGGGCCGCGCTGCTGGCAGGAGCGAGCCCGCACTTTATTAACTGCACGCAGGAATCCGGGTTACTGCCGGACTTTGCCAGTGTCACCGAGGAACAGTGGCAGCAGTGCCAGCTGTTATTTTTGTGCAGTCCCGGCAACCCCACCGGTGCCGTCATGTCGCTGTCGCAATTGCAGGACATTATTCGGCTGGCTCGCCAGCACGACTTTATTATCGCCAGCGATGAGTGCTACTCAGAAATCTACTTCGATGAAGCCGCGCCACCGCCGGGCTTGCTGCAGGCTTGCGCAGCGATGGGTGACAGCGATTTTCATAACTGTGTGGTGTTCCACAGCCTGTCGAAGCGCTCCAACCTGCCAGGTCTGCGCTCGGGCTTTGTCGCCGGTGACGCCGACATTCTGCGTTCTTACTTGCAGTACCGCACGTACCATGGCTGCGCGATGCCGATTCATCATCAACTGGGCAGCATCGCCGCCTGGAGTGACGAGCAACATGTGCAAGCGAACCGCCAGCAGTACCGTGCCAAGTTTGCCGCAGTGCTGGCTGAATTTGACGGCCACCTCGACGTGACGGCTCCGCAGGCCGGCTTTTACCTCTGGCCCGAGACGCCGATCAGCGATACCGAGTTCGCCAGGCAACTCTATGCCGGTGAGAATGTTGTCGTATTGCCGGGCCGCTATCTGGCGCGCGAAGCCGCCGGCATCAACCCCGGGGAGAACCGCGTACGCATGGCGCTGGTAGCCACCATCGAGCAATGTGTCGAGGCTGCGCAGCGTATCGTTCACCGCCTGGGCTTGCTATAGGAACACCCGTGCTGATAGCTGAACGCGCCGCGTACATTCTGCACCGTCTGCAGGAATTGTATCCAGAAACGCCGGTGCCACTGGATCACCGCGATCCATTCACACTGCTGGTGGCCGTTCTGCTCAGTGCCCAGTGTACCGATGAGCGGGTCAACAAGGTCACTCCGGCACTGTTCGAACTCGCCGATAATCCGGCGGATATGGCGGCGCTTGACGTGTCACAAATCAAGGCCATTATCCAGCCCTGTGGGCTTTCACCGCAGAAATCGAAAGCGATCAAACGGCTCAGTGAGATCCTCCTCGAGGAGCACGGCGGCGAAGTCCCTGCGGATATGGCGGCACTTGAGCGCCTGCCAGGGGTTGGTCACAAGACGGCCAGTGTCGTTATGTCCCAGGCGTTTGGCGTGCCGGCGTTTCCGGTTGACACTCACATCCATCGGCTGGCGCAGCGCTGGGGACTGACACGCGGCAAAAATGTGGTACAGACTGAGCGAGACCTGAAACGGCTGTTTCCTCGTGAGTACTGGAACAAACTGCACCTGCAGATGATTTTCTACGGCCGCCAGTACTGCACCGCGCGCGGCTGTGATGGCCGGGTCTGCGAAATCTGCCGCACTTGCTTCCCGCATCGCAAACACCCGAAAAAGTGCCACAAGCCGTAACGCCGCCCCGATCCGCCAGCAGGTCGACCGAGGTGGTATGTCACCCGTTACAGCGCATTTTCACAGCGGCCAGGCGCGGCAACCGCCAGCCAGTCAGCGCTGCCGTGGGCGCCAGATCAACCCTCCTCGTATGCGGTATCGTCGCTACAATTGCCGCCCCGGCTTTGCTATGCTACGCGGCCGCATTGAACACGCAACATACTGGGATAGTGCTGTGATTACACTGTATGGCATCAAGAACTGCGACACGGTAAAAAAAGCGCGCAAGTGGCTGGATTTGCACAATATTGAGTACCAGTTTCACGACTTTCGTGAGGACGGCCTGGACCGGGATGCAGTGTCGGCCTGGATAGAGGAATTGGGTTGGCAGAACCTGCTGAATCGACGCAGCCAGAGCTGGAAGACGCTCAGTGAAGACGCGCGCGACAACATGAATGACGAAGCGGCTCACAAGGCTGTGCTGGCGCAACCGACGCTGATCAAGCGGCCACTACTGGATACCGGGAAGCAGCGCTACACCGGTTTCTCAGCGGCGAATTACGCTAAAATTTTTAATGCACACACCCTCTGAAGGGGTGGACCTCAGACTGGAGATCGTATGACAGATGGCGCATTTGCCTTTGGCCTGGGTATAGGCACCCGCAACAGCGAGGGAAACTGGCTGGAAGTATTTTTTCCCCAACCCCTATCGCAGCCCTCACAGGCACTGGCGACAGTGTTGGATGATTGTGACAACAACCGGGCACTGAGCCGCGATGAGCTGGCGGCAATGCAGGCGGCGCTCGCCGCTGCAGGTGAGGAGACACAGGCGCAGCTCGCCGCACAGTTACTCGACAGTGTCCGGCCTGTGGTGGCCGTGTTCCTCGGCAGCGACCTGCCGCCGGGCAATGTGCCCGAGGCTTACCTGAAACTGCATCTGCTGTCGCACCGCCTGGTGAAACCGCACGGCACCAACCTCGACGGATTGTTCGGCGCACTGCCCAATGTCGCCTGGACCAACGAGGGAGCGATAGATCTTGAGGAGTTACCTGCACGGCAGCTAGCTGCACGACTGCGTGGCGACGTACTGGAGGTCAGTTGCGTGGACAAATTCCCGAAAATGACCAACTACGTGGTTCCCGGTGGCGTACGTATCGCCCACACAGCGCGCGTGCGTCTGGGTGCCTACCTGGGCGAGGGCACCACCATCATGCATGAGGGGTTCGTCAATTTTAATGCCGGCACCGAGGGCCCTGGCATGATAGAGGGGAGAATCTCCGCGGGTGTCATGGTCGGCACCGGCTCGGACCTGGGGGGCGGATGCTCGACCATCGGTACGCTGTCAGGCGGTGGGAATATCGTCATCTCGGTGGGAGAAAAATGCCTGATCGGCGCCAACGCCGGTATTGGTATTCCGCTCGGTGATCGCTGCACCGTGGAAGCCGGCCTGTTTGTCACTGCCGGTACCAAAGTCACCTTATTGGACGCCGACGGCATGCCAGCGGAAACCGCCAAGGCCCGCGACCTGGCCGGCAAGTCCGACCTGCTGTTCCGCCGCAACTCCAGCACCGGCGCCGTTGAGTGCCTGACCAATCGCAGTGCAGTGGAACTTAACAAGGAATTGCACGCACACAACTGACGTCAACAGCGAGTAAACGACGTGGAAAAAACACTGGAACTCTGTTGCGACCTGATTCGCTGCGCCTCGGTAACGCCCGAGGATGCCGGTACCCAGGCGCTCATGATGGAACGCCTGCGCGCGCTGGGATTCAGCTGTACCGAGCTGCCGTTTGGCGCGGTGAGCAATTTCTGGGCGCAGCGCGGAGAACAGGGGCCGCTGCTGGTCTTTGCCGGGCACACGGATGTTGTCCCCACCGGTCCCCTGGCGCAATGGGACTCACCGCCGTTCGAGCCCACTGTGCGCGACGGCTTGCTCTACGGCCGCGGCAGCGCTGATATGAAGGGCAGCCTCGCGGCGATGCTGGTGGCCTGCGAGGAATTCGTGGCGGAACAGCCGAACCACGCGGGGCGCATTGGTTTCCTGATCACGTCAGATGAGGAGGGCCCGGCCATCGATGGTACCGTCAAGGTGCTCGATTACCTGCGGGCGCAGGATATCTCTATCGACTGGTGTGTGGTGGGCGAACCGTCCAGTTCACACTCACTGGGTGATGTGATCAAGAATGGCCGGCGCGGATCGCTTGGTGCCACCTTGACAATCCGCGGCGTTCAGGGACACATCGCCTACCCTCACCTGGCCGACAACCCCATCCATCGCGCGCTCCCCGCATTGCACGCGCTGGCGTCCGAGGTATGGGACGAGGGCAACGACTTTTTTCCACCCACCTCGATGCAGATTTCGAATATCAACGGCGGTACCGGCGCCACCAATGTCATTCCCGGCGAGTTGCAGGTGGTGTTCAATTTTCGTTTCTCTACCGAGGTCACACACCTCGAACTGCAGGAACGCACGGAAAACATTCTGCAGCAACACGCGCTGGATTACGTCATCGACTGGCAGCTCAGCGGTCAACCTTTCCTGACCTCCAGTGGCGCGCTGGTCGATGCCGCAATCGCAGCGATCGATGACATCACCGGCCACGCCCCCGAGCTCTCAACGGCAGGCGGCACCTCGGACGGTCGCTTTATCGCGCCGACAGGTGCACAGCTGGTGGAGATTGGCCCGGTCAATGCGAGCATCCACAAGCTGAATGAACACGTCATCGCCGCCGACCTGCCGCGGCTGGCAGCGATCTACAAGGGAGTGATGACGCGCCTGCTATTGCACACTGTCTAGTTGCTGCTGCAAGCCGCGTCGGGCAATGTTCTGGTTACGCTCGGAGGGCACCACCAGCACTCGCCCTGAACCCAGTGCATCGAGACTCGCCGCCACCACGGCCTCTGCAGACATCCACATCTGCTCTGGAATCCGGTCCCGATCAAAGCTCTCTTTTGTCATGGAGTCGTGAAACTCTGTGTGGGTAAAACCTGGACATAGCGCCTGCACCTCTATACCACTGGCGGCCAGTTCAACCTGCAGCGCCTGCGAGTAGTAGTTGAGAAACACCTTGGAGGCACCGTACACCGACATACCCTCGCCGGATACGAAAGCGGCCAGCGAGGAGACGTTGACAATCGTACCGCCACCGGCCTCGCGCATGAACGGTATCGCCGCCCGGCACAGTGTGACGCTGGTATCGATATGCAGGTTGATCATCGAGCGCTGGCCTTCAATGGGCAGCGAATCGAAATCTCCCAGCGCACCAAACCCGGCATTGTTGACCAGGATAGTTACCGGCCCTTGCTGGCGTATCGCCTCCATCGTTCTGGCCACACCCTCGATGCTCTCCAGATCAGCCTCCAGGCAGTGCACTTCCACCGTCCCGGCCAGCTCTTCGGCCAGCGCGAGGAGGCGCTCCCTGCGTCTTGCTACCGCGATGATGACGTCACAGCGCGCCGCCAACTGACGGCAGAACTCGGCACCCAGCCCTGAGGATGCGCCGGTGACCAACGCTGTTACTTTTTGTCTGGACATGAAATCTCCCGGTAATGGTTAGAAATAGCGAGCCGTCGCGGCCAGGATCGTCACTGGCGTCGACCGCAACGCGAGCGGCGACAGTTGTTGGTCACTCCAGAGCGCGCTGCACGTAGACATCATAACGCACGGACTTGCCGCTGATAGTATGCGATGCCGACTGCGCGGCGAGAGCGGGCGCTTTGGCAGGGCGCTTCACCACTACCCGGGCCGCACCTTGCTGTAGCGCCCACAGCAACAGCGCATCTGCATCCTGGGGGGCGATGGCACCGTGTAACAGGCGCTGGAACAGCGCCATGGTCTTTTTCACCGCAGCACTTTTACGCCGCGGCGGAAACATCGGGTCGAGGTAGATCACGTCGATCTCCTGTTGTATTTGCCGCTGTGACACTTCTCGCGCATCGCCGGGACAGAACTGCATCCGCGCCACAACGCCCCTCAACCAGGGGTCAGCACTGCCAGCGGCGGCATCCAAGCCGCTGCTCAACAGTTGCGCAATCACCGGCTCGCGCTCGCAGAGCAGCACCTCGCATCCCATATCGGCAAGCACAAAGGCGTCAGTGCCCAACCCTGCCGTCGCATCCAGCACCCGCAGAGTGGATTTCTTCTGCAATCCGACGGCCCTGCCCAGTAATTCACGGGCACCCGCATTGCGGCGATGGCGCATCCCGGCACTACCAAAGTTCACGACAACGGCCCCGGGCGCCCCACGCCCGGTTTGCTGCAGGCGCAGTATCCGGTCTTCGACAATCAGCAGGGCGTCGACTGCGCTGCAGTCTACCGGGTCGATACCTGCGGCCAGCGCAGGCAAGCCGAGTTGCTGTGCCAGTGAGGCCGCATAGTCCTTGTCAGCGGTCGTGGCTGGCAGCAGCGCCAGCTCAAACTGCCCGGATGAGGAGTGCATGGGGGGAGACGACGAGCATCAGTTTCTGTCACGCGCCAGCATTGCCAGCAGGATGCGACAATTTTCCTGGATCGCATCCATATACAGGTGACGTCCCTCGAAGTGGTCGGCGGCATAGCGATGCACGCTGTTGAAATAACCGTCGAGACGTACACTAATCGCGGACCGCATGAACTCTGGTGTCTGGTCCAACAGCTGTTCAGGGGAGCGGTATACAGCGCCCTTGTAACCGGCTTCACTGCCTTCGCCGGCGAGACCGCCGGCGGTAAATTCCTCGTAGAGAAAATCGCGACACTTTTGCACATACTCGACATCGGCCATTTGCGCGATCAGATCCGCGGTGCCCAACAGTTTTCCGAGCAGGTGTTCCTGTTCGTTTGCCACCATCACTTCACGCGGGTCCACCTCGTAGCCGGTAAAATGCATTATCCGCGAACAGGGACCGACCATGTAATCCAGGCCGACACGCGGCAGATAGTCACTGACGAATCGAATGCCGCGGGTGACGTGGACGCGCGTGTACGCCGCGCCATTCTTATGGCGACTGTCGTGTGTTCGCCGGATGTAACCGGAATCGTGGAATAACGCAGCAGCGATACCTGTCAACGCCATTTTCGCACCCAGCCCTTCACCAGGGCTGCAACCGCGCTCGTAACCGTCCAGCAGGCGCGCCATTGCCAGTGTCACATCGAGCACATGCTGGGCATTGTGATAGCGGACATCACAGGCACGGTAACCGGGATAGGAGCCACTGTACAACCGCCTGAAATCACGGAACAGCACTGTCAGCGGTGACAGGTCAAACCCCGGGTAGAGCGCCACCAGGATATCGGTAACGGCATCGGCGACCCTCTCCGGATCTGACACATCTACCGTATTACTGACATCCATGTGGCCCGCTCGCTGAAATTTACCCATATCTAGAGCTCAGTCCTCGGTAATGGTCTTGGTGACGGTTTTCTTGAGCATACCGGCCAAATCGTCAAACAACTCTTCCGCGCTCGGCGCCGCCTCGATGGACTTCTCGGAATGGCTGTCATTCGGCTTCGTCGCAGGACGGCACGGCAATTCCTTCTGGTCCAGGCCCAGCGACAACTTCCTGCCAGCCAGGTCAATTTCAATCTGCAGGTTGTAGGCACAGCGCGACATCCCGTGTTTATCGACGATGCGAAAACGCCGTGGCCGCAGCTCGCCGTCGCCATCCAGACCTTCCGTCAGACTGCAGGAGATTGCATCAATGCTCTTGCCGGATAGCAGGATACCTTCCAGTGCCGGCAGCATGCGGCTGCAGGCATTGACGAACGTAACCGCAGACACCGCACTAATGGATTTGACCGTACTGGACCCCCATCGCGCAGGTTCACAGTGGAAATCCCCGATCAGCACCTGGTTCGGCTGCGCCAGATCAAGCATTCGCGCCAGATCGATAGTGACATCGCCAACAATGTAACTGAACACCGAGGGGTTGACGCCCTCGGCCTGGTATAACTCGTAGTGCCCGGCAATGTGATAACCGGTGCGAATAACCGGCACGGTATGCCCTTTGGATGCCACCTGGGCCACGGTGTTATCGGCCACAACGAGCAGCATGAAGACGAACAGGTCCTGGTTGGCACTGGGGCTGAAATCGCGATTCCAGACGTAGTAGCCATCGCCCGTGGTGGTGCGCGCAAAATTGATTTCAATGCCCTGGGACAGCAATTTGTTGTAGGCAGAGTTCATCGAGTAGGACAGACTGTTCAGCTGGCTCGCCTGCTCGAACGGCGTGTAGAGCGAGAAGTCGACGATGTCGAACAGGATAACAGCCCTGTTCTCGACATAACTGAGACCGTAGCGCTTGATGACATTTTCGACGGCTTCCAGCACCTGGGGCTCCTCGGACAGCGCCGAGTCAAGTTTGATAAACGTCGGGGAGACATCCAGGCGTGCACTGATGGCGAACAGGTCCTCGCGCGTTTTGCGTCGCTCGCCCGAAATCAACTCACGAATGAAGGCCTCGTTGGCCTTGCTCTCCTCGGCGGAGATTTCACCGTCGGCGCAGTAGTTGCCCAGAAAATAGTGCGGCACGAAAATAACCAGCACACCGCGCTGATCAGAACTCCAGCACAACACGATATTTTGACCCATTCGCCACTGCCTGCGCAGCGTAGTCTCCAGCGCCTTGAGATTGCCGCGCTGGACAATACTGATGGCATTGGCCGTCTCAGTGTTATCGCCCGCACCCTTCCCCTCGCCGGCCAGTTGCCCTGACCCACCTTTGTCACTGGAACTTGGCATGCTGAAATAGGCCTCCATGGACTGAAAGTTGTAGTGAAGTAGATCACGACTACTGGCATTATAGGGGTCTGTTGGCGTGCTAGCCACGTCTGAGCGATTCGATCCCGTCACATTTCGTGGTTCCATGGTCAAGAAGGAGCACCTGTCATGCCCCACCGTCTGGTTTGCCTGTCCATTGTTTCAGCGTGTTTCCTGCTCAGCGCCTGCCAGGGCTATGACGTCAAGGTGAATGACAAGGTTGTCTACGCGCCCAAACCCCTGTTCAGCGACTTCACCGTGCCCGACCCGGGATTGAACAGCTGCCTCGAGCAGGCCATCAATGATGGCGTCATCACCGGTGCGCCACAGCTGACCACACTCGATTGCAGTTTCGCGGGTATCGAAAGCCTTGAGGGCCTCTCTACATTCAGCGGTCTCACCGTGTTGCGATTGTCGGCCAACAAGGTACGCAACCTGGTCGAACTCGCCACCCTCACACGGCTGGAGGCCGTCTACCTTGACGACAACGAGGTTATCGACCCGGTGCCGCTCGGCCAATTGCCCTCACTGCGCCACCTGGATCTTTCCGGCAACCCCAAACTCCAGTGTCCACGCCCGGGCAGCCTCGCTCAGGTGACAACCATTATTCTGCCAAAGCACTGCCAATGACATTGCAGCCTTCTTAATACCACCTGAAAAAGCCCGATGACGCAGGCTAACGCAAGCTGTGTTGGCAGAGAAGCCCGGCTCGACATTAGCCTGCAGGAACGAGAAGGAATTCACAGTTCTGGCAAAAAGGCACGGTCGCAGCGCGAGACGCGCGGTGTCAGGTTGCGGCCAGGTCAAGCCAGTCAAACCCACCGGATTGCTCCGCAAAAATCACCCTGTCGAGGCTGTCCAGCACCGACAGCAGGGCGCTCTCGGCCTGCAACCGGCTATTGTTCTTTTCACTGATATGGGCCACCACCACATGACGCAACTGCGCGCCATCGATTTGCCGCAGCAGGTCGGCCGCCTGCTGGTTGTTGAGGTGCCCCCAATCGCCTCCGACACGGCGCTTCAGGTGCGCAGGGTATGGCCCCTCCATCAGCATCGGGAGATCGTGATTGAATTCCAGCAACAGGCTCTGGCAGCTGCGGAAATTGTCGATGACATGAGGCGTGACACTGCCCAGATCAGTGAGCACGCCCAGTGTGTGCTCACCACAGCTGAGCCGGTACTGGCAAGGTTCCACTGCATCATGGGGCACAGCCACCGCCTTGATGGACAGCTCACCGATAACCACCGTGTCCTCGCAGTTAAACAGGCGCTGCTGGTAACCGCCATCACAGCGGCCGGTGCTGTAGGTACCGTGGGTCAGGTAGACAGGTATCTGGAATTTGCGGGACAGCGCGGCGACGCCGCTGCTGTGATCCGAGTGCTCGTGGGTAACGAGTATGGCATCCAGTTGCCGGGGATCGATGTTAAGGCGCGCCAGACGGCGGACGGTTTCTCGCACGGAGAAGCCGCAGTCGATCATTACCAGCGTATCGCCGGTTCGAACCAGCGTGGCGTTGCCCTTGCTGCCGGAACCCAGGGAAGCGAATTGCACTTGCTAGTACTCCGACCCTGCCATTAGCGCTCAGTCAATATTGCCCTTGATCATCGACAGCAATTGCTGGCCATCGCGATTATCAAAGGGGAAGCTCCCATCCTGCGGCCGCAGGTGGATGCTCACTGCATCTTTCGATAGCGTTTCCACCGTGACAACAAATGCCTCCCCGACCATGGGTTTGTCGTCGTCGCTGTTCCACAGTGAACCCCACCAGCCCTGTTCCTTTGCCTCGGCTTCACCGGTGAAAAGCACGTAGTAGGTGCCGCTGCTGCGATCCTTGTCCGTTATTTGGAATGAGGCTTCCTCCAACGCGCGGCCCAGTGAGGCCCAGGCGCGATCATAAGGCAGTTCGAGCTGCAGATAGCTGGTGCCGTCGGGTGTTTCCAGCATAGAGATTCTGCCGCCGGCACTGATACCCTGCTCCGCGATCATGGAGACCGGCGCCGAATCGGCGCTGTCAGCCATGAATTGCGCAACGGCTCTGAGCATTTCTGCCGCCTGCGCGGGGTCATCGGATTTCTCGGGCCAGACAGTGCTCCCGCCTGTCTGCTGCATCTGCAATACATGCAGTTCACTGGTGCCGCGCTGAACACCCTGCTCTATGCGAAAGCGGAATCGGCTCGCCAGCGGCTCACCTTCCACGGTCAACCAGTTGGTTTCCATGATGCCGGCCTGGGCATCGGCGCGCGCGACCTGCATCCCGGAGGCCGACATGAAATTGCGCACCTGCGGCCACACCTGTCCGGGAGCAATGCCGATCAGCGCCCAACTGGCGTCGCCCAGTTTCTGGATGCGAACCACATCGGCACCCGCGCCAGCAGAGAGTGGCGTCGGCCTGGGCACTTCAAACTCCCCCTGCGACAGGAATTTATCCTCTACCGGCGGAATAACATAGATCTCACGCAGCGGCACGCTATCCATGCCTGCGGGCACTGTAATCGGCGGTGTTTCCGGTGCCGATTTGTAGTCTTCAGAGCGGTCGCGAAACACGCCTTCATCGCCAAAAATATAGCCGCATCCCGAGGTCGAGAACACCAGGGAGCAGACCAGCGCAATTTGCACGACATTGTTTCGCATAACCATCAAACTCCTGCAGACTCAAGGGCATCAATAACCTGGGCATGATAACGCTCATCCAGGGTCGTCAGGGGCAGGCGAATCCCCTCCCCGATCAGGCCGCGCTGGCACAGTGCCCACTTGACAGGAATCGGGTTCGGCTCCAGAAACAGCGCCTTGTTCAGCGGCGTCAGGCGATTGTTTATCGCCTCTGCCCCGACCCGGTCTCCCGCCAGCGCCAGTGCACAAAGTTGCGCCATCAGCGCGGGCGCCACATTGGCCGTTACCGAGATATTGCCATTGCCGCCGGCGAGTATTAATTCCATCGCTGTGGCATCATCGCCGGAGTAAACAGCGAGCGAGTCACCACTGCGCTGGATCAAATCCACCCCGCGCTCACGCTCGCCAGTGGCATCCTTGATGCCGACAATATTCTCCAACTCGGCCAGGCGGAGCACGGTGTCGTTGCTCATGTCGACCGCTGTGCGCGCGGGGACATTGTAAAGTATTTGCGGCACGACCACTGCGTCATTGATCGCCTTGAAATGTTCATACAGGCCGCGTTGCGTGGGACGGTTGTAATAGGGCGTCACCAGCAGGCAGGCATCGGCGCCCGCAGCAGCGGCAGCCTCGGTCAATTCAATCGCCTCCCAGGTGGAATTTGCGCCAGTACCGGCGACCACGGGAATACGCCCGGCGCAGTGCTGGACACAAAACCTGATCACATCACAGTGCTCACGGACGTTGAGCGTAGCGCTCTCCCCCGTGGTGCCGACGGCGCCGATCGCTGCGGTACCCGCTTCGATGTGCAGATTCAGAAGCCGTTCCAGTGCAACCCAGTCGACACTGCCATCGGCAAGCATGGGGGTAACCAGAGCGACAATACTGCCGGTAATCATTGACTGTCTCCGCATCTTGAGTCTTGGGGCGCAAGCCGGTCACCCGCGCTCGCCGGGGGAAAGCCCGCCATTATCCATGACAGCGGCAGGATAACAACCTTGTAGGTTAAAATGAACGATGAGGCGATACTGCCCCAGCAACACACCTTTTCAGGAAGGAGGCATTATGACGGTTAGAAAGATGGTTGGCATTGCGTTGTTGCTCTGCACCGGGTGGGCGTCTATCCCGGGCCTGGCAGAGCAACCGGTTCGCATCAGTGAGCCAACAAAACTGGACTTGCAATTCATGGCGCAGCAGCGACAGCTGTTGCAGGATCTGGCGGCAATCAATCTCGGCCGACAGTTCAGTGGCGATCGCGATCGCGACCTCGACCTGCTGCAAACGCTGCTGGACCAGCAGTTGGTGCGCTCTGATCAGGTGCGGGAGCTACAGGCCATGGGCGTCATAATGGGCGACCTGCTGGCAGCCGACCTGGACATGCACTGGGTAATCTATGAGGACCGCGAGGGACGCAGTCGCGCGCTGCGTTACCGGGACGGCGACAACTACCTGTTTCCGATCACAATGATCGCCAGACGCAGGGAAGTCGGCAACCAGACCCCGATCGTGGACATCTACCAGAAGGCGTACGATATCATCGACGCAAGTCGCCCGCCCGCGCCATTTCAGTAACGCATGGTATTTGCCCGAAGCAGCCGGTAGACTGAATGCTTTGCAACAGACTGACCAGCGATGCTCCATGAGCTCACAGCTACCTGACTACACATTCCAAGAAGAAGAACAGGATTCCGCGGCACTGGTACTTTCCGGGGATTGGAAGCAGGGGCAGCACCCCGCGAGCTTCAGCAGCCTGCAGGCTGAGCTCGCCAGTCGTCACCTGACCCACCTGACAGCAGACGGCTCAGCATTGGGGGACTGGGATTCAATGCTGATGAGCTTCCTGCTGCAATGCCACGACTCCTGCAGGGCACAGGGTACCGTATTTGAGACCCGCAACATGCCCCGCGGAATCGAGCAACTGCTCGCAGTGGCCACGGCGGTGGAACCACACAAGCAGGCCCAGCAGCAGAGCACAACCTGGCTATCACAGCTTGAACCCCAGCGACTGCTGCGCGAGGCCTGGGAACATCTGCGGGAGTCGCTGGCCTTCACGGGCGAGGTCACGGTCGCCCTGGCACGACTCATGCGCGGCAAGGCCAATACGCGCTTCGTTGACTTCATGAATTTCTGCTATCAGGCCGGGCCACACGCGTTTGGCATTATCTCCCTGACCAGCGTACTGGTCGGCATGATCCTGGCGTACCTGGGAGCGGTGCAGTTGAAGCAGTTTGGCGCAGAAATCTACGTCGCCAACCTGGTGGTTATCGGTATGCTGCGGGAAATGGGCGTATTGATGACCGCAGTGGTCATGGCCGGCCGCACCGGTGCCGCGTACGCCGCTCAACTCGGCACCATGCAGACCAACGAGGAAATCGATGCCATCACCACGATGGGGATTTCCCCGGTCGAGTTTCTGGTGTTGCCACGCATGCTGGCGCTGATTGTCATCATGCCGCTGCTGACCATGTACGCCAACTTACTGGGCATCATCGGCGGCGGAATCGTGGCCGGCGGCATGGGTATCGCACCTGTTCAGTACATGATCCAGGGCGAGACCGCACTGAGCTTTTCCCATATCGCTGTCGGCCTGTTGAAGGCGCTGGTGTTCGCCGTGCTGATCGCCGTCGCCGGATGCCGTGCCGGTATCAATTCCGGCAGGAGTTCCGCCGCTGTGGGCCAGGCCGCGACGAACGCCGTGGTTACCGCCATTGTCTACCTGATTGTCGCGGACGCGGCGATCAATATTATTTTCCAGCATTTGAACGTATGA
Organism: uncultured Halioglobus sp.; assembly: GCA_963976735.1. Lineage (GTDB taxonomy): Bacteria > Pseudomonadota > Gammaproteobacteria > Pseudomonadales > Halieaceae > Marimicrobium. The sequence goes on from CAXBLZ010000009.1 coordinate 28,940, forward strand.
CCGACGACAGCCCGCAGCCGCCCCAGATTGAAGTCCGCGACCTCACCATGGCTTACGGTGCATCCGTGATCCAACGCGACCTCAATTTCGTTGTCAACCAGGGAGACATTTTCGTGATCATGGGTGGCAGCGGCTGCGGCAAAAGCACACTGCTGAAACATATGCTGGGGCTGCTGCGGCCCAGTCGCGGGGATATCCTGTACAGCGGCAACAGTTTCTTTCAGGCCAGCGAGAATCAACAGGGCGCGATGCGACAGCGCTGGGGCATCACCTATCAATCCGGCGGCCTGTTCAGCGCCATGACCCTGGCGGAGAATATCACCCTCCCGCTGGAGCTCTACACCCGTTACACAGCGGCCGAGATCAGGGATATTGTCGCCTACAAACTGGCTCTGGTTGGCCTGGCCGGTTACCAGACTTACTATCCGTCAGAAATCAGCGGTGGCATGCGTAAGCGTGCCGCGCTGGCCCGCGCGATAGCGCTGGATCCGGACATCCTGTTTTTCGATGAGCCCTCAGCCGGGCTGGACCCGATCAGTTCGCGCCTGCTGGATGAACTCATTGTACAGATCAAGGAGTCCATGGGTGCCACAGTGGTCATCGTCACCCACGAGCTGCCCAGTATTTTTGCGATCGCGAACAATTCGGTGTATCTGGATAACATCACCCATACCATGATCGCCTATGGCGATCCGGCAGATCTGCGCGAGCACAGTACCGTCCCGGTAGTGAGGCAATTCCTGACCCGCAGTGCTGCAGCCGACATTGAGGACAAGCCATGAGTGAAAAACAACAAACCGTCGCCATTGGGGCCTTTGTTATCGGCGCCAGCCTCATACTCCTCGCCACCCTGCTGTTCCTGCTGGGGTCCGGCTTTGGCAAAAAAGAGAAGGTCGTTATGGTGTTTGACGGCTCGGTGAAAGGGCTCAATATCGGCGCACCGCTAGCGCTTCGCGGGGTGAAGGTCGGCGAGGTCACTGATATCGACCTGATTCTGGACTCGGCGAAAACCAATGTCATCATGCAGGTTGAAGCAAATTTTGATGCGCAGAATATCCACCGCAAAGGCATTGCAGATGTCGATCTCACCGAGGAGCTGATCTCCCGCGGCATGCGCGCGCAGCTCAACAGCCAGAGCCTGCTCACCGGTTTGCTGTATATCGAACTTGATTTTTATCCGCAGAGCGCGCTCAACCTGGTTGACATCGACTCGCCGTATCTGCAGCTTCCCACCGTTCCCACCGATCTGGAGCGCATTACCAAAAAACTGCAGGACCTCGATATCTCCAAGCTCACCGATGAACTGGAAAGCATCAGCAACGGCGTCAATACCATGGTCAGCAGCCAGGAATTCCAGAACCTGCCGGCACACCTGACAAACACACTCGATTCCGTGCGCGAGCTGAGCACGCAGATGCGGGAACAGTTGGCAAGCACCGGCCCCAAGCTGAACACGGTACTGGATGAGACAGCCGTGACCGTGGCCGCGGCAAACACCCAATTACCCAAGCTCGCGGCGCTTGTCGAGGGCAACCTGGAAACACTCAACAGTGCGATCACCGCGTTCGAGCAGGGCATGTCTGGCATAGATGGGCTGGTATCGCCAGATTCAGCCACGCTGTACCAATTGAATTTGGCACTGCAGGAAATGACCCGTGCTGGCCGGTCATTGCAATCGCTGGCAAACACATTGGAAGCACAACCCGAGTCATTGATTCGGGGCAAGAGCGGAGACGAATGATGACCAAGAAAATCCTGTCACTGGCCCCGGTGCTTGCACTGGCATTGCTGCTCTCGGGTTGCGGCAGCAGCCCCGCCAACAACTACTACCTGCTCACCGCGCATGATTTCCCGGTCGCGGCGGGTGAGTCACCTTCAGTGGGTGTGGGGCCGATCGTCGTCCCCGAATACCTGAACCGTAAAAGCATGGTGTACAGCCGCGCGGGCAATTCCCTGCAGGTGGCCAACCTGGACCTGTGGGCGGAACCGCTGGTCGACGGCATCCAAAGGGTGATAGTGCTGAACCTGACGGGACTACTGGACACCCAGGATGTGCAGTACTTCCCGTGGCATCCCAAGCGCGCGCCGCAGTATGGCGTCAAAGTCAATCTCTTGCAGTTGGAAGCTACCGATCAGCAGGTGTCTCTTGCCGCGGAATGGCTGGTCTACCGCCCGGACAGCTCAGAGACGATACAGCGCCGCATCAGCAAATTGCAGTCGCCACTACCGGCAGGTACCAGCGAGGCCGCAAAGGTGGCTGCTGCGTACAGCGACTTACTCTACCAACTCAGCGACGTGATCGCAGCATCCATCACCTCGGCGCACAGCGGTTCCAGCCGGTCTGAATAACACCAGGCCCTGCAGGAGCGTGATTTCGCGGCAACGCGGATCACGCCAGGCGCTAGAAATCGTCCGGGCGCAGCATTGCGTCAGAACCGCCATCGACGAAAAATATTGAACCGCACACATAGCTCGCTGCGTCACTCAACATGAATCGCATGACATTGGCAATATCGGCGGGCTGCGCGGTCCTGCCCACCGGTACCGAATCACCAAACTCTTTCATCACGCTACCCAACTCGGCATCGGCGTAAACGCGCTCGGTGAGCGGTGTCATGGTGATACCGGGTGCCACCGCATTCAAACGCACGCCAGCGGCGGCATACTCCACCACGTGACGGCGCATCCACAGGGTGAGTGCGCGCTTGGAGCCCGCGTAGGCGGTGTGCCCGTCCCGGTCCTCAATGTCGCTGCAGGCCGCATCCTCGTCGCCGGCAAGACAGGAGGCGACGTACACATCATCACTGGGGATCATGGGCGCGGAGTTGGACGAGACAAACAGTACATTGCCTTTTTTCTTCTCCAGCAGGTCGCGTAAACCCTGCACTGTCGCGACCACGGCAAAGTAGTTCACCCGGGTGATCAGCGACAGCGGCCTGGCCACAGGCGGCAGGCCGGCACAGGGGATGAAACCGTCGAGGCCATCCGGTGCCAGCGCGCGCACGCCTTCAATCGCCGCCTGGCGTCCCTCAGCCGTGGACAAATCGGCGACAATATCGCCCTCCTTGATATCCACCGAAATCACCTTGTGGCCATCGTTGAGCAGCTGCTGGCGCAGTTCCGCGCCGATACCTGTAGCGCCGCCTGTCATTGCATATGTACGCATAGTCAATCCTGTTGTGTTGTGTTGTATCGAGTGGCTACTGATTCTGGACAGTGTCGGCAGTTTCTACCAGTGTTGCGCCCGGCATAATGTGCCCGCCGGCCAATTTTTAATACCGCTGGCCGCAACTTTCGGGCATCGGCCTCCCACACAACTTCCAGAGCAACCAACTAGACAGACAGGCGGACCTGGTCACCCTGCCCTGTCATCGCTGCCAGATCCTTGTTGCGGGCATTGCTCACCGCGCGCGACAGGGGTTGCAGTAGCAGCGGCATCTTCAATTCGTTGCGAAATATCGCATCATCGGCAGCAATGGCATGACTGTTATCCAGCCATTGCGCGGTCTCATCAGCGGCGAGCATGACCGGCATTCGACTGTGCCAGGGTTTGAAGGCTGGCGCCGCGGACGTTGTTACCAGGGTGCACGATAGCAGCGGTGTATCACCGCCCTCCCAGACATCCCAGAGTGCCGCTACCGCGAGCGCCTGTTGTTCATTCGTGATCAACCAGGGTTGTTTGACACCATTCTCGTTGCGCCACTCGATGAAGCTGGTCATCGGTACCAGGCCCCGCTGGCGCCGAAAGGGTCCGCGAAACGCCGGGCTTGTCGCCAGCGTTTCACTGCGCGCGTTGAACATGGCGTACGCCTGGCTCACCTCCCTGGCCCAGGACGGTGTCAGCCACCATCGCGCCGAGTGCAATGCTGCACCGCCTTCACCGGCACGAATCAGCGACACCTGCTCAGTCGGCGCCACATTCACCGCCCGGGGCAGGGACAGGTCCACACCCAGATCCCGCAGCAACTGCTGCAATCCGGGTGTGTCGATAACATTGAAACGGCCGCACATGGCAGCACTGTGCCCAAAGTCTTGCGGCACGGCAAGCTCAGGTCTGGCATAGTAGACTCCACCGCGCTTGTCATTGCGCAGCGGAATGCGGCCTTGCCTGTGTCCGGCGAGCAGTAGTACCCTGTGCAACGTTTTTTCCGGGAGTCAATCATGAGCCAAAAACCACAGGTACCCGCCATCGAAGGCTGGCACACCATGGCGGCAAAACCGCATTTGATCGGCACGCAGTGCGAGCGTTGCGGCACGTACTTTTTCCCCAAGCAGAATGACTACTGTCGCAACCCGAACTGTGACAGTACCGATTTTCGCGAGGTGGAGTTGAGCCGTACCGGCAAGATCTGGAGTTACACCAACGCCTGCTACAAGCCCCCGGCACCGTTCGTCGCGCAGGAGCCTTTCCAGCCCTACGCGATTGCAGCCGTGCAACTGGAGGAAGAGCAAATGGTTGTGCTCGGGCAGGTGATCGAGGGCGTAACCGTGGAAGACCTGAAAGTCGGCATGCCGATGGAACTGGTGCTGGAAGCCCTGCACGAGACCGACGACGACATCAAAGTCACCTGGAAGTGGCAACCCCTGGCGCAGTAGTCGCCGACAGAATCTGGAGCAACGCATTATGTCCAATGAAATTGCCATTCTCGGCGTCGGCATGCACCCCTGGGGCAAGTGGGGGCACAATTTTGTACAGTACGGAGTCGCGGCGGCCCGCGAGGCGCTGGCCGATGCGGGTGTACCCTGGCAGGACATCTCATTCGTGTCTGGTGGTGCCACCATTCGCTGTGGTTACCCCGGTTATGTAGCGGGCGCTACTTTCGCACAGGCGCTGGGTTGGCAGGGTGCGGAGGTCAATACCTCCTACGCCGCCTGCGCATCCGGCTCACAAGCGCTGGCGGCGGCTCGCAACAAAATTCTGGCCGGTGAGTGCGACGTGGCGCTGGTGGTGGGCGCCGATACCACACCCAAAGGCTTCCTGGCGCCTGCCGGTGGCTACCGTCCGGAAGATCCGGACTGGGTGCGTTTCTATCTGGGCATTACCAACCCGACGTATTTCGCGCTGTATGCGCGGCGGCGTATGGATCTTTACGGTGACACGCTGGAGGATTTTGCGGCAGTCAAAGTCAAGAACTCACTGGTGGGCAGCAAGAACCCGAGAGCCCGTTATCGCAAATGCTTTACTGCCGAGGACGTCGCGGCATCGGCCATGGTGGCAGATCCCCTGCGCCTGATGGATATCTGCGCCACCAGTGACGGCGGCGCGGCAATCATTGTGTCCAGCCTGGAATACGCGCGCAAAATCGGCAAGGCTGATGCACCGCGAGTGGCGGCCATTTCCACAGTGACACCGACTTTCGCCAGCAGCGTGGTCGAAATGCCCGATATCGCCACAGATTCCGCCGCCGCTGAGGGCGTGGAAGCGCAGGCTTACCGTGCCAGCCTGCCGGTCAAAGCTTATGAAGAAGCCGGTCTGGGCCCATCTGATATTGACCTGGCCGAGGTTTACGATCTGTCCACCGCGCTGGAACTGGACTGGATTGAAGATTTGCAACTGGCCCCGAGAGGCGAGGCCGCAGCACTGCTGCGCGCCGGCGACACCGCTCTGGGCGGCCGGATACCGGTCAACGTCTCCGGCGGTCTGGCCTGCTTCGGTGAGGCTGTGCCGGCCCAGGCCCTGTCACAGGTCTGTGAGTTGACCTGGCAACTGCGCGGCCAGGCGGGTGACCGCCAGGTGCAGGGTGCGAAAGTCGGTATTACCGCCAACCAGGGCCTGTTCGGCCACGGCAGCTCGGTCATCGTCAAAAAGTAAACAGGGCGAGCGGGAGTCCACTCAGGGTTCCCGCACCGACGCCTGTTTCAGGAACGCAATCAGATCCGCCCGCTGCTGTGCATCCGGCACGCCCAGGCTCATCATCGTCGAGGTGGGGAACTTCGCCATCGGATTTTCCAGCCACACAAACATCAACTCGGGTGTCCACACGAACCGCGCGCTCCTGAACGCCTCGGAGTAATAGTCGAATCCTGCCTGTTTGCCCACCACCTTGCCGAATATGCGGTGCAAGTTAGGGCCGTTATTGTGCCCCATAGCGGCCTCCGCATAGTGGCAGGTGCGGCAGGGGCCAAACACCAGCCTGCCTTTGGCCGGGTCCCCCGGGGGCATCACTTGCTGCGCGAACCCTGGACCCACGCCGAGCATCAGTCCCCATCCAAGTGCCAGCAGTAACAAATGTCTTCTCACGCCGTCGCCCCCACTGCCGCCGCGCGGCCCGCCCGGCGACCAAAAAACGTGCAGTCGCCCACCGACAGGCCACTGGCGATGTAGGGCGCCGTCGGTATCCCCGCGGTGTTCCTCCCCGCCGCGTAGAGGCCCGGAATCGTCTCTCCAAAACTGTTCAGCACCTGGCCATCTACCGTGGTATGCAGGCCACCGAAGGTATGCGCGGGAAAGAAAGCCTGTGTCGTCGATAAATCCCAGGCCTTGTAAGGCGGCCCCTGCAATGGCCGCAGATAGGCCCGACTTTTACGGAACATGGGGTCGTCACCGTTGGCAGCGTGCAGGTTGTAGTAGGCCACCGTTTGTTGCAGCGAGCCCTTGGGAAATGCGAGTTGGGCAGCGATATCGCCGATGGTGCTGGCCTCGGCCAGCGGCAGGAAATTGTCCTGGTGAAAGGCGTAGCTGCTGTCGCGATCAGTGATCAGCCAGGCGCGCCCCTGCTGGTGATAAGCGATCGCATCGCCGAGCACACCGTGATAGGACTCCTCCGAAATAAAACGCTGCCCGGAGGCATTCACCACTATGCCGGACAGCACAGACTCCGGCGGATAAATGGGGGCGATGGCAAAACCCTCATGCATACGCAGCGCCTCGGCACCGGCGGCGATACCCATATTGATGCCGTCACCGTGGTCATCGGCATTGCCCCAGGGAACCGAGCAATCGTACAACTGCGGGGCATATCGCCTCAGCATCTCGCGGTTGTGGATAAAGCCACCACAGGCCAGCACTACACCCCGACCCGCGGCAATCGCGCGCTGCTCGCCATCGAGGGTGACAATCACGCCGGCGATACGGCCGTCGCTTTCGGTCACCAGACGCTGGGCTCGTACCCTACCCTGCAGCCTCACCCCGAGTGCTTTCGCCTGCGACAACAGCGCTTGCATCAGCCGCCGCCCACCATTCATACCCTCGACGCCGGGGACATGACCACGAGGTGCGGGTGTCGCCAGTTCGCGTGCCGGCCACGCCTGTTCTGTACCGGAAAAATACAGCGACTCATCGCCCATCGGCAGCCCTTTGGCGAGCGTGAGTTTGTCGGTATAGGGAATGCCCTGTGCCAGCAACCAGTCAAAATGCTCGGCACTGCCCTCACAGTACAGTTGAATCTTGTCCAGTGGCGGATGCACACCGCCGACAAGCGAGATAAAGCGGTACATCTGCTCGACGCTATCTTCCACCTTGAGCGCTTTTTGCAGTGCGGTACCGCCGCCAGCGTAGACCACGCCACCGGACATCGCCGAGGAACCGCCAAACTGCGACAGCGACTCAATCAGCAGCACATTTGCGCCGGCAAGGCGCGCCTCGATCGCGGCACTGACGCCCGCCGCGCCGGAGCCGATCACCAGCACGCCAGTGTGCATATCCCAGGATTTAACCGCCGAGCGCGGCAGCGCGGCAGCACCGGATGCGACCGTCGCCGCGGCGGTGGCGCTGAGCCCCCCCAGCAGCCGGCGCCGCGTTATTCCGTCTTCGCCAGCGTTTTCAGTCACCGTTGTTCCCTGCGCGGCATCAGATTTCCCGAATATACTGGAGGTGATTATCGATCATGTAGAGCCGGTGACGCCCGCCTTCCGCGTCGATGACAACGTCCTCATAACCGGCATCACCCTCGTACAAAAAGCAGATGCCATTGTCGATCCCGACCATGCGCGGGGCATACATCACCGCGTCACGGTTACCCATACGCTCCCGTGCCTGCGCACAGCTTTCGCAGTCCGCAATGTCGGCGAGACTGACATAGGTCGGCGGCATCAGGCGCAGTGGGAGGGTGTCGTCAGCAGCCTCGCGCAACGCTGTGCCGGGACTCAGCCAGCGGTGCAATGATATCTCACCGCCATCGACACACACTTGTTGCCCGTCCTCCAGGATGGCGAGGAAAAACCAGGTTGCAAAACGTCTTTTGGCGCCCTCCGGCGTCGTCCAGTGAGACAGGTAAACAAGTTGCTCCGCCGCGATATCCAATCCGGCTTCCTCGCGGGTCTCGCGGATTGCGGCATTGACGGCGGCGCGATACTCATCGCGATCCACAGGATAGTCTGCTTCATCGACTTTGCCCCCGGGGAACACCCACATACCCCCCATGTGCTGGACCGTTTTGTTGCGCTGCACCAGCAGTGCTTCCAGGCCAGCGTCCCCGTCGCGCACCAGCACAACAGTGGCGGCGGGATAGACCGGCTCTACACTATCGCTTGTCTCGATCACGCAAATACCTCCTTCGGGGCAAAGTGGCGCGGTCTGCACCAACTGCCTTTGCGGACTAACCCTGTCGACCAGGTGAACAGGGTCATCAGGGGAAGAAGCGGCTGATGGTATCGAGCACACACGCAGGCCGGTCGCCACCCTCAATCTCAATGGTCATGCGCACAACCACCTGCACGCCGCCCTTGACCTCCTCGGCACTGATGACTTCACCGCCACCGCGAATCCGGCTTCCCACCGGCACCGCCGCCGGAAAGCGCACCTTTTCACAGCCGTAGTTGACCCCCATGGAAGTGTTCTCGACGCGCATGATCTGCGGCAGGAACAGATTGGCCATCGACAGCGTGAGATACCCGTGCGCAATCGTCTTGCCAAACGGCCCTGCAGCCGCCTTTTCAGGGTCCACATGAATCCACTGGTGGTCGCCAGTGGCATCGGCAAAACAGTCGATGCGCTGCTGGTCGATTTCCTCCCAGTCGCTGAAGCCCAGATGTTGCCCTACGGCCGTCAGGAGCGCGGCCGGGTTTTCGAATGTCGTTGTCATAGCTTACTGTCCGTTGGTTTCAAAATAGCCCACACTATACCATTGGAAAACACGACTTTGACCGCAGATTCAAGGATGAACTGCAGATGTTCATTACCAGTATTTAACAGTTTTCAAATAGCGTAATGTGGTATAAATGCGGCCCTTATAGATTAATGGTCTGCCTCTGGTGTGTCTTCGGCGTCCAATTCTCACGCACTCTTTTTGGTAGCTATTGTGATCTCAAGAAAAAAGCAAGTTCTGGTCTCAGTTGTGCTGCTGGCGATCTCAACCGGTATCACCACCGTGCTGTACCTGAATCGCCCCCCCGCAAAAATTGCCGAGCCCGTCCACCAGCCTATCTCAGTAGACGTCGCTGAAGTCGTCAAGGAGAACCTGCGCATCGAAGTGCAGGCTCAGGGCACAGTGTCGCCGATGCAGGAGACTTCCATTCTGTCCGAGGTCAACGGGCGCATCATCGAAGTGTCACCGTCGTTCACCGTCGGCGGATTTGTCACCAAGGGCGAGGTGATGCTGCGCATCGATCCCCGTGATTATGAGACCAACCTGCTGCGCGCCGAAGCCGCCCTGAAGTCAGCCCAGAGCAACCTGGCCCAGGAAAAAGGCCGGGCGCAGGTCGCAGAAAAAGAGTGGCAGAGACTGCCCAAAGGCAGCCAGCGCAGCCAGGAGGCAAAGGATCTTTACCTGCGAAAACCGCAGCTCGAACAGGCGCAATCCCAGATGCTGGCAGCGCAGGCGGACCTTAACACCGCGCGCGACAACCTCGAACGAACACGCATCCGGGCGCCGTACGACGCGCTGATCCGGGACAAGCATGTTGAGCTGGGGCAGTTTGTCGCCGCCGGCAGTCCGGTGGCCGACATCTTCTCGGTGGAGTATGCTGAAATCCGCCTGCCTATTCCACAAAACAAGCTGGCGTATCTGGAACTGCCCGCTTTGGAGGGCACCGATGACGGCTCCTCAATCGATCTTTACACAGATGTCGGCGGCGAGATAAAACACTGGACAGCGCAGATGCACCGTACCGAGGGTGTATTCGACGAGCGGTCACGCGTACTCTACGCGGTGGCGCGTATCAAGGATCCATACGCTCGACACAACCCCGAGGGCGAACCATTGCGGGTCGGCACTTTTGTAAACGCCAATATCGAGGGCCGTGAGCTGGTCGATATCGTAACGCTGCCCCGCTTTGTCATGCGCGCAGGCAATAACCTGTGGGTAGTGGACGACACCGGCCATCTGCGCAATCGCCAGGTCACTCTGCTGCGCACCGGCGGCGACCTCATCTACGTCAGCGATGGCCTGGACAACGGCGACCGCGTATCGCTGACGACACTGGACAGCTCTTTTGACAGCTCTCAAGTTCAGATCCAGTCCAGCACACCCACGAACCAACTGGATCAACATGGCCGTCCCAGAACGCAGCCGGGAGACAAGAAAGTGAACCCGGTCACCGCCGCTGTGGAGCCCTCTGAGCGCGACAACGAGGGCGGCTGATGCACCAGGCGACTACCAAGAAAGGAATTATCGCCTGGTTTGCTCACAACCCGGTCGCTGCCAATCTACTGATGCTGATTATCATCGTGGTGGGGCTGGGCTCGGCGTTCACGATACAGCGCGCGATGTTTCCCGCGATTGAAATCGAAATGATTTTTGTCAATGTGGCCTACCCGGGCGCTGCGCCTGAAGAGGTCGAACAGGGTGTGGTACTGAAGATTGAAGAGGCGATAAACGACATCGAGGGCATCAAGCGCGTCGAATCCGACTCATTCGAGTCCAATGCTCGAATCATGATTGAGCCCCGCGACGGTGTTAACCTCACCAAATTGATGGCCGATATCCGCAACCGAATAGACGGCATACAACATTTTCCCCAGCAAGCCGAGAAACCTATCGTGAGTCAACCGGAGGTGATGTTCCCGGCGCTGACGCTGCAACTGTCTGGCGATATCAATGAGCGCAGCCTGAAATCACTGGCCGACGATATGCGTCGCGAGTTGCTTACCTTTCCGGAAATCTCCGGCGCCACTGTTGTGGGCGCTCGCGATTACGAGATCGCGATCGAGATTTCCGAAACGTTGCTGCGTGAATACCACCTCACCCTGGGCGACGTCGCCAATATCATCTCCGCGTCCTCGCTGGATCTCCCCGCCGGTTCCGTGCGCACCGAAAATGGCGAAATCATGCTGCGCACCACGGGCCAGGCCTACAACCAGCAGGAATTCGAGAGCATTGTTCTCAAAACCTGGCCGGACGGCACCCGGCTGTTGCTGGGCGACATCGCCACGGTGGCTGACGGTTTCGTCGATGCCGCCGGCTTTGCCGCCTTCAACGGTGTCTATTCACTGGGCATCAATGTCTTCGCGATGGGCACCCAGGACATTATCGAAACCGCCGATGCCGCCAAGGCGTTCGTCGCGGAGCGAACAGGAAGTTTGCCGCAGGGCGTCACGCTGGATGTCTGGAATGACGCCACCTACTACCTCGAAGGGCGACTCGGGATGATGTTGAAAAACCTGGCGATGGGTGCATTGCTGGTCTTTATCATCCTGGCCCTGTTCCTGGAAATCAAACTGGCATTCTGGGTCATGATGGGGATTCCGGTGTGCTTTCTGGGCGCAATGGCGATGATCAACACGCCCTATATCCACGCCAGCCTGGACATGATCAGTATTTTTGGCTTCATCCTCGTACTCGGTATTGTCGTTGACGACGCGATCATCATGGGCGAGAGCGCTTACAGCGAGCAGGAAAAGACGGGGCACAGCGTGGAGAGTGTGGTGCGGGGCGTCTACCGCGTGGCCACCCCCGCCACTTTCGGTGTGCTCACCACCATTATGGCGTTTTTGCCCACACTGTTCGTGCAGGGCGTTTTCGGCGCGTTTCCCGCCGCCTGCGGCTGGGTCGTGATCCTTTGCCTGTGTTTCTCCCTGATAGAATCCAAGTGGATTCTCCCAGCGCATCTGGCGCACAGCAAGCCCACGAAAAATCGCCTGTTACTGCGAATCGACCGAGTGCAGCAGGAGGTGAACTGGCTGCTGTACCACTTCGTGATGTATCGCTACAAGCCGTTCATGGTCAAGTGTGTCAACAGCCGCTATGTGACACTGGCTTTCTTCATCTCCCTGCTGATTCTGTCCTGTGGCCTATTAGCGGGCGGCGCTGTGCGCACGGTACTTTCCCCCGACACTCCCGGAGAGTTCCTGCAGGTCGAGTTGCGCATGGCTGAGGGTGCGGCCGAGGAGCGAACGCTGGAAGCCGTTGCAAAAATTGCGCAAGCCTTTCATACCATGGAAGAGAAATATCGCCGCGAAAGCGGGACCGACGAGCGCCTGCTGAACCATATGGCCACTTACGGGTTCGACCGTATCAACGGCCGGATCGATGTGGAGCTGACCAAAGAGGACGAGCGCACGATCAGCACCCGGGATGTCCAGGAGCGCTGGCGTCAGGAAGTGGGCCGGATTCACGGCGCAGAAGTGTTTGCGATCCGCAGTGCGGACGGCCCTCAAATGGGGCCATCAATCGCATTTGACCTGATGCACAAGGATATCGATACCCTGCGCGAGGCAGCGACAGACCTGGAAGAGGCGATGGGTCACTACACCGGTATCTACGATATTCGCAACGGTGTCAGCGACACTGCTGACGAATTTCACCTGGAGCTGTTGCCGGAGGCGGAATCACTGGGCATCACGCGGTTTGATCTGGGCAACCAGGTGCGACATGCATTCTTCGGTGCAGAGGCACAGCGTGTGCAGCGCGGTATCGATGAAATCAAGGTCATGGTGCGCTACCCGAAAACAGACAGGGAAAACGTCAACAGCCTGAACAATATGTTCATTCGCACCCCTTCCGGCGACGAGGTGCCGTTTCAGACGGTCGCACGACTGGAAGTCAAGCAGGGACTGCTGAAGGCGACACGGATCAACTACCAGCGCGCGGCAGAGATAACCGCGGAGGCCAATAAGCGGGAGGTAGAGCCCGACAAGGTTATCGCTGACATTGAGGCCAACGTGCTGCCGGCACTGCAGAAAAAATACCCGGGCCTGCGCTATGCAATCTCCGGTATGGCCGAGGAAGAGTCCAAGATGGCCGTCAGTATGATGGTGGGCTTTCCGCTGGCACTGTTCGGTATTTACGCGCTGCTGGCCATCCCGACCAAATCGTATCTGCAACCGCTGATCATCATGGGCGTAATTCCGTTTGGCATGATAGGCGCCATTTTCGGACACTGGGTATCCGGGTACCCGCTGAGCATGATGTCACTGATGGGAGTGATTGCCCTGAGTGGAGTTGTGGTCAATGACAGCCTGATTCTGGTGGACTTTGTCAACAGGGCCGTCGCCGATGGCGTCGATCGCCTCAATGCGGTGATAGACGCGGGAACGAGACGATTCCGGGCGATTCTGCTGACCTCGTTGACGACATTTTTCGGTTTGATGCCGATGCTGTCCGAGCGCACAGCGCAAGCGGAGATGCTGGTGCCAATGGCTATCTCGCTGGCCTATGGCATCGTGTTTGCGACCGTGATCACACTGCTGCTGATCCCATGCCTGTACATGATTCTGGAAGACCTCGCCAGCTGGCGGGCACGCAGGAAAGACGCACCGGCAGATGCGGTGGCGCAGAGCTAACAGCGGTTGCTAGCGAACAGCTCCACAGCTGATACACCGCATATACAGATTGGCTGGGTCCTGCAAGCTTCCCAATTCCTCAACCGCTTCGCGCACCGGGCCCAACAATCCCGACAGCGCTGCACTGAGGCCGTGTCCGCCCCACACATTGAGATCGAGACTGCCAACACTCTTCGCCAGTTGCTTCATCAACAGATCGCGCGGCGATAGTGGCTGCTCGACATACTCCACTTCATAATCACTCACATTGGCAAGGTTTGCGGCAGCGGCGATCGCATCCTGCAGGCTGCCGACATTGTCGATAAGACCAGAGTCCAGTGCATCCTCAGCACACCAGACGCGGCCCTCGGCGAGGGGATCAACCTGCGCCACGCTCATATCGCGACCCTGTGACACAATCTCCAGAAAGCTTCTGTAGGCAAAATCTACATTGCTGTTCAGTGCCGTAACCACCTCTGGACTCAAGTTCCTGTCTGCGCGCAGCGAGCCAGCCAACTCAGTGGTACCGACACCATCGGTGTAAATGCCGACGCGCTGCAACAGGTTCTCAAAAGTCGGGAACACGGCAAACACGCCGATACTGCCGGTGATGGTCGAGGGCGTGGCCCAGATTTCATCCGCCTCAGCCGCTATATAGTAGCCGCCCGACGCCGCGACAGCGCCCATGGATATCACAACGGGAATACCCATATCCTGCGCGTGCAACACTTGCTGTCGAATAATTTCCGATGCAAACATGCTGCCGCCGCCGCTATTGACCCGCAGCACAATGGCCTTGACCCCGTCGGCCTCGACCGCACCGCGAATCAGTCGCGCCAGCGAGTCGCCACCAATGGTGCCGGGGGGTTGGTCACCGGGTACAATACTACCCTCTGCGGTAATCACCGCAACGCGATCTGCCTCGGTGCCACCCAATGTCAGCGGCCGTTTCCGCGACAGATAGCGTTCGAATTCGACCGCCTCGTAGAGCCCGTCCTCGTTGCTCGCGCCCACCAACTCCACCAGGTACTCATTGCCCTCACCGCGACCCAGCAGTTTGTCCACCAATCCCGCTTTCAGTGCAGCCTGCGCCGCATCCCCGCCCGCACTCAGCAGGCGCTCGGGATAATTGTTGACGAAATCATCCACGGCACCCGGCGGCAGTTTGCGCTGACTCTCCACCAGGCCTGTGTACTGCCCCCACAGGTTGTCCAACCAGCGGCTGGTAACCTCCTTCTCCCCCGGCGACATATCATCGCGAATAAATGGCTCCACGGCGGACTTGTGGTCGCCGGCCCGAAAAATGTGGACGTCCACGGAAAGTTTTTCCAACGCCTGGCGGAAATAGTTGTTGTAGCTGCTGTACCCCTCCAGTGCCACTCCGCCCATCGGATGCGAGATAACAGTATCGGCATAGCTGGCGAGCAGATACTGATCCTGCGTGTAGTAATCTCCGATGGCAATGATGGGTTTGCCGCTCTCGCGAAAGCGCTCCAGCGCGGGGAGAATTTCCTGGGTTTTGCTGATGCCCAGGTGGACGAGGTAATCCAGTTCCATCACCAGTGAGTTGATAGCGGGATCCTTGGCCGCGTAGTCAATTGCCTCAATGACATCGCGCAGCAAGACCTCGTGACTGGCCGGCGAGGGCTGGCTTATCAGCGCACTCAGCGGATTGATTTCCGATTTCTGATCCACGACCTTGCCACTCACATTCAGCAGCAGTGCCGCCTTCTCCGGCAGCGGTTCAGGCGTACCTCCGATATAGACAAAGTAGATCAGCGCGATCATCACCAGAAACAGGATGTTTGACATTGCCAACCTGATGCGAGTGATGGCCTGCCATATCCCCGACAATATACGGCGCCAAAGCGACGGTTTACTCATACCTGATCTCCACTACCGGATTGAGACGCGGGCGCCATACGCAATTCGCGCGCGCGCCAGCGAACATACAACATGGCGGCATTAAAAAGTACTACGACAGCAATCAAGCCAAGGATCACCAGCGCGCTGTCGGGCTGCGCAAAAATGCGCTGCACCAGAATCAGAAAATACCCCAGACAAACGAAACATAACCAGATAAAACTGCGTAAATTGTCTCTTAGCATACCCGGGAGGAACAGCAGCAGCGGCAGCAACTTCAGCACCCAGATAAACCACGGTGCCTGATGTATCCATGCATCCGCCGCCTGCTGCAACAACAGCGTTGACCAGCTCAGCCAGGTCAACCGCGCGGCTGCCGAGCGCAGCGAGGCGCTCACTGACTGACTCGCATGGCGAGTCGCGCCACCCGCTGACCGAGCGCCCGGCACAGGGTCGCCTCCGCGTCGTCCACCGGCCGCTTGTTGTCACTGCCGGCCCAGTGCGATGCACCATAGGGTGTACCCCCCGAGGAGGTGGTCATCAACCCGGGCTCACTGTAAGGCAGTCCGGCAACCAGCATGCCGTGGTGCAGCAATGGCAGCATCATGCTGAGCAGCGTCGATTCCTGACCGCCGTGCATGCTGGAGGTCGAGGTAAAAACAGCGGCCGGCTTGTCTATCATCGCCCCACTCAGCCACAGGGAAGATGTTTGATCCAGGAAATATTTCATCGGGGCGGCCATATTGCCAAAGCGGGTGGGACTTCCCAGTACCAGGCCGGCGCAGTCGCGCAGGTCAGCCAGTTCACAATACAGTGGGCCCTCGGCGGGGATATCCTCCTCGGTCTGCTCGCAGTTTGCGGAGATCGTCGGCACGGTGCGCAGCCGGGCGCTCACTCCCGCGACCAGTTCCACGCCGCGCGCGATATGTTGCGCCATATCGGCCGTGGCACCCTGCCTGGAGTAGTACAGGACCAGTATATAAGGTAGCGCCATCAGTCAAGCAATGCCAGCGCGTTCTCAGGTGGTCGACCCAATACCGCTTTACCAGCACGGACCACAATGGGGCGCTCAATCAGTTTCGGGTACTTGACCATTGCCGCCACGATATCCGCTTCACTGGATTCCCTGTCGAGACCGCTGGCCTTATAGTCGCCCTCGCCGCGGCGCAGAAGCTCAGCGGCGGACATTCCCAGTTTCTTCAGCAGCGCCCTGATTTGCCCGCTGTCGAGCGGTGTCTCTAGATAGAGCACTATCTCTGGCTCTACACCATTTTCCTGCAGCAGCGCCAGCGTGTTGCGCGACTTGGAGCATCGAGGATTGTGGTAGATGGTTACTGCACTCATACGTATATTCCGGTGTGATTTGGGAAGACAATGACTCGCGGCAGAGTATAACAAACCTTTTGCCCTGTCTCGCAGCACCGGGATCGGGTATTCACGCAAAACACGTCTGCGAATGCAGGGGAATGACAGTTCATGCCATAATGCGCCGATGAATTTTTCCAAACCCACATTTGTCGAATCGGGGCGCCGCGTTCGCTACCTGGTGAACCGTTTTATCGCGGACCGCTGCTCGGAAAACGCCGCGGCACTGACCTATATGAGCCTGTTCGCGCTGGTGCCGCTGCTGACAGTACTCTATACCATGGCGTCTGCCATTCCCGCGTTTCAGGGTGCGGAACAGCAAATGCAGGCGCTGCTGTTTGAGCACCTGGTGCCGCAGAGCAGCGCGAATATCGAGCAGTACCTCGATGAGTTTTCCCAGCAGGCTAAAAACCTGACCGGCCCCGGTATCGGTTTTCTGTTGGTCACTGCGATCATCATGCTGCGCAATATTGAACACGCGTTCAACAATATCTGGCGCGCGAGAGAGAATCGAAGCCCGCTCTCAAGCTTCCTGCTGTACTGGGCAGTACTGACCCTGACGCCGATAACCATCGGTCTGGCGCTCGGGCTGAGCACCTATCTGGCGTCGGCCGCCCACGTACTGGACAGCCTCGATATCCTTGGCGTCAAAGCCTATCTGGTGCAGGCGTCACCACTGCTGCTGAGCCTGATTGGATTCAGTCTCATATATGCCGCTGTCCCCAATTGCCCTGTGCCCTTCAAGCACGCGGTAATCGGCGGCCTGTTCGCCGCGCTGGCGTTTCACGCCGCCCGCGGCTTGTTCACCAAGCTGGTTGTAGGCTCCAACTACACCTTCATCTACGGGGCATTCGCAGCCGTGCCGCTGTTCCTGCTGTGGATTTACCTGTGCTGGAACATCGTCCTGATGGGGGGGGTACTGGTACACAGTCTGTCGGCGTACGAAAGTGACGATCAGGCGAAACGGCCGATAATGATCAAGGCACTCGAGGTGCTCTCCGTGTTCTGGAAAAAGCAGCAGACCGGCGAGGCAGTACGAGAACTGGAACTGCTGAAACGCCGACACGAGATAATCAGCGGGCTGGACAGTGTGACGTGGGGCATCCTGCGCGATATATTTCTCCGGGAAAAGCTCATCACGGAGAATGCCAAGGGGCACTATCTGTTGTGCAGGGATCTCCATACCGTGCCGTTATGGCAACTGAAAGAATGGGTGGAGAACGAGCAACCCCTGGACGGACCGGAGCTGGCGCTGGACAGAGACTGGCAGCGCAGCGCCTGCACCCTGCTGCTCGACCAGCGCAGGGATCAACGGCAACTGCTGAACATCAACCTCGCGGAATTATTTGAACAGTGAAATATTTGATTGTTTGTATCCTCGTCATGACCGTCAACGCCTGTGGCCAGCGCGGGGACACCGAACCCCCGGGGGATGCCCTGCGGGACCTGCGAGGCCAGTGGGTGGTTATCAACTACTGGGCACAGTGGTGCAAACCGTGCATCGAGGAAATACCGGAACTGAATACACTGGATAGCGAATACCCCGATGTCACCGTCCTCGGCGTCAACTACGACGGTGCCACAGGCGAGGAACTGGAGCAGCAGAGACAGCAGCTGGGCGTGAGTTTTGCCAGTCTGGAGCAGGATCCGGCGGAACAACTGGGGCAATCGAGACCCATGGTGCTGCCAACCACGTTTATCGTCAACCCGCAGGGAGAACTGGTGGAGACATTAATCGGTCCGCAGACCCTGGAATCACTGGTTCAAGCCACTGCGCAGGCCAAAAATTGAACAAAAAAAAGCCGGCCCAGAGGGCCGGCGAGCGTTTCTGACAACGCGGGAAGTATGAGACCTGAATGGAACATGGGGTACCACCAATGGTGTACACTCGCTTGCAGCGTGCTCTTACACCAACTGTGACTAATCAGACGCATCGCCCGGGACAAAGTTCCCACTGGAACGAAAAAATTTTAGTGCCGTTTTGCCGACGCACAATGCCGTCGGTTGTTGGACAGTGAGACGCGACGATACTACTCTAATGAACGATCGGATAAACCAATCCAGCGAGCAGGCAGGCATTCACTATGAGCAAACTCTACAGCGACAACGCTGAAACCATCGGCGGCACACCGCTGGTTAAAATCAATCACATCAGCGATGGCAATATTTACGTCAAACTGGAGAACCGCAACCCGGCGATGTCCGTCAAATGCCGTATCGGTGCGAGCATGGTCAGCGCCGCAGAGCGCGACGGCAGCCTCAAGCCGGGCATGACCATTGTCGAACCCACCAGTGGCAATACCGGTATTGCGTTGGCTTTTGTCGCCGCGGCGAAAGGCTATGGCTGCATTCTGGTGATGCCCAACACTATGAGCCTGGAACGGCGCATGCTGATGAAATCGCTCGGAGCCCAGGTAGTCCTCACTGACGGCAGCAAAGGCATCCCGGCCGCGATTGCCAAGGCGGAAGACATTATCGCCTCCGATCCCCACAAGTACTGGGGGCCGCACCAATTCGAGAATCCCGCCAATCCCGATATCCACGAGCAGACAACGGGGCCGGAAATCTGGGAGGCCACCGATGGTGGCATCGACATCCTGGTCTCGGGTGTGGGTACAGGCGGCACCATCACAGGTATCTCCCGCCACCTGAAAATTACGCAGGGCAAGAATGTATTGAGCGTCGCGGTAGAACCCGACACCTCGACCATGATTACGGCAGCGAAAGCCGGCCAGGAACCACGCCATGCACCGCACAAGATCCAGGGCATCGGTGCGGGGTTTGTGCCCAAAAACCTGGATCTGGACATGGTCGACCAGGTCGAACAGGTTACCAGTGATGAAGCCATCGAATGGGCCCACAAACTGATGCAGCAGGAGGGGATTCTGTCGGGTATTTCCGCAGGCGCAGCAATGGCCGCAGCTCACCGCCTGTCACAGCAGCAGGAACATCAGGGCAAGATGATTGTTGCGATACTGCCAGACTCGGGCGAGCGTTATCTGACGTCCGCTCTGTTCGCAGGACACTTCTCGGATAACGAGACCGTACAGGCGACCGTGAGCTGATTATTCCGCTGACCCATCGCCACTGACCAGGGCCTTGAGGCGTTGTTTCACCTCGGGCCACTCGGCGGCAATGACACTGAAATAGACAGAGTCACGCAGATAGTTGTTCTGCACAATCATGTGATTGCGCATCACACCCTCTCGTTTGGCGCCAATTCTTGACAACGCCCGCTGCGAGCGCTCGTTGCGGGCATCTGTTTTAAACTCCACCCGCACGCAACCGAGCCGGTCAAACGCGTGCGACAGCAACAGCAGCTTCGCCTCCGTGTTGGCCGCCGTACGCTGCCATTCCTGGCCCAGCCAGGTCCAGCCGATCTCCAGCGAGCGGTGGTCAGGCCGGATATTCATAAAGCGCGTGCTCCCTACCGCCCTGTCCCTGGCCATGTCCACAATGGCAAACGGCATGTGTCCCGGGGTGTTCAGTGCCTCCTCTATCCAGTGGCGTGTATCTGCCTGATCGACAAAACAGCCGCGCGGCAGGTAAGCCCAGTCGGCTTTTACACGGCCGCGATTGTAGAGCCCCTGCGCGTGCGCCGCAGTAAGCGGCTCAAGCCGCACCACCTTTCCCGTGAGCACTACTGGCTGCATCCGTGACGGCACGTTAAACCCTGCCGTCACGGTAGAAGGACGGTTGACCCGGTGGTCTTGCGACTCTCGAGGTCCCGGTGCGCCTGCTGCACATCTGTCAGTGCGTAGCGTTGATTGATTTCAATACGCAGCACGCCACTCAACACCCGATCAAACAAATCGTCTGATGACTGCTGTAACTCCTGTTGACTGAGTGTGTAGGAGACCATGGTGGGGCGGGTGATAAACAGCGACCCCTTGTTGGCCAACACCTGCAGATCCAGTGGCGCTGGCGCGCCCGAGGCATTTCCGAAACTCACCATCAGGCCGCGCGTCCGCAGGCAATCCAGTGATATATCAAACGTATCCTTGCCGACGCCATCGTAAACCACCGGCACTTTATCGCCGTTGGTGATTTCAAGCACACGCTGCACCACATCTTCCTCGCGGTAATTGATCACGTGGGTAAACCCGTGCGCTCGCGCCTGCTCGGCTTTTTCCTCGGAGCCGACAGTGCCGATGACCGTAGCGCCTATACTCTTCGCCCATTGGCCGAAGAGTGTTCCCACACCACCAGCTGCCGCATGAAACAGACAGGTTTCCCCCGCCTGCAGCGGGTAGGTCCGTTGCAGCAGGTATTCAGTGGTTTGCCCTTTCAACAGGCATGCAGCAGCCTGCTCAAAGTCGATGCCGTCGGGGATCTTTACCAGACGGGAGGCGGGCAGGTTAATCGCCTGTGCATAGGAGCCGAGCCCCGCGGAGCAGTAGGCCACACGGTCACCCACTTTCAAATCGACCCCCTCTCCCACCGCCTGCACCTCTCCTGCTCCCTCAACGCCAATACCGCAGGGCAGCGGGAGCGGATACAAACCGCTGCGGTGATAGGTATCGATGTAATTGAGTCCAATCGCCCGATTTTCCACCGTGACCATGCCCGGCCCCGGGGCATCGAGTGCAACCTCTTCCCACTGCATCACCTCGGGCCCGCCCGCTTCGTATATCCTGACTGCCTTTACCATCACTCTCTCCACATTTCCAAAACACGCGCCGGCTACAGCACAGTCTTTCTGTTACCAATGTACCCGCTGCGCGCTATCCGAGGATATAATACCCCGTAATGTGCGACATCGCAGACACCGGGTGACGTAAATTGCCGGCTCAGTGGCAAATCTTCACCAAACCACCCGTCCCGGTCTATCGTTTCAATGATGCATCAACAGCAGTAGCCCGGCACTTTCAATCGATTTACCAGCGGAGCGCAAAAACGTGTTCGAAGACTTACAGCTTGATCGTCACCTGCGCCTGGGTATTGATGCGCTTGCGTTAACAGCCGCCACAGAAGTACAGCAGTTGACGGTGCCACCTGCGCTGCAGGGTGTGGACCTGTTGGTCAGCGCCGAAACAGGCAGCGGCAAGACTCTGGCCTACCTGATTCCACTGGCGCAAAAAATCCTCGCCAGCGGGACGCCCAGGCAGACAGGCACGCTGGCGCTGATTCTGGTGCCCACCCGGGAGCTCGCTCGCCAGGTATTAAAACAGTGCCGCTCCCTGCTGGCACTGTCGCCACTGAAAGCGCAAGCCATCACCGGTGGCGCCGATTTCAAATACCAGAGAGCCCAGCTGCGCAAGGAACCGGAAATCCTCGTGGCGACACCGGGGCGTCTGCTGGAGCACTGCCAGAAGCACAGTGCGGACTTGAGCAATCTACAGACTCTGGTTCTGGATGAGGCAGACCGCATGCTGGACATGGGTTTTCGGGATGATGTGGTGAAAATCGCCGAGTTCTGTGCAGCGGATAAACAGGTACTGCTGCTCTCCGCGACGCTGTCCCACCGTGGTGTGGGCGCCATCGCCACCACGTTGTTACAGTCACCACAGACCATCACCGTGGGTCAGGTGCGGCAGGCGCACAGCAGCATCGATCACCAGTTGATTCTCGCCGACAGCCAGGAGCACAAGGACAAACTGCTGACCGCATTGCTGGAACAGGGAGGTTTTACTCGCGCGCTGGTGTTTGCCAACAAACGCAACACGGCGACGCGTCTTGCCAATCTGCTGAAGTACCACAAACTGCGCTGCGCCGCGCTACATGGCGAAATGACCACCGAGGAGCGCAAACAGGTGATGCACCAGTTCCACGAGGGCAAGGTCACAATTGTCTGCGCCAGCGACCTCGCCGCCAGGGGTATTGATGTCGCCGGCATCGACCTGGTGATCAATTACGACATCCCCTACAGCGGCGACAACTACCTGCATCGCACCGGTCGCACCGGCCGCGCCGGCGCGCGCGGGCTGGCTGTTTCGCTGGCCAGCGCAACCGAGTGGAACCTGACGGTCAGCATTGAGCGGTATCTTGCACTGCGCTTTGAGCGACGCGCCCTGCCCGGCCTGAAAGCCAGGTACAGCGGGCCGAAGAAACTGAAATCGTCCGGCAAAGCCGCCGGCACCAGGAAGAAGTCGCAAAAACCAGCAGCAGACAAGCGCAAAACACGCGTGCGCAACCAGAAAAATGTCGGCAAGCGGCGGGCCAAGCCCACGGGCGGGCCAACCGAAACCAATGACGGCTTTGCGCCATTAAAGAAGAAAAAAGTCACTGAGTGATGCGTGTCTTTTTCGGCCTGGAACTGGCGCCAAGCACATCGCTACAGATCTCGGACTGGCGCGACCGACAACTGACCTGTGACGGAAGGCCGGTACCCCCCGCCAATTTCCACATCACATTGGCTTTCATCGGCGCACTCGATAATGCCGCGATGGAGCGATTGTGCCTGTCGGTGGACGGCTGGCAGGCGCAGCAGCGCAATCAGAGCGCGACGCTGCAGCTGGACTGCACCGGCTACTGGCACAAACAGCGAATTTACTGGCTGGGCCCGCAACACTGGCCAGAATCACTCACCCGACTGGCGCAAAAGCTCAACACGCTGGGCAGCGCGGCGGGCGCCAAACGCGACAGGAACCCGTTCCGGCCACATATCACATTGTTTCGCGGCTGCAGCTCCGCGCCGCCGGCCCCCGTCCAGGCGCCGGCACTTTCCATGCACTACGCGGCGTTCGCCCTGTTTGAATCCCGCCAGGGCAGGCAGGGCGTGAGTTATCACGTGCTTGAGGAATGGCGACTGCCGTAGCCCCTGGCCCAGGGATTCGCTGTTACCCCGTGACCGAGAATACTCAGCAAGATGGTGCAAACAACGGTCATGGCGAGCACTCCGCTGTCCGGCAACCCGCTGTTCACCACCAGCACAACAAAGACAATACTGGCCAGCCCACGTGGACCAAACCAGCCGATAAATAGTTTTCCCTCGGTGTCGATACCGCTGCCAGCGAGTGCCAGAAATACCGGCAACATGCGGATTACCGTGAGACTCAGGCCCGCATAAAGCAGTATCATCCAACTGAAATTACCTACCGCCTGGCCCACAACCGCCGAGCCGAAAATCACCCAGGTGATCAGTGCCAGCGTATCACCCGTTCCCTCGGAAGCGAGTAGATACTCATCCTTCACTGTCGGGGAAAGATGCCTGTCCATGAACGCCATCAGCAGGCCACCACTGAAAGCGGCAATGAAGCCGCTACCACCGAGGTACTGTGCAACCGCAAAACAACTCAATGCCAGCGCTATAATCGGGATCTGTATCCAGCTCCGTGTCAGCCATTGCCTGTGATGGGCAATCTTCAACAGGCTGATCGCAGGAAACGTCAGTGACACGCCGACTGCCAGTCCGATGCCGATTTCCTCCACGACCAGTTGCGCTGCCAGCAGCAAAGGACCTCCATCGCCGGCCTTATCGAGGGCCAGTGTCAGGAAAAGCAACAATACCGGCACACAGATACCGTCATTGAGTCCGCTCTCGACATTCAGGCTCTGGCGAATCTCATCGGGTACCGCCTCATTGATGACGACGGCCTTACCCAGGGCCGCGTCGGTCGGGGCCAGCATGGTTGCCAATACCGCTATCCCCAGCAGGGACAGATTATTGAAAAACAATGTGCCGACACCAAAGCCCAGCGCAATTGTCAGCGGTAACCCAATCAGCAATAGCCTCGCCGGTACACCACTGGTTTTCTTCAGCACACTTATATTGGCGCTTGCCGCATCAGTAAATAGCACCAAGGCAAGCGTCACCTCTGCAAGGCTGCGCACCAGCTCCCGGTCAGTCTCCCACGCCAGCAGGTCAAAACCGGCAGGACCGATCACCAGCCCAAAACAGGTAAACACGATCGGGCCGCTAATCCGGGTGCGTTCTACAGCACCGGCCACCGAGCTGTAGACCAACACGAACAGGGCGAACATGGCCAGTGTTTCATACATTTTGCTGCTCTCCCGCAGACTGATCTCTCGGCTGCACTTCCCGAGCCGGAGTGATTACTTAAAAATGTAACAGGTCGCGGGTCAGCAGCAACGCAATACCTTAACCGCGCGCGTCCTGTTGCTGGAAATCGCCATGACTGTGCCCTTCGTTGCTACAACGAACATAGTTCTATGGCGAGCCGCTCCAGTCAACGAGCAATTGCGTCGTTAGCGCCCTGAATCGGTGCGCCATTCTCCGGCCATAAATGCCTATCCGCAGCGGTTTGCTTTACACTTGGATATTGTCCGCGAAGAGTTTCCGGTACCATCGACAATCCGCTTTAGAAGGAATACCACCACATGTCCAACCCACTGCTCGAGTCGCATACGCTGCCGCCCTTTTCCCGCATCGAGCCGGCGCATGTCGAGCCGGCCATTCGACAGCTCATCGAGCGCAACAAACAGCGTATCGACGAGTTGCTGGACAGCACCGACCACTACACCTGGGATAATCTCCTGCAACCCATAGAGGAACTGGACGACGAACTGTCCCGCGCCTGGTCACCCGTATCGCACCTGAACAGTGTCTGCAACAGCGACGCCCTGCGTGAGGCGTACAACGCCTGCCTGCCTCTATTGTCAGAGTACGGCACCTGGATGGGGCAGCACACCGGCCTGTGCGCTGCCTACCAACAGATCGCCGATAGCAGTGACTTCGCGGCACTGTGCACCGCGCAACGTAAATCCATCGAGCATGCGTTGCGCGATTTTCGCCTCGCCGGGGTCGACTTGCCTGCGCAGAAGAAAAAGCACTACGGCGAGTTGCGCCAACGACTGTCGAAGCTGGGCAGCACCTTCGGGGAAAACGTCCTTGATGCCACCAACGCCTGGTCCAAACAGGTAACACGGGAACAGCTCAACGGCCTGCCAGACACCGCTCTCGCCAGCGCCCGGCACGCCGCCGAGCAGGCGGGACAGGAGGGCTACCTGATTAACCTGGATTTCCCCTCGCTGTCACCGGTACTCAACTACTGCGACAACAGGGCGCTGCGTGAAGAGGTCTACACCGCCAATTGCACGCGAGCCTCCGAGCAGGGGCCTCACGCAGGACAGTGGGACAATTCAGCACTCATTGTGGAGATTCTTGAACTGCGTACCGAACTGGCGAAACTGCTGGGCTTCGACAACTACGCCGAACTGTCGCTCGCGACCAAGATGGCAGAGACCACAGACAGCGTGATGGAATTCCTGCAACAACTGGCCACGCAGTCACTGCCCCAGGCGAAGGCGGAATTTCGTGAACTGGAGTCCTTTGCCAGGGAAAGCAGTGGCGCGGAATCACTCCAGGCATGGGATGTCAGCTACTACAGCGAGAAGCTGCGCCAGAAACGCTATCAGGTATCACAGGAAGATATCCGCCCGTACCTGCCGGCGAGCAAGGTATTACTGGGCCTGTTTGAGGTCGTCCGGCGCCTTTACGACATCGATGTCAGGGAAGTCGATACATTCGACAACTACCACCCCAGCGTCAAACTCTTCGAGCTGCTACGCGGCGACGAGGTCGTCGCCCGTTTCTATCTGGATCTGTACGCACGGGCCAACAAGCGCGGCGGCGCATGGATGGACACTTGCCGGGTGCGACGCCAGTCAAGTGACGGTTTGCAAATTCCAGTCGCCTATCTGGTATGCAATTTCACGCCACCGGTCGGTGACAAGCCGTCTCTGCTCACCCATACCGAACTCACTACACTGTTTCACGAGTTTGGCCACGGGCTACACCACATGTTGACACGCCAGACAGTGTCCGCGGTCTCCGGCATCAATGGCGTGGCGTGGGATGCGGTGGAACTGCCCAGCCAGTTTCTCGAAAACTGGTGCTGGGAGCGAGAGGCCCTGGCGTTCATCTCTGGGCACTACGAGACGGGAGAACCGCTGCCCGAGGTACTGCTGGACAAACTGCTGGCGGCACGAAACTTTCAATCCGGCATGATGATGGTCCGTCAGCTGGAGTTCTCGCTGTTTGACTTTCGCCTGCACCGCGAGTGGGGCTGTGGCAATTTCGAGTCTGTACAGGATCTGCTGGACGAGGTGCGCAAGCAGGTAGGCGTCATCACTCCACCCTCGTTCAATCGCTTCCAGAATGCCTTCTCGCATATTTTTGCCGGCGGCTACGCAGCGGGATACTACAGCTACAAGTGGGCTGAAGTGCTGTCGGCAGATGCCTTCTCCCGCTTTGAGGAAGAAGGCATCTTCAACGCCGAAACCGGTGCTGACTTCCGCACCCAGATACTTGAGGCCGGTGGTTCCAGAGAACCGATGGAGCTTTTTGTTGCCTTTCGCGGTCGCGAGCCGAGCATCAAGCCGCTGTTACGGCACTGCGGTATTGCGGGCTAGTCTTCGCTGCCCAGACCAGGAACGCCCGCCGCAAGTATGCCGCTGCCACAGGCTCCTACTACCGCCCGGAATGCGCCTATACATTCAGCACCTGGTTTTTGCTCGTATTCATAGCTGTAGGTCCACCGATGATTTTAATTGCTTTCACAGACGTCCACGCCTAGCATAGCCGCGTGAAGGCGCCAGCGGAAGCAACCTACCCAATCGGGTATCACAGGTCCACTGCGTGACCGCGTCCTGGACCAACCGGGATATTCCAACACCACCTGTTATCACATTCGGCACTGGCTCCAGACCCGCGGCTGGCCCATAAGGGCCAAAGCCCAACAGGACTTGCCGCCGTGCGTCACACTGGAGAACATCTCTTGGCTTTACATGCAGATTCTAGCGTCGCCTGTACACGGTCACCGGGTATCCGCCGGCTCATACCCCTGGCCATACTCGCACTGGCCTCATCGCTACCACTCACCGGACTATGTGCGGACGCCACCAACGGTCCCGCTGCGGCGAACGCCACACCAACAGCCCAGGCGCTGCTATCTGGCGCGACGACTGCGGCACGCGACTTCAATGTCACCACTGCGTTCCACCTCACCCAGAACACCATCCAGGTGGATACCCTGCTGGACCGTTCAGCAACCAGCAGCACATTCATACTGGACTCTGGCGCGCCGATGACCATCGCGGCGTCGCTAGTGCAGGCGCTCGACCTCTCATCGCTTACGAGCATCCAACTGGCTGGACCAGAAGGTGGGCACAGTGAGGTCCCAGTCGTGCGAATACCGGAAATCACCGTTGCTGGGCTGGTCTTTCGCGACGTTGGAGCCGTCGTCGACTGGGTACAACCACCCGATGGACTTGCCTGTCTCTCCACGGCAGGGCTGATGGGGGCCAGCCTGTTGCAGACAGCTATCTGGCAAATCGATTTCGACAGCCAGCACATCACGATGACCGATTCGCTGTCCTCGCTCGGCTCGCTGCAGGGCGCTATCCGAATCCCGTTCACGCGCTCGGATGCCGCCGGATCGCCGCGCATTGCCGTTGGCGTGAGTGATATCGACAACGTGTCTCTGCTGGTCGATCTGGGTTTCAACGGTTCCATCGCAATTCCCACCTCTCTACTGGCAAAGGCCGGCGACCGCGTCGCCGATACGGCGCCCACTGAAATTGGCCAGGCATCGACGACTGTATTCGGCCACAGCGCGTCGGAGGTCCACATCGCACAGCTGCGCGAGCTCCGTTTGGGCAGCCTGCGACTCAGCGATTTTCCTGTCATCACAGGCCCTTCTGTGTCGGACTTCCATGTTGGAATCGATTTTCTGCGCCACTTCCGCGTGACGTTGGACTGGCAGAATGATGCGCTGTACCTGGAGCCCCGTGAGCCGATTAGCTCGCTGTACGATAACTTCGCGACCTACGGTTTCGCACCCCAGCTACACGAAGGCAGGTTGATTGTCGGTGCACTGTGGCAGGGGGGGGCGGCCCAACAGGCGGGCCTTGCACTTGGAGACCGCATCGTTAGCGTCGATGATCGGGACACCGCCGCACCGAGTTTCGAATCAGTGTGTGCGTTGCTCGATGACGTGGCGCTCTACGGCTCGAAGACCGCGCCTATCTCCGTCACACGGTTACGCGACGGGGTTGAAGAAACCGTCATCGTTGCCAGAACACCCCTGCTGACGAACAGGCTCCCGGCCGAGGACAAGTGATACAGCATCCGGGCAGTTCAGCTTCGACGCCAGTTGGCACAGCCTTTTTGCCCGGGGCCAGAGGCGACGCACAGCTCAATCTCGCGCAGATCATCTGCCGCGCTATCCTCTAGCAGACGCTGCAACAGGTAGATTGAAAACTCCTCCACCGTGGCATTGCGAATAGGCAACACCAGGGTATCGGTGCGCAGGAACAACATCTGTTCTTGCGCGTAGCTGACGCGGTAATAGGCGCCCTCCTCGGCAATCTGCTGGTAGGGCGAGGCACCGGCTAACAGCATATATTCGTCCAGTGTGTCACAGAGTGCGGCGAGGCGATTCTTGTACACGTTGTAATCTGCCGAGAAGCCGTTGTACCCCATCGGCGCGACAATTTTCGCCGACACCGAGTAATTGTGCCCGTGCAGCCGCTCGCGCTCCGTGGCCGAAAAAATCGTATAGTGAGCGGCGGAAAACTTGTGGCTTTCCTTATCGATATACAGCGTTGTCAATTCTTCCATGGCGCTAGTTTAACCAAGCAGCAACTTGACGTCGATGCAGAAATCGCGGAGCCTCTTGCGTTTTAATGCACAGGTGCTGTGCACTGACCCAGCAGCAACGAAAGGGACCCCAGCATGAAAGTAGCCATTATCACCGGTGCCAGCGTGGGCATCGGGCGCGCCACCGCCCAGGCCTTCCTTGACGACGGCTTCACGGTGTTCAACCTGTCGCGACGAGCCTGCCCTATCGAGGGCGTTTCCAATCTCGCCTGCGACCTGGCAAGCGCGGACTCGATCGAGCACTGTATTGATGCTCTGGAGACGACTCTCGCGCAGGGCAACGAAGTCGCGCTGGTACACAATGCCAGCCAGATGCGCAAGGACAGCGCCAGCGACTGCGGCAGCGATAGTCTGGAGCAGGTGCTGGCAACCAATGTCATCGCGATCAACCGTCTCAATCAGCGCCTGTTGCCGCTAATGCCGGCTTCCTCCAGTGTGCTGTACGTGGGTTCCACACTGGCAGAAAAAGCGGTGGCCAACTCGTTCAGCTATGTGGTGAGTAAACACGCGCAACTGGGCATGATGCGCGCCACCTGCCAGGACCTGATGGGCAGCGGCATACACACGGCGATGATTTGCCCCGGCTTCACAGACACGGAAATGCTGCGCACCCACCTTGGCAGTGACCCGGCGGTGGCCGAGGCGATTGCCGGCATGAACAGTTTCGCCCGTTTCATTGAACCGGAGGAAATCGCGGAGCTGATCCGCTGGGCACATCACAATCCGGTGATCAATGGCGCGGTACTGCACGCCAACCTTGGCCAGAAAGAGAGCTGATACGGCATGTGCGACGAGCCCAGAGCGGGGGCAACGGTGTGGACACTGCAGGTGGACGATGATCGCCTCTAAACTGCCCACTGTAGGCACCACCATTTTTACCCGCATGTCAGCGCTGGCGAACGAGTGCCAGGCCCTGAACCTGTCGCAGGGCTTTCCGGATTTTGACGCACCGCAGGCGCTGCTCGAGGCCATGGCCAGACACGTGATGGACGGGCACAACCAGTACGCTCCGATGGCGGGACTGCTCGCATTGCGCGAACAGATTGCCGCGCAATTGCTTCGATACAGGGGAGTGAGTTGCGATCCCGAGCGTGAAATTACAGTCGTACCCGGCGCGACGGAGGGCATTTACTGCGCCGTGATGGCCTGTGTACACAGCGGCGATGAGGTGATCGTGCTGGATCCCTGTTACGACAGCTATGAACCGGCCATTGCGCTGGCCGGTGGCCGCGCGATTCATATTCCGCTGACCGCGGACAGCTTTGGCGTTGACTGGCATCGGGTGGCAGCCGCGGTGACACCACGCACGCGGCTTGTCATGGTGAACTCGCCGCACAATCCCTGTGGTGCAACGCTATCGAGCGAGGATATGCAGCAGCTGGAGGCACTGGCAGAGCGCCACAATCTGCTGGTGATCAGCGATGAGGTCTACGAACACCTGGTATACGATGACCGACAGCATCACAGTGCACTGCAATTCCCCGCACTGCGACAGCGCACGTTCGCGCTGTTCTCTTTCGGCAAGACTTTCAGCGTCACGGGCTGGAAGACGGGATACTGCGTCGCACCGCCCGCGCTGACCGCGGAGTTGCGCAAGGTGCACCAGTTTGTCTGTTTTGTGGCGGTCACGCCGGTGCAGCTGGCGGTGGCTGACTTCATGGCGGCTGAGCCTGATTACGCCGGTACGCTTGCGGCGTTTTACCAGGCCAAGCGAGATCTCTTCTGTGGTGCCCTTCAGGGTTCCCGTTTTAAGATCAGACCCAGCGCAGGCACGTATTTCCAACTGCTGGACTACAGTGCGATTACGCGGGCGCCAGACCGGCAACTGGCCCAGGACTGGACTCGACAACACGGCATTGCGTCCATCCCCATCTCCGTGTTTTACCAGCAGCCGCCAGACCAGCACTATCTGCGTTTCTGCTTTGCCAAGAGTGATGAGGTGCTGCTGCAAGCGGCTGAACGACTATGCGAAATCTGAACGTTACACTGGTGCAGTGCGAGCTCGCCTGGGAACAACCCGAGGACAACCGGCGCCAGATCGGCGGGATCATCGCGGGTCTGGAGCGCCCAACAGATCTTATCGTCCTACCGGAGATGTTCACCACCGGCTTCTCCATGAACGCGCTGGCGAACGCTGAAGCGCCCGGCGGGGCCACTGAGGCGTGGATCATGTCACAGGCGCAGCACCACGATTGCGCCGTCACCGGCAGCATCGCTGTCAGATCCGGCCAGGGCGTTTACAATCGCATGCTGTTCGCCACGCCGGACGGCATCCAGCACTACGACAAACGCCACCTGTTTCGCATGGCGGGCGAGCATCAACGCTATCAGGCAGGACACCAGCGGGTGGTCGTGCAGTGGCGGGAGTGGCGCATCCTGCTGCAGGTCTGCTATGACCTGCGCTTCCCGGTGTTCAGTCGCAACCGCGAGGATTATGACCTGGCGTTGTATGTCGCAAACTGGCCGGCCCCACGCCGCTATCACTGGCGCCAGCTGCTGATTGCCAGGGCTATTGAAAACCTCGCCTGTGTGGTGGGGGTAAACCGCATCGGAGCGGACGCCAGGGGGCTGGATTATAGTGGCGACAGCCTGGTTGTCGCTGCCGATGGTACCTTGCTCGAAGATGCCCTCGATCGGTATGGCGCCATACAGACGGAGCTGGACGGCGCGGCACTACAGCGCTACCGGGAGAGTTTTCCCTGCCAGCTGGACGCCGACAACTTTCAATTGGAGTAAGTGAGAGCCCGCGCTGCACTGCCGCCTCGTGGCTGGCGGCTGACCGCGTTTTACCAGCCCAGCGCCTGCTTTACAAAAGGAATGGACAGGGCACGCTGTTGTGCGAGTGAGGCTTCATCCAGCTGATCCAGCACCCCCAGTAGCTGCTCCATGGCTCGCGGCGCTCGACTCACGATAAAAGTAGCGACACCGGCAGGCAGGGTTAAGCCCCTGCGAGTCGCGCGAAACTGCAGGATTTCAGCCTTTTCCTCATCGTCGCCCTCCGCCAACTGGAAGACCACTCCCGAGGACAGCCGCGAGCGCAGATCGGCAAGCTGCAGCGTCAGCGCGCGCGGCGCGGCATTGGCCGCCACGACAAGGCGATGACCCTGCTGTCGGCTGCTGTTGTAGAGATTGAACAGTGCCAGCTCCCAATCCGGATCGCCGAGCACCGTGTGAATATCGTCGAGGCAGACCCGCTGTAGCCGATCCACCCCCTGCAAAACCTCCGCCGCAGGATACTCGCGCAGTTGCGCCAGCGGCAGGTACAGTGTCTCGACTGCCGCGTCATGGCAACTCGCCTGCAGCAGGTGGGATTTTCCGGTGCCGCTGGCACCGTACAAATAAATAAAGGCCTCGCCGCCGGGCTGCATCTGCGATCGCAGGGCGTCGATCAGCGGGCGTGCTCTGGGCAGAGCCAGAAAGTTATCCAGCGTCGCATCGTCGCGCAGGAGCACCGGCAGCGGCAGTTGATGCTGCTGCGAGTCACGGGCTGTCTTACACCCTGAATCTGTTACCGCCACTGGTAGCTCAACTGCAGCGTGTCGCCCAACACCGGCACAGGCGTCAACCGGTCATTCAGGTCGATGATGGCCGCCAATTGCGCGGCATCGGTTTTCGCCTGCACACGAAACTCGACCCGCTCGCCCTGAACGCGCTCAAGATTGACATACTCGACCAACTCCAACTTTTCCAACCAGTTGGCAATTGCGGCGTAATCGCCGTAATTTGTGACACCAGTGATAACCAGGCTCAAGCCGCCGCCTGATCCAGTGGTGGGCGCTACCGCATAGCGGGAGGCCATATCTGCAGCGACAATATTGACACCGCTGCGCAAGAACGCGGGCACGTCCGGCACGGTGACCGAACGGTTAATGCGCTCGCCCTGGCGAAAATAGCTCCAGTCACCTGGCGATTTTCCGGTGTCTGACACCGCCAGACGCCCCGCTACCACCTCCTGCACATTGTACCGGGCAGACGCCCCCTGTATGGCATAGGCATCCAGCGACCACACGTCATCGGCGCTGATTGCTGTGGTGTCGGTAAGATCGAACACGGGTATCTGCACTGGCACGCCACGCCGTGAAAACTCTTCGAACAGCCACTGCGCCTCGTCCGGTGAGGTCTCCTGGTTGATAAAATGCCTGCCCTGCTCATCCTCGACCACCACCCAGGCTAATACCACCGGGCGATTGGCTGTCCACAGTGGCGCGCCGGATTCAGTCACCAACTCGGTAATATAGTTGCCGTCAAACTCAAAGCGCAGTGACAGCGCCGGCGCGGGAGGACTACCGCGCACATAGGAGTACTGCTGGACATGGCTGCGCGCGTCCTTCAGGGCCGCTGCGATCGAGGGATACTGCAGCACATTCCTCGAGCCCGAGACTTTCACCAGCACCTCGGCCATGGCCTCCTGGGAAGCGGCATCCAGCACTTTGGAGCTCTGCTCAGTCACGGCAACACTCGCCGCATACAAATCTGTGACAACGTCTGCCAAAGCAGTTTGCGTCGAGGCCAGAACCAGCCAGGTCCACATCAACGCCACGCATGTCTTTCTCACAGCCTTCTCCCACAGTCATTGGCAAGCGCGCATTGTAGCAGCACTGGGCGCTGCCGGGCATAGTGGCACACGGCATCACGCACAACACAGGGCGGGTAACGCCAGAGGCTATTCCCGCCCCGCGTGCAAAAAATCGACTCGAGGAGACTGCAATCCACAATTCAGGAGTGCGCTTGTCCGGCATGCACGATAAAATACCCGCCCTCACCCCCGAGCAAAACACTGACTGGATGCCACCTGATGAGTGACGACAACGGCAAGACTGCGCTGAGCTACAAGGATGCGGGTGTCAATATCGACGCCGGTAACGCACTGATTGAACGCATCAAGGGCGTGTCTGCACGCACCGCGCGGCCCGAGGTACTGGGGGGGCTCGGTGGATTCGGCGCACTCTGTGAGATTCCTGCCGGCTACCGGCAACCGGTACTCGTGTCGGGCACGGACGGTGTCGGCACCAAACTGCGCCTCGCGATGGACATGGGCATTCACGACACAATTGGTATCGACCTGGTCGCAATGTGTGTGAATGATCTCGTCGTGGCAGGCGCTGAACCGCTGTTCTTCCTCGATTACTATGCCACCGGCGCACTCAATGTGGATACTGCAGCCGATGTCGTCAGCGGGATTGGCCGCGGCTGCGAACTCGCTGGCTGCGCCCTGGTCGGTGGCGAGACAGCCGAAATGCCCGGCATGTACCACGGTGAGGACTACGACCTCGCGGGGTTTTGTGTCGGTGTGGTCGAGAAATCCGACATCATAGACGGCAGTACCGTCGTCGACGGGGATGTATTGCTCGGCGTCGCCAGCAGCGGCCCGCACTCCAACGGCTATTCACTGATACGAAAAATTCTCGAGGTCAGCAACGCGGATCTGCAACAGCCGCTGGGCGATACCACGCTCGGGCAGGCGCTGCTGACCCCGACAACAATTTACGTCAAAGCAATGCTGACACTGTTCGCGGAAGTGAAGGTGAAAGCCCTGTCCCACATCACGGGCGGCGGGCTGCTGGAAAACCTGCCCCGCGTGCTGCCGGGAAACTGTAATGCGCAGATCGACACCAACAGCTGGCAGTGGCCGGACGTGTTCAAGTGGCTGCAGGCGCAGGGCAACGTCGACACCACGGAGATGTACCGCACCTTTAACTGCGGCGTGGGCATGGTGCTGTGCCTGGCGCCAGCGGATGTCAGCCGGGCCCTCTACCTGCTGAATGCAACGGGACATGAGGCCTGGGAAATCGGTCGCATTGCGCAGGGAGAGAACAGGGTCGAGCTGCTGTCGTGAGCCAGCAGGCGCTACCCAGCCTGGCGGTACTGATCTCCGGACGCGGCTCCAACCTGCAGGCCTTTATCGATGCCTGCGACAGTGGCCACCTGCCGGCCCGGATCGGGCTGGTTATCAGCAACAACCCTGCCGCCGCTGGCCTGCAGCGGGCGGAACGCGCCGGCATCGCCACACAGTGTATCGATCACCGCGACTACCAGAGCCGCGAAGCATTCGATGGGGCGCTGGTCGATGCGCTGCGCGCCTGTGACATCGAGCTGGTCATCCTGGCTGGCTTTATGCGCATACTGACCCCGGTGCTGATCGAACCGTACCTGGGGCGCCTGCTGAACATCCACCCGTCGCTGTTGCCGAAATATCCGGGGCTGAAGACGCACCAACGCGCGCTGGACGCCGGCGACACCGAGGCCGGGGCGACGGTCCATTTCGTCACGCAGGAACTGGACGGTGGCCCACCGGTGTTGCAGGCCCGTGTACCGATTGTGCGCGGCGACACCGCCGAAAGTCTCGCCGCCAGAGTCGCTGCACAGGAACACGCCATCTACCCACTGGCAGCGCGCTGGTTCGTGGAGGGCCGACTGGCGCTGCATGACACCGGGGCCACACTGGATGGCGCACCTATCCCTGCAACCGGCATCGCTTACAACAGCGGGATGTGTGGTTAAACACAGCGCAATCCCCGCATCGCGCCGGGCCCGCCGCTAATCAGGCCCTGGGTAATGTCACGCCGCGCTGGCCCTGGTACTTGCCGCCGCGATCCTTGTAGCTGACCTCGCAGACTTCATCGGATTGGAAAAACAGCATCTGGGCAACGCCTTCATTGGCATAGATTTTTGCCGGCAGTGTGGTGGTGTTGGAGAACTCCAGTGTAACGTGCCCCTCCCACTCGGGCTCCAGCGGCGTCACGTTCACAATGATGCCGCAGCGGGCATAGGTGGATTTACCCAGGCAAATCGTCAGCACGTTGCGCGGGATGCGAAAATACTCGACCGTGCTGGCCAGCGCAAACGAGTTGGGCGGAATGACGCAGACATCACCCACTACATCCACAAAGCTTCCCTCATCAAACCGCTTGGGATCTACCGTGGCCGAGTTGATATTGGTGAACACCTTGAACTCGCGTG
The DNA here is from genome assembly GCA_963976735.1 of uncultured Halioglobus sp. Taxonomy (GTDB): domain Bacteria; phylum Pseudomonadota; class Gammaproteobacteria; order Pseudomonadales; family Halieaceae; genus Marimicrobium. Next base: position 65,329 of record CAXBLZ010000009.1, read on the forward strand.
AACAGCGAACGTCGTAGCCGTAACTGGAAGTGCCGTAAGAAATGAGCCGCTCGCCGCCATTGGAGCGCACCTGGCCGGCCTCGAAAGGCTCTATCATCCCGTGCTCGGCGGCCATTTCCCGGATCCATCGATCTGCTTTGATACTCACGCGTCAATCACCTGTCGTTCTGGTTAGTCATCGGATATTGTTATTTCGGGAAACTGCTTCACGACGTCATCACCTTGCGCACTCAGCGCCTCGCGCACTGCCGCTGCAGCCTCCAGGTAGAGTCGGGTGACCTCGGAATCCGGTTCGGCAACCACGGCCGGGGTACCGGCATCTGTCTGTTCTCGTATCGACAGCATCAACGGCAAGCTGGCCAGCAGCGGCACGCCGTAATCTTTTGCGATGCGATCGCCGCCATGCTCGCCAAAAATATGCTCCCGATGCCCGCACTCGCTGCAGATATGCACCGCCATATTTTCGATCACACCCAGTACAGGCACATCAACCTTGCGGAACATCTCGATACCCTTGCGCGCATCCAGCAGCGCGATGTCCTGCGGGGTGGTGACTATCACCGCGCCTGACACCTTGGCCTTCTGCGACAGCGTCAGCTGGATATCACCCGTACCCGGCGGCATATCGATCACCAGGTAGTCCAACTCGCCCCACAGGGTTTGCTCCAGCATCTGCGCGAGCGCACCGCCGGCCATCGGGCCGCGCCATACCATCGGGGTGCGATCGTTGACCAGATAGCCCATAGACATGGTTTTCAGGCCGTGGGCCTCAACCGGCAACAAATACTGTCCGCCCTGCTGTTCAGGACGTGTATCGGCAGGCAGACCCAGCATCAACTGCTGGCTGGGCCCGTAAATATCGGCATCCAGCAGCCCGACTCTTGCGCCCTGTGCCTTGAGCGCGAGCGCAAGATTGACAGCCGTGGTGGACTTGCCCACCCCGCCCTTGCCGGAAGCGATTGCGATGATGTGTTTGATCTGGTTCATGAGTACCTGTGACGCGCATGGGCCCTGGACCGGAATTCGGGCCGGTATTTCCCGGCCCGCTAGTATAGGGACATGCCACCGATACAACAATGTGCGATCGATGTGGTGACCGGGATAGGCCTCACAGAGTCTGCCACGGCACCGGGTCATTCAGGCAGCGGCAGCGAAGGCTCCGCCCGACAAGCACTGCGGCCGGAAAATGGGTTCCTGACCGCGCGAGAACAACCTACCTGGCGATCACCGCAATATTGAAGAAGCTGGTGGTACCGCTCACTTCGTTGCCCAGTATCAGCATCGGGTTGCCCGTCGGGCTATCCTCGGCCGCGACCACCTTGATCGACTCGGGCCCGAGATCTCCCACCAGCGCCAGATCGTCCTCGACATCTGCCACCGTAAAGTCACGGCTGTTGATGTACTGCACGAACTCGGAAGCTTCCGGGGTCGTGATGTTATACACCATGATGCCACCGACACGCTCAAGACCGATAAAAGCATAGGTCCGACCCTCGATCACCGCGATTTCAATCGCCTCTGGTTCAGGGCCTTTGTCATCGGAGCGATCATCGCCTTCGTTGTCATCATTGCTGGCATTGAAGCTCTCACCGAGACGGTTGGCCGTAATCACCTCGAAGTCGCTGCCGGAATCGAATACCGGGCGGTTTGTCTGCGTGTTCCAGATGGTAAATGACCGCGCACCGTAGGCGTATAGCGCTTCATAGCTACAATCCGCACCGGGCTGGCCCGTCGTCGCCAGTGACGCACAGGCGCCTTTGGTGCCCAGGTTGGCAATGACTTTCAGGCGGCCCAGGTTTTCGTCGTCTTCAAAGTCTGCACCCGCCAGCGCGAACAGGTCAGGATTAAAGCTGGCACCGTCATCGGTAATATCCTTGATACGCACTTCATCCAGATAGTGGAAGCAATCGCCATCATCAAAGTCAAAACCACCCTGTGCCGCACAATCGGTTGCGTCCTCGGCATCAGTCAGGTATTCGCGGCCGTCACCTTCATTGGCGGTCACAATATAGGTCACACCATCGAATTCAAAGGCGTCAACGCTGTCGGGCATGTAGGTACCGAATACCGGCACACTGCGGATATTCACCCCGTTGTCCCTGTTGCTGGGATCCATTTCATTGCCAGGGATGGCGTGGTTTTTGTAACCGAGGCCCCAGACGGCCACGATGCTGTCAGTGGTCAAATCCACAGTCGCAATAGCGTTGTTTTCCTGCAGTGTGACATATGCTGTGTTGCTGTCTGCCGCGACCGCGATGTATTCCGGCTCGAGATCAGCCGCCACCGTTGCCGCCTTGCTGGAGATACGCACTGGTCCGGTCAAACCACCGCTGTTAAACGCCCTGAAATCGAGCTGAGTGACATTGGCTGCGGTCACACTGGCAGCGCCGGCGGATACATCGACTATCGTTATACTGCCCTCCGGGTCTACCGAATAGTCGCCATTAGGCTCGCCTTCATTGGCGGCCAACACCTTGGTGCCATCGGGCGTGAATGTCACCATGTCAGGCAGTGCGCCCGCTTCCACCGCACTCAGGAAGGTGCCATCGGTTTGATAAAAGGCGATATAGCCATTGGCTTGCTTGTTGTCCGCTTCGATTGCAACCGCCAGTGTATTACCGCTGACTGACACACTGTTGGCTGCTCCCAGGTCACCGGCATCCATGCTGAATGCGGCTGCAACATCCGCCGCTACATCCAGCGTTCCACTCAGGGTGGGTGCCGCCGGGGAGGATGCATCGACAATATCGATCTGGCCTGAATTGGCATTAACCACGAAAGTCATACGGGTGGCGGGATCGTAATCCACAACCTCGGCGGCGGATTCATCGAACACGCCTGTTTCATAGCGGCCCAGCAGAGAAAGCGATATTGTCGTCGGTGTCGCATCGGAACCACCGGGCCCCACTGGGCCTGCGGGACCGGTGGGGCCCGTCATCCCGGTTGCACCTACAGCGCCGGTGGCACCATTGTCGCCATCGTCGCTACTACAGCCAACCAACACCAGTGGCAGACTGACAGTTGACAGCACAAGCATTTTCTTCCAATTCATCTATTTACTCCAGGGAATGGTCTGTTTTCGTTGTGGATTGCAGCGGCAAAAACTAGACGCCGACCATGACACTTTGGTTAACGGCCCATGAAAGAAACATGAAGGATTTGTGTCCGGCAGAAGATCGCTGCATGGAAGTCGGTGACCAGCTCTCTCGGCACGGGTGAAACTCACCCACAAAAACGCTATAGTAGCGCCCCTTTTTTTGAACGCAGACGTTTACCATGGCGGCACCCGCTCAACGCAAAATCCTGGTCACCAGCGCATTGCCCTATGCCAATGGCTCCCTGCACCTGGGGCACCTGCTGGAGCAAGTACAAACCGATATATGGGTGCGTTTCCAGAAATCGCGCGGCCACCACTGCCTCTATGTCTGCGCCGATGACGCGCATGGCACCGCCATTATGCTGACCGCCGAGAAGCTCGGCATCAGCCCCGAGCAACAGATTGAGACTATCCAGCAGGAGCACATGCGCGACAGCGCCGGGTTCCTGATCGGCTTCGACAATTTCCATACCACGCACAGTGAGGAAAACCGCTTCTGGAGCGAGACCATCTACCAGTGCCTCAAGGACAATGGCCATATCGCCACCAGGGCGATCACCCAGGCCTTTGACCCGGAGAAACAACTGTTCCTCGCCGATCGATTCATCAAAGGCACCTGCCCGAGCTGCAAGACGGAAGATCAGTACGGTGATAACTGCGAGGCCTGTGGCGCGACCTATAGCCCGACCGACCTCATTGACCCGGTATCAGCGATTTCAGGTGCCAAGCCCATCGACAAGGAATCCATTCATTTCTTTTTCAAGCTCCCGGAATTTGAAGAGATGCTCACGGCGTGGCTGGCCTCGGGCACGCTGCAGCCGCAGGTGGCAAACAAGCTGCGAGAATGGACCGAGGCCGGGTTGCAGGAATGGGACATCAGCCGCGACGCCCCGTATTTCGGTTTCGAAATCCCCGGCGAACCCGGCAAGTACTTCTACGTCTGGTTGGATGCGCCGATCGGTTACATCGCCAGTTTCCAGAACTACTGTGATCGCACCGGGCATCCTTTTGATGAGTACTGGCAACCGGGAGGCGACACCGAGCTGTACCACTTCATCGGCAAGGATATTATCAACTTCCACGGCCTGTTCTGGCCGGCCATGCTGCACTCGGCTGGCCTGCGCGCACCCTCGGCGATCTATGCGCATGGCTTTCTCACCGTGAACGGCACCAAAATGAGCAAGAGCCGCGGCACCTTTATCAAGGCCAGCACTTACCTGGAACACCTCGATGCCCAGTACCTGCGTTACTATTTCGCCGCCAAACTAAGTGGATCAGTGGACGATATCGACCTCAACCTGGAGGATTTCGTACAGCGCGTCAACTCCGATGTCGTCGGCAAGGTGGTGAATATTGCCAGCCGCTGCGCCGGGTTCCTGCGCAATAGTTTTGACAACACGCTCTCGAATCGCTGCTCGGAACAGGCGATGGTGGAATCGTTTATCGCCAGCGGCGAGTCTATCGCCACGCTTTACGAACAGCGTGAATTCAACAAAGCGATCCGCGAAATCCTCGCACTGGCAGACCGCGCCAACCAGTATATCGACGAGAAAAAGCCCTGGACACTGGCCAAGCAGGAGGGCACAGAGCGCGAGGTGCACGATGTCTGCAGCGTGGGCATCAATCTGTTCCGTGTGTTGATGACCTATCTCAAACCGGTGCTGCCAGCTATGGCTGAAAAGTCCGAGGCCTTCCTGAGGTGCTCACTGGACTGGACTGCACTGCAGGCGCCGTTGGTGGACCACGCGCTGGATGCGTTTCAGCCGCTGCTCACCCGTATCGACCCGAAGCAGGTGGCGGCGATGGTAGAAGCGAGCAAGGAAGCGCAGGCAGCCCCGGCGGCCACCGCCAAGAAAACACAGCCGGCATCGAAGGCGGCAGCTACTATCGAGTTCGATGATTTTGCCAAAGTCGACTTGCGCATCGCAGAGATCATCGCCGCCGAGCATGTAGAGGGTGCCGATAAACTACTGCGCCTGACGCTGAACCTGGGGCCCGACAGCGGCCAGAAGCAGGTCTTCGCCGGTATCAAATCCGCTTACCAGCCAGAGGATCTGGTGGGAAAACTGACGGTAATGGTGGCCAACCTGGCGCCCCGGAAAATGCGCTTTGGCGTCTCCGAGGGGATGGTGCTGGCCGCCGGGCCGGGCGATAAGGAGTTGTTCCTGCTGGAGCCGCATGCGGGTGCAACACCCGGTATGCAGGTGAAGTAAACAGAACATTATTTTATAGACTAATGGGTATTAGTTCGCAAATTCAGACTGCCTTAATCTGCAGTAACCGCTAGAATAGCGCGATTGAAACAGGAGAGCGCACTGCAGGGCACGGTGCGCACAGAGAACTCAAGCATGCTGGCAGACTATTCAATTTTGTTGATCAGCGCGATTCTGGTCAACAACTTCGTACTGGTGCAGTTTTTAGGGCTGTGCCCGTTTATGGGTGTGTCCAATAAACTTGAAGCTGCGATGGGTATGTCGATGGCGACCACCTTCGTGCTGACGCTGGCCTCCGCGTGCAGCAACCTGACCTACCACTTCCTGCTGCTGCCTCTGGGCCTCGGCTACCTGAAAACTATCGCATTTATTCTGGTGATTGCCGTCGTGGTGCAATTTACCGAGATGGTGATGCGCAAGACGAGCCCGTTGCTGCACCGTGTACTGGGTGTCTACCTGCCATTGATCACCACAAACTGTGCCGTACTGGGTGTCGCACTGCTGAACATAAGCAAAGACCATACGTTTCTGCAGGCGCTGTTCTATGGTTTTGGCGCCGGTGCCGGCTTTTCGCTGGTGCTGGTGCTGTTTGCCGCAATGCGGGAGCGCCTCACGGTGGCAGACGTGCCCAACCCGTTCAAGGGTGCGGCTGTGGGTATGATTACGGCTGGCCTGATGTCCCTGGCCTTCATGGGATTTGCCGGACTGGTATAAGCGCAAGTGATTGAATTTCTAACTCAGTATCCGCTATTTGCCGCTCTGCTCGCGCTGGTCGGGCTGGCCGCTGTGTTTGGCGCACTGCTGGGCTATGCCGCGGTGCGCTTCAAGACTGAAGGCAACCCCATCGCGGATGAAATCAACAATATCCTGCCCCAGACCCAGTGTGGCCAGTGCGGTTATCCCGGGTGTCGGCCCTACGCCGAGGCGATCGCCAATGGCGAAGACATCAACAAATGCCCGCCGGGCGGTGAAGCTGGCATTCAGGCGCTGGCTGACCTGCTCGACGTTGAGCCACTGCCGCTGGATTCGGAGCACGGTGAAGTCGCGGCCGTGCCCTCGGTGGCCTTTATTCGCGAAGCAGAGTGCATCGGCTGCACAAAATGCATACAGGCCTGCCCAGTCGATGCCATTCTCGGTGCGGCGAAGCAGATGCATACCGTCATCAGCAGTGAGTGCACCGGGTGCGACCTGTGCGTCGAGCCCTGCCCCGTCGATTGCATTGACATGATTCCGCAGCAGGAAACCCTGCAGACCTGGCATTGGAATTTACCGGACCCGGTGAGTCGGCGTGTGGACATCATAGCCAGCGATGTGCCTCAGGATGACGCATCACGGGACCGCGCGGCATGAGAAAAACTTTCGGCTTCCACGGCGGCATCCACCCGCCTGAGAACAAACACCAGTCTGTGCGCACTCCTATCGCTGACGCCGGTATTCCACCGGAGCTGGTGATCCCACTGTCCCAGCACATCGGCACACCCGCCGGCGTCATCGTGGAAATTGGCGAGCATGTTCTCAAGGGACAGATGATTGCAGAGGCACAGGGATTCATGAGTGTGCCCAAGCACGCGCCGACGTCAGGCACCATCAGCGCCATAGAGGATCGCCAGATCGCACACCCCTCCGGACACTTCGCACCGTGCATCGTGCTGGCGCCGGACGGCAAGGATGAATGGATTGCATGCAGCGGCCGGCCTGACTACGAGTCCATGGACAAACTGGCGCTGATCGACCTGATCCGACACGCCGGGATCGCCGGTATGGGCGGCGCGGGTTTTCCCAGCTCGGTCAAGCTGTCCGTCAAGGCGGGCACACATATTGAAACACTGATTATTAATGGCACCGAATGCGAGCCCTATATCACCGCCGATGACGTCCTGATGCGCGAGCGCGCAGACCAGATCATCGAGGGTGCAAAAATCTTGCGCTATATTATCGGCCCGCAGGAAACCCTCATCGGCGTGGAAGATAACAAACCGGAGGGCATTGCTGCGCTGCGCGCTGCCGCCGAGGGTAGCGGGATCGAGATAGTAGAGTTTCCCACCAAGTACCCCTCGGGCGGCGAGAAGCAATTGATCGAGATTCTCACCGGCAAACAGGTCCCCAGTGGTGGCCTGCCGTCACAAGTCGGCGTGGTCTGCCAGAACATCGGCAGCACCGTCGCTATTTACCAGGCAGTGATTCACGGCAGGCCGCTGATTTCCCGTGTCACTACCGTCACCGGGGCCGCAGTGCGGGAGCCGCAAAATTTCCAGGCACTGATCGGCACCCCGATGCGCTACCTGTTGGAAAAAGCCGGTTACCAGCCCGAGAAAAACCGGCGCCTGATCATGGGCGGCCCGATGATGGGTTTCACCGTTCCCGATATCGACGTACCCATCGTCAAAACCACCAACTGCTTGCTGGCTCCCACTGAGGACGAGTTGCCCACCCCACCGCCGGCGCAGGCCTGCATCCGCTGCGGCATGTGTGCCGAGGCCTGCCCGGCGAGCCTGCTGCCACAGCAGTTGTTCTGGTTCGCACAGGGCAAGGAGTTCGAAAAACTGGAGCACCATAACCTGTTCGATTGTATTGAGTGTGGTGCCTGCTCTTACGTCTGCCCCAGTAATATTCCACTGGTACAGTACTACCGTGCCTCCAAGGCCGAAATCCTGCAAATGCGCCGAGACCATGAAAAGGCTGAGGCGTCGCGCATTCGCTTTGAATCGCGCCAGCAGCGCCTGGAACAGGCCGAAGCAGAAAAAGAGGCGAAGCGCGCCGCGCGTAAAAAGGCTGCCGAGCAACGAGCCCAGGGCACAGGCACCGACAGCGGAGAAGATCCTATCCAGGCCGCTATCGCCCGGGCCCAGGCCAAAAAAGCGGCCCAGCATGACGCAGGCGATGAACACAGTGAACTGGAAAAGCTGGAAAAAGCTGTTGTCTCGGCGCAGAAGCGCCTCGACACCGCGACTGCAAAGCTGCAAGAGGCAAAGTCGCAAAACAGTGATTTGGTCGACGCACTGCAAACCGGTGTCGACAAAACACGCGAAAAACTGGCCAAGGCCGAGCAGGCCCTCACCGCGTATCAGCAGTCGCAGAATGCGACATCGCCAACGCAGAGTGAACCACCCGCCGATGCCGCCAAAGCTGCGATAGAAAAAGCGCTGGCGAAACGCCAGGCAGAGGCCTCGCTGAGTCCAGCAGAGAAGGCGCAGGCCGACCTCGAAAAATTACAGCAGCGCCTGCAGAAGACGCAGGCGACCCTGGCCCAGAGCAGAGCCAATGGCGACGAGGAGAAAGTGATTGAAGCGCTGGAATCAACCGTGGCGCGCCTGACCG
>CAXBLZ010000010.1:0-73773 GCA_963976735.1 uncultured Halioglobus sp.
GGGCAACCCCGGAGCAGATTTTTGAAGTCTTTGAAGACGAAGTCTCATGGACGGTCTGGGCCCTGCCGATTCAGCGAGTGGAGTGGACCTCACCGAAACCCTTTGGCGTCGGCACTACGCGCACCGTTTACATGGTCGGCAGTATGAACGGCTACGAGGAATTCATTGCCTGGGAACGCGGCAAACGAATGGCTTTCACCTTTTTAGGCTGCAGCAAAGAGAACCCCGAGAAATTCCTGGAAGACTACCGCGTGACGGATCTTGGCGATGGGACCTGCCGGGTTGTATGGTACATGGCGATGGAAAATCGTGGCGGTTCCAAGTGGAGCGATGCGCTGACACGCCCCATAATGGGCATGGCCAACCGATGGATGTTCCGGCGTTTCAGGAAATACACAGAGCTGTATGCGGCAAAGTCGCGCTGAAAAGCGTCACTGGCTCTGCCTGCAACCAGGGCGATGGAAAACAGGCACAGGAAATTCAAAGCCTCTTTGGATACGAGAAAACGATCATTGGATCGCTCGCGCATACAGACCGGGTGCGGTCAGGTATGCGCACAGACATAAAGGTGATCGCACCTTACATTGATAAGACAATACCGGCCGTCCAACCGCCATCAACCACCAGTGGATGGCCAGTGACGAACGACGCCTCATCAGACGCCAGAAACAGAATGGCATTGGCGATTTCAATCGCTTCACCAAAGCGCCCCATTAAATGGGCGGACTCCATTTGCCGCTTCATGGCCTGCATACTCTCGTCCTGCAGCACAGCTGTTAACGGTGTTTCTATTGCACCCGGGCACACGCAGTTTACGCGAATGCCGTTGTGGGCGAAGTCAGCCGCCATGTTCCGCGTCATCTGGATCACGGCACCTTTTGATGTGCCGTAGGTAATCTGCCCATTCAATCCGATCATGCCTTCTATGCTGGCGATGTGAACAATGCTGCCAGACTTTTGCTGCAGCATCGGCTTCGCTGCGTGCTTGGCAAAAAGAAAGCTGCCCTTCAAATTGATATTCATGACACGGTTCCACTCGTCTTCCTCGACGTCGGTGGTATCACCGTAACTGGATACTCCCGCCGCATTCACCAGAATATCGATGCGGCCAAACCTGGCTGTCGTCTGCTCTACTGCAGAGATGACATCGGCTTCTGAGGTGACATCACCGGTCAGGAAATCACTATCGACGGCACAGCTAGCTGTGGCTTGCCAGGCCTCGCCTGCAGGATTCAAATCGAAACCGACAACGGTAGCGCCCTCCTGCGCAAAGCGCAGCGCCGTCGCATTACCAATGCCGGACGCTGCACCACTGATCAACGCCACCTTGTTTTTAAGCCTGCTCATAATCTCGTCCTGGTTACATATATTTTGTGTCAGAGTAAATGTATTTGGGGTCAGAGTAAAAACTATGAGCAACATGCTGGAGTTTTTACTCTGACCCGAATTAGCCTGACCCCAATTAGTCCTTGCGTTATTGGACTGATTGGTACAGTATTTGTGCGGACGTCAACGGCGGTGACACATTGGCCAGAGCACCTGAATTCGATCGCACCAGAGCACTGCAAGCAGCCATGAAACTGTTCTGGGCGCGCGGTTATGCCGCCACCTCGCTAACGGAGTTACTGGCGGTGATGGGCATTGCGCGCTCCAGCTTTTATGCCAGTTTTGGCACCAAGCGGGAACTGTTCTGCGAAGCACTGGAGCTGTTTGGTGATCGCACCCTCGCCATCGTAGAGCGAGATGCCCAGTGTCTCCCTGCCAGCGCCCTGCCGCGCGCCTTTTTTCAGTCGACCATTCTGGACGTTCCAAAACACCGCTCAAAGCACGGTTGTATGTTGGTCAACACGGTGCTGGAACTGGCCGATGTGGATCCCGCACTCAATCAACTGGCGACAGACAAACTCGCCGCGATAGAGAGCGCCTTCGCGCAGGCCTTTCAGCGGGCGCAACAGTCTGGTGAGTTGGGCCTCGCGCACAGTCCTCGCGAACTTGCCAGCGTCGTGATGACCATCAACCTCGGGCTGCGCGTACAGAGTCGCAAGAACCCGTCGCGGCAAACGCTTCAGACAATGATCGATAACAGCCTGTCCATGCTCGGACTGGCCGCCTGAGCCCGTTCCCCCACATTCGAGAGGAGGTTTTACCATGCTGTCAGAGACCATGAGTTACCAGAAGAAATTTGCCACAGTAAACGGCAAGCAGATCGCCTACATAGAGGAAGGCAGTGGCGACCCGATTGTACTGCTGCACGGCAACCCCACCTCCTCGTTCCTGTGGCGCAATGTAATCCCTGAGCTCACAGCATCTGGCCGCGTGATCGTGCCCGACCTGATAGGCCAGGGCGACTCGGAGAAACTCCCGGCCAGCGAAGGCCCGGGGCGCTACACACTGGAGGTAGCCTACAGCTATGTGGATGGCCTGCTTGACAGTCTCGGTGCCAACGCGAATGTGACACTGGTGATTCACGACTGGGGCAGCGCGATCGGCTTTATGTGGGCGATGCGACACCCTGCTGCAGTAAAAGGTGTCGCCTACATGGAGGGCATCGTAAAGCCCATAAGCTGGGCTGACTGGCCCGAGGGTGCGGTGGGCATCTTCAAGGGTTTTCGCTCCGACAAGGGCGAGGATATGATTCTCAACCGCAATATGTTCATCGAGGCAGTGCTCCCCAGCTCCGTGATGCGAACGCTGTCAGAGGCGGAAATGGAGGCCTACCGCGCACCGCACCCGGAGGCCGATGATCGCCAGCCGCTGCTGAACTGGCCGCGACAAATTCCCATCGACGGTGAGCCCGAGGATACCGTTGCACTGGTGACCGAGTACGGCGCCTTCATGGCTGACAGCCAGATACCCAAGCTGTTCATCAATGCGGACCCGGGCTCCATCCTGACAGGCCCGCAGCGCGAATTTTGCCGCAGTTGGCCGAACCAGCAGGAAGTGACCGTCAAAGGGCTGCATTTTATCCAGGAGGATTCTCCGGTTGAAATCGGCCAGGCGGTCGCCAACTGGTTAAAGACAATCTAATTCACTCCCCAGAACCCGAAAAGGAAACCGACAATGTCAGACATACCGGTCTATATCGTTGCCAATCTCATCGCTCACGACAAGGCAGAGTATTTGAAATACGAGAAGGGCTTTTTCCCGCTGTTAAAAAAACACGGCGGCTCCTTCATCACCTTTGACGATAACATCAAACACCTGGAAGGCGCCGAGCCCCGGCCCGGCCGCATGATCATTTTCCAGTTCCCCTCAGAAGCCGCAGCCGAGACCTGGTACAACGACCCTGAGTACCAGGCGCTGTCGGAACACCGCCGGGCCGGCGCAGAATTAATCTCACTGACGATGGTGCACGGCCTGCCTCCGCGCACCTGATGACTGCGCTCGCAACCCGCAGTCCTGCAGGCCCAACGTCAGCTTTTTTTACACTTGCTGCGACATTGCGGACACCCGACGCGACGGTGCTTTCGTAAGCTACGGTAATCACGGAAGATCTCCGCAAATGGCTCGTTTCTTGCTTTGAAACGAGACCATCCCGCGCAATCGGGCGGGGATAATAACAACAGGAGCGCTCGAATTTTGCCTACCCTATTTGACACAAAGCGTTTGTTGGCGGCCCTTGCCATTATCTGCATGGCACAGGCCTCCACGGTTCACGCCGCCTTGCTGAGCCTGGAACCCGATACCGCACTTGTCGACAACGGCGACACCGTATCACTGGCACTGGTGGTCAGTGGGCTGGGGAATTTCTCGGCCGATTCACTCGGTGCTTTCGATGTCTCGGTGGCGTACGACACTGCGGCATTGTCCTTTGCCAACTATACGCTGGGAGACTTTTTCCTCGGTGATACCAGCCTGTTTACGGCGCTCGATGTCAGTGGCGGCGATAGCGGCGGAGAGGTCAACGTCGCACAGGTCAGCCTGCTGTCCGCTGCCACGCTCAACACCCGCCAGCCAGACAACTTTATTCTGGCCTTCTTGAATTTCGATGTGATCGGGCTTACCGCTGGCGCCAGTACCGAGGTGTCACTGCCGGGCAATGCCGTGCTCGGGGACCAGAACGGTTCTGCCCTGCCAGTGACGACCGGCCGATCGGCGACGATCACCGCCGTGCCAGTGCCGGGGACGCTGCTGCTGATGCTCGGTGGCTTGCTGGGCTGGAACGCGGCCGCAAGGGCGCGCAAGTCCTGATTTCAGCCCCTGACCAGAGCCACACGCAATGCCTGTCGGGATCGAACACTACAACGAATAATCGGGAGAGCGCTGATGCGTCATCTGTCAAAAATCCTGTTCACACTGCCCCTTTTTTGGGCCAGCCAATTCAGCTATGCACAGTGTGGAGCCCCGGCGCCACTGCTGTGCGATACGGACGGCGATCGAATCGTCGATGCGGCTGATATTTCCAGCATCGGCCTCGCCAGCGGCACACCCTCCAGCGGGCCCGGCGATGTTCGGGATATCGACGGTGATGGCTTCATCACCGTGCTGGATGCGCGACAGTGCGTGGCCCGCTGTGATCAACCACAGTGCGGTTTCGATGACCCGGAATTCCCGGGCTACAAGCTGGTGAAACTGGCCGCGGGACCGGATCTGGAGACCCGCACTTTACAGGCGCTTATCGCCGCACAACCCAGGACAATTATCGAATTGCCCGCCGGCACCTATGACTTTGTCGGCGAACTGAGCAGCAGTGTCGACAATATCGTACTGCGCGGCCAGGGCATGACAGCGGCCGGCGGCACCGTATTGAGCTTCGCCAACCAGACGGTCGGCGCACAGGGCCTGTCGGTCACCGGCAACAACTTTGTAGTGGAAGATCTCGCCATTGAGGACACCTCAGGCGACGCGATCAAAATTGAAGGCACAGACGGCGTGACTATCCGGCGCGTTCGGGTTGAATGGACCAACGGCCCCGACGAGGACAACGGCCCCTACGGACTGTATCCGGTGCAGGCGCGCAACGTCCTCATCGAGGACTGCGAGGTGCGCGGTGCCAGCGATGCCGGTGTCTATGTCGGACAGTCCGAGAACATCATCGTGCGCCGCAACTACGTGTATGAGAATGTGGCGGGCATCGAAATCGAGAACTCCAAATTCGCAGACGTCTACGACAACAACACCACGGGAAACACCGGCGGTATACTCGTGTTTGATCTGCCAGGACCGCCGGTCCAGGGCGGCGAGGCGACCCGCGTTTTCAACAATCTGATCGTTGATAACAACGAACCCAACTTCGCCCCGGCTGGCAATATCGTCGGCACAGTGCCCGCTGGCACCGGTCTGATGATCATGGCGAATGACGACATCGAGGTGTTTGGCAATACCATCACCGGCAACCAGTCTTTCGGCTCGCTGATCGTGAGCTACTACTTCGTCAATGCCTTTGTCAGCAAGCCAACGTACGACCCGGTGCCGGAAAAAATCTACATCCACGACAACACCATGAGCAACAATGCCTACGACCCCCAGGGTGACGCAGCGCTGGTCGAACTGGTACTGGGACAGGCCACGGATCATTTCTATGACAGCTCCGGTGTCGGCACCGACGCCGGCCTGCTGGTCGAGTTTCCCGATGGCCTGACGGAAAGCCAGGCCATTTGTATTGTCGACAATGGTCCCGAGAGCTCAATGGGCACCTTCAACATTACGGCAGTGCTGGGCCTGGCGCCGGGGGACCCCGCTATTTCAACTAATCCGGAACTCTTCAACTGCACCCATGCCTCACTGCCGCCCATTGTGCTGGATCCGCCGATAGATCCAAACAACCCCACCGAGCCCAACCCTGCTGAGTTGTGCGATGTGGACGGTGAGGGTATCAACGCTGAAGCCTACCTGGCGGACTGCCCCAACCTGTCCGATTACCGCCTGTTTGCGGATCAGGCCAACCCGCTGAGCGGTGCCAATGGTGGCGTAATCTACGACCTGAATACTCCGCTGTTCACAGATTACGCCAACAAGTACCGCTTCGTTTTCCTGCCCGAGAACACCAAAGCCGCGTATCGCGACACCGAAGTCTTCGACTTCCCGGTAGGCACGATTATCGCCAAGACCTTTACCATTCAGGCCGATTTACGCGACGACAGCAGCGCACAGGACATCATCGAAACGCGTTTGATGATCCGCCGCACCAGTGGCTGGACAGCGCTGCCCTATATCTGGAACAGCGATAAATCAGACGCCGTACTGACCGTCACCGGGGGCACCAGGGCTGTCAGCTGGATTGACATGGAGGGCTTGCCGCGAAACACCAACTACGTCATTCCCAACACCAACAACTGCGCCAACTGTCACGGCGAGGACAACATGCTGCCACTGGGGCCCACCGCCCGCTCGCTGAACAAGGATTTCAACTACGACAGCGGCACCGCCAACCAGCTCGACCATTGGACGGCGGTCAACATTCTCAGCGGCGCGCCAGCTGATACCGCTTCCATCCCCAGCATCCCGCTGTGGGGCGATACCAGTGCTGATCTCGATGATCGCGCGCGCGGCTATCTCGATGTCAACTGCGCACACTGCCACTCACCCGGAGGTGCGGGGGATACCTCAGGCCTGTTACTTGAATACTTCCGCCCATTTGGCCCCGAGGTCGGGGAGTGCAAACCTCCGGTCGCGGCCGGGCCGGGCTCCGGTGGCCTGGGGTATGACATCGTGCCGGGCGACGCAGCGGATTCGATTCTGGTGTTCCGCATGGCGTCAAATGAGCTGCAAGTGCGGATGCCGGAGATCGGGCGCTCTATCGTTCATCCAGAGGGTGTTGAGTTGATCGCAGAATGGATTAACGCAATGGAACCGGTGGACTGCGAAGCGCCCTAGTCACGTTACGACAGCCGGCGAACAACAGGGGTGGCAGGGTTTCAGTGTGAATCCGGCTACCCCTTTTTACAACGCAACTGCTACAAGTCCGCTGCCAGCTCTTGCAACATCCGCTCGCGCATCGCAAATTTCTGCATCTTGCCGGTGACCGTCATCGGAAAGTCCTGCACAAAGCGGATTACGTAGGGCACCTTGAAATGACTGATCCGGTCGCGACAGAACGCCCGCACACTGTCTTCATCCAGCGCCGCACCCGGATGCGCTTTGATCCAGGCACAGACCTGTTCGCCATAGCGTTCATCCGGTATGCCGAAAATCTGCACTTCCTGTATGTCCGGGTGGGTGTACAGGAACTCTTCCACCTCCCGCGGATAGATATTCTCGCCACCGCGAATAATCATGTCCTTGATACGCCCGGTGATCCGGGTGTAGCCCTCCTCGTCCATCACACCAAGATCGCCGGAGTGCAGCCAGCCGTCGCTGTCTATGGTCTGCGCTGTGAGCTCGGCATCGCCCCAGTAGCCCTGCATCACGGAGTGGCCGCGACAACAGATCTCGCCCTGCACGCCCACCGGCACCACTGATCCGCTGGCATCGATAATCTTGATCTCGCAGTGGGGCGCGGGCCTGCCCACGCTGCCAACCCGTTTCTCGATGGCGTCATCTGCCGATGTCATGTGATTGACCGGACTGGTTTCCGTCTGCCCGTAAGCGATCAGCACCTCATGCATATGCATCTGCGCCAGCACACGTTTCATCACCTCAACCGGACAGGGCGCGCCCGCCATGATGCCGGTTCGCAAACTGCTGAGGTCATAGCGATTGAAATCGGGGTGATCGAGTTCGGCGATGAACATCGTGGGCACACCGTGCAGCGCCGTGCAGCGCTCCTCTGCGACCGCTGTCAATGTGGCGCCGGGCTCAAACGTCTCGGCGGGAAATACCGCCGCAGAACCGTGTGTTATGCAGGCAAGATTTCCCATCACCATGCCAAAGCAGTGATACAAGGGCACGGGAATACACAACCTGTCTGCGGTTGTCAGCCGCATGCCGTCGCCGACAAGCTTGCCGTTGTTGAGAATATTCCTGTGTGTGAGGGTGGCGCCCTTGGGGTTGCCGGTGGTGCCACTGGTGAATTGAATGTTGATCGGGTCCGTGGCTTTCAATGTCTCGCCCAGTGCCGCCAGTTGCCGCCGCTGGACATCGCCTCCCATGGCGCAGACATGCGCAAAATTGTACATACCCTCGCTGGCCGCGCTGCCCATACGAATAATCATTCTCAGCGCCGGTAGGGCCGCAGCTTGCAACGCACCGGCAGCACAACTCGACAACTCCGGCGCCAGCTGCTGCAACATGCCCAGGTAATCACTGGATTTAAAACCCGCCGCCGCAATGAGCGCCTTACATTGCACCTTGTTCAGCGCGTACTCCAGCTCGTGCAGTCGATAGGCGGGATTGATGCAGACCATGACCGCGCCCATCTTGGCCGTTGCAAACTGGGTGAGGCACCACTCGTAACAGTTTGGCGCCCAGATACCGACCCTGTCGCCCGGCTGCAAACCGAGAGCGAGCAGGCCACAGGCGAGCCGATCGATCTCGCGCTGGTACTCGCTGTAGCTCCAGCGTATAGCCTGGTGGCAGACCACCAGCGCGCACGCGTCGGGATACTGCGCTGCCGTTTTATCAAACGCCCGGCCAATGGTATCGGCCAACAGCGGCTCGCGGGTCGATCCAGCCAGTTGGCTGCGTGTCAGCGTCTCAGGCATTGTCTGTCACCGTTGCGTAGGGTTTTATCGTTATCGATAGCAGCGAGCATACTGCCCGGCTGAACCAATTTGCAACAGATCGCGTATACAGGGTCCAACTCATCACACTTCGGGGTGACACCATGCGTTACCAGGCACCGCTCACAGACATCCAGTTCTTGCTCTTCGACGTGCTTGGCGCTGACCGCCTCCACGAGCTGGAGCGCTACAGTGAGGCGACGCCAGACATCATGACGGCTGTCATCGAGGAGGCCGGCAAGCTGGCGGCAGACGTGCTGCAACCGCTCAACAAGATTGGCGATGAGCAGGGCTGCAGCTACGATCCCCAGAGCCACGATGTCGCCACACCGGAGGGCTTCAGGGAAGCGTACCAGCAGTTCTCAGCCGGTGGCTGGGCGTCCCTCGACGCCCCCACAGATTTCGGCGGCCAGGGCCTGCCGCACACGCTCAAATTCATCGTCGATGAAATGGTCTGCTCCAGCAATCTGTCGCTCGGCATGTACGCCGGCCTCACCCACGGCGCCATCAGTGCACTGCACACACACGGCTCAGATCAACTCAAAGCCACCTATCTGGAAAAACTGGTCAGTGGTGAGTGGACGGGGACAATGTGCCTGACGGAGCCGCAGTGTGGTACCGACCTCGCCCTGATCCGCACGCGGGCCACACCGCGAGAGGACGGCAGCTACAGTATTGAGGGCACCAAGATCTGGATCACCGGCGGCGAGCACGACCTGGCCGACAACATTATCCACCTGGTTCTCGCGAAACTGCCTGGAGCGCCCGACACCACCAAGGGTATCTCGCTGTTTATCGTGCCCAAAGTGTTGCCCGACAGTGGCGAGCGCAATCCCGTTTTCTGTGGCGGAGTGGAGCACAAGATGGGCATCAAGGGCTCGGCCACCTGTGTCATGAATTTTGAACAGGCACAGGGCTGGCTGGTCGGCGCGGAGAATGACGGCATGCGCGCCATGTTCACAATGATGAACGAGGCGCGGCTGATGGTCGGGATGCAGGGCCTCGGAATCGCCGAGATGGCCTTCCAGGAGAGCCTGGGCTTTGCTCGCGAGCGGCTGCAGGGTCGATCACTGTCTGGGCCCAGTAACCCTGACGGCCCGGCAGACGCCATCATTGTGCACCCCGATGTGCGCCGTATGCTGATGCGCCAGAAAGTACTGAATGAGGGCATGCGCGCACTCGCCCTGTTTACCGGCCACCAGCTGGATCTCTCTGTAGCGCACCCAGACACCGAAGTGCGCGAGGCTGCCGACGATATGGTGCAGTTGCTGACGCCGGTGGTCAAAGCATTCCTCACCGACGAGGGCTTTAACAACGCCAACCAGGGATTACAGGTCCTCGGCGGCGCGGGCTTTACCACGGACTGGCCGCTGGAGCAGCTGGTGCGCGATGTCCGTATCGCCAGAATTTATGAAGGTACCAACGGCATCCAGGCCATGGATCTCGTGGGCCGCAAACTGGGGCTCCATGGTGGCCGCCTTATTGGGCGCCTGTTAACCACCCTCACCACACACCTGCAGGAGCATGCCGGCGCACCGCATCACGAGGCGCTGGCAGCGGCGGTCAAATCCCTCGAAGACGCCACCGCGTGGATCGCAGGCAGGGGCATGGAAGACCCGGAGCAAGCAGCTGCCTCAGCCGCCCCTTACCTGCGCCTGATGGCACTGACAGTGATCGCCTACCTGTGGTCGCGAATGGTGATTGTCGCCCAGCGGCAACTCGCTGCCGGTGAGGGGAACACCGCATTGTTGCAGGGCAAGCTGGTGTCCGCACAGTTTTACTTCGACAAGCTGCTCACCGAAAACAGCTGGCTCCTCGCCGACATCACCAGCGGGAAAGAGACCGTAATGGCGCTCACCGATGACCAGTGGGGCACCTGACACCTATTACAGGGTGTTTTGTGCCAGTACCTCATTCAGTGTGCCACTGGGGCGCATGACTTTTTTCACCGTATCTCGCAGCGGATGATAATAGCCATCCAACGCCGCTGGCCTGCCCTGCACCGCACTTAATTCGGCAATGATTTTGTCTTCATTGTCGCGCAGGCTTTTCGCCAGCGGCGCCAACTGCGCCGCCAGCGCAGTATCTTCGGTCTGGGCGGCTACCGCCTCTGCCCAGTACAAACCCAGGTAAAAGTGACTGCCGCGATTGTCCAACTCACCGGTTTTTCGCGACGGCGACTTGTTGTTCTCAAGCAGTTTGCCGGTGGCCTCATCCAGTGTTTTGGCCAGCAACACGGCGCGCGGTATGCCCTGCTTTGCGCCCATATCTTCCAGCGACACCGCCAATGCCATGAACTCTCCCAGCGAATCCCAGCGCAGATGGTTCTCCTCCTCTATCTGCTGCACATGCTTCGGCGCGGACCCGCCAGCCCCCGTTTCATACATACCGCCGCCATTCAGCATGGGAACGATCGACAGCATTTTGGCAGAGGTTCCCAGTTCGATAATTGGAAACAGATCCGTCAGATAGTCTCGCAGGACATTGCCGGTCACCGAGATGGTGTCGAGCCCGCGCTTCATACGCTCCATCGACAACCGGATAGCCTCGTTGTACCCCATTATCTGAATATCGAGGCCAGCGGTATCGTGATCCTGCAAATACAGTTCGACCTTGGCCCGGAGCTGGCGATCGTGCGCGCGCTCCGGGTCCAACCAGAAGATCGCAGGTGTGTTCGACTGGCGCGCGCGGTTAACGGCCAACCTGACCCAGTCACGCACGGCGACATCCTTGGTTTGACAGGCGCGCCAGATATCGCCCTCCTCGACCTGATGCTGCATCAACACGCTGCCGTCAGCGTCGACCACCCGCATGATGCCGGCAGAGGCGATCTCAAATGTCTTGTCGTGCGAGCCGTACTCCTCCGCCTTTTTCGCCATCAGCCCGACATTTGGCACCGAGCCAAGGGTCGTCGGCTCGAAGGCGCCATTGGTCTTGCAGAAATTGATCACCTCCTGGTAGATGCGCGCGTAGGTGCTTTCGGGCATCACGGCCTTGGTGTCCTTCAGCTTGCCGTCCGGGCCCCACATCTGGCCGGAGCTTCGAATCATTGCGGGCATGGAAGCATCGACGATAACATCACTCGGCACATGCAGGTTGGAAATTCCCTTGACCGAATCCACCATCGCCAGTTCCGGGCGTTGCGAGTAGCAGGCCTGGATGTCCTGCTCAATCTCCTCTCGCTGCGAGCGCGGCAAATGGGCAATATTGTCATACACACTGCCGAGGCCGTTGTTGGGGTTGACGCCGAGTTCCTGGAACAGCTCTGCGTACTTCTCGAAGACCTCTTTGTAGAAGACCTTGACCGCGTGTCCAAACACGATAGGGTGCGACACTTTCATCATGGTGGCTTTCACATGCAGCGACCACATCACCCCGGTGTCCTTGGCATCGTTCATGCTCTGTTCAAAAAATTCCTCCAGTGCAGCGCAGCTCATAAACATGGAGTCCAGTACTTCACCCGCCTCTAGCTGTAGTGTTTTTTTCAGTTCAACTGTGCCGTCAGGTGACACGAACTCCATACGCACAGCGGTTGGTGCGTCCACCGTTATCGACTGTTCACTGGAAAAGAAATCACCCGCCCGCATGTAGTCGGCATGGGTGCGGGACGCCTTGCTCCATGCGCCCATCGAGTGAGGATACTTGCGCACAAAGGCTTTCACCGCAGCGGGCGCGCGCCGATCTGAATTGCCCTCGCGCAGCACCGGATTCACGGCACTGCCGAGGACTTTCGAATAGCGCTCTGCCGCCTGCTGCTCGTCCTCGGTTTGCGGGTTATCCGGGTAGTCGGGCAGCGGATAGCCCTGCGCCTGGAGCTCGGCGATGCACTCCTTCAACTGCGGTACCGAGGCACTGATATTGGGCAGTTTGATGATATTGGCTGACGGCTGCTGGGTCAGCTCGCCCAAAAAGGCCAGGCCATCCGCAACGCGCTGGTCTTCGTTCAACCGGTCGTGAAATGCAGAGAGCACCCGCCCCGCCAGCGATACATCGGTGAGTTTTACATCGATACCCGCCGCCTCGGTAAAAGCCCTGACAATCGGCAGCAGTGAACACGTGGCCAGTGCCGGCGCTTCATCTGTGAGTGTGTAATAAATGGTCGGCTTTTCGCCCATGCCCTGTCTCCGAATCATCCCAGAATCTGTGAAGCGCAGGATTGTCGCACAATTTGGCTGCCTGCAATGGCGCGAGCGCGCTGTCGAGGCGAATTTCCCTCATTGTCCCGGCGGTAGTTCACCAGTGTGACCCATCAGCACTGGGTGAACTGGCAGAACTGCCCCTCGCCGCTGCGATGCAAACCCATCACCGCCATGCGACCGGACCGCTAGAACGTCATTTCTGGCACGTCATCCGGGACCGACAATGGCCCCTCGGTGAGACTGACAATGTCCTCGACGCTCACACCGGGCGCGCGTTCGCGCAAGATAAACCGGCCATCTGCTATGTCCAGCAGCGCGAGATCTGTCAGTACGCGTTTGATACAGCCCTTGCCCGTCAGCGGCAGTGTGCACTCGGTCAGCAGCTTGGATTGGCCGGATTTAGAGGCGTGGGTCATGGTGACAATAATATTTTCGGCCCCGGCCACCAGGTCCATGGCTCCGCCCATGCCCTTGATCAGCTTTCCGGGAATCATGTAGGACGCAATATTGCCCTGGCAATCCACTTCAAACGCACCGAGTACCGTCAAATCGACATGGCCTCCCCGGATCATCGCGAAGGACTCCGCCGACGAGAACAGCGATGCACCTTCGACCATCGTGACGGTCTGTTTTCCGGCGTTAATCAAATCGGCATCTACCTCCTCCTCCAGCGGAAACCGGCCCATGCCGAGCAAACCGTTCTCGGATTGCAGCATCACCTGCATGCCTTCAGGAATGAAATTTGCGGCCAGTGTCGGAATACCAATTCCAAGATTCACGTAGTAGCCGTCCTGGAATTCCTGGGCGACGCGTTGCGCCAGTTGATCGCGAGTCAAAGCCATGTTCAATCCTCCTCAGGCGCTGCGCACAGTGCGTTTTTCAATGTCCTTGGCAAACGTGCCTTGAATAAGTCTGTTCACGTAGATGCCGGGCAGATGAATCTGGTCCGGGTCCAACTGCCCGACCTCGACAATCTCCTCCACCTCCACCACGGCGATCTTGCCGGCGGTAACGGCCATCGGATTGAAGTTGCGCGCGGTCTTGCGGAATACCAGGTTGCCGTAGCGATCGGCCTTCCAGGCCTTGGCAATCGAAAAATCACCGCGCAACGCCTCCTCGAGAATGTAGTGGCGGCCGCCAAACTCGCGCACTTCCTTGCCCTCTCCCACCGGCGTACCGTAACCGGTTGCGGTATAGAACGCGGGGATACCGGCACCGCCGGCACGCATTTTCTCTGCCAGCGTGCCCTGCGGCGTGAGTTCCACCTCCAACTCACCGCTCATCATCTGTGCCTCAAACAGTGCATTCTCGCCGACGTAGGATGCGATCATTTTCTTGATCTGCTTGTCTTCCAGCAACAGCCCCAGCCCCTTGCCATCGACGCCGGCATTATTGGAGGCAATAGTCAGGTTTCGCACACCCCTGCGCTTGATTTCCTTGATCAGGTTTTCCGGTATGCCGCAGAGTCCGAAGCCCCCGGCGATAATCGTCATACCATCCTCCAGACCGGCCAGCGCCTCCTCATAGCTGCCTACCACTTTGTCAAATCCGGACACAGAACACTCCTCCAATTTGTCGAGATCAGTAAGAATTGCACAGTGTGGTCATTATCACCAGTGTTCTACAGGCAAGCCACGGGGAGCGCTATGGCAGCCTGTATCCTTCAAGTGAGGTGAATACTTTCACCGTTAGTGATCGCGCCACAGAATGGCCGTGATGGTGGCCTGATCCTGCGAGACGGCAAGCAGTTCCTCAATGTCAAAACCGAGTTGAACGTTGTTTACGATAAGGCTGTACATAAGCCTGCGGCCGCCGCGCGTATCTATAAATCCCGCCATGGAACGTCCCTTCAGTAAAATACCGCTGTCCGTGCCAGCGGCATAGGTGCCTGTCTTGGCATAGGCGTTGCCCTTGGCCCCAGCCAGCGACGGATCGGATTCAAAGCCCGTGGCGAACGCGAGTGAGCCATCCACACCGAGCACCGGTAAGGCGTGGATAAATTCAGGGTAATAGCTTTGCTCAGTAGCGTGCTCAAGCATCCGTATCACCGCTGTCGCCGTCGCTGTGGTGGCACCACCGCCGCTGCCATCGACAAACAGGAAATCAGCGCCGGGGATGCCGATATTACCGATAAGGTTATCCCGTTCCAACGCGAGAGCATCGGCCATATTGTCCACTCCCTGTGACAGCCCCCACAGCACCAGACTGGTATCAGCGCCGATGTTATAGCTCACTTTCAGGACGTACTTTGCATACTCGGAAAAAGGTGCCGACTCCAGCTCGGCCAACCGGGTCTCAGCGGTATAGGTATCCGGTGCAGGCAGCGCCGCAGACGGGTTTGGCGCCACCGGGTCGGCGTTGAGCACGGTTACCCCCGCCCGCTCCAGTGCCTCGATAAAGACTGTGCGCGCGTAATTTTGCGGCTCGACGATCCGAAATACCTGCACCAGAGGCGCAGCGCCCGTCAAGGGCGGTACATAATCCACCGGCAATTGCCCAATCACACTGCCCGAGCACCCCGCTGCGCCGATGCAATCGGGGAACTCCGGCAACAGTTCGACCGTCTCATCCAAACCGCCGGATACAGTGACCAGATTGGAGTCCACCGCAAACGCGGCTGACACGGGCCGGTGTTCCACCGACGCGAGCGCGCCGGGATTTGTCGGACGAATAGTCACATCCACAACATCATCGTTCACGAAAATCGGTCTTACCTTGAACTCACCTCGAAAATCAAACGGTTGAAACAGGCGATCATCGATGATGATGTCGCCCGCTACCGCTGTGATGCCGGAGGCCGCCACCTGGGCTGCCAGCATATCGTATCCCCACAGGGGATCAGGCGCTGTAAGCTCGGCATTCCCAAGTGTATTCGCCTCATTGTGATCGAGATCGGAGACTGCAATAGAACCATCGGACTGTCTGCGACCACCCATCGTAAAATCACCCGATGCAACGAGTATCAGGTCGCCCTCCAACACACCTTGCCCGGAAACCGTTCCACGCCGGTGCACAGGTGTGCGAAACCGGTAATCGGGACCTAGCGCATCAAGCGCCTCGGCAATGGTAAATAGCTTTCTCACCGACCCGATATACAGACTGTCATCCGAACGCTGGTCATACACCAGTTCGCCGGACGCCATATCCACCACTCGCAGTGACCAGGTTGATTCCCGGTACAGATCCTTGCTGAAAACCGCGTTTATATCTTCAGATACACCGGGCACGTAGTGACTCGAGTTGTGGTTGCTGCATCCTCCTGTGAGCAACAGCACAAATAGTGTCAGCAGTTGGAACGCTTTATTCATTACCAATTTCCTTAAAAGCTTCAGAAAAAATTGTTATGGCGCAGGCCGCGGCCAAAACGCAGGCAAAAAAACAGCGACAC
Source organism: uncultured Halioglobus sp. (assembly GCA_963976735.1). Classification (GTDB taxonomy): domain Bacteria; phylum Pseudomonadota; class Gammaproteobacteria; order Pseudomonadales; family Halieaceae; genus Marimicrobium. The sequence continues at coordinate 16,128 of CAXBLZ010000010.1, forward strand.
GAAGCCGCTGCTTTCCAGCGCCGGGAAGGGTATCAATCCAGGAAGATAACTTCACCTGAATGCAGGTCGTACATTGCACCCACAATATTGACGTCGCCCGCCTCTACCATTTCCGCGACTATCGGGCTTTTCTCCAGAATATCCTGAATCGTCAGCTCAACATTTTTCTCCGCCACGAGATGCACAAACTCGGGATTGGCCGAGGTTTTCTCGCCGGGGTAATCGGACAGGGCCGCAACCGCCGGCTTTACGTTTTCCAGCAGAGCCGTGATATTTCCCAGCTCGACATTGTCGATAGCGGCGCGAATGGCACCGCAACTCTCATGCCCCATTACCACAACCAGTTTTGCTCCCGACACCTTGGTGGCAAACTCGATGCTGCCGAGTATGTCAGTGTTTTCGATATTCGCAGCGACCCTGGCGACGAAAATATCGCCGATACCCTGATCAAACACATCCTCTACTGGCACCCTGGAATCAACACAGGACAGTATCACTGCCTTGGGATACTGTCCTGATGCCGCATCGCGCACCAGCGACGAGTGGTCGCGCACAGTGCTGCTGGAATTGACAAAGCGGTCATTGCCGCCGCCCAGTAGTTCGACAACCTGGTTGGGCGTCAGCAACTGCTGTTCCTCTACGGTTAGCACCCTGTCTGTGCGGGGTTGCTGACTGTCAGCATACGCGAGCGAAGACAGCATCAGCAGCGCAAGGCCCATTGTCGTTATTTTCATACTTACTCCTATTTTTAGTTTTCATTGTAGCCAGTGTATTTTTTTGCCTCGTGCGCCGATTTGCAGCAATGAATTGGTGCATCTCGCAAGGCAGCAACACCATAAGGCGGCTCTCTGGGCAGATCAAACCTTTTTGGCCAATATGTGGCATTAAAGAAAAACTGGAGCATCGCGGCGAGCACAGCCACCAGCCCATCCTTTTTATCATAGAGGCAGTCAATCACAATCATATTGACAATCTAATTTAACTAACACGTGATGTTCGCTATTATCTGTCCAACTTGACAATGAACTGACCTTCACAGGAGCTGTTATATGCGCAATCGAGTACCCAATGTCGTGTTCAAAACACGCGTGAGAGATGAATCAGTCGAAGGCGAAAACCCCTATCGCTGGGAAGACAAGACCACGGCCGATCTGTTCGGCGGCAAGCGCGTTGTCGTCTTTTCACTGCCGGGCGCGTTTACGCCGACCTGCTCATCCAACCACCTGCCACGCTATGATGAACTGTACGAGGAATTCAAGGCGGAGGGGGTCGATGAGATCATGTGTATCTCTGTGAACGATGCCTTCGTGATGTTTCAGTGGGGCCGTCATGTGGGCAACAAGAACATCTACCTGTTACCCGATGGCTCAGGCGAATTCACACGCAAAATGGGCATGCTGGTCGACAAGTCCAACCTCGGGTTCGGCATGCGTTCGTGGCGCTATTCGATGCTGGTGAACGATGGCAACATCGAACAGATGTTTATTGAGCCCGAGTTCGGCGACAACTGCGAAATCGATCCGTTCGAGGTGTCTGACGCCGATACCATGCTCGCTCACATACGCGGCAAAAAGTCAGAGGGCGTGGCGAAGCCTTCTGTCGCCTTTACCGGCTGAACAGCAGCAGCGATACCTGTCGCTGGCACAGCTGGCCCGGTGGCGAACCCGGGGCAGCTGTTCGCCCCGCTATTGCGCGATGGTCTCGCGATCCCCCGCCAACATCAGTTTCCACGACTCAATCACCTTCGGACCGTACTCCGTGTTGACGGCCTCGGTGTTCAGGTGGCTGGTCAGGTAGTACAAGCGCTGGATATCATCCATCTCCATAGGGCCGGCGCTGGCATCGGCAAACCGCTCTTGTAAGTAGGACGGAGGAATCGACTGGTTGTAGAGATTGACCTCTACCGAGCCCAGGTCGGCGATCTGCGCCGGCGTCAGGGTCGCCTCGTACTCGATGGTATCCGCCCCCGTCAATGCTGGATCACTGTAGTAGGGATCGGATGATTCCGGGCCCGGCAACAGCGCCAGCTCCCGAATAAAGGCGGAACTCGAGGATGTGAAGACTGCGGGGTCATAGCCCAGCGGCTTGATCCTGTTGTCCTTGAGGCTGGTCATGCGTCGCAGGAAGCTGGTGGTGATATCACCAGCGGAGTCGGCGTACACCTCCTGGTAGATCTGCACCTGGTCACCGCGACTGATGCGCTGGTAGTGCGGCTGCGGCAGGCTGCCAGGAAACGCTCCGGGCTGCTCGGAGTCGAGCACAGTATCGGTCACGCCATCGAGGATAGCGCCCAGCTTGTTGGTGCGTCCTGACGCCCACACCAGGTTGCCGGCCGTGTCGCGAATCAGCAGCTCCAGAAACACCCGCCGAAAGGCGACGCCGGAGGGCAGGTAGTGCCCCGTCTTGTTGACGACTTTCACGCGCGTGCGAACCTTGTTGCCCGGCAGCACATCGACAGCGGTGATGTCGACCTCGGCAGTTCCCTCGCGGGCCATATTCACCATCGAGTTCATGCCCGTGATCAGCGGCGGCGTCACGTTGCTCGCCGTGAGCCCGTCGACCTGGCGAATACCCAACACCAGCGGGAATTGCTGGAACATCTGGTTCAGGAACACATTCAGGCCGTGCAGCTGGTGACGGGAAAACTCGCTGCGCTCAGTCAGGGTAATCTCCTTGTCCGGCAGGCGCTCGGTGGTCGGCGCCGAGTTATTGTCTTCGATATTGGCAATTTTGGTATGCAGCTTGGTGCCCTTGTAATGTGTGCTCATATGACAGCTGTTGCAGGTGCGCGCCTGCGGTCCCTGCTGGCCGTACACGCTGTTAGTCCACTCCAGGTGCGTGGACTGCTCATAGCTCGCACCATGCTGCACGCCCTCGTTGTCGAATACCGGCAGCAGAATATTGTGGCAGGTGCCGCACATATCAGCGGAGGACAGCTGCTCACCAAAGCGAGGGGTAATGCCGACCGAGTTGTTCATCGGTGCAGTGACAATGGTGTCGTCCGCATAGGGGCCATAGAGTTCGGCGTCGGGCCCGGTGACAAAGTTACCGGTGAATGACGCTTCCTCGCCGAGGGCATCGGGTGATACGCGGTGGCAAACCGTGCAGGAAATACCATCGCGCGCCAGCGCCGCATAATTCTGTTCACCATTCTCTGCGGCGTGCGGCCACTGCTTGACGATATCGCGGGTGAATTCCTTGCCGAAGGGCACACCCTCCGGCGGTGGAATCGCGTACAGCGCTTCGCAGTTGTCGGTGCCCTCCCCCGGTGTGTCGATGGCGAGCTGGCGTGAGCCCATCACACCGTGACAGCGCAGGCAGGTCTGCTCAATACAGGCCGTCAGTTGCGGCAGGTGATTGGTCTCACTCTGCAACTGCGCAAAGAAAATAGGATCCCGGCCGGCGAGACCCATCGGCGATGCACGCCACTCCGCATAGGGCGACAGGTTCAACGCCTGTGGCTCTGCGCCGGACTCATCAAAGAAAATCATATTGGAGGTGGCAGCGGACATGGAGGCTGCGTCGTGACAACCCGCACACTGGTCCGATGTGACGAACTTGGTCGCCCCGTGAGGATTTAACTGACTTCCCGCCAGCGCATGGTCATAGGTCTCGGCCGGCATGCTGAGTGCCATCGCCTGTGTGTACGTGACCGGGCCGAGCTGGTCGTAGAATTCCAGGAAACTGTCGTCAGGTGTTGCCAGTGGTACCGGAAACGGGTTGGCCGTATCCGTATCGTCATCATCTCCCACCGAAGCGTCGTGTTTGCCAACGAAGGGCGCAATACCCACCTGTTCCAGCTGGTCCAGACCGGGACTGCTGCTGAACTGGCGGTAACGCGCACCGCTGGTAAGCACATTGTCCAGCGACGAGAAGGTGGATTCGCTGGCCGCTGAGGCATGGCAGTTGATACAGTACGCACCGTATCCGGCATTGGGATACACCATATTCGCTATCGGTGTATCGGCGCCGCCGGTGGGGTAAAAATCCGGGTTGCGCTGTGTACTCTGCTGCAGTTCCGCCAGTGCAACTTCCGAGGTGACTGCTGCCAGCCCCAGCACCGGGGGGTTGCCTTCGTCGGGCGCTGATTCAGCGGCGTAATAGCCCCAGTACCAGCCATCGGTGGTCGCCTGGGCATTCTTGACAATGATGGTCCAACTGCCGGGCTCAGGGTCTTCGGTAATCACCATGCAGGCGTTTTCCTCAAGCTCTATCCCAAGTGACTCGTCGATACTGTGCATTGCCTTGATCACCATCGCACCGTCGGGCAGCGGCCCACTGCGATCGCCACACATCCACTCGACCACTTCGGGGGAGTAGTAGATCTTCACCGCAGGATGGGAGCCATAATTGTTGCCGCTGCCTATGTCACCGACATAGGGGCCGGTGAGACGCCACTGCTTGTCACTGCTCCAGTTCAGCTCGTCAGCGTAAGTCTGGGCGCGCAGGAATGCCTCAAGACGCTGGTCGTAGTCATTTTTCGCAGTGAGATCATCCATCGACGGTGGCGTGCGCAGATCTTCAGGCAGCACCGTGCCATGCGGGGCGGTATCCGCGCACCAGCGCGCCAGCTCCTGTTCACTGGGCGGTGCCGGGTTGGTCTGGCAGACCCATTCACTGGTATCCGCCGGCAGCATGCCGGCGGGCTGCACTGCGGCAGACTGGTTGTTGTTGGAGGTGTCACTGCAGGCAGTGATGAATAGCGCCGCTGTGATAGCAAACGCAGCAGCATACCGGCCATTGAACGGCATCATTGAAATCCCCTGTCCCCGGAAACGATCCACCGAACCCGGCGTCGTCATTGTTATGTGTTGCCGTGCGCGTAAGAACTGCGCTGCGGCGACTTTATTGTATTGAGCAATCTGAACGCACTGGACTATACAAGGGAATTGAGAATCAATTCAATCCGCTGCGGCGTGTAAAAAATGACAAAAAAAAACAGGTGTGTTGCGAACAATCGCTGCTACGCGTGACGCTGCTGCGACGGGTTCCGCGGGTGCGCGGGAAGGGAGAGAGCGCCCCCACACTGCCTGCGATGGCAGTGTGGGGGCGATGGCATTACCGCAGGTCGAACCGATCTGCATTCATGACTTTGGTCCACGCAGTCACGAAATCCTGCACGAACTTCTCAGCGCTGTCATCCTGTGCATACAACTCCGAGTAGGCGCGCAGGATAGCGTTGGAACCAAACACCAGATCGAGGCGTGTAGCGGTCCACTTGACCTCGCCTGAGGCCCGATCGCGGATTTCAAAGAGGCCGCCCTCAGCCGGATGCCAGGAATTGCCCATATCCGTCAGGTTGACAAAAAAATCCGTCGTCAGGGCGCCGACACGGTTGGTAAGAACGCCGTGCGATGTGCCACCGTGGTTGGTACCGAGCACACGCATACCGCCGACCAACACCGTCATTTCGTTGGCGGTGAGGCCCATCAGTTGGGTGCGATCCAGCATCAACTCCTCGGGACTGACGGCGTAGTCTTTCTTCAACCAGTTGCGGTAACCATCGGCGATCGGCTCCAGTACATCGAAGGACTCAGCGTCCGTCATCTCGTCGCAGGCGTCGCCGCGGCCGGGTGCGAAGGGCACAGCCACCGGGAACCCGGCCGCCAGGGCGGCCTGCTCAATACCGTAGTTGCCGGCCAGCACGATCACATCGGCGACGCTGGCACCGGTCTCGGCGGCAATACCTTCCAGCACGCCCAGCACCCTGGCCAGTCGCTGCGGCTCATTGCCCTCCCAATCCTTCTGCGGCGCCAGCCGGATACGGGCCCCGTTGGCTCCACCGCGCATATCGGAGCCGCGGTAAGTGCGGGCACTGTCCCAGGCGGTAGACACCATCTCATCCAGGGCCAGGCCACTCTGTGCGATGCGCGCCTTGACAGCCTCGACATCGTAGTCAGTGCTGCCGGCCGGCACGGGGTCCTGCCAGATCAGGTCTTCCTGCGGGACGTCGGGGCCGAAATAGCGGGCTTTCGGGCCCATGTCGCGATGCGTCAACTTGAACCATGCGCGCGCGAAAGTCTCGGAGAAATACGCCGGATCGCTGGCAAAGCGTTCGCAGATCTTGCGATAGATCGGGTCGTACCGCATCGCCATATCGGCGTCGGTCATGATCGGCTTGCAGCGAATAGAAGGGTCTTCAACATCGACCGGCATGTCCTCTTCCCTGATGTCGATCGGCTCCCACTGCCACGCGCCAGCAGGGGATTTTTGTATCCACCAGTCGTAGCCAAAAAGCAGGTCAAAGTAGCCGTTGTCCCACTTGGTCGGATGCGTGGTCCAGGCGCCCTCGATACCACTTGTCACCGTATCGCGGCCCTTGCCAGTACCGGTCGGGTTGCGCCAACCCATGCCCTGCTCCTCTACTCCGGCTGCCTCGGGAGGCGGGCCCAACAAACTGGCATCGCCGTTGCCATGCGTCTTGCCGACTGTATGCCCGCCAGCGGTGAGCGCCGCGGTCTCCTCGTCGTCCATCGCCATGCGGGCGAACGTCTCCCGCACATGCAATGCCGTCTTCAGCGGGTCCGGCTTGCCGTTTACGCCCTCGGGATTGACGTAGATCAAACCCATCTGCACGGCGGCGAGCGGGTTTTCCATCGTCGACGGATCTTCAAGATCGCCGTAGCGCTCGTCGCTCTGCGCCAGCCACTCCTGCTCCGAGCCCCAGTAGGTATCGATCTCGGGATGCCAGATATCCTCCCTGCCGAAGGCGAAGCCGTATGTCTTCAGGCCCATGGATTCATAGGCGATAGTGCCCGCAAGGATGATCAGGTCAGCCCAACTGATTTTGTTGCCGTATTTTTTCTTGATCGGCCACAGCAGGCGGCGCGCCTTGTCGAGGCTGACGTTGTCGGGCCAGGAGTTGAGTGGCGCAAAACGCTGGTTGCCGGTGCCACCGCCGCCACGGCCATCAGCCAGTCGATAGGAGCCGGCGGAATGCCAGGCCATGCGAATCATCAGGCCACCGTAATGCCCCCAGTCTGCAGGCCACCACGGCTGGCTGTCTGTCATCAGGGCGTGCAGGTCTTTCTTCAGCGCATCGACATCGAGCGTCTTCAGCTCTTCGCGATAACTGAACTGCGCACCCAGGGGATTCGTTTTGGTATCGTGCTGGTGCAGGATGTCGAAGTTGAGTGCATTGGGCCACCACTGCGTGTTTGCCTTGGCGCTGCTGGTGTTTCCTCCATGCATCACCGGGCATTTGCCAGCGCTGTCTGTTTCGTTTCCGTCCATATATTTCCCTCGCTTGTCTCGTGTATTGCAACTAGAGCCTGACTGCTGTCAAGAACCAGTCTACTAGAGGCGAGCGCTGTGTACATTTGCTTTTACTTATGCGTACGATAGCTGTTGCGTATGATCATCGGCATTAGGGACCCTCACCTGCAGTGCGACTGACAAACCACTCACCGCCATAAATCGGCCGCCAGCGCCAGTCGCTGTCATTCGGCAGACACCTTGCGCAAGGGTTCAATACTGGCGCGGCCATCACCGACTATCGTAAGCTATGCTCACCTACAAGCACAGAGGAGGAAACGTCATGCACATGAATCGCATACTGGGACTGTGTGTGTTGCTACTGACAGCACCCGCTTTTGGCGAGATCGTCGAGAAAAAGATCACCTTTGAAGATGGGCTTGGCAGTGCCGTGCTCTACTACGATGACGCGATCAAGGAGCCGACAGCCGGGGTCGTCGTCGTTCACGAGTGGTGGGGGATGGATGACTATACAAGAAGCCGGGCAAAACAGTTGGCCGCCGCCGGCTACACTGCAGTGGCAGTCGACATGTACGGACATGGCAAGCTCGCACAGCATCCCGGCGATGCCAAAGCCTTTATGAATGCGGCACTGGAAAACCCGGATGCCATGAATGCCCGCTTTGACGCCGCGCTGTCGGCACTGGCCAGCGCACCGAATGTCGATCCCAAACAGCACTACGCCATCGGCTACTGCTTTGGTGGGGCGGTGGTGTTGAATCAGGCCCGCAGGGGCAAGGAGCTGGCAGGTGTCGCAAGTTTTCACGGTAGTCTCGGCACTGATAAACCCACCGCACCCGGTGTCATCAAAGCGCGCATACTCGTAGCCACAGGCGCGGATGACCCGATGGTCCCGGCGCAACAGGTCGGGGATTTCGTGGTGGAAATGAGCAACGCGGGCGCGGAACTGGAGTTGCTGAGTTTTCCCGGCGTGGTACACGGCTTTACCAATCCTGCGGCCACCGCAAAAGGCCGGGAGTTTGACATGCCGCTCGCCTACGATGAACACGCGGATGCAAGGAGCTGGCAGGCCCTGATGGAGATGCTCGCGCACTGATCGCGATGGAGCTGGCCCCACACCCATTCACGATTCCCAACTACCGCTATCTATGGGTCTCTCGACTGACATCAATGATAGCGCTGTACGCCTTGCTTTTGATACTGGGGTGGCAGGCCTACAATCTGGCGCGAGAGGATATGGGCGTCAGTGCCTCGGCCGGGATACTGGGGCTACTCGGCCTGCTGCAGTTCGTGCCGCTGTTTGTGTTGACACCTGTCACCGGCTGGGTAGCCGACCACCTGGATCGTCGCTGGGTGGCCCGCGCGGTACTGGCCGCACAGGCAACGATAGCACTGTTGCTGGCGATAGTGACGTTGACCGGCAAGATCAGTCTGCCGTGGATCTACTGTGTTGCTGTGTTGCTTGGCATCTGCCGCGCGTTTCTCGGGCCGGCGATGTCATCGCTGGCACCCAATCTCGTGCCCAAGGGTTCACTGCCGCGCGCGATCGCGCTGTCGACAATCGCCTGGCAGGTCGGCGTTATCGCCGGCCCCGGGCTTGCCGGTCCGTTCTATAAGATTGGTCCCGCTGTGCCCTATTTTCTCTGTACGGCCCTGTATGCTGTGGCGACTGTCGCGGTGTTCCTGATTGGGCCGGTACCGCGCAGCGCGATCGACCGCAGCAAGGGGCCACTGCGCCAGGTCGTCGATGGCCTCGCGTATGTCTGGTCCAACAAGCTGGTGCTGGGGGCGATTACGCTCGATCTGTTTGTGATGTTCCTCGCCGGTGCGACTGCGATGATTCCGGTGTTTGCCAGGGACATCCTCGGAGAGGGCGAAATCGGTTTGTCGCTGCTTGCCGCCTCTCCTGCGGTCGGCGCGGTGATCGTGGCGGTGATTTTCTCTTTCGCTCCGCTGTCGAAGAATGTCGGCAACCTGATGCTGGGGGCGATGGTGGTGTTCGGGCTAGGCACCATAGGCTTTGGTCTCAGCAAAGTGCTGTGGCTTTCGATGCTGTGCCTCGCCATCTGCGGTGCCGCCGATATGTTCGGCGTGTATGTCCGCTCCTCATTGATACAGTTGCACACACCCGACGATCGACGCGGCCGCGTGAATGCTGTCAGCCAACTGACGATCAGTGCATCCAATGAGTTGGGCGATGCCTTGACCGGCGGCCTGGCCGTACTGTTCGGCCCGATTGCCGCACTGGTCGGTGGTGGCGCTGCCGCTATCGCGGTCACCGGGTTGTGGTCACGTCTCTTTCCGCAACTCGGTGCGGCAAAAACCTTTGACCCACCGGTAGGGGTGCTGGCGATAGACGCTGCGAATCGCGAAGAACAGCGCTCGCCGTAGCTGCTGTTGCAAATACTCACCCACATCACAGTGCAGACCACTTCCGAGCATGGTACTCACCTGCGATCGTATTCGCGTTGCTGTTGGCGCAACGCCGCCATAAACGGTGACTCACCCGGCACCTGCATGTCACCGAGAAAGGTCGACAGGAATAGCTCGGCGTCAGGTTGCTCGTAGGCCGTCGGCACGAAATTGCTCAGGGCGACGATCTTATCCTCCTTGACCAGGAGATAGATGCGGCCGATAAACGGCTCGCCATTCAGATCCACCAGATTTACTGTCTGTACAATTCCGACGTTGCCACCGCCTGGCGACTTCACCAGCAGTTCCTGCTGATCACCAAAGCGCAGATCGCGCCACTCGCCGGCTTTTAGTGCAGTCTCGAAATCTGTGCGAATGAGCTCCATCTCTCCCGACAGCACAGCGGCGTAGTCAATCCAGGAGGTCGCCCGGATCGGGTAAATACTCACCACATATTCGTCAAACTGGAACTCTGGCCTGGCATAGCTCAATACCACACCATCAAATGGCGTACCCTGAGCAGTTTCACCCGTCCGTACGTACTCCCCGGCGCGCTCGGGCGTCGACAGATCATGCGTGTAATCCGAGGCCTGCAATGCGTCAGCCAGATACTGGCCTGAGAGCACATTATTACTTTTTATGTCCTCGATAATTCTGGCGGTAATCTGCCCCGCCAGCTCAATTTTTTCCTGCTCCGGGTTCTCATAGAGAGCCGTGGTGGGCGCATAGGTCAACGCGTACTCCATTTCCCGAATCACATGACCGCGCCAAAGAATCGCGACCTCAACAATGACGTCGTACTCCTGGGTGAAAGGCACCAGCAACAGCGTTGCTCCCGACACAGCGGCGTTGACAACACCACCCGCGCTCTCAGAGAGAAAACTGGCCTGGGTGATGGCAATCGCAAAATCGAGGTTGCTGTCAGAGAACTTCACATCCGCAAAATAGTTGCTGTCGCGCAGTTGCTCCAGTTCATAGTCCAGTGTCAGTAAACGCAGCGAGCAATGCTGCATCAGCGACGCTGTATCGAACTCGATACAGCGGTTTCGCAGCGCTTCACTGGGCTCCTTGTAAAACAGTGACACTTCGGGCCACAACACATCACCGTAGACATTCGATTCAGCACTCACTCTCGGTTTGGTTGTGGTTGTGCAGCCGCTGGCAACACCCAACAGTACCGATAGAATTAGCGCTCTAGTTGCGGGCGCAGTCCATGTGTTCATCAATTGCTACTCATCCTGACATTACCTGTACCGACAGTATTGAAGTTCCCAGATCCAAGCCACATATCACCCGTAACTATATCGCTCCATAAGCGCACGTTATATCGCAGCTCCTGGGTGACGACATGCCTGGCGATAGTGTGACTCCTTTCAAAGAAACGGTGTACCGGTTTTTCATTTTCCGCGCGTCCATGCAGAATCACAATACACATATAGAAAACCGCATGGTCGAAACAGCTCAGAACCGAAGCGGCACTGGAGTGGTATCTATGAAATTCAAGGCGCTATTGACAGCACCACTATCCTATTTGGCCTTTTCCACGCCAGCGACTGGGAAGAGCGATAAGGCGGCCACACAAAAATCTGCTGCACCGAAGAAATCCAGAACCGCGAAGGCCCCTCGACCGGCTCAACTCAAACCCTATCGAGGGACCTCAATTGTGGTTGGCGATGACGCCTGTGATGCGGTAAAAGCGATCGGCACCCGGCGGTTCCTGCTGGCCGACGGAGATACACCGATGTTACCCCTTGCGGCTTGCGACGCCTCCCGGTGCACCTGCACCTATATGCACCACGATGATCGAAGGGATGATGATGACGATCGCCGACTTACCGCTGCATTGAGTACAGACCTGTATGAAGACAGCGGCAATGAGAATCGAAGGTCAGCTAAACGGGGACGCCGTAAAACCGACAGGTAAAACCCGCGAACGGCTCACATCGGCGCCGGCGACATTGCATCGCGCGCCAGGATTTCGATTTCCTGCCACTGGCTGCTGCCGACCAGCTCTGCAGGAATCATCCACGACCCTCCACAACAAACGACATTGGGAAGTGCCAGGAACTCCCTGAAATTAGCTGCGCTCAAGCCCCCGGTCGGGCAGAACTTCACATCGGGGAATGGCCCTGCGAGTGACTTCAGTAGATTCAACCCACCTGCTGCCACAGCGGGGAACAATTTGAAACAGTTATAGCCTTCATCCAGGCCATGCATCACTTCCGAGGCTGTCGCCACTCCCGGTACGAAATCGATGTTTGCCTCTTGCGCGGCGCGCAACAAGCGCGGTGTAGCACCTGGGCTGATTGCCATCGATACGCCGGCCTCGATCGCGCTGTGTAACTGGGCGGGATTGGTCACCGTGCCAGCCGCGACCATCATGTCGGGCACCTCCGCGATAATCGCACGGATACTGTCGAGCGCGGCCTCCGTGCGCAGCGTGATCTCTACCGCCTTCATGCCACCGCGACTCAGGGCCTGCGCCAACGCCACAGTACTGTGTACATCCGTCGCGGTAATAACGGGCAGTACCCTGCAGGCCGACAGCGTCGCAATGATCATGCGAATACAGACTCCATGGGATTCAGATAATAACCGGCGGCAACAGGCAGGTCGCAAAAGGTACTCGAATAGACCGCCCCGCCAATGCATCCAGTGTCATATGTATCGGCACAGGATCGACAATCATACCCAAATGCCCGACGATACGCAGCGGACACATCTGCCCGATTTCAACATTCGTCGCACCCGGCCCCAGCCTTGCATTATCATGCTTGATCACTGGCAGGCCAAATAATCCGGATCCCCAGTACCAAACGAGCTCATCATTGTTGGTGTAGAAGGCATAGTACTCGACACCGCCGGGCGTCATGCCGCCGTCGTTCAGCGCCGTAATAAAGTCCGACCCCTGCTGCATCTGCACACACGGGTGAAGACTCTCACAAGTGAGTCCAAACGGCGCCAGGATCGGCCCGGTAAAAAACTCGAGCAATGGAATAAATTCGGTTCCGGCGTTCGGGCCAGCCAGTGAAACCATCTTGTCGACGAAGGTATCACCACCGTAGTTCTTGATATAGGCCCGCGAGACGAGTGCGCCCTGCGAATGCCCAACCAGATCTACCTTGCTGGCACCGGACCAGGCGAGTACATCTTCGACAAACAGCTTCAGTGCCAGCGCGGAAATTTCGATGGGCATGGTACCGGGGATCTCAGCCAGCGCCTCGTCGCCTTTCAACTCCAGTACACAGTGCGTAAAGCCCGCCGCGTGAAGGGAATTTCCCAGAACCAATTGATTGGCTATTTCAGGACTGAAGGTCCCCGCGACGATGATCACAGGGTTACCGCCATTGGACCCTGTGGAGCAGGCTTCCTCTGCGGTCGGATTAGGCTTGCAAGCGGAAACCAGAACAATTCCAACTAACAAGGTGGTAAATGCCGCTACACTGCGCAATTGCATAAGCGTTTCTCCTGTTTTTCTTATTGCCCGGAATGTAGTCGACGTGCACGATGAGGTCAAGCCATACACACGACCAGGCCTGACCAAAGTTAACCGGGTCAGACTGCCGCCCTGCAATGCTTCTGAGACAAAATTCCCCCATAATGACCGCAACAGCAATGGCGCCGATGACCGCTTTCATCGCCTTATCTCAAACCTGGCCGCGCTGCGAGACTGCCAGGGCAGTGGCCGATCGATTGCAGATATATTGAGTGGACAATGAACTGATGATTCCGTTTGAGGACTTAGTAACGCAATCCGATACTGGCTGGGAATGGCATATACCGCCGCGATTCAATATCGCGCGCGCTTGCGTCCGCCAGCATATCCAACTCGGCAATGGCGGCAACACCGCACTGGTGGTTGAAGATGAAAAGCTGGGGGCGTCTCGCCTGAGCTATGAAGCGCTGGACATATCAAGCGGACAGTTTGTTTCTGCTCTGGGCAAACTGGGCTTACAGGCCGGTGAGCGCGTACTCATTCGCCTGCCCAATTCAATTGACTTCCCGGTGAGCTTTTTCGGGTGCCTGAAGTTCGGCGCGGTTGCCGTACCGACGTCTACCCTGCTGTCGACACCGGAAGTTGTGTATCTGGCACAGGATTCAGGCGCCAGGGTGCTGGTCACCCACAAATCGATGTGGCCGGAACTGAGTCGGGGACTAGCGACAAATACCCTGCTGGAATTTGTACTGCTGGCAGGTAACGGTGACATGCCGACAGACACCGGCGTCGCGGACGTACAGATTATGGATCTTCAGGAACTGCTCACCAGCAGCCCGACAGACGATTTCATTATCGACAGCAGCCCCGATGACCCGGCCTACCTGGTGTACACATCGGGCACCACCGGTTTCCCAAAAGGGGTACTGCACGCACATCGCTCGCTGCTGGGCCGCCAGCCTTCGAGTCATTTCTGGTTTGATTTCGAAGCGGGCGACCGCATCATTCACTCGGGTAAATTCAACTGGACGTATGTGCTGGGCACCGGATTGATGGACCCGCTTTTTCACGGGCATACCGTTATTGTCTACGAGGGAAAAAGTGATGCGTCGATCTGGCCGCAACTGATCAAAAAACACCACTGCACCGTATTCATCGGCGTCCCCACGATTTACCGGCAGATCATCCAGAAAACTGACTTCACGGGAGCGGACGTCCCCACCCTGCGCCACTGTATGAGCGCCGGCGAACACCTCAGCGATGAAATGCTGTTTCGATGGCGAGAACGCTTCGACATGGACATTTACGAGGCCATCGGCATGAGTGAGTTCTCCTACTATATTTCGCAGAACCGGCAGCGACCGATTCGCCCCGGCGCCGCCGGATTCATTCAGCCCGGCCATGAGGTTGCACTGCTCGACGAGCATCATCGACCAGTAAAACCCGGCGAGGAAGGTATGCTCGCCGTCAGGGATAATGATCCCGGCCTGTTCCTCGGCTACTGGCAGCTACCGCGGGAAACGGCAGAGTCGTACAGTGATGGCTACTTTCTCACGGGTGATTACGCGCGGGTGGATGAGGATGGATATATCTGGTTTGTCGGGCGCAAGGACGACATTATCAATACCTTTGGCTATCGTGTGTCGCCCCATGAAATAGAGCGGGTTATAAAAACACACCCTGCTGTCGCCGACTGCGTGGCGCTCGGTGAACCGTCTGGAAAGGATAAGATACTCGTCAGCGTCTGTATCATCCTGAACCCGAACGCAACCGCCAACGCGCAGGACATCCTGGAATTCGGGCAACGCAACCTGGCCAGATACAAGGCGCCGAGACTTGTGCACTTCTACCAGGAATTCCCCCGCACCAAAAACGGCAAGGTTCTGCGCAAGCAAATGCTGGCAGAGCTGAGCGGGGAACAATGACGATGGATTCGAAGTGCGGCCAGGTCTCAGATATGCCCCAGCTCTTTCAGCTCGGCCAGAAGCAATTTCTGTATGGCAATGTGCTTGAAGTCCTCCGGGCTTTCCAACCCCATACGCGCCAGATACGGCTGTGCCGATTTCGGATACTCCCCTGCCGCTGCCACGGCTGCAGCCAGCGTTTTGAATAAATGTCGGTGCGAATCCATTTTCACCTTTAAACTCTGCAGCACTTCAGCGAGCACCATTTCCTCAGGCGTGAAGTCACTGCCAAAGGGATAGCTTGGAAAAAAGCCTTCTGGCTGCAGCCTGGCGATGACTCGCTCCACGCGCTCGGGAGTATTGTTGCGATACTGCTCCGGTATCTCATAGTCATCAGGAATCTTGCCGGCGCTCTTGGCCTCGGCCAGTAACTGCGGCTGGAATCGGGAATCGGCAATATTCAACAAGCGGGCGATAACATCCTTCTCACGCTGACCGCGCAACATTGCCATGCCGTACTCGGTCACGACAATATCGCGAAGATGTGCCGGGATTGTCGTGTGGCCGTAATTCCAGACAATATTGGACGTTGTCTCGTCACCTTTGGTGCGGGTGCTGCGACACATCAGCACGGAGCGACCATCCGCCAGCGCATGCGCCATCGCAACAAAATTGTACTGTCCCCCGACACCGCTGATCTTGCGCCCGTCCTCAAGGCCATCTGAACAGGCGTCACCAAGCAGGGTGACCATGATCGCGGTGTTGATGAAGCGCGCTTTCTGTCGCTGCAGCCGCGCGATCTCCTCGTTGCCATAGAGCTGGTTCACAAAGGCAATATCCGTCATGCAGATTCTTTTTGCCTCGTCCTCGGGCATGTCCCTGAGCTGTTGGTACATGGCCTGGGGGCCGAGGAAGAACCCCGCATGCAATACCACACCGCCCTTGAGTTCCTCGCCCAGACAGTGTCGGGCCATCTGGTCCAGCGCTGCCGCATCCTCCAGGTCAGCCTCGATCTCGGTACCATCGCCACAGCGCAGTACGCCCCGCTCAAGCACAACGGAGTCGTTGAAGATGCCGTACTTGGTCAGGAAGTGCACGTCGTCGGACGTTAACCGGGCAGACACCAGGCCTTCCTGTAACAACAGTTGTAGTGTCTGCACGGTGACAACAGTATCTATGCGACCCTCAAGCACCAGCCGTTGCAGCCCGACATGACCGTATACCGCGCGCTTGAGGACCCCGTGATTGATGAGATGTCGAAAGCCATCGGCAAACATCTCGGTAGAGCCGTAGATGCCCTTCTCAAACTCGCCGATCTCTCCCACCCGTTCAATAATATCGCCGAATCGCTCGATGACCCCCAGCTCCGCAAGCACATCGCGGTACTGCTCGTTGCGCTCATGCCGCAGGATGCACGCATAGGCGATGGCGTCTCCCAGGGCGCCGATCCCGATTTGCAGAGTACCGCCATCGGGAATCAGGCTGCTGGCGTTGAGACCGATCAGGTAGTCTGCGGTATCCACCGCAGGCGAAGGCGGCCCCAGCAACGTGTGATTGAACTTTGGGTCATCGAGGATAAAGTCGTAGGTATCGGCGGGAATGATCGCATCATTGTACATAAACGGCAGCTCATCATTGACCTGGCCCACCACCGCAATCTGCTTGCCCTCAGCGCGCAGCGACTGCAGGCGGGGTAGAATATCCAGCGCATACGCATCCTGGCTCATGCTGTATGCCAGTTCACCGTCAATCTCCCGCCTGGCGATCATCTGGCCGAACACGTTGCAGCCCTGCTCTATCATGTCCCTGAGCCAGTGGGTGAAATTGCTGTAAACGAAATTCTGCTGGGCGTGTTTATTGCCCAGGTAGGTCCCGGCCTGCAGGAAGACTTCAACAATCTCGATGTTCTTTGGCAGCTTGCCGCGCTGATAGGGTTGAACGTACTCCAACTCGGGAAGGTTACCGAACACGCGGTCGACAAACGGCTCGAGGAAGCGCCTCTCCAGGTCACTACTGCCGTGAGGGCGGCTGAATGAGACTCCGGTGATAATCGTCAGCTGGATCTCCGGGTCCGCCAGTGCGCGCTGAAACAAGGCGTTGAAAATATGGATGGGCCTACCGAACCCACCCGCGATCACAACTTTTTTCCCCACTTTGTCGAGCAGGGCATCCACGCACTGCTCCAGATCTGAAAAGTAAATGGGCTTTCTGGATGTCATTCTTGTCTGTCTCCTGGTTACAGGGGGTAACTGCGCCCAAAAAAGTCTCGCGCTCGCTGCGGCCTAGGTATAGCATCCGAACGAGGAACTTTCCATAGACAGGGCTGCCACTCACACATTTTATAGGTTAGCTGGCGATCTGCCCTGACCTCAACTACGATAACAGCAGTCAAAGAGATCAGATAGTGGCGTGCCTATCAGGCGCCGTCATTTTGTTGCGAGGAGATTACCCGCATGTCAGATACCAATTTGCACATAGTCCGCCGCCTGCTGGAGGATGTCTGGACCGAGGGCAATCTGTCACTGCTCCCGGAGTTGATAGCAGACAATGCCGTATCGCATCCCATGCCGCAATTGGGGCCAATGCACGGGCCGGAACAGTACCGGCATTTCATCGCGGTCCTGAAAGGGGCTTTCCACCATATGCAATTCAGCATTGAAGACCAGTTCGCCTGTGGCGATAAAGTGGCCACGCGCTGGGTCTCCAGGGTTGCGGATGATAGCGGCGATGCCAGGCAGCATACCCAGACCGGGGAAGAACTGATCGTCGACGGCACCACCATCACCCACCATGACGCCAGTGGCAGGATCATCGCGGAATGGGCAACCTGGGATACCGGAAACCTGCTGCAGTCGGCAGCGGCGCCCCGGGTTTTGTCACAGTTGTCGCTCAAGGCCTGAGCCATCGCTTGCGATACACTTGCTGTTATCGCGTTTTTGTCGCCAGCATCGGCCAACCCGACTAGAACAGGGGTGGCGGGCCGTCAGCCTCTGCAATCGCGGGCGGTGCGCGGCCAGTGAGTTTACCGGCCTTGTCAATCCAGCCGCCGCCCATTGCCTTGTAGATATTCGTCGAGGAGGTCAGCGCAGACGCGCGCAGTGCGGCCAGCGCCAGCTCTGCCGGAAACAGGTTCTGCTCTGCCTGCAACACTGTGGAGTACGGCACATAACCACCATCGTACTGCAGTCTTGCCAACCTTTGATAATCGGACAGTGCCAACACCAGCCGCTGCTGCGCTTGCAACTGCTGCGCGATTTTCTGTTTGGCAACCAGGGCATTGTCGACATCGGCAAATGCGTTTTGCACCGCGAGCCGATAGCTCGCCAGTGCGGCGCGCTGAGCCGCCTCTGCCTGCGCGACCTGGCCGCTGACAGCGCCGAAGGTGAAAATCGGCCCGATCACCTGGCCGGCATAGTTCCAACTGCGGGTCGACCCCTCAAACAGATCGGACAGGCTGGAACTGGTACTGCCGAAAGCGCCGGTCAGTGAAATGGTGGGAAAATACAGCGCCCTGGCCGCACCAATCTGTGCATTGGCAGCAATCAGGGCCTGCTCTGCCTGCAACAGATCCGGCCGCCTTTCCAGCAACTCGGACGGCAGCCCGGCGGGCACGGCCGGTGTCAGCAGCGCTGAAATCGGCTTTCCACGCGGAATAGGACCGGGATTGCGTCCCAACAGTACCGACAGCGCATTCTCTAACTGGGCGATATCGGATTCAATCTGCGGAATCTGCGTCGCTGCCGTCTCATACTGCGACTTCGCCTGGGCGACCGTCATCTGCGACGTCTGCCCATACTTGAACTGCAGTTCATACAATCGCACAGATTCACCGTAGGCCGCGAGCGTGCGCCGGCTTACGGCGAGTTGCTCGTCCAGGCCACGCAGCGTGATATAACTGTTCGCGACGGATGAAACCAGTGTCAGGATCACACCGCGACGAACTTCATCGGTGGCCAGCATATTCGCCTGTGCCGCTGTCGACAGGTTGCGTATCCGGCCCCAGAGATCCAACTCCCAACTGGCGGATAAAAAGGCTTGATAGGTATCCTGGGGATTCGGAATATTCGGTATCAAGGCCGTCAAACCGGTGTCGGGCGAGCGCACCTCCTCACCGCTGATACCGTAGCCGAGCTGCGGATACAGTGCTGAGCGCGTCTGGGTGACGATACCGAGGGCCTGCTCTACATTCGCTGCAGCGATCTGGACATCGTAGTTATTGAGCAGTGCAGTGGCAATCAACTCCTCCAGCACAGGATCGCCAAACTGCTGCCACCACGCGGTATTTGCGGTGGCCTCAACCTCTGCCGGCTCAAAGCGATAGGCTTCAGGTGCGAGGACATTCGGCCTCTCGTACTCTGGCGCCAGCGTGGTGCAACCGGCTGTCACCATCAGGGCACTGACAACCAGCAGCCGCCGCGATGGCACCCTCCAGCGCGATAGCAACGATGCTACAGCGAGACACTTGGGGATTACACAGAGGGTCATCAATCAACCTCCCCCGGTTTCACCGGCGCACTGTTGCCTGAGCGCTCCTCACCCTTTGCTGGCGGCTCCGCTCCCTTGCTTTTCCGCTCTGAAAAACTGTCGAAGAGGTAAAACAGTAGAGGCACATACAGCATTGCGAGCGTGGTTTCACCGATCATGCCACCGATAATACCGGTGCCAATCGAATGCCGCGCGTTCGCGCCTGCGCCCATGGCCAGCGCCAGCGGCAGGCACCCCGCAGCGAATGCCAGCGATGTCATGATGATGGGCCGCAGCCGCTGCTCACCCGCCAGCACTGTCGCCTCCATGATGGACTTACCCTGCTTGCGAAACTCGACAGCCGCCGAGACCCGCAATACCGCGTTCTTCGCGCCCAACCCGATAAGGACCAGCAACCCGATCTGAAAATACACATCGTTTTCCAGCCCGCGAGCCGTGATCATCAGCAGCGCTCCGAGAATGCCAAACGGCACGGCGGACATGACTGCCCCGGGCAGCGTCCATGATTCGTACTGTGCTGCGAGCACCAGAAACACGATGATGAGGCCAAATACAAAGGCGATCATTGAGGTGCCGCCGGATTGCTGTTCTTCAAACGCTATACCCGACCAGCCATAGGTGTAGCCCTGCGGCAATGTCTCGTCCGCCACCTCCTCGATCGCCGCGATGGCATCGCCGGAACTGTAACCCGTGGCGGCACTGGCGTTGACCTTGGCCGCGGGGAAACCGTTGAAGTGCGGCAGCATATCCGGGCCGGATACCCACTCCGTCGTCACCACTGCCGACAGGGGCACCATCTTGCCGTTGCTGGAGCGCGTGTAGAGCCGCTTCAGATCCTCCGGCGTCTGCCGGTATTTGGCATCCGATTGCAGAATTACCCACCAGACGCGGCTGAACTGGTTGAACTGACTGGCAGTCAGCGAGCCGAACTGCGCCTGTATGGCGCTGTAGACGTCTTCTACCGGTACTCCCAACAGGGTGGCCTTCTCGCGATCGACATTGACACGCAGTTGCTGCGTGTTGGCGCGGAAGGTGGACGTCACGCGGGTGAGTTCGGGGCGCTGTGCTGCGGCCTTGAGGAATTTCCTGGTGACGGCATCCAGTTGCGATGGGTCGCCGGCACCGGTGTCCTGAATCCAGAATTCGACACCGCCGGTGGAGCCGATACCCGGAATCGGTGGCGGCGCCACGGGATACACAATGGCCTCTTGAATGTCCGCAGTTTCTTTTGCGAGCGTCATCAAGACAGCCCGCGCATTCTCCTCTCGCGCTGTCGCGGTCGAGTCGTAGCGTTCCTTGAAATCCTTGAGGGTGACAAAGAATGCTCCAGCGTTGGTCTTGAAGCCGCTGTCCAGCAGACTGTAGCCGGTAATCATCGAACGTGTGTCCACCCCTGGTATGTTGGCAAACACTGCATCCACCTTCTCCGCGACTGCCTGCGTGCGCTCAATACTGGCAGCCTCGGGCATGATAATCGCGGCCATCACATAGCCCTGGTCCTCATTCGGCACGAAGCCGGTGGGAATAATCGAAAACAGGTGGTAAATGCTCCACAGGAAAAAGAGCAGCAATGCCAGCGCGATGGCCGAGCGCTTGATCATAAACTCAACCGCGTGACCGAAACCGCGGGTGGTGGCATCAACCTGCCGGTTGAACCAGGCGAAGAAGCCGCGCTGCGCAGGCGGGTTGTGTTTCAGCAACATCGCGCACATGGCTGGCGTCAGCGTGAGCGCCAGAAACCCGGAGATCACTACCGACACCACGATAGTGACGGCAAATTGCTTGTACAGTTGGCCAGTGGTGCCGGGTAAAAACGCAGCGGGCACAAACACCGAGGCCATCACCAGTACGACGGCCACAAGCGAGGTCGCAATCTCGCCCATGGACTTGATGGTGGCTGCCTTCGGCGCGAGGTTGTGATCATGCATATTGCGCTCGACGTTCTCCACCACGACAATCGCATCGTCCACCACCATACCGATGGCGAGCACCAGCCCAAAAAGTGTAATCAGGTTAATGGAAAACCCCAGCGCTAGCATGCCGGCAAAGGTGGTTATCAGCGCCACCACGATGGCAACAGTACAGATAATCGTGGTGCGAAAACTCTGCAGGAACAGGAATACCACAAGCACCACCAGGATCACCGCCTCGATCAGTGTATGTATCACTTCCTCAATCGAAATCTTCACAAAGTCATTGGTGTCGAGCGAGATGACGTACTCCAGCCCCTCGGGAAAGCGTGACTGTAAATCCTCCAGTGTCTTCCTGACCCCCGCCGAAACGGTAAGGCCGTTCGCGCCCGGCTGCAGGTAAACAGCGATAAATGTAGCCGCCGTGCCGTTGAGCTTGGAATCGACAATGTACTGGCGCAAGCCGACCTCGGCGCGAGCCACATCGCCCAGCCTGACTATGGCACTGTTGTCCGGGTCGGCCCGCAGGATAATATTCTCGTAATCCCTGGGATCCACAAAGGGTTCCTGCGTGACCACGGGCAGCGTCAGCTGCACCGGACCGTCCGTCGGTTGCTGGCCGATCTGGCCGGCGCCGAACAACGCATTCTGCTTGTTGACGGCCGATGCAATATCGCTGGTGGTAATGCGCAGCGACGCCATCTTGTCGGGATTCATCCAGATTCGCATGGCCTGGTCCGGCACACCCATGATCTGCGCCTGCCCGGCACCGGGCACCCGCTTCAGCGCATCGAGGATATACACATTCGCGTAATTGGCGATGTAGTCAGCGCTGTAGCGCTCATCCTTGCCGTACACACCGATCAGCATCATGATGGAGGAGGATTTTTTCTGCACCGAGACACCCTGCTGCGTGACCGCCTCGGGTAGTTGCGGCAGCGCAAGATTGACACGGTTCTGCACCTGTACCTGTGCGATATCAGGATCGGTGTCCAGCGAAAAATAGACTGTCATTGTGAGCTGACCGGTGGCCGAACTGGTCGACGTCATGTACAGCATATTATCGACGCCGTTGATCTGCGCCTCTATCGGTGCGGCCACTGAATCAGCCAGTGTTTTGGAGTCGGCACCCGGATAGGTGGCGGACACATTCACCTGCACCGGCGTAATGGTTGGGTACTGTTGCACCGGCAGCACCGCCAGCGAAACCGCCCCCGCGAGGCAAAGCACGATGGCGACAACACTGGCAAAAATCGGCCGCTCAATAAAAAATCGCGAGAACATGAGAGAGGGTTCCTTGCCTAG
Organism: uncultured Halioglobus sp.; assembly: GCA_963976735.1. GTDB lineage: Bacteria > Pseudomonadota > Gammaproteobacteria > Pseudomonadales > Halieaceae > Marimicrobium. Next base: position 38,795 of record CAXBLZ010000010.1, read on the forward strand.
TTGCTCGCCGTTGACGTCGGGACAGCCGCATCTTTCCCGGTTGCGTCACCCGCATCTTTTGCTTGTTTCACGGTGACAGCCACCCCAGAGGCGAGTCGCAATGCGCCATCGACGACAACACGATCGCCGCGAGCGAGGCCCTCGTTAATAAACCAGTTGTCGCCGTGCCAGTCACCCACTTCCACAGGGCGCATATCCGCCTGTTCGTTATCGTCAACAACCCAGACAAAGTGCCCTTGCGCGCTCTGTTGCACTGCGCGCTGCGGAACAAGAATCGCGTTGGGGCGTGTAGCGCCAAGCAGTCGGGTACGCACATACTGGTTGGGACGCAGGGTACCGTCGGGATTATCGACCACCGCACGGATCAGAAACGTCCCCGTTTCGGGGTTATAGGAAGGGTCTGTGAAATCGATCTTGCCTTTGTGCGGGAATATTGTGCCATCGCCCAGTTCAACCTCGACGGTAAACTGCAGCCCCTCAGGAGGCTTCAGCAGGCCCGCTTTCTCTTCCCGACGGATACGCTCCATATCGTTTTCGGAAAGGCTGAAATTGATCCACATTGGCGACAGCACGGAAACTGTCGTCAGTTGCGCATTCTTGGCGTCGAGGTAAGTGCCATCGGCAACCGCCGAGAAGCTGCTGACGCCATCCACCGGCGAGGTAATCGTCGCATAGGACAGATCCAGCTGTGCGGAATCCAACTGCGCTTTTGACTGCTCCACCATGGCGGCGTTCTGCTCGAATTGGCCACGCGCATCGTCAAGATCCCGCTGTGACAATGCATTCTGCTCTACCAGAGGCTTGGTTCGCGCGAGGTTGGCTCGCGCGGTTTCCAGCGCCGCGATGTTCCTCTGCAGTGCAGCGGCGGCGCCATCCACCTGTGCCTGAAAGGGCCGCTTATCCATTTCAAAAAGCACCTGACCGGCTTTGACCTCAGCCCCCTCGGTGTACACGCGCTGTTCCAGGAAGCCGGATACCCGCGCCTGGATATTCACCGCCTGGGAGCTTTGTGTCTGCGCGACAAAAATCGTCGTAACCGGCACATCTGCAGGCTCGATGGTCACGGCGGTAACGGCAACAGCTGGTGGTGAAACAGGCGCCTTTTCGCCCCCACACGCCGACAATTGCACAATCAGTGCCAGCAGTAGAATCGACAGTTGCGCAGACGTGGCTGCAATTCCGGTACGTCTGAACCTCATAAGCAGGCCTTGTTAATTATCGTGTAGACGGGAATAGCGAGCTATTTTAGGGAACTCTGCTAGCAATAGGAACCGCTTTTGCCGCATTGATCAGCTTACTCGCACGCAAGCCTCGAAAAACCAGAGCACAGCTACCAGACTCGCGCTCCGACAGGGCAAAAAGCCGGTATCGACGCCGTACTGGCTCCCTAGAAGCTAATTTGCCGGTTGACCTTCTGCTCGATAATGAGCAGATCTCCGGCGTCGAACACACCGTCGGGCGCGGGCACACCTGCGACCAGTGGCGCCACATCACCGCGCAGCACCTGCTCATTGGTTGGCATCACGATACCCAGCAGAATTTGATTGCCCAGCAGTACATCGGCAACATCAACCACAGCATCGCCATTGATGTCGCCACTTGCCGGCGCGGGCAGGCTTCCATCATCATTTGGGTCACTGCCAGCGGCCACCTCATCGCCATCGCTGTAGGTGTCGTTATCACTATCCGCGTCGAGCGGATCTGTCTGGTAAACATTGACCTCGTCGTCGTTAGTCAGGCCGTCCCCATCGATATCGCTGTCGCAGGCGTCACCCAGGCTGTCGGTGTCCAGGTCCGGCTGCGCGGGGTTCGACACCGATGGGCAGTTGTCGATAACAGAGGGCGTAATAGTGGCGCTGAAGGGGAAATCAACTGTCGTGCCCCAACTGACACCATTTTGCGAAAAGAAGCCGTTACCGCCGGCATAGCTGCTCACGGTACTGACAAACCAGCCGCAGGAACCAAGGGAACGAGCGACTATGGCGACACCGCTGCCTGCGGTCACCGATGCCGGATTATCAAACACGAACGCCACACCACCCTGGCCGGATGTGGGCACTCCGGTACCCGAGGCAAACTGCTGCGAGGCCAGCGCGGTGCCATCAGGCCTGCCGGAGCCATTGAGCGCCTGCACTGAGAGGACAAGAGCCCCCGAGGGGCAAAAAATCGGTAACGTCACTGTTGTCAGTGCCCCTGAAAAGGTGACGGGGAACGTCATCGCGCGGTAGGGATTTGAAGACGACGAAAAGTTGTAGTAGGAATTGGCCAGGGAATCCAGACCAAAACGGGCATCCACGCCAGCGCCGTTGTAAACCCCGTCACCGTCTATATCAGCGTCACAGGCATCTCCGGCGCCATCGGCATCCAGGTCTGCCTGTGATGAATTACTCTCCCCCGGACAGTTGTCGAGGGCTAAACCTACGCCATCGGCATCATTGTCATAGCGGGCCGCAGCACCAGCGAGATCATCCGCCTGAGGCAGTTCTGTATTGCCGGCGGTGGGCCACATTATGGCGGAGCTGACGCTGGTATGATCCAGCCCGAGGCCGTGGCCCAGTTCGTGCACGGCCACGCGCTTGAACTCGGCCGTGCCGTTCCAGTTGCCCGAGTAAAGATCCCATTGCCTGGTGTTGTTAAACACCGTTCCTGTCTTGGACGTCGACGAACCCGAAAACCAGGTTTGTTGCACCGCCAGTGTGGTGGCACCAAATGCGCTGCCGCAGCTGCTACTGGAAAACACCACACTGCTGTCAGGATCTGTCGCAGGACTGGCACAGGGGTTGGTGTAACCGCTGTTGGTTGTCGCAGTATAGTAAAATGTCGAATAGGTGTTCCACACCGTCATAGCGTCGAGGTAGGCGGTTTGTAGCGCGGCCGTTGTCGGTCCACCCGCGACCACATTGGGCTGGTTGGCACCCGGCGGGTTGCTCGCCGCCAGGTCGACATAGACATTGACTTGCCCGTCCTGCCAGTACGAGCCCGACAGTTGATAGGCCTGCACGCTGCCCACGCCGGACCAACCGCTGCACACCAGCAGTGCCAGTAACCGCCTTGCGTGTTTACTCATTGCCTGGTATCCGCTTGCCCGCCAGCCTCTCTCTCGGCCTGAATCAGTGACAGGCGGGTGCGCAGTGCACGCTTGAAATCCTGCTTGTCCATCGCGGTGTCCCGTGCATCCTGCGATTTACCTACTCGCAGGCCCTGCGCAGCGCCCTCGCTGAGCGGCAAGGCAGCGTCATACTGCGCACGCTTGCCGGACTTATCTGCCGGATCGGGTTGTTCAATGGCCTGCACGGGAAGCTCGTTCTCGGTCAGCACCCGCTCGCTCCCCTGCGCATCCCTGGCGACTTTGAAATGTCCCTGCCCCCAGCCAAGAATCGGATTGACCTGCTGGCGATCCGGGTTTTCAATAAAGTAGATGCCCCTCTCCCCGACCTCGGGATAGACCATCCCGCTCACTTGCAAGGTGGTCTCACCCACCGTGCCCCCGGCAAAACTCTGTGTAATCGTATCGGCGGGCAACGCCCCCTTCAACACGTCCACCACGGCGAAGGTAACCCAGGTCGAGATAGACGTGTTGTCCTCGTTCCACCTGGCTTCGCTGGCAATGACATCGGCCTCGAAGATCACCCCGGCACCACTGAGTAACTCGTCTATGTCCACCTGCAGCACCGAGGTGGCGTGCAACGCCGCTGGCAGACACAGGCACAGTAGTATTACAGCGGCACACTGCTTCAAGGCTGATTTCACATTTGTCACGATATGCATGTGTTCCTGCTGCTCCCATTTCGTCGGCAAGGCCTACGATACCTTACAGCACGATGGATTGCAGAAACAGTCTCCTGTAAAACACCGCTGGCAGCGCCTACTCGGCAAACATCTCCTGCAATTCCTTGACCACATTCACCGGGCACGTCACTACACTTACCTGGGTATACCCCATATTCTTCAACTGCTGCGCCGCCAGGGTAGCGCGGCCGCCGCTGGCACAGTGCACATAGATCGGATGACTCTCTTCGGGAATGACTTCTGCGATTTTCATCTCCAGTATTCCACGTGGGATATGCAGGGATTGCGGTGCCGCCAGGTTGTTCACTTCCACCAGTTCACGCACATCGACAATGGTGCCGCCATTGCTCTTCATCTCGTTGAGTGCCGTCGCAGCATCTATGCAACGTTGACCGATGCGCGCTTCGGCGACGATTTCAGGTACTGTTTTCAACATGTCTCTCTCCATGGCTCTTGGCTGTACGCGGTATGCTGTCGCCAATGCTATTCATATTGCTCAGGGTTGCCAAGCACATCAATCAGTGGCTGCAGGTGGCGCTGGTAAGCTTTCCAGCGGCTGATTGAATCCGAATAAACAGGCCTGTTTGCCTGAGTATAACTTGGCGTGATGACCATCCGACGTGATTCATGAGGCCTGAGACATTTCTCATCCCAGTGTAATCCTATATGGGCAATCATGTCGCGAGACAGTGTTTCCTGATTGGCGACAAGGGCCTCATACTTGAGATTGAACACGCTTGTTGCTGTTTCCTGCCAACGCTGCATCAACTGCATATAGCGTGCGTAAAACCGGGCAATTTCCGACAAATTGCGCGCATAGAGGTGATTGTCATTGAACTTTTTGAAGTAGATCGACAGACAGGTATCAAACGGATGTCTATGACAGTGGATAATATGTGCGCCGGGAAACAGCTGTGCGATCAACGCGAGATGCATAAAATTGTGCGGGAGTTTGTCTGTTATGCGTGACGCATCGGGAGCCAGATTCTCGATAAACGCCAGATAGCGAGCGGCGTAGAGGTTGATGCTCTCCTTACTCAGCAAAGCCCGTTGCCTTGTATAGTGTTCGAAATACCTGCTGTCACTGACATCCTGGGCAATGCTCCAAAGTTCGGTAATCTCCCCCGCCGCACAGACTTCAGGGTGACTGCTGATAATCTGTTCCACCAGCGATGTGCCGGAACGCGGCATGCCAACGATAAAGACGGGTTTGCTGGTATCAAAGTCTGAACGTATCGCACTGTCCAGAGCCTCCTGGCGAACGCCGCTCTCTATGTCGCTTAGTATCTCCAGGTAGCGATCGATATCTGAGGTGTAATCCACGACGCTATTGGCTTTTCGATACGCAGTAAAAGCGCGGTCATATTGCTTATCTTTATCGTAGCTATCGCCCATGGAGAACAACAACACGGATGTCATTTCATCCGGCATTCCCGGCACATCAAGCACTGTGCGCAGTGTGCGAAGACTTTCTTCAGGGCGATCAGTCAGTCTGCACACATGGGCGTAGGCGAGTGACAGGCCTGGCGTGAGTGGCTGCTCACGCTGCGAAGCGATAAAGCCAGTCAACAGTGCATAGGCCTCGTCGAACTCTCCCTTTAGAATATGGAAACTGCAGCGCTCGGCAACGGCCGGCTGGTACGCGCTATCGATAGCCAGTGCCTTGTCAATCGGCAGCAGCCCTTCTTCATACTGCCCCAGCATTCTGTTCGCGCGCGCCAAAGCCACCAGCAAATCCAGCTTGTCGCCACAGTTGCCAACCCCCTGTGCATAGAGATTTTTGGCGTCCGCTGTGCGATCGATCTGCTCATAAAATTTACCCAGTGCCAGATATACTGTTGCCTGGTCCGCAAAAATAGTTTTGGCAGAGAGTAAGGTTTCCTCTGCATTGCGAATATCGTGGAGAAGACGATACGTTTCGTACAGATTAGTGTAGGCAGCGTAAAACTGCGGATGTGCGGTATTAATCTTCCTGAACGTGTCTATCGCCTTTTCGGTCTGCTCCAGTTTTCGATAGCACACGCCCTGAAGGTTCAGGTAATTGGGATTCGCACCATCGATCTCCACGCACCTGCGGGCATGGCGCAGTGCCTTTGCCGGTTCCTGGATCTGCAGATAGGACTGCGCAAGATTGGCATGAGCCGGCGCAAATGCCGGATTGATGGCAAGTGCCTTCTTATACGACTTGACGGCGTCTTGGAACTTTCTCTGCAAAAACTGCGACAGGCCCAGATCGACATAGGCCTGATACAGACCCCTGTTTATTTTCACCGCCCTTTTGAAGTACTTTTCCGCCGCGATGTGGTTTCCGGACCTGGCACAACAGATACCCGACAAATAGATTGAATCGATATCCCTGGGAAAATCTTTGAGGTTTTTTTCCAACAGGGACAGGGCTTCAGCCACGCTGCCCATCTCCAGCAGTTTTCTGGCGCGGTCCCGGATCTGGATATTCTGATTCATGTAAAGTGTCGCCAGTTTGGCTCTGCCAGCAGTCAGTCACTCGATTCTATTGTCTTATGTGTTGATACTCTAGACATTCCGACGATGCAGCCTGCACGTATCTCAGGCTATAGGTTGGAACTCTGTCGCCTCTGCGGAGGCCATGTCAACGTAGGTCTTCCAACGCAGGTCAACCAACTGCTGCGCGATGTTCAGCAGGTGGTCTGCTTCATCGGGATTGGTTTCCTGCAGCACTGTGTAGCGCAACTCGTTGTAGGCATAGTCTTTGAACGCGATTTGCGGCGCGGGGGAATCGAGTACGAAGGGTCTCCTGCGGGCCTTGCGCAACTCGGGATTGAAGCGCAGTAACGGCCAGTAGCCACTGGCCACTGCCAGCTTCTGTTGCTGCAGGCTCTTTTCCATATCAATGCCATGGGCAATACAGGGGCTGTAGGCAAGAATAATGGACGGACCCTCGTAAGCCTCGGCCTCCCTGAATGCCAACAGGGCTTGTTGCGGATTGGCGCCAAACGCTACCTGCGCGACATAGACATTGCCATAGGAGATCGCCTGCAGCGCGAGATCCTTCTTACCGACTCGCTTGCCTGCTGTAGCAAATTTGGCCGATGCGGCTGTCGGTGTCGCTTTCGACATCTGGCCGCCGGTGTTGGAGTAAACCTCAGTATCCATCACCAGCACATTAATATTGCGACTGCTGGCAAGTACGTGGTCAAGCCCGCCAGAGCCGATATCGTAGGCCCAGCCATCTCCCCCCACCAGCCAGATACTGCGTCTTACCAGTTGATCGGCAACGGTCAGCAGGTTTTTCGCCCTGCTATCGCTCATCGCTGACAAACGCAACTTCAGTTCCGCCACCCGCGCCTGTTGCTGGCGAATTTCACCCCCTATCGCCTGCGGCGCACTGATCACTGCATCGACAAGGTCTGCACCGATATCATCGCGCAGTTCCCTGAGCAACTGCCTGGCGATATCGAGGTGCTTGTCTGCTGTAATGCGAAACCCGAGGCCAAACTCCGCATTGTCCTCAAACAGCGAATTCGACCAGGCGGGACCATGCCCCTCACTGTTCGTGGTCCATGGCGTGGTGGGCAGGTTGCCCCCGTAGATGGATGAACATCCGGTGGCATTTGCAACCAGCATTCTCGGCCCGAATAACTGTGAGAGAAGCTTCAGATAGGGCGTTTCACCACAGCCTGCGCAGGCACCGGAAAACTCGAATAGCGGCTCAAGAAACTGTGTACCGCGAACAGACGAATAATCTACCGTTTCCGGCAGTGGGAAGGGAATCGACTCGAAATACGCTATGTTGCCTATTTCTGCATCCAGTAATGGCGCCTTAGGTGCCATATTGATCGCCTTCCGGTCCAGCATCTCCCCGTGCTGCCAAACATGTGCCGGACACGCGGCCACGCAGAGATTGCAACCGGTGCAATCCTCAGCGTAGATTTGCAGTGTATAGCGCGTCTCTGGAAATCCGCGGGCACTGATGCCCGCTGACTTGAATGTCTCAGGCGCATGGGCAAGGTGATCCTGATGGTAAAACTTGGCGCGGATAACACTGTGTGGACAGACAAAGCTGCAGTTGCCGCACTGAATGCAGACGTCCGGCTCCCACACGGGAATGGCATCGGACACATTTCGCTTTTCCCAGCGCGCCGTTCCGGAAGGGTAGGTCCCGTCGTCAGGTAACATACTGACGGGAATCCTGTCACCCTCCCCCCTCATCATCGCGGCTGTTACCTCGCGAACAAACATCGGGGCATGACCGGGCACAGTGGGCACTACCGGCTGCTCACTGGTGGCCTTGCCCGGCACCTCAACTTCCTCGAGATGAGCCAGCGCTTCATCGACCACCCTGAAATTCATCTCAACAACATCGCGGCCTTTCTTCAGGTACGACTTTTCAATATGATTTTTGATGTGGGCGATAGCCTGGTCTTCAGGCAGCACACCTGAAAGCGCGAAAAAACACGTTTGCATAATTGTATTGATGCGCGCTCCCATACCGGAAGCTTTCGCCACGCTGGACGCATCGATAACATAGAAGCGGATTTTCTTATCAATCATCTCATGCTGGATAACCCGCGGAAGCTGATCCCAGATATGCTCTTTATCGTGGTGGCTATTGAGCAAAAATGTTGCGCCGGGCGCGGCATTTTTGAGTACATCCCGCTTTTCGATGAGAGTGTAATTTTGGCAGGCGATAAAGTTGGCGGACTCGATCAGATAAGGCGCTCGAATCACCCTTGGCCCAAAGCGCAAATGCGACACCGTCTGCGACCCGGATTTTTTTGAATCGTAAACGAAGTAGCCCTGCGCAAACAGTTCCGTATTCTCACCGATGATCTTGATACTGTTTTTATTTGAACCCACCGTACCATCTGATCCCAGCCCGAAGAACATGGCCCGTGTGACATCGCTGTCCTCAATACTGAATGCAGGGTCGTAATCGATACTGGTATGAGAAACGTCATCCGTGATGCCAATGGTGAAATGATTTTTCGGCAACCCTCTGCCCAGTTCGTCAAAGATGCCTTTCACCATGGCCGGTGTAAACTCCTTGGACGACAGGCCGTAGCGGCCACCCACAACCCTGGGCATAACCGAACGCTTGCCTTCGGCACAGGCCTCGGCCAGAGCCGTCACCACATCCTGGTACAGCGGCTCTCCGGTGGCGCCCACTTCCTTGGTGCGATCCATAACGGCGATTGTCTTCACGCAGGCGGGTAATGAACTGAGAAAACAAGCGACAGAGAACGGGCGGTACAAACGCACCTGCAGCACGCCTACATTCTCTCCCTGCTGGTTGAGCCTCGCGACCGACTCTATCACTGTCTCGGCCGCAGAGCCCATAATAATAATGACGCGTTCTGCCTCGGAGGCGCCGTAGTAATCGAACAGCTTATAGTGTCGCCCGGTGTTTGCGGCGAGGCTATCCATTGCAGACTGGACGATATCGGGTGTCTTCTCATAATAGAGATTGACCGATTCGCGCCCCTGGAAATAGACGTCGGGATTCTGCGCCGTACCGCGTATAAAGGGATTGTCTGGGTTCAAACCACGCCGCCGGTGAGCGTACACCAGTTCATCATCAATCATGTCGCGAATCACCTGATCGGGAATCAGGTTGAGTTTGTTGACTTCATGCGAGGTGCGAAAGCCATCGAAAAAATGGATGAAAGGAACCCGTGACTGTAAGGCTGACATCTGGCTGATCAGCGCGAAATCATGGGCTTCCTGTACAGAACTGGCTGCCAGCATCGCAAAACCGGTCGAACGCACCGCCATCACATCGGAGTGATCGCCGAAAATGGACAGTCCCTGGGCAGCCAGTGAACGCGCCGCCACATGAAATACGGTGCTGGTCAACTCTCCGGCAATTTTATACATGTTGGGCAACATCAACATCAAACCCTGCGATGCTGTGAAGGTGGTGGTCAGCGCACCCGTCTGCAGCGCGCCGTGCGCTGCACCTGCCGCACCGCCTTCGCTCTGCATCTCAATGACGTCGGGAATATTGCCCCAGATATTGGCGAGTTTTTGCGCCGACCACTCATCGGCATGCTCTGCCATCGGCGACGATGGCGTAATCGGGTAGATCGCGCAGACTTCATTCACGCGATACGCAATGTGGGCAGCCGCTTCATTGCCATCCATCGTCGCCGTGATTGTGGGTTGAATGTCACTCATCCATTATCACCCGGTGTTTCGGGTATCAATTCAATCGCATGACACGGACACTGCTCGTAGCACTCTGCACAACCCGTGCACACATCGTAGTCAAATCGATAACGCTTGCCCTGCCCCAGTTTGATCACCGCGCCCTCCGGGCAGGCCCCGTAACAACCATCGCATTCAAAACAGTTGCCACAGGAGAAACAGCGCTGTGCTTCAAACTGGGCCTCCTGCGCGGACAGCCCCTGCACAACCTCATCAAAACCGGTCTTCCTCGCGTCGACCGGCAAGGTGGGCTGCAGCCGCTGGGGCGCAGTGGTCCGATACCAGACGTGCAGCCGATCAAACCCGACCAGCGGGTTTTTCTCTGCCGGGCGATAAGGGGCTTGCCGCAAGAATCCATCTATATAGCGCGCGGCCTTTTTGCCGTGCCCGACCGCCACCGTTACGGTGCGCTCACTGGGAACCATGTCGCCACCGGCAAAAATGCCCTCGTGACCCGTCATCATCTGCGAGGAGACAACGACGGTGCCGTCGTTGCTAAACTCTATACCCGGCACCTGCTTGAGAAACCCGGTATCCGTATCCTGACCGAGTGCGAGAATCAGTGAATCGGCTTCGAGGGTTTCAAATTCGCCAGTGGCGACCGGACGGCCGTCCTCAAGAATCATTTTTTCCACTTTGACTGTGGTCTCATCAATCTCGCTTATTGTTCGCAGCCAATTGATTTTGACGCCTTCTGCAACGGCATCATCGGCCTCGAATTCATGCGCGGGCATATGCTCTCGATCGCGGCGATAAATAACGAGCGCCTCATCCGCGCCCAACCGTTTTGCCGTTCTCGCAGCATCCATGGCGGTATTGCCACCACCGTATATAGCCACACGGCGACCCAGCTTTGGCGCATTGCCGGAATCCACATCCCGCAGGAAAGTGACCGCATCGAGAATTTTTCCCGCATCGCGCGCCGGAATATGCGCCTTTTTGCCAATGTGCGCGCCGATGGCGACAAACACCGCATCAAAGTGTCCTTGCTCCTTCGCCAGCACCAGGTCCTGCACCCTGTGATTCAGCACGATTGTGACACCCATCTGCTCAATGCGAGCGATTTCGCTGTCCAACTCCTCGCGCGGCAGACGGTATGCCGGAATACCAAAATGCAACATGCCACCGGCAACAGGGCCTGCTTCATGGATTTCCACTTCGTGTCCCATCCGGGTCAGATGATAGGCGGCGGACAGTCCGCTGGGGCCGGCACCCACCACCAGAACGCGCTTGCCGCTGGCGGCACCAACCACGCTCGGCACCCAGTTTTCTGCAAGCGCCATATCACCCAGAAACCGCTCCACGGCGTGAATACTCACCGGGCTGTCGACGAACGCGCGGTTACAGCTGTCCTCACACGGGTGATAGCACACCCGGCCATGCACGGCGGGAAGAGGGTTATCTTCAACGAGCTTCTGCCAGGCCTCCTCGAATCGATTCTCCTGAGCCAGCGCCAGCCAGGCCTGAATGTTTTCTCCTGCCGGGCAGGCGTTGTTGCAGGGAGGCAGCAGATCGACATAAACCGGCTTCTGCGTTCGCAATACGCCGGTGCCCTTTCCGTGCGATGTCAGGTCCGGAGCTGGCGTCATGTCGCCTGTCATCACTGCACTCCCGAGTTCAGTTAACGGTCACTTTCTGATAGGTGGTGTTAACAAGTTAACTCCCACACAGCGATAAAATCCATCTTGTGGGCCGCGAATCGACGTTTTCATGAGGAGAATCAATTTCCTGGCCTCAGCGGAAGGTAAGGAGTTGCTCCGGCGTGTCGCTGAAATCCCGCACGACATCGTGATTGCGCACGGCGTGTTCTACCACACCCTTGGAATAGGTGTAGCACGCGCCGTGCATATTGGCATGCGCCAGGGCTGACTGCCCACTACTGCCGCTCATATCAAACAGCCGCGAGAATGCGACAAAAACGCCCTTGCTCAGGACAAACGCGGCCTCACGCGCAGCCCCCTCAAACGCATCGTTGGCCCATGCCGAAAAGCCTTTCAGCATCGGCTTACCGGCAAACGCCTGTGGTTGGACCACGGTAGTGCCGTCCAGCAGCCAGCAGTGTATCGATTCTCCATTGAGCAAGACCTCGGCCCGGGCGGGACTGCCATCCGGCGGCTGGTCAACGACCTCGACGTCATATATACGCTCGGCTTCAGCCTGTGTGGCGTGCACCAGCGCCAGCAGCGCGAGGTCGTACCAGTGCGTACAGTTGCTGCGAGGATTTACACTGGCCACGATCTCCGATACCGGCGTATCCAGTGCGATACCAATCAACCCCTGCAGGGGTTTGAGCGCCTGGCCACAGGTACTCATAGGCACGCGCAGCGCTCTGCCGGACACGCCCGTCACGACCCGTCCATCGTGTTGCAGCACCACTCGAAAGCCGTGGCAATCGTCTTCCAGTTCACCGCAAACCTCGCCCGTCGCGGTCTGAACAAGGCGGATGCGACGGCGATACAGGCCGTTGCCATAATCGGGATTGGGCGGATAGACAGGAGTTTGCAAATTCATAGCGCGCTAATGGTAACAGTTTTTCCCATGCGGTCTGCAAGCGCGATCTCCTGTCACAGAAAAACAATCTGCGAAAAACTATTTACTGGCAAACAGCACCGCACCTGTTAGACAATTACTCAATACAAATAACTAGATAGAGACAACGATGCTCGTTCACCACTACCTTGAGTTTTACGCCAGAAATACACCTGACTCGCCCTGCTTCAGCCATCACGAAACGACGATGAGCTATCGTGAGGTCAATGACGTTGCCAATCAGCTCGGCAACGGCTTCCTCAACCTGGGCGTACAGAAGGAGCAACGGGTCGCGATTCTGGGCGAAAACAGCATCGAGCACGGCCTGTTGTTCATGGCCGCCAGCAAGGTGGGGGCCGTCGCTGTGCCGCTCAACTACCGGCTGGCCCCGGCGGAGCTCGCCTTTATTATCGGCGACTCCAACACCCGGGCGCTGCTCGTGCTGGCAGGCATGGAAGCGACGCTCGATGCATTGCGCCCCCAACTTCCGCCCGACATTGCCATTATCACAGCCAACCAGCCCGACAGCCTGCACTGGGATGACTGGATAGCCCGCTTTGCCACGACCAGCCCATCTGTCGAGGTGGATAAAGACGAACCGTTTCTGCAGTTGTATACCAGCGGCACCACCGGTAACCCCAAGGGTGTGGTGACCTCGCACTTCAACGTCCTGCAGCTGACCATGATGAATATCATCGCCACGCCGCGGCGACCGGATGCCGGCACTGCGGGCATCCTTTGCGCACCGATGTTCCATATCGGCGGCGCCGGCTCGGTGGTGGCGAGCATCTATAACGGACAACACACACTGCTGCACCGGGTGTTCGATCCAGTGCAGGTACTGGATGACATGGAGCGATATCCGGTCACCAGTATTTTTATGGTGCCGGCGATGATCATGGCGGTGTTGCAGGTCCCCGGCATAGAGCAGAGGGATTTCAGCAAACTGGAGACCATGTTTTACGGCGCCTCCCCGATCTCGGAAACCGTGTTGCGCCGCGCGATCGAGGTCTTCAAATGTGAGTTCATCCAGATGTATGGCATGACCGAAACCACAGGTACCGTGGCCACCCTGTCGCCCGGCGACCACCGCCGGGCGCTGGCGGGCAAGCCCGAACTGCTGAGATCCTGCGGTCGCCCCTCCGTGGGGGTTGAGATCAGCATCGTGGATACCGCGGGTAATGAGGTAGACACCGGCGAGGTGGGTGAGATCCGGGTGAAATCTGACACCAACATGCTGTGCTACTACAACCTGCCCGAGGCCACCGCGGCCAACCTGACCGATGGCTGGCTGCACACCGGCGATGCGGGTTACGTGGATGACGAGGGCTATCTCTACCTCAAGGATCGTATCAAGGACATGGTTGTCAGCGGTGGCGAAAATATCTACCCGGTGGAAGTGGAGAACACACTGGCCAAACTCGAGGTGGTGGCTGACGTCGCAGTGATCGGTGTGCCCGATGAAAAGTTCGGCGAGGCCCTGCTGGCCTTTGTCGTCACCAAACCGGGGATGACATTAATCGTCGAGGAGATGGTTGAGTTTTGCCGGGACAAGATCGCAGGATACAAGATTCCGCGCCAGCTGCAGATTGTCGAAGAACTGCCGCGAAATCCATCAGGCAAGATTCTGAAGAAAATCCTGCGCCAGCCCTACTGGGAAAATCGCGACAGGGACATCGGCTGATCTCAACTGCCACCTCTGGATCAGGAGCATACAACCATGCCAGACACTCGAACCGATCAATTTGAAACACTGCTACTTGAGGAGCGCGGGCAGGTAGACTGGCTGACGCTGAATCGCCCCGACTCCCTGAATGCCCTGAACCCGACCATGGTGTCAGAACTCAGGTCCTATTTTCGCGATCTCGCTGACCGTCAGGATCGCCGCATTGTCGTACTCAAGGCAGCGGGCCGGGCGTTCTGTGCCGGATTGGACCTGAAGACAGTTGGCAAGCCCGAGGAATCCCTGGCAATGGGAAGCGTGCAGGCAGGCTTGATCTCACAGCGGAACATCGCGGAGATTTATCTCGCCATGCGCCGCTGCCCGCAGCCGATTATTGCGCTGATCAACGGCGCGGCGTGTGGCGGTGGCTTTTCGCTGGCCATGGCCTCGGATATCCGGATTGCGGATACCACCGCGAGGATGAACTGTGCCTATATCCGCATTGGTCTCGGCGGCTGTGACATGGGCTCCTCCTACTTTTTGCCGAGACTGGTGGGCGCATCACTGGCGTCGGAACTGATTCTCACCGGCAAGTTTATCAATGCCGAGCGCGCGCTATCCGTTGGGCTGGTATCGCAAGTTGCCGAGGCCGGTCAGTTGGAGGCAGCCGCAGAGGAAGACATTCAGTTAATGCTGACCAATTCACCGCTGGGTTTGCGGCTGTCGAAAGAAGCGCTGAACATCAATATCGACATTGGCAGCCTCGAGGCGGCGATAGCGCTGGAAGACCGCAACCAGATTCTCTGCTCGCAAACAGCCGACACCCAGGAAGCGATGGCGGCCTTCATACAGCGGCGCACGCCTGGGTATAGCGATACCTGACCAGACAAGAACCGCAAGCAAGCCTTTAGAACTGAGCCCACGCCCGCCAGCCGCTCCTCTTCATGGACTGACCACCCTTTGATCTCCCCACAACGGCACGGCAGGTGTCAGGATTTTTTACAAATCAGAAATGCAGAAAAATGTCAAACCAGAAATGAGACATGAATTCAATAACTTGCAAAAACCGGCATGCGGTTTGCCTGTTATACGCGCTGGCTCGTTAAATTTCAGGAGGAAATTCACATGACCACGTCAAGTAGATATAAGAATACAATCGCAGCAGTCGCTGTCGCTTCAATGTCCCTGCTATCGACAAACGCTTCAGCCGCGTTGCTGGACGCCTTTGCCAATGGCGGTTTTGAGGGTTACACAGGTAACACCAATTCATTCAACAGCGCGACGCCCCCGGGCTGGACCACAACCGCTGGTACACCGGATGTTTTTAACGCGAGCACCACGTTTTCTGGCTTTGCGTGGAAGTCCAGCAGTACCGGTGGCGACTTTCTGCACGGTATAGGGTGGGACGGCCGTTCCAGCCCGTACGTTGAGAGCGCACTACAAGTCGGCCTCACAGGGTTGGACATCGGCAAACAGTACGAAATTTCGTTTGAGCAGAGTATCAGTAACTCCGTCTTCTCCGAAGCGGGCGGTTACTGGGAGGTTATTTTCGGTACCGAGAGTCATAACTCTGATGATATGCTCCTTCCGGCAAGCGGTGTAGCGGTGGACTGGACCTGGCAGACCATGATCTTCACTGCCACTTCCGAAATCCAGACACTGGAAGTCGTAGCACACAGCACGCTGGGGCCTCGCGCTGATATTGGTATTGATAGCTTCTTCCTGGGCGACCCGGGCACCAATCCAAATAACCCACCTTCAGATGTGCCGTTACCGAGTACTCTCGCCTTGGTAGGCCTCGGCTTGCTGTTGGCAGGACGACGCCGTCGCAAGGCGCAATAGCGCGCCGTTTCAACACCGGCTTTCTGGTTGCCAGTAGTATTACTGCCAGGAAGCCGGTTGCCATCTCACTGCCGCTTATTTGCGGCTCGCTAGATACCCGGACTCTGGGGCTACTGACGAAAGGGCAACAGGGGATGGCGCTCAAACAGTCTACACGCCTGCCTTTTACGTGAAATGCTGCAGGCGAGGCTTGAGCAGGATGGGCCCAAACAGCGTGGTCAACAGCACCACCAGTACCAGGGCCGAATACATTTCAGCTTCGAATATCTGGTGGCCGAACGCGAACGCGGCGAACACCAGGCCCACCTCGCCACGTGGAATCATGGCAAAGCCGATACCCCGCCGGTCGAGGCCCGGGCCGCGGACCACATAGCCGGCAACCCCTTTGGAGACAACAGCCACAAGGGTGAGGGTACCGATCAGCAGCAGCACCTGTGGATCCAGCAGCGTTTGCAACTGAACCTGCGCACCGATACCGACGAAGAAAATGGTCAGCATGATATCGCTGATGGGTTTAACCAGTTCCTCCAGCCGTTGTTTTTGCAGGGCATCCCCGACCCGGAAATCCACATCATCGAGTATCAGGCCAGCGACGAACGCGCCGATCAGGGGAGCCAGCCCCGCAAAATGGGCCAACTGGGCAAAGGACAGCGCCAGGCACAGCGCGAACCCGGTCCAGACGCTGGAGTGCTTGTTCAGTGAAATGATATGCACGACGCTGGGCATGAATTTCTGCCCGATCAGCAGCGCACAGCCAAAAAACAACAGGGCCTTGGCGACAATCCACGCGAGATCCACTGCGGAAAACTCGCCACTCACCGCCACGCTGGCGAGTACCGCCAACAGCAGGATACCCAGTACATCATCGATCACGGCGGCACCCAGGATGACCCGCGCCGAGTTCGTATTGATCATGCCGCTGTCGCCGATCACCTTGGCCGTGATGCCCACTGAGGTAGCCGCCAGCATCGCGCCGACGAACCAGCCCTTGATACCAGTGCCAAAACCCAGCACGGCCCCTGCTGCCAGTGCGAGCGCAACCGGCAACACCATGCCGGTGACGGCCACTGCGAGAGCGTTGCTGCCAACCCTGATTAGCGCGCGCATATCCGATTCCAGGCCGACGATAAACAGCAGCAGGATCAACGCCAACTCCGAGGAATAGACCATAAACTCGCTGGAGCGCAATAACGTGCTGAGATCAAAATCGATGCCCACCAGAGCCAGGTTGCCCAGCAGGATGCCGGCATAGATCTGGCCGAGAATCTCGGCCATGCCCATGCGCTCAAACAGGAAGCCGCAGATATCGGCCAGCGTGATCATCAGAATCAACAGCAGGCTGGTGCGGGTGAATGTCTCGCTAATCCCGCTGGCCGATGCGACCGTCGGCAGCAGTGTGGCCACCACCAGCAGACAGGCTACTCGCCTAGCCCTCGTTGCCCTGTGCGCCATTCACCGCCTCGCTGTTTGGAATTATGCGCTCTATTGTAATCGAAGAGCAGGCTTTGCGGGTGATAACTCAGGCCGCCCTCATCCCGGCCTCCTTCCCGGGCATCAGACTCGGCGCAGCGCGAGCAATACCATGGGCACGACCAGCAGGGCAGCCATCAGGCCAGCCCAGATTCCCTTGAAGATGGCGTAGTTCAGGGGACTGACATGACTCACACCCAGCAGATAGAATCCCAGCAGGGTCAACGGAGCAATGATGCAAATACCGAACAGGCCGAAGATCAGGGCGCTCTTGAAGGTGCCGGCGGGCAGTCGGTCAGCCACGCGCTGCATAAAGGAACTGGCGCCCAGGTAAATGGGCTCCAGCTTGCCCTTGTTGAGCTTGCCCCGCTGCAGCGGGATGATGATCAGGGCGACGATGAAGGGCAGGATAAAGGCGGTGGCAAGCACGTCCACGGCGAAACTGTGGTCGCCACCCCAGGCCAGGGCAGGGCCACTTTTCAGCAAAAACCAGGCGATTACGCCATTGAAAATGGTATTGGAAACCCCGCCCACGAGAATCTCGTGTCTGAGGTGTTGCCTGGCTGCTGAAATCGTCATGCTCGCGCCTTGTACTGGACCCGCTGTCCTGCCTGATCATGGCACAACACCCGGGCCGCAGGCATGGGCTCAAGCGGCCAGAATGGTAGACATTAGCCGCCATGGGCGCACCGCGTGGCAATTTGTCGTCCGCCACATTTCGTCCAGGGGGATCCCGGTAAGGAAGGCTTAACCGCGCAATGACCCGCGGAGCCGGAACTCGCTGTGATTGGAATCCTTATTTAAAACAAAATCCGGATGATCCTTGCGCGCCAGGAATTTGATATTGTGCTGGACGAAATACCCTTTATGGACGAGCTACTGGGTCGACGAGATCTTTACCGTCTGTCGATCCCGGAAACGCCTGACGGCAGTGAAACCCCCATCGCCGCGCGCCGCGCCGACGCACTGGAGCGCATCGCCGACAGTTACCTCAGCAATACAGAGCAAGCGGTGAACGGCGGCGACCGCTGCACGCTCCATATCCATACCGATAGCAATACCCTGCAAGAAGACGGCGAAGGCGCAGAAGCCCAGCTGGAAACGGGCGGATGCGTTTCCGCGGAAACGTCCCGTCGCCTCGCCTGTGACTGCGGCGTGGTGCACTGGCTGGAGGATAAAACCGGGATGCAGCCGGGGCACCCGTATTTAACATGCCGAATGGCAGACCGATTGCTACCGGGCCCGATACACGTTTCCGCGGAAACGTGTTTGCGTTGCCACCCTTATAAGCTGCTGATTTAAAGAAGATAATTGGCGCGCCTGGCACGATTCGAACGTGCGACCGCCTGGTTCGTAGCCGCAATCGTTATATTTTAAAGCTATAAAATTCAATTACTTAGATATGGCCCGCCCTCAAACCACCCCGTATCGACCCGTATTCCACCGTAGAAACCCTACGTTTCGCACTGACCAAAAGGAACGGTTTCAGTCAGGGGTTCAAAGACTAAGTATCAGTCGGCCCACATGGTGAAACCGCTCTCCCCTCCCGGATATGTCGCCGCATGCGACAGATGAACTAACCGACCAGAACCCGTATGATTCGCGTTAGTACATATGTAATTACATCGCAACCTGCCCTTACGTGATGTGGAGTGAATAATGTTGAAATTGAAAGTGAAACAGATCGGCAATAGCGCAGGTGTTGTCCTGCCGAAGGAGGCTCTCAGCCATCTCAACGTTGACAAGGGGGACGAGATTTACCTAGTCGAGACCGAGGATGGCTACATGCTGACCCAGTACGACCCTGAATTTGACGAGCAGATGGAAGCGATGGAGGTCATTGGTCGTCAATTCAAAAACACGCTCCGAGAGCTGGCTAAGTGAAGGCACCGAAATGGTTGCGCAAAGACACGATTATTGCGGTGCACCAGAAAACGCTACTCGAGCAAGGCGGGGCCCCCGGCATTCGTGATGAAGGGTTGCTGGAGTCGGCCCTCGCCCGCCCAATCAACATCCTCGAGTACGCGCTCGAACCGAATCTGTTTGATCTCGCTGCTGCCTACGGGTTTGGCATAGCATCCAACCACCCTTTCATCGACGGCAACAAGAGAGTGGCGTTCTATGCCTCAGTCGGTTTCCTGCGGATAAACGGCGTATATCTCAAAGCCGGGGAAGCTGATGCTGCGGTGACTTTCGTCGCTTTGGCTGCTGGTGAACTCAGTGAAGAGGAACTGGCCTCCTGGTTCCGCAATAACAGCGAGGGTTAATTGCCCGGAACTGTAAACCATGTGCCCGGTATGATCTGTAAAGGATGTCTCCGGTACGGACCTTGATTTGATTGGCGCGCCTGGCACGATTCGAAGCGGATGGCCGCCCCCTCCGACCGCCTGGTTCGTAGTTATCAGCTGAATTCTACTTAGAAGTGCGACAGCCTAATGCCGGGATACACTCTAATCCAATTAATTGGACAAGAGGAGGCTGCCGCCATGTCATGCTATACACAATTAACCATGCCAGAAAGGATGAGGCTCTATACGTTTTTGGAGATGGGACTAAGCAAAATCCAGATTGCTCAACGCCTGGGCCGTCATAGATCAACGATTTATCGTGAAGTACAACGAAATCGTCGATCCATTGGCTATTTGCCTGGAATCGCACATCGGAAAAGTCTGAAACGCAGGGCAGATAAACCAGGGAAGATAAGAACCGGGCCGCGCCTCTATGATTATATTCTGCGAGGATTAAAGCGAGGCTTGAGCCCTGAGCAGATTGCCGGGCGGATGAAGCGAGAGGGCAAACCATACTACGTTTGTCATGAAACCATTTACCGGTATATCTACAGGCTGGGCAATAAAGGTCTTTACCGACTCCTGCACTACAAGAAACGTCGCCGCGGTAATCGTTGGGGACGGAAAGTAGGATCCGGCAAATATTGCGGGATTACGTTGATAACTGAACGGCCCCAAGAAATTGAAAGTCGAGAGGAGTTTGGCCATTGGGAAGGGGATACCATCGCTTTTTCCAATACCAAGTATCTGAATGTAGCGACCTACGTTGAGCGCAAAACGCGCTTTGTAGTTCTGGACAAACATGCCGATCGGAAGACGGCTACAGTAATGGGCGCTCTGGAATGCCGGATTCAGAAGCATCCCTGTAAGCTTTGGAAAACGGTTACCTTTGACCAGGGTTCAGAGTTCGCTGATTATCGTCCACTGGAGCGCAGGACGCGCTGTAAGACGTATTTCTGCGAGCCCCACTCGCCTTGGCAACGCGGAAGCAATGAGAACATGAATGGCCGACTGAGGCGCTATTTACCGAGGTCGATTGATATCCAGGCGATAACCCAAGAAAACCTGAACGACCTGGCGAAAAAGATCAACAATATTCCAAGGAAGTGTCTAGGCTATATGACGCCCCGAGAGGCTTTATTACAGTGTTTCCCGAGCTACTGTCGCACTTCACCGTAGAACGCGCCTCATCTGAAATTTTAATCAATTGTTTTTACTAAACTTTATGGTGGGCCGCCCGTTGCAAACTGCGCCACCATGCACAACCGCGCAGGACTCAACCCGGCAAAAGCCCGGCAGTGAAAACCGGCTGGATGGAGACCAGGCAATCTGCTGTGCTACGGTGTGTACACCTCGACACAACCTCGCGGTGTTTTTATGTCCACGACCATGACCATCCGTCTTGACGACGAACTTAAAGAGCAATTGGACCGGCTCGCAGCTGCTACGCAGCGGTCGAAGTCGTTTCTCGCTTCTGAAGCCATCCGGGAATTCATCGAACTCAACGAATGGCAGGTCCGGGAAATACAACAGGCGTTAAAAGAGGCCGATGCGGGCGAATTTGCCAGTGATGGTGAGGCAAAGCAAACATGTCAAGTCGTTGCCACATGTGCCAATGTCTCATCCGTTTGTGGAGCGATTGATAGGCAGTGTCCGGCGAGAGCTGCTGGATCAGACCTTGTTCTGGACCGCATCAGACCTGGAGAACAAGCTCCAGAATTACCGGCGCTATTACAGCAAGTATCGGTGCCATTCTAGTCGTGATGGCGCGACTCCAGTGACTTCAGGCTCTGAAAATGTCGTTGCTCTAAACAACTACCGTTGGAAGAAGCATTGTCGCGGACTATTTCAGTTGCCGGTGGCAGCTTGATATTGGAATTCGCCAGGGACAGGCTGCAACAGTTGACCTCGCCGCTGGCCCGGCGGGTGGCGGTGCGCTACAAAGGGCACTGACAAGTAGCTTTTTTTACTCTAAAAGTGGGAATCACAGGCAGAATATTCCTGCAAGAAGCTCTCGAAGTGACGAGAGATTGCACATTTCTGGTCAGTCGAGCCCCACGTGTGTGGCGCCAGGCCTTGTTTTGAGGCTAAATCGTCGTACCCAACAGGCGCCTTATCGATCTCTTTCCGGTATCAGAAAATGCGCTCTGGCGATGGCATTGGGCTCGTCGCTCTTTTCTTGCCAGGCAGTGATACTGAGATTGGCGATAAACCGCCCCTGTCGAGTCAGTGTGCACTCGGCATAGGTATCGCGCAAGCGTGCGGGGCGAAGATAATCCAGGGAAAAGTTGATGATCTTTGGCAACACAGGTTTATCCATTTTAGCTATCAGGTGAAACGCTGCTGCCTGCTCCATAAAAGCACCCACCACACCACCATGAATCGCAGGTAGAGTCGGGTTGCCAATCAGCTTTTTATCTGCGGGCAGGATGAAAAGGATTTCGTTGCCGTGGACCTCGGCTTTGATACCAAGGTATGTGGCGTATGGTACCTTTTTTAGCCATCGCTCCAGAGTTCTGGCATTGGGCTCATAATGTATAAGATCCGATAGGGTCATTGTTGCACGGATGCCTCAGTTGACAGTAGTAACTCGGAAAGCCGCAACTCCGGCATTAACACCCAGCTGCCAGTGGCTTTGGCAATGGGCCTATCCCTCGATTCACAGTAGGCGAAGCCCTCCGCAAATAGGATTCTTCGCGTGACCTTATATATCCGGGCCACTGCAAAAATATCCTTATCCGCCGGAGCTACACTCAGGTGATCGATGCGCAAGTCCAACGTTGGCGTGATGGCGGCCTCGATCTGGTCACAGCAAATACATGCTGTACCGAGTGTATGATCCAGCAACACGGTCAGTGCTCCACCATGGGTGGCGCCAGTTTCGAGGTTACCCACCAACTCCTTCCTATAAGGCAATTTCATAGTCAATTCGTCACCGTTAATACTTTCCAGGCAGATTCCCTGCAAATGGGTATGCACAACAGAATGTGACAATCGATCAATGATACGCGCCTTCTCAGCGGCGGATCGCGTGTGCATAAACACCTCGAAAAACTCGGTTCTAGTCAACTTCCTGATTGGGCTGAACAACCAGCCAACGCGCCATCAGCGAGTACGCTACTGGAATCACCGCCAGGGTCAACAGTGTTGAACTGACCACTCCGCCTATCACTGCGACAGCTAGTGGTCCGTATTGTCCGGCGCCTACACCCACCCCTAGGGCAGCTGGCGTCATGGCCAGCACAACAGTCAAGGAGGTCATCAGCACCGGGCGCATACGGCGGGGACATGCCGTGCGAATTGCAGTGCTGGGATCCATACCCTGCTGGCGATAGCGATTGATCAGATCCACCAGCAGAATCGAATTTTTTGACACCAGACCCACCAGCAGAACCAGACCAATCATGGAATAAATGCTAAGTGTGTAGCCCGCCAGCCAAAGGGCGAACACGCCACCGACAATTGCCAGCGGCTGCGCCAGCATGACCAGTATCGGCTGCAGGAAAGAGTTGAATTGGCTGGCCAGTACCATGTATATCAGCAGTAGGCCGGTGCCAAACACGAATAACAGGTAGCCCTTGGACTTTTCCAATTCATCTGCCTGGCCCCCCAGTACCAGCCGGTATCCCGGTGTCAAAACTTCGCTGGTAACTTTGCGAAACATAACCATGGCTTCAGCCAGTGATACATCCGGCGTACTGAGGTATTCCGCTGCGAAGTTGAGATTCATGCGATTTACTGCTGCCGGGCCATAGTCCTCAAATATTGTTACTGCCGAATCAAGACGAACAAGGTCCCCATCAGGTCCGCGCAGGTAAATATCTTCCAGATCCTTGGCATTGCGCATGCTTGCATGCTGTGCCGCCAGGCGAATGTCGTAGCGCTCACCATCCCCTGGCAGTTCGCTGTACTTAGCAATGTCGGCACCGCCGGCGAGCACGCGCAGGGAATCCCCAATCGTGCCAGTGTCGATGCCCAGCGCCTTGGCGCGGTTGCGGTCGATATCAAAGCGCAGCATCGGGCGATCCAGCTGCAGATCCATACGGATGTCACCCATGCCCGCAAGACCCGCCAGCTGCTCAAATACCAACTGGGATTGCCGGGCCAACTCATACAGATCTGGCCCGGTCACATAGACCTGCAAGGGTGCGTCGCTCATACCCGAAATGAACGGAAAATTGGCCACGTACGATTGCAGGCCGGGCACCTCGACCAGCTCGTTACGCACCTCATTCATAAAGGTTCGCTGGGAAACTTCGCGCGCCGCTTTTGGCTTTAACATGACGTTGACAGTGGCTTCATTAACATCAGAAGAGCGCGCGGAACCTATGATAGAGAAGATATGGCTTACCTCCCCGTGACGCGAGATCAGCGCTTCAACCTGGTCTATCTTTGCGTCCATGTAGTCCACGGAAGTACCAATGGGTGCTTTCAAGTTGACCAAAAAACGGGATTCATCATCCTCCGGGAAAAACTCTGCACCCAGTTTTTTGACAAAATAACCACTGCTCAACACAACCAGCACGGTGGCCAGCATCACGGTCCAGCGGTATCGAAGACAGCGATCCAGCACCGAGCTGTAAACTTGCTCCGTTCCGGCATGAAAAAGGTGCAGCAGGCCAATAGGGCCTTTGTTGCTCCTGACCGGAGCTCCAAGAAAGCGTGCGCATAATGCCGGCGTGAGCGTCAACGATACAAACAACGATGCGATGACACCGGCCACGACGACCACTGCAAAGGAGCGCATGAAAATACCGACCATACCTGGCATAAAAATCACAGCGGTGAACATGCAAACCAGTGTCAGAGATGCCGCGATAACCGGAAACAGCACTTCGCGAGTACCCGCGCTGGCCGCCTGGTCGGCACTCACATCCCCTATTTCATGTTGGCGATGGATGTTCTCCAAAACCACAATAGCATCATCGACCACCACGCCAATCAGTAGCAGCAGGCCCGACAGGGTCATAATATCGAAGGTATAGTCACCAAAATACATCACCACCACCGCGCCGGCCAGGGAGACGGGAATAGCCGTGGCAATGATCAGTGTTGCCGGCCAATTCAGCAGGAAAAATAACACCACCAGCGCTGCCAAAAACGTACCTTCCAGTACATGACTCTTAAGGGCGGAGACAGTAGCTTCAATGATATCTGACTCGTCGGTAGCGACGATCAATTCCACACCGTCGGGTAAGGACGGCCTGACCAGTTCGTCAAGCCGTGTAGACACTTCCCGGACTAAGGCGACCGTATTGGCGTTTTGCACCTTCTGGATACCGATCGCGACGCCTTCGCGTCCATTAAGACGGGCCAGGCTGCGCTTGTCTGACAGACTGTCACTGATGGCAGAGATATCTGCAAGCGTGACTGGGATCTGATCACGCCACATCACCACCAGATTCCCAAGTTCGCGTACACTGTGGTATTCCAGGTCCAGATGCAGGAGCTTTTCAAGGTTACCGCTGACCAGGTATCCCCCCGGAATCTGGATATGCTCTCGGGCGAATGCTGCAATCACATCCTGCGTGGTAACTCCAAGGCCAGACATTTTTGCCAGATCGATGTCCACGCGTATCTTGCGCTCACGACCGCCGCCGACAAATACCTCGCCCACACCATTGATGTTCTCCAGCAGCTTTTTGACCTGCTGGCGGGCTATCCTGTTCAGCTCGTTCAAGGGGCGATCACCCTTGAGCACCAGCCACATCACCGGAATGGCATTCGGATCGACCTTCGCCACAATGGGTGTTTCTGCCTCATCAGGCAGATCGTTGATCACCTGGTTGACTTTGGCCTGCACCTCGTTGAAGGCCACGTTCGCGTCTTTGCTGAGTTCGAACGCTACCCGTATCTGTGACACGCTGGGGACGGACTGTGAACGCACATAATCAATTGCTGAAATCGAGTTAACCGAAGCTTCAATTACACTGGTGATACTACTGTCCATGATCTCCGGACTGGCGCCGGGGTTGACCGTAGTTATGGTTACCACCGGCGGGCTGACATTGGGCATGCGGTTCAGGCCAATATCCCTCAGCCCGATGAGGCCGAACAGGAGGATGGCCGCGCTAAGCATGTAAGCCAGGACCCGGCGGCGGACAAAAATATCAATGAAACTCACAGTGCGGGATTCTTCACATTGAAGATCAGCTTGCTGCCGTCGCTGACCAGCGCGGAACCCTCGGTTATTACCTGGTCCTGTGTGGAAAGGCCCTCCAACACTTCCACCCAGTCGTCTTCTTGCCAGCCCAGCTTCACTATGCGCTTGCTGGCATGATCGCCGTTAACGACAAATACAACATCGTCGCCCTCACGCCTTACCACGCTGAGAATCGGCACAGTCAGCGCGCCCTCGGTGTGCCCCAGGATCAGCCTGGCATCGACGCTGGCACCCGGATACCAGCCCCCGGGGTTGTCAAACTCGACAATGACATCAAGAGCCCGGCTCCTTGGATTGATCCGCGGGTTGATACTGCCTACCTTGCCGAGAGCGACGGTCTCGTGCGAGGCCGGGGATTGCAACCTGACTGCTTTGCCTATGCGGATAGTGGCGGCGTGGTGTTCGGCGAAGGCCAGGCGCGCTTGCAATTTTTTTACTGAGACCAGGTCAAACAAGGGCTGCCCCGGGGTAACATAGTCGCCGGTAGAGACATATCGCTTGGCGATCAAGCCCTCTCTCGGCGCTAGTACCCGGGTCTTGGATTCAAGATACTGCGTCTGCTCACTTTGCTTTTTCGCCACCTCCAGCATGGCCGATAACATCTGTAGCTGCGATTGTTCATCGTCCAGCTTGTCCTTGGAGACCGACTGTGACTTTGCCAGGCGCAGCAGATGATTTACTTCTCGCTGCTGGTTGTCCAGTAACGCTTTCTGGCGCTTTAATTCACCTGCTGCCTTATCCACCTCTATGCTGTACAAAGTGTTGTCTATAGACGCAAGTAACTGCTGTGCGTCAACAGTCTGGCCCTCACTGACCTCAATACCGACAAGTTGTCCCGATGTTTCCGCGGAGATGGTCGGGTTATGGATGCTTTCAACGGTGCCAAGCGCGGTCAAACTGTAATCGATGGACCGCTGTTGCGGGTTAGTGACAATGACCCGAGTGCCTGTCACGGGAGCTGTGACACCAATATCGCCATCCGCAGCTTTCCCGCATCCCGACAGTGCCAGTGCGAAAATGCTCAATAGCAGCCATTTCATGCGGGGTTTACCCCATGCAAAAACAGCTGGGTGATATGGCTTGTCAGTAAAGGAATTCCAGTACTGCCTTCGGCTGCATGTGGCAGATGGGGTGCGAGCTTACGCACCTCGAGGTGATGAAATATCATGCCCGCCATAGAAAAAATAAGAAGCTGTGGGTCACTGTCGGGGGCCAGCTCACCCATCAATGCATAGAGCGGTTCGTAAAATGCCGTAAATGCGTTCTCTGCGATTGCCGCAAGTTTCTTCTCATCGCCCTCCAGTAGTTCGCGCATATAAATACGCCTGAACCGCGGGTCCTTTTCTGTGGCCTCCAGCATGGCACCGATAAGCACCTCCAGCCGCTGGGCAGGGTCATCGATTGTCGACATTTTTTTGCTGATACCCAGGGTGTGTTGTTCAAACAAGTGGGTGACAGTGGCGATATACAAAGCGTCTTTATTGGGAAAATGGTGATAGATAGCAGCCTGCGTAATACCCACTGCCCGGGCGATATCACGCATCGACACCCCCGCATAGCCTTGTTTAGAAAACAGTTCTGCTGCCGCATTGAGCAGGCGTTCTTGAGTTTGCTCCATTCGAAGCCCCTGCTAAACGTTCGTTAGGGAATTTACTCGAGCGAGCCGGGATTGTCAATTCTGTTCAGTGTATTGAACAAGGCTATGTTTGAGTCGGAAAATCCAGATTGTCCATTTCTGACCGTTCAGTAGTGTCCCAGCGTTTGGCCGATCATTGTTCATAACCTTCTGAATAGTAATGATTAAATGACATTTTCATCTGGTCTCGATTTGAACTGTAATCACCGGTTTTGTCGGGCTCCGAACACTGACTTCGGGGAGTGGCACGATGAACCAGGGAACGTTGGTTTTTGCACAGTTGACGCGGCATCTTCCATTGACGACGTTTCGTCGTTGCGTGGCCAGGTACAATGGGGAACACAAGTTCAAGACGTTCTCGTGTCTCGATCAGTTTCTCTGTATGGCCTTCGCCCAACTGACCTATCGGGAGAGCCTGCGGGATATCGAGGCTTGCCTTCGTGCCCAACGCAACAAGCTTTATCACCTCGGTGTTCGGGCTGTGGTGTCCCGCAATACCCTGGCCAACGTCAATGCAACGCGAGACTGGCGGATCTATGACGACTTCGCACAAAGTCTGATTGGAATCGCTCGGAAGCTTTACGCAAACGAACCCTTTGGCGTCGATTTGAAAGAGTCGGTTTATGCCCTCGACACTACCACGATAGATTTGTGTCTGTCGGTGTTTCCGTGGGCGCCATTTCGCACGACCAAGGCAGCACTCAAACTGCATACGCTGCTCGATCTGCGGGGCAATGCCCGGTAAAGCGGGGCACCTATAAGCCGCTCGGTGTCAGTAGGACAATAGCTCCCCCGGGAATTTTGTTCCCTTGTTGTTGCAAGGCTCCTGGTGGGTGCTCCCAACTTTTTCCGTTGAGCTACTTCTGTGAAGTGATTCAGTCACCTATCAGGATCAAGACTGTTCCTGTGGCCATGGGCCATATCCGGGCAGTCCCTGGCGGCGTCGCCGCCCCATAAAATCGTCGGTACCCCCAGCCGGCCAGTTAGATTCAGGTTCCGTGGGCAACCGCCTGGCGGAAATGCAGCTGCGCATCCTGTGGGAAGAAATCATGCAGCGCTTTTCACGGGTGGAAGTATTGGCCGAGCCGGAGCGGGTGCGCTCGAATTTCGTGCGCGGTTACACCTCGCTGCCGGTGCGTCTGCACCCGCTGTAGGTAGCGGCCTATGCCGCGCGGAATTCGCTGGGGCTGAGCCCGTACCAGCGGCGGAATGCGCGGCGGAAATTGGCACTGTCGTGGTAGCCCAGCAGTGCCGCGATGGCCTCCACGCTCAACTCGCTCTGGCGCAGGTGGCTGGCGGCCAGTTCTGCAAACAATGCATCCCTTATCTCCCTGTAACCGGTGCCTTCCTGGCCCAGCCGTCGGGCGAGAGTGCGCTTGGACACGAACAACTCTCTCGCCACATCCTCCTCCTTAGCAACGCCCGCCGGTGTGGACAGCAGCCGCCGCCTCACCCGGTCGGTCATGGACAGTGCTGTTGGCGGCAACTGGTGCAGCAACTGTTCGCAGAGGTCACTAGCCATGGCATAGGCGGCGGAGTCGCCGGCCGTATTGGGCGCTCGCAACAGACTGATCGGCAACAGCAACTGGCTGGACTGTGTTGAAAAACGGATTGGCGTACTGAAGTAGTTGGCGTACAGCTTGCGGTAGCCTGGCGCCCTGAACTCCAACTCCAGGCGCGCGTCATCCAGAGGCCGGCCGATAACCGACTCCACCAGGGTTTGCAGTAACAGTGCAAAGCACTCCAGCAGGGTTCGCTGTTCCTCCGGCGGTGCTGCAATTAGAACCTTCAGCCTGCAATGCAGCCACTGGCCCGATTGTTCCAGCCCCAGCTGGACAATCCCGATCCGCAGTGGCAAAAAGTCGCGCAGTGACTGCAGGGCGGTGAGCAGGTCCGGGCTGCTCAGGGCAAGATAGCCCATGGGCCCGTGGGTGGTGGGGTGTAGCGCGCGCCCCAGTTCCAGGCCCAGCTCCGGAGCACTGTTAAAAAAGCGGGCGTTCTGGATGATACGCAGTTGCTGCTGCCAGTTGAGCCGGGTCTCATCACCGGGCAACAGTACGGTGTGAGGCAGGTGTGTGCCCTGCAGCAAGCGCGGCAGGTCCCGCTCCTGAAGCCGCAGCAAGCGCGCCAGAATGCGCGAATAGTGGCTGGTGATATGCAGGTGCTTGGCGGTTTCAGGCATGCCCCATTGTCTTTAAATGACTCCCTTATGTCAAAAAATGACCTCCCGCTACCCTGCCAGAGCGATACACTGCAGGCATGGAAACTAAAGGAGCAGTAAGCAATGCCAACGATCACCCTGATTGAACACTGCGGTACCAGTCACACCATAGAAGCTGAAACCGGTAAAACCCTGATGCAGAACGCCCTGGACAACATGGTGCCGGGCATAGACGCCGACTGCGGCGGAGCCTGTGCCTGTGGTACCTGTCACTGTTTTGTTGAGGGCGACTGGGAGCCGGCCAGCGGTACAGCGGATGCGATGGAAGAGGCCATGCTGGGCATGCGGCCAGACCGCACCGAGCAATCCCGCCTCAGTTGCCAGATTGAGGTGAACGACGCGCTTGACGGTATGGTGGTGCGTTTGCCCGAGTACCAGATGTAACCCGGTAACTGCGCCCAGACAGAATATAACCAGAGGAATAATGCGATGAACCAGGCAGAGAAATTACCCGACCCGAATACCACGCCGTTGGCGCAGTTTGATCTTAGCGATCCGCGCCTCTACGAGCAGGACGCTTGGCGCCCCTACTTTGCGCGACTGCGCGCGGAAGACCCGGTCCATTACCAGTCAGATAGCCCCTTCGGTCCATTCTGGTCGGTGACTCGATTCGAGGACATTATGGCAGTGGAGGCCAACCACGAGGTGTTCTCCTCCGAGCCCACCATCGTTATCGGCGACCTGACAGAGGATCTGCCTATCGAGATGTTCATCGCGATGGATCCACCCAAGCACGATTTACAACGGCGTGCGGTGCAGCCAGTGGTGGCGCCGCAAAACCTGGCGCAGATGGAATCACTGATCCGCTCGCGAGTGGCAGAGATTCTGGACCATCTGCCAGTGGACGAAACCTTTAACTGGGTTGACCGGGTGTCCATCAACCTGACCACACAAATGCTGGCCACACTGTTTGATTTTCCCTTCGAGGAACGCCATAAACTGACGTACTGGTCGGATCTCGCCGCGGGGTCCCCCGAAATGGCCGGCGGTAATGTAGATCAAGAGGAACGAATGACAGGCATGATGGACTGCCTGGAAACCTTTACCCGTATCTGGCATGAACGCAAGACCCGGGAAGGTGGTTTCGACCTGATTTCCCTGTTGCAGCGCGACCCCAACACCGCCGACTTAGTAGAGCGGCCCATGGAGTACCTGGGCAACTTGGTGCTGCTTATCGTCGGCGGCAACGACACCACGCGCAACTCAGCCAGCGGTGGTGTGCTGGCACTGAACCAGAACCCCGCTGAATATGCCAAACTGCGAGCTAATCACAGCCTGATCCCCGGCATGGTGTCGGAGATCATCCGCTGGCAGACGCCTCTCATGCACATGCGCCGCACCGCCACCCGGGATGTCGAGTTCAAGGGCAAGCAGATTCGCAAAGGTGACAAGATAGTTATGTGGTATCTCTCGGGAAACCGGGATGAAAACACCATAGACAATGCCGATGAGTTCATCATCGACCGCTCCAACCCCCGTCACCACAGCTCTTTCGGTTTCGGTGTACACCGCTGCATGGGCAATCGCCTGGCAGAGATGCAGTTGCGCATCCTGTGGGAGGAGATCATGCAGCGCTTCAGTTTTGTGGAACTGGTAGGCGAGCCAGAGCGGGTGCAGTCCAACTTTGTCCGCGGCTTCGCGACTATGCCCGTAAAGCTTCACCCGCTATAGTGTCACGGGTATAGTCAAAGGCCATGCAAGAGCGCCCCCACAGCTGGAGTAAAAGATGACCCAAAGTAGAGAGAGAAAGATTCCCTATGACGAAACAATCGCAGAGGAATTTTTGAACAACAAGATGGATGGCGGTGGGTTGCAAACATTTTTGGGTATTCAAATAGTAGAAGCCGGGCCCGGCTTCTTGCGTGGTCAATTGGATGTCCGGCCGGAATTGTTGACGCCGTTTGGTAATATGCATGGCGGTGTCCTGTCTGCCTTTTGCGATCATATGCTCGGCTGTGTCTGTTATCCAGCGATGAATAAAGGCCAGTGGGCAGCCACGACGGAATTCAAGATCAATCTGACCGCACCAGTCTCCAAGGGGGTGGTCGATGCAACGGCGGCAATTGTAAATATTTCCAGAACCCAGGCGGTGGTGCGTATCGATGTGACCAATGACGGCCGGACAGCAGCAGTCGCTCAGGGTACAGTGACGATTCGTGACCCGCGTTAAAACTTTCATGTGAGTTCGATTTCAATGGATGCGAGACACGATGAGCATAAGTGACTGGGCAGTAACATAGAATGAGCTTTAGCGATAAGTCTGCGATTGTTGGCATAGGCCAGACGAAGTATGTAAAAGGAACCGACAAGACAGCGGTCCATATGATGCTGGAGGCCAGCATTTCGGCGATCGCCGATGCAGGATTAAAGCCATCTGATATTGACGGAATGGTAACGCCTCCCGTTTACACCACCTCTGAGGAACTCGCTGCAAATCTGGGCATTGATGTTCTCAGGTTCGCCTCGACGGTACATATGGGCGGTGCGAGCCCAACTGCCGCCTTGCAAAACGCCGCTATGGTTGTCGCAGCGGGGGTTGCGGACAATGTTTTGGTTGTTCTTGGATGGAATGGCTACTCGGCACTGCGCCCAAAGCGTGGCCGACCAGCGGCGCGAGCCATGAATATGAATACATTGGGCGATACTATCGCCGGGTATTATCTTCCGTTTGGTGTGATGCTACCTGTGCAAATGTACGCCTGGCTCGCGATGCGCCACTCAACCATTTACGGGGTGGGCCCGGAGCCGATGGCGGCAGTGGCTCTGGCTTGCCGCCGTCATGCGCAGCTGAACCCAAATGCATACACCTATGGCAAGCCCCTGGACGAAAAGGGCTATTATGGCGCGCGAATGATATCGGAGCCTTTCAGGCTTTATGATTGCTGCCTCGAAACTGACGGAGCCTGTGCAGTCATTGTCAGCAGTGCGGAACGCGCCAAAGATATGCCGCACCACCCGGTGTTAATTGCCGGCGCCGCTGAAGGGCACCCCTACCCCGCAGACGACATTCCTTCAAGACCCGATCCATTCAAAATCGGCTTGAGCTACGCTGCACCCAGGGCATTTGAGATGGCCGGCGTGCAGCGACACGAGATGGACTTTTTACAAATCTATGATTGCTTCAGCTATGTCGTTCTGTTGCAGTTGGAAGCGCTCGGATATTTTGAAGCAGGCGATGCTCTAGGTTTTGTCAAAGACGGACAAATCGAACTCGGGGGAAATTTTCCGCTCAATACCCATGGCGGGCTTCTCAGCGAGGCCCACGTATGGGGGTTGAATCACACCCTTGAAGCAGTCCGCCAGCTCCGCGGTACAGCAGGCGACCGGCAGGTCAAGGATGCGCAACTTGGGCTGGTCACTGGATGGGGCGATCTCGGAGATGGCAGTATCGCAATTTTGAGAAGAGCATCATGACCGAGCAGAGAATTACCACCAGACCCAAACCCCTAGTACGTGATCCTATCGATCAGGAATTTTGGGCTAATTGCCAGAAAGGCCGCCTCTACTTCCAGAGATGTACCTCGTGCGGCTGTTGGCGCTTTCTCCCACGGTACTTATGTGCCCACTGCGGCTCGTTTGAGTATGAGTGGGCACCGTCTAAAGGCCGGGGAAGTATTTTTTCGTGGACAGTCACCCATCAGGCGTTTCACCCGGCTTTTGCTGCAGACGTTCCATATGCAGCCATAGTGGTCGCATTGGATGAAGGGGTTCGAATGGCGTCCAGGCTGATCAACTGTTCTGTTGAGGAAATAACCCTCGATATGCCCGTGAAAGTGAAGTTTGAACGCATTGCGGAAGATTTCATTTTGCCGTGCTTTCAACCCGTCGCCTGCACTGAGAAATAGCGTGCGCGGGTCCGGTCCGTTGCCTGGAAATTAACTGCATCGAATTGACGCGATTACAGGCTTCCAGACAATGTTAGTCAACACATTATAAAAGAGAGGTATTTCATGACTGCACCAAAAGTATCTATGCTTTCAGTTGAAGAGTCTATAAGACGAATAAGGAATCTTGGCTATGACGAAGCCTTCGGTGAGCTGTCTGTTTTTCGGATCTTGCTGCAAAATGAAAAAGTAGCTGGTGCGCTCGCCAATACTCTAACCACCTTGCTTTTTACTGGTAACTCGCTTGATCCTCGCCTGCGCGAACTGATTATCATGCGCCTGGGCTGGGCCACCAACTCTGTCTACGAGTGGACGCAGCATTGGCGCATTGCGCGAGATATGGGGATTTCCGAGGAGGATTTGCTGGCTGTCAGGGACTGGAAGAATTCCAGCACTTTATCGGATGCCGATCGTGCGGTATTGCAAGCGACCGATGACTGCCTGGAAAACGGTTTTATTCAGGATGCCACCTGGGATGCATGCTTCCAGCATCTCGAAACTGAAGCCGAGCGTGTTGAACTGGTTGTTGCTATCGGCAACTGGACCATGTTTTCCCAGTTGCTGAAAAGCCTGGCAATACCACTGGAAGTGGGGGTCGCAGAATGGCCTCCAACAGGTCAAGCACCGGGTTGAGTACCATTTTCGAGGCGCAATCCGGTCACGAGACGCACGCATGTGTACCATCATCAGTGTGATCAATTTGCCATAGGTGACGTTGTGCTACCCAAAAAATCCTTTGTAATAGTGCAAACCGGTGTTCGTGAGCTGGTTTGTCGAGAGCTCCCCATCCCTCAAATAGACGCCAATAGTGCGATATTGCGGATTGAAGCCTGCGGTATTTGTGGCTCAGATTATGAACAGTATGAGGGCCTGCTCGGTGCACCTATCCCTGCGGTGCCCGGGCATGAACCCCTGGGTCGCATCGCGGCGATTGGTGACAATGCCGCCAGGCGCTGGAACGTCGATGTGGGCGATCGTGTTGCGGTAGAGACCATGATTGCCTGCCACGGCTGTTCGACTTGCCTAGGCGGCCAATACCACCTGTGCGGACAGCGACGAATATATTCTTATATACCGCTCAGTGATGAACCAGGGCTCTGGGGAGCGTATTCGCAGTACATGTTTATTGATGGCAATTCCATCGTGCATAAGATGGACCCGGATCTGCCGCCGGAAATTGCCGTGATGTTTAACCCCCTGGGTGCAGGTTATCGATGGGCTGTCGAGATTCCGCAAACAAAAATCGGGGACGACATTCTGATCATGGGGCCTGGTCAACGTGGCCTTGCCAGTGTTATCGCCGCCCGTGAG
>CAXBLZ010000011.1:0-73748 GCA_963976735.1 uncultured Halioglobus sp.
TCGATTAACTCTCGCGCTGCTGCAGCGGGTTGGCACGCGAACTGTACAATCAACTTTCTATCGAGTGACCTGGATTCACATGGAAAACAAGGACTTGCTGGACGCTATCAATCAGGTAATGCCCTATGGTAAGTACAAGGGGCGCCAGCTACTTGATCTGCCTGAGCCGTATCTGGTGTGGTATCACAGCAAAGGGTTTCCCGAGGGCAAACTGGGTACACAACTCGCCCTGATCTATGAGGTCAAGCTCAATGGACTGGAAGGGATGTTGAGGCGGTTGCAGCGATAGTCCGCAGCTGTATACAACAGGCGCTATGCACTGGTGGTACTTGCCGGACCGACAATGTAACTTGGCAATACCCTCCTATGGCGGCGTAACACGGATCAGTTGCCCGTCGCTGCCGTCGGTCAGGATATAGAGATAGCCGTCCTGGCCCATCCTGACGTCGCGAATGCGGGCTTCGAGCTCTGCGAACAGTGATTCCTGGCCCACGACCTCGCCGTTTTCCAGGTCAACCCTGCGCACTTCTTCATCGACCAGTGCGCCAATAAACAGATCGCCCTGCCACTGCGGAAAGTGTTCGCCTGTGTAGATGGCCATACCCGAGGGCGCAATGCTGGGCTCCCAATGCAGCAGGGGCTGTGTCATGCCCTCTGCTTCTGTGAATGGCGACACATAAGCGCCGCTATAGTCCACTCCGTAGGTGACAGCCGGCCAACCGTAGTTACTGCCGGCTGTGACCACGTTGATTTCATCGCCGCCTCGCGGCCCGTGCTCGTGCATGTAGACGGTACCGGTTGTACTATCCAGCACCAGCCCCTGCGGATTGCGGTGACCATAGGTCCAGACCCTGGCGCGTTTTTCACCCGCGAAGGGGTTGTCATCGGGCAGGCTGCCATCGTCGTTGATGCGCAGTATCTTTCCCAGTTCGCTGTCGCGGTTCTGGGCGTCTTCGCGGTATTCAAAGCCTTCACCTGTGGTCAGCAGCAGCGTGCCATCTGGCAGGAACAACATCTTGCCGCCGTAGTGCTGTGGCGTATTTTTCAGCGGCGATACCAGCAGTATGCGCTCCGGGTTTTCAAGGCGGTCGCCTACCAGTTTGGCCCTGGTAATCGCCGTGCCATTCGCCTCGGGTGTGCCATGGGCATAAGAAAGGTATACGGTCCGGTTATTGCTGAAATCCGGATGCAGCAGGATATCGAAGAACCCGCCTTGCCCGGCATAGTACGTATCAGGAACACCCTGAACCTCGGTAGCGACGCCCCCTTCGCTTATGTGCAGGAGTCTGCCGCCGCGCAATGTCACCAGGAACGTGCCATCCGGCATCTGTGCCAGGGACCAGGGTTCCTCCATTTGCTGGGCAACCGTGTTTAACGCATAGTCGGCTGCCGACGCCGTTGCGACCAGGCAATACAGCCCTATTGCAGCAAAGAGGGTCGTAAATGGCCTGCCCAGACACTGATTCATGCACTTTTCCTTTTGTCAGTTGTCCGTCATTATAGGCATAACCCAAAGCTCGGATGAACTGTATGATGCGCGTAATCAAAGCTTTCTTGCCGGCGGTGATCGTCGCTTACCTGCTGGCGAGCATTCTCTTTACCCAGACGATACTGGCAACCGTGCAGTCCTTTGGTCTGGAGGTTTCGTTTGCCCAGCGCCTGGGGGCAACCTGGCACGACATCCTGGGCATGGCATCCAGCTACCTACTGTTGCTGCTGGTGGCGTTTGTGATTGCGCTACCAGTGGCTGCAGGCCTCACTCGCATCCTGCCCTCCCGGCGGGCGCTACTCTTTACCCTCGCAGGGTTTCTCGCCGTGGTGGCATTGCACGTCATTATGAAGGCAGTGCTGGGCATTTCCGGTATCGCGGCGACACGCACCCTCGCCGGGCTGATCGGTCAGGGGCTGGCCGGTGCGCTGGGTGGATATGTTTACCATCGACTGAGCCGCACAGCGGTCTCCGAACCACTGCGAGCCGCTGGGATGACTTAGCGTATATTCAGCAACGCGTTTCGGCAGCAGAAAAAGATGCGGGCAAAATTCCCTGGCTCTACGGTTTGTTTTTCCTCCACTTCGGTCTAGTATCAAAGTAGATCGGCAAGGAAAAGTACTGGGTTGGGTTTATTCGCATTCCTACACGGGTTTTCGTCTGGTTATTCGAATTGAGCCTCACTCCAGACGAGGGTGAGGGATGAACAGTGAAAGAGTGCTGATTGTAGAGGACGAGAATGTCGTTGCACTTGACCTGACACGGCGACTTAAAAAGCTGGGTTACTGTGTCATAGGCATGGCCTCCAATGCGAAGCGAGCATTGAGCCTGGTGGATAAGCACGCTCCCGACCTTGTGTTGATGGATATTCACATCCAGGGCCATACCGATGGCATCGAGATAGCGCGAATACTCTACGACAAATACCAGATTCCGGTTATATTCTTAACCGCATATTCGGAAGAAGCCACTCTGAATCGCGCAAAAGAATCCAAGCCCTACGGGTATCTCCTCAAGCCCTACTCCGAGCGCGAACTTCACGCTGGAATTCAAGTCGCACTGGAGAAGAGCCGGGCAGATCGAAAGCTGCGAGACACTAAGGTACATTTGCAGTTGGCTCTGGATGCTGGAAACCTTTCTACCTGGGAGGCCAGCGATGACAAGAATGACGTCATTCTTTCCTACACCGTCGGTGGGCGTGTGTCCAATGCCTCGGACTGGTCAACCCTGTTACAACAAATCGTGCCTGAGGATAGGGCCAGGGTGTTCCAGCGCATCGAAAGTATCAAGCATGTACCTGATATGGAGATCGAGATGAACTTTGAAATTCTCGACCCTGATATCGGGCATCGCTGGCTCGCTATGTTTGGTAAATCGCATCAAATGAGTTCGGGCATCAAAGTTGTCGGTGTACTGCAGGACATCACAGAGCGCCGCCTGGTCGAGGAAAATCTGAAGCAGGCGGCATTGGTCTATCGCTGTAGCGCTGACGGTATTGTGATACTGGATGAGCAGATGAGGGTGATCAGCGCCAATACGGCCTTTGCGCGTATCACGGGATTTCAGAATGAATCTGTAGTCGGTTCTGAGTTAAGCTTTCTGTCACAGAAGGTCATAGGCCAGAAGCTGGCGCTCAGGGTCAGATCAGAACTCGAAGCTCACGGCTTCTGGCAAGGCCAGATTATCACCCACCGTGCGAATCACGAACCCTTGTACGCCTGGGTCAATATTGGCGTAGTCCCCGATGCTGTGAGTTCCCTGGGGCAGTACGTCGTGATCATTTCTGATATCACTGAAATCCGTGACACGCAGGAGAAGTTGTCGCGCATCGCCTACTACGATCCGCTCACGAATCTTCCAAATCGCAATCTTTTTATGGACCGCCTCGAGCTCGCGATGACAAAGGCGAAAAGAGACGATCTGGAACTGGCCATTCTCTTCCTGGACATCGATCATTTCAAGCGCGTCAACGACACCCTTGGGCACCAAGTCGGTGACATGATGCTCAGGGCTGTGGCGAGCCGTTTAAAATCGGAGATACGCGGCGTCGATACACTTTGCCGCATTGGGGGAGACGAGTTTATCCTGATTATTGATCGCTTCGACGTGATCGAAGACCTTATAGTGATCGCAGATAAACTCCTCGCCGCGCTAGGGGTGCCACTCAGACTCGGCAGCACCGAAGTTATTCCCAACGCGAGTATTGGCATCAGTATCTATCCACTGGATGCTATGAACAAGGACGATCTTATAAAAATGGCAGACACCGCCATGTACAGCGCCAAGAACCTTGGTCGGGCTCGCTACGCCTTCTACAAGCCAGAGATGACAACCAAGACAGAGCACTACCTGCAGCGCGAGCACGAGCTGCGATATGCCTTGCAGCACGATCAATTGCGCATGCACTACCAGCCCCAGTACGATGTGGCAACCAAGCGTATTGTCGGCGTTGAAGCTTTACTGCGCTGGCAGCACCCCGAGATGGGTTTGGTCTCCGCTATTGATATTATTCAAGTTGCGGAGACCAGTGATCTGATCACAAAAATTGGCGACTGGGTACTACTTGAGGTGTGCCGGCAGTGTGAGCAGTGGCGCAAAACAAATGTGCTCATAGACCGTGTAGCGATTAACGTTTCCCCGCGACAGTTGGAAAACAGTCACTTTGTCGCCGTTTTGGCGGCTGCGATGAAGCGACATGAGATAGCACCCCGCGTAATCGAAGTGGAGATTACAGAATCCTGTTTGCAAGACAATGAGGCCGGCGTTAACAGCCTTAGGGAACTGGAAACCCTCGGCGTCACCATCTCTATCGATGACTTCGGCACCGGCTATTCCTGCTTGAGCTCCTTGCGCACCCTGCCAATACACCGACTCAAAATTGATCAGGCCTTTGTCCGCGACGTTCCCGATGACGAGGGTGCTTGCGCCATCGCCTCCGCCATCGTCGCGCTTGGTCAGCAGCTTAAACTCGCTGTTATAGCCGAGGGCATAGAAACCGTGGAACAAGCTGATTTCATGGCGTCAATCGGTTGTGAGGAGTTCCAGGGCTACCTCTACAGCAGGCCGATACCCGCCGACGAGATAGCAGCGCTCGTGTTGCAGGATAAGGCGAGAGTGATCTCATCTTGAATCAAATCACCACGCGTCCGGAGGTGAGATGATCAGTACAGAAAGTAATAGTTCCAGTCTTATGCGCTTCGCCGTAGAGGCTTCGCCCAACGGCATGGTTGTAGTCGATATGAATGGGCGGATTGTTCTTATTAACTCCAGTATTGAAGCACTGTTCGGATACTCAGAGTACGAACTACTCAATCAGCACATCGAGATTCTGGTACCCGCACGTTTCACACACCGTCATCCAGCACTTCGCAACGAATACTTCGCGAATCCCGAGACACGCGCGATGGGGCACGGGCGGGATCTGTATGGGAAACACAAAAACGGAACGGAGATTCCGGTAGAGATTGGCTTGAACCCTATCAATGTGGACGGGAATTCGCTCATCCTTGCAGCGATCGTCGACATTACCGCGCGCAAGCGCTCGCAGGAGATGATTCGCCTCGCGGTGGAAGCAGCACCGAATGGTATGGTAATGACGGATGCCAATGGCAAGATAACCATGGTGAATTCGCAGATCGAAACCTTATTTGGCTACGATAGAGACGAACTCATCGGGGCCTCCATTGATATGCTGGTGCCAGATCGATTTCGAGACCTGCACCCAAACGCACGCGGCAGTTACTATCGCAATCCCATATCCAGGGCGATGGGCAAAGGACGCGACCTGTTTGCCTTGCACAGAGAGGGCAGAGAGTTTCCTGTCGAAATTGGTTTGAATCCCTTACACACCGATATGGGCATGATGATACTCGCCTCAGTGGTAGATATCACCGAGCGCAAGGAGCAGGAGGAAAGTATCAGGTCGGCACTTAAGGAGAAGGAAGTATTACTGTCGGAAATTCACCATCGCGTGAAGAACAATCTGCAAATTATCGATAGCTTGATTGGTATGCAGTCCGAAAAAGTGACCGATAAAAAGGCGCTCGCCGCGTTTCAGGAAAGTCAGAATCGAGTACGCTCAATCGCAATGATTCACCAAATCCTGTATGAATCACACGACTTTTCCAAAGTAGAGATCGCAAGTGTTATTCGCAGCCTTATCGATAATCTTATCCTGTCCTACGGTATAGAGCCGGAACAGATCAGTATTGACATGGATCTTGCCAAAGTACACCTTCCTATCGACAAGAGTATTCCGCTTGGGCTTATTATTAACGAGATAGTAACGAACACACTCAAGCACGCATTCCCCAAAGACTTCCACGGCCAACTCAATATTCGTCTAAGGAACGAAGAACTCGGGAACATCAGCCTGACCATTGAGGACACAGGAGTTGGAATTGAAGGGGACTTCGACGTTGAGACCTCAAGTTCGCTGGGGCTGCAACTGGTACAAGCCCTTGTCGACCAACTCGACGGGACACTGGACGTTCACTATAGAGACCCCACGCGATTCCAGATCGATTTTCCCGAGACAATCGATCACTGACGCCTGCACACGCTCAAAAAGATTTTGACAAGCGAAGACTCTGCTTTCCCTGTCGAGATATAGCCAAACATTGTTTCGTCATATAACCAGAAAACTGGAGAAAAGTCCGGTTTTTCCTATCGTTGCTATCAATCCCTCACATAGTATTTCCACTGCCCGAACGATAACAAAAAGCACATCGGGCATCTGGCTTTAAACATAGCACTCACTACTTCGTAGCGAACACGAAGTGACCTGGACGATGAAATTCTCGTTCTTGTGTGCATATCACATAGTCTTGGGGGATAGAGAATGACAGTTCGCACATTTGGAAAAACAGCGATTGCAATTATATCGCTCTGCGTTACACCGTTTGTATACCCTCTCTCTGGAAATCCTAACGAGCATTTCAAATGTGATAGCCCGGAGTATTTTTCACGATTTCAAAAAACGCAGTGTAAAGTTCGCAACCAGGCCTATATTCCACCTTCAGCGAACTGGGAGTATCCAGTTGCTTTTATCGCGCCACAGGCGCCTGGACCCCACCGGGTAAAGATCAAGCTGTCGGGCTACAATGCTCGCCCGTACGCATTCTGTACCGGCCTGGATTTCGCTAGCACTGATTACATTGTCATTAAACCCTGTGCTGCCCATTACCCAGACCTCGCTATGCACACTGTAGACGGCGTCAGACCCCACGGTTGGTGGGGTTGGTACAGAGGGCCGTCCAACAGCATGCGCCTCGGTCTCTCGCTCACAAAAACCTGGGTGGATATGGATGCCGATTTTAATCCTGGATTCGAGTTGGAAGGCACCAGCTACGGCGGTACTGGCGCAATCTTGCAATCCATGATGCTGCAGCAAGTTGATCCATGGTGGGGTAAGAAACTCTCGGTTGTCAGGGCAGATATACCGCACACCAAATTTACCAAGAACTGGCTCGACTCGAAACCCGTGAACGTCGCCTGGGAAGGATACGACAGAGACGGCGCCGACATTGAAACGCAAATGGCAAATGGCTCGCTTGACCACATCTACTACCGCGTCAACGGATCTCCCAGTGACACCGCAGTGATATTTGATACCGAATTCTTTCGCGATTGCGACACGTACAGAATTGCCTGTTTCGGGACCTGGCACAACGCCGGACACAATCTGCAGGAGCAGGGAATTGCGCTGCCATTCCTTGATCTCTATGCAGGCGAGGATATGGATGTACGCCTGGACAGAATGCTGCCGGTGTTCACTAACAGCAGTGCGAACCACTGGGGTGAACTCCGTGGCCATTACAATCTCGGCCTGTCGTGGAATCAGGGAAGTGACTTCCTCGATCTTCCCGGGAAAGTCGTTGTCCCGATTCGCTATAAGGCGCATCGAAACATTGGCGGCGATATTCCGGATCAACCCGAAATAGCTACTTTTGATATCACCATTCGTCGCATCGAAAACTTCCCTACCGCAATCGGCAGCAAAGTTCGATGGCAGCTCCATGGTCGGTCGTCCGGGGTGGCTACCGTTAGCCGCGCGGGGGAGGTCACAATTACAGGACTTTCGCTGCCGGACTCTGATGCCTATGCACGCCTGACCCTGACACATAGTGATTCCACCAGCGACAATACTGGCCCTAACGCTGAACAGCCGTCGGACAACAACGATTCGAGCACTGGGCAACCGGATACGCCCGTGCAATCTGACACGGAAATTGTCGACGCAGAAACGCCCGTGTACTACTCGACAGCTGGCGGCCAGGCCATTACGGACGTACAACCAGACCCCAACACTCCCGGCTCCCCTCAGGTGCCGGAGGTACCAGAGGTGCCAGAGGTGCCACAACCAGACCCGGAACCCGAAGCGCAGGGCATATTCGACGGTATCGTCTATACCCGCCAACCCAGGGCGAGAACACCGATTCCAGGTTCTTCAGTCACTGATGCATCCAACTGGCAGCATGTATCTGACGTAGGGCGAATCAATAGAGGGATTGCTGAAGCAGATGTAGTAATCGATGATCTGCAGGGCAACCAGCGGGTTATCCATAACTGCACTCGATCGCCGGAAATCTGCGTCGCGCAGGAAGCCCGCGTCAGTCCCAACGGGAAAAAGATCGCCTATTCGGTTGGCTATGGGCAACAGCTGACCGAAGTGCGGTTCGGCCGCCTTCTGCTCGGCATTCATGACATACCAGCGCTGACTCACGCCAAATTGTTTATCTATGATATTGCGTCCGGGATCAGCGAACCTGTCCCCGGCCACCCGGCAAATGCGATAGACCGTCAGCCTGAATGGATTGATAACGACACTCTGGTTTTCAGCAGCAATCGCGGCAATGTATTTCCTCACAAAAGCCAGTACAGCCAGCACCGCGGTACTTATGCTGATGGACGCAAGCGATGGACCAATGCAGCGTATGGTGTATCGCAATACTACGGCTACGGTAATGCCGGGAAATCAATGCAAATCTGGACGATGAACATCGATGGTAGCAATGCACGCAATATAAGC
The DNA here is from genome assembly GCA_963976735.1 of uncultured Halioglobus sp. Classification (GTDB taxonomy): domain Bacteria; phylum Pseudomonadota; class Gammaproteobacteria; order Pseudomonadales; family Halieaceae; genus Marimicrobium. Next base: position 8,520 of record CAXBLZ010000011.1, read on the forward strand.
CCGCACGAGACAATGGCGCTGTCACCTATGGTGATGACAAACGGAGATATCCTCTACTCATGCTGGAATGGACACGGCAACGAAGCGTTTGATTCCAAGTTTCGCGCCACCAACAATCCCGGCACCGAAATAAACAAGTGGTGGCTGTGTCAGGTCGATGGCAATGGTGCAGGTGGGCATGTTGTTCTGAATGGGCACCATTCCCCGATATTGAAAACACGTGATTGGCTGGCACCCGACGTGGTGGGCGGCGAAGGATCATCAGAGCTGCGCGCTATTCGCTCTGTCGCTGAAATCCGCAAGGACTATCTCGCGGTATCCAACTACTACCGCGCCAATCACACTGGCAGCATGGGTATTATCTACGGCTGGAGTTATAAAGGCCCTGGCGTGGAGGGTGTTTCGATCCTGGACAACTACGAGCATCGTCTATTCAAGGGTGAAACCGAGGGGTCCGGCAGCTACATACCCAGCGATTTTATCGCGTTGACGCCCTACGGCAACGATCAGGATACCAATGTACGGCGCAATGGCGAAGGGAAGGCCATGGGTAAAGCGGGATATGCAAGCGCGTTGCCGGGAACTGACGATTTTATGATCACCCACGCACGTGGCAATTGCTACGAAGCCGCACAGGAAAACACAGCAAACCTCGACTGGACGGGCGGCGAACCGCTGTGCCAGAAAGGGGTGTACCGTGTTCATGTGGACCAGGTCACCGATCCTTTCGACCCCCAGCAGATGACGCTTCTCGCCGGCGGCGATGCATGGCAGGTCTATGACGCCGATGCGATCACCAACTACCAGTCCTTATGGAACCAGCCCGCGCCGGAACGGCCGGCGCCACTGCAAGGCGACAGTTGCTACCTGCAGGTGGTAGACGCCCGCGCTGCCGAGCTGCAACCGGTAAGTGCCTATGACTGGAATCACACATTATCCAAGCAGTGCTCATCCCAGGGCTGCGCAGTGAATAGCGAAAACAAGTCGTTCCACGCTGAGCAAATGAAATACCTCACTGTTTATGAAGTCGAGATGTGGGATATGACTTACTCCAACGGGAATCAGGCAACATTCGGTGAAACGACCAATAACCACGGCTTCAAGCGCGTCGGTGTATGGGGCTACCAGGCGCTTGAAGATGATGGTTCAGTGCGGATGCAGGTCCCCTGTGAAACGCCACTGCAGATTCTGGGGCAGGACGAGAATACCATGACCATCGCGCACGATGACAAGTTGCACTCGCTGCGCCGGGGCGAAACGCGAACGTGTCACGGTTGTCACGATGGGCACTCGGAAGAGCGCGCGGCCGAGATTGGAGAGTCACCCGAACTGCGCTTTGCTCGTACGTTGGCCGCTGTGAGTGATCACCCGGCACCCAACAACGGTTTTCGCACCACCTGGGATGATGTTGAATCCATCATCGTCAATCGATGCAGCGGCTGCCACGCCGACATGAACAATGCCGACGGCTTGCTCGACTCGCGGATTGCCTGGGACTTCGAACAGCTTGACTGGGCGTGGCTAAGTCGGCAGCCGGTGGGCAACGGCACCTTTAAGCTGCCGCGCCCCTATACGAGCAAGTGGGTGGGCAAGCTCGCGCGCAATTCATTGCTATACTGGAAATGTATGGGAGAGCGGATGGACGGCAGAACCGACGCGCAGTATCCCACCGATATCGACTTTGGTAGCGCGCATCCAACGGACGCGACACCCGCGGAATGCCGTGCCATCGGCAACTGGATCGATCAGGGAATACAGCGGGACCCAGGCTAAACATTCCGCGATGGAGCAATGATGTGGAAAAGCGAAAAGTGGATATTGCCATTATCGGTGCCGGCACCGCAGGTCTCACTGCCTACAACGCCGCGCGCAAGCACACCGACAGCCTGCTGTTGATCGAAGGCGGCAGCTACGGCACTACCTGCGCCCGGGTGGGCTGCATGCCCAGCAAATTGCTGATAGCAGCGGCGGAAAGCGCCCACGACGCCAGCCGCGCCCAACAGTTCGGCATCCAGGTCGGGGATATCGCAGTCAATGGCGAGAAAGTGCTTGAGCGGGTGCGCAGGCAGAGGGACGGGTTTGTCGAGTCGGTGCTTGAATCGATGGAGTCTATTCCCGATGAGCACAAGCTGATGGGCTGCGCCCGCTTTGTGGCACCGGGCAGGCTGGCGGTTGGTAACAGCATGGAAATTGAAGCGGATCGTATTGTTATCGCCACCGGGTCGAGCCCTACTATTCCGGCAATGTTTCAGCATCTGGGCGACCGGCTGCTGGTGAACGACAGCCTGTTTGAATTGTCGTCTCTGCCCGATTCCGTGGCGGTATTCGGTTCCGGCGTGGTGGGCCTGGAGTTGGGGCAGGCATTGAATCGCCTCGGCGTTCGAGTGAGCATGTTTGGCCGAAACGGCAGTCTCGGCGGCATTGCCGACGAGGAAATACGCGCCGATGCCGAGCAGTATTTCAACGAGGAGTTCTATCTGGATACCCATTCCGAGGGGACAACGATCACCGCGCATGAGAGCGGTGTTTACGTCAGCTTTACCCATCGGGAAAAAGGCGCTGTGACGGAGCAGTTTGACTATGCCCTTGTAGCGACCGGTCGTTCGCCCAACCTCAATGACCTGCATCTTCACAACAGCGGCTTGACCCTCGACGACAAGGGTATACCCCTGACAGATCCGTCGACACTACAATGCGGCGATAACCCAATTTTCCTGGTGGGGGACGCCAATCGCCATGCGCCCTTCCTTCACGAAGCAGCCCACGAGGGCAGGATTGCCGGCGACAATGCGGGTCGTTACCCCAATGTGGTCTCAGTCGAACGGCAGGTGTCTTTTTCAGTGGTGTTCAGCAGCCCGCAAATTGCCGCCATTGGCGTCCCGGTGGGTCGCATGTCCGCGGCCGAACGCACGCGTTATGTCGAGGGCACAAGCTCCTTTGAAAATCAGGGCCGCAGCAGGGTGATCGGCAAGAACCGGGGCATACTGAAAGTCTATGCCGAGGCCGACAGCGGCCTGTTCGTGGGCGCCGAGATGTTTGGCCCCGCCGCCGAGCATATCGGTCACCTGCTGGCCTGGGCCGCGCAGCAACGGATGACCGTAGAGGCTATGCTGGCGATGCCCTTCTATCACCCGGTTATCGAGGAAGGAGTGCGCAGCGCTCTCAAGAGTTTACGCAACAACCTTAAAAAAAGCGGCGCTAACGTCGACCCCTGTCTGGAGTGCGGGCCGGGGGGCTAATGCCGGGGCATTTCCGGATACAGATCAACAGGGCAATACCTGCAACAGGATATCGTCTTTGGCGATTTCTCCAGTCTTTCCAAACACCCGGAAACTGCCCACAGACAAGCCCTCGCCAACGGTTACAAGCACTTGCCCGTCCTTGCACGCTGCTGTGAGTATTGACGCGCTTCTGGTGGTGGTATGAAATCGCGCGGATGCTTTATTATCCTGATCGAGGAGTACAACCCACTCCAGCGGAGTTTCATCTGTGAGTTCGCGCGTGCTTTGTACCACTGGGCCAAACGGGATGATAGAGCCGCCTTGCAGCCAGATGGGGATTTGGTTCAGCGGGCAATCCTGTGTGATCCACTGTCGGCCGCCAGACGCTTCTTTACTGAAGAAGTCGTACCACAGCCCCTCGGGGAGATAAAAAGACCGGCGGCTATCGTCTCGCAACTCTCCCATTTCCTGCATTACTGGCGCCACCAGAATACTGGTGCCGCACATAAACTGGTCATCAATAGCATGCACTGTACGATCGCGCTGGTAATCGAGGACCAGTGGCCGCAGCAGGGGAAGGCCTGACGCTGCGCTGTCGATAGATTCACTATAGAGATAGGGTATCAGCTGGTAGCGAAGGTTGAGGTACTCTCTCAGAATACCTTGCGCTTGTTCAGAAAACTGCCAGGGTTCCCGGAACGGGTAACAGCCGTGGTAGCGCAGGTGCGACTGGAATATGGAGAGCTGGGTCCAGCGTATCATCAGCTCATCGGTGGGTTCTCCCACAAAGCCGCCGGTATCCTGGCTCCAGTAAGTGAACCCCGAAAGGCCGTAGCACAATCCACCGCGCAGCGAGGCCTGCATGGCGCCGAACGTGGAGGCATTATCGCCGCTCCACTGAACCGGGTAGCGCTGGGAACCCGCATAGGCGCTGCGACCCCAGACCATGGCGTTTTCCTCACCATGCACTTCCCGGGTGACCTCATAAGCTGCCTGGTTGTAGAGCAGGGGGTAGACATTGTGCAGAGCGTGGCCACTTCCGCCGGCAAACTGCATGGCCGGGTGTATCCCTTCGCCGAAATCGGTCTTGATAATATCCACACCGGCTTCGAGAAGCGGTTTGATAAGCCTGTTCTTATACCAAGTGACAGCTTCCGGCCTGGTAAAGTCAATGGGTGCCGCTTCGTACTGCCCGCAAAACGAGAAGGGTACCTTGCTGCTGGCAAGCAGGTTCTGGTCGCAGGCTTCTTTCCATGGGGCAGTTCCCTTCAGGACATAGGGCTGTTGCCATAACGACAGCCGGAAACCACTAGCATGGAGTTTGCTGCACATCGCTTTATGGTCAGGAAAACGGACCGGGTCAAACTGCCAGTCGCACTCCCAGTCGTTGGTAAACCAGCTCACATCCAGGTTGATCACGTCAGCGGGGAATTGTTTTTCTCTCAATGTGTTCGCAACGTCCATAATCTCCTGCTGTGATTTATAGGACATTCTGGAGATCCAGGTGCCAAAAGAAAATTTGGGTGGCACCGGGGAGCGACCGGTGAGACTGGTATAGCTGTTGAGAGTGTCCTTGATGCTTCCGGCAAACAGGTAATAGTCCAGCTTCTGTTCTTCCACGGCCACCTGTACCTTGGACTTCTCCTTCGACCCCACCCAGAAGGTCATGGGGTGTGTCTGGTTAAAGAACACACCATAGCCGCGGGTGCTGACATAGAACGGGACGGTTTTGTAAACACGGCCGGTGGAGTTGCCGACGCCTTCGGTGATCCACAGGCGCAGGGTTTCGCCGACCTTGTTCATGGGGCCGAAGTGCTCCCCCAACCCATAAATCGATTCATCGTGGCTGAGATCAAAAGAGTTCACGGCGTACCAGTGCTTGTGGCGCCTGTCACGGACGAAACCCATGGGATAGGAGTCGTAGGCTATACCAAAGTGGTTGTCAGTCTTTCCGCCGCTGCTGGTTATCTTGTTTCCATCCCTGTCATGGAGTTCGATCCGAAAATCAGTCTTGTAGACGTGAAGGGTTAGCTTGCGGGTTTGCAGCCGATAACAAAGTGCATCTTCAATAACATCGACCTTGCAGCTTTCGTCCCTGATATCGTTGGCCACCATGGGCGTGAACGACTCATCAAAATGCCTGTCTTTCTGCAACCTCACGCGGCAGACGTCATCACGCAGGATATCAATACGCAGGCTCAGTACCGCAGCGGGCTGTTTGCCGTCGACTTCGTAGACATGTTTGTAGAAGTGCTCAGGACTGATCAGGTTGAAAATGTTATAGGCATTTGCCTGGAACAGAAACTGATTGTCCTGCTGCTGTATGAGTTGAATATCCAATACCGATTGAGAAGCCCTGAACAGCAGCTTTGGAAGAGCGGTAAATGCGCCCTGCATCGGCCCCATGTCATCGAGGGGATGATCTGTGCGGCCGAAAGACACCCTGTGCGCGAATTCGTCAAAATGGTTTTCCAGATTGGCATGTTTCCTGACAGTGCGCAGGAAGAGAACAGGGTGCAAAAAAGCATTCTTTATCAGCAGCCAGGCTGACATCTTGATATCTGGGCAGAAGGCTTTTGAGTATTGCGCTTCGGTGATTTTATTTTTGTCTGGAGTCATTGGTCATTAACCTTGCAACGAATTGGTACTCCCAGGTTGGCACTGCCAAACTAACCGCTTCAGGGCTGTAAAATCTACCCCCCCGATACGATGCTATGCCCAGATCACGATGATACTGCGTGGCAACGGGCGCCTGTCCGATTTGGAACAGCTTATGCACAGTCGCATTGTCCGTCACCACGCACCGGGATGTTACTCTTCACAAATCTCCTATATCCTGCAGGCTCAACCAACAGGAGGCGTGGCGATTTGGCATACCCGGATAAAAAAGCATTACTGAACTGGGCGAACAACTATCCCAAACTTTGGAACGCTGGTGACAAGCAAGCCTGGGTGGACAACTGGCGGTCTGTAGCCACGGGCGAATTCCGCATGCTCGATCCGGTCGGCACACCGGAGAAGCGCGGATTCGAATCCTGCTGTGAGGCTTCCTGGGATTTATTCCAGGCTCGGGTCCGTTTCAATATACAACCGGGGACCCTGTTCGTGTGCGGCAATGAGGTTGCCTGGTGTCTTGAAAATCACTTTGAGGGACCCGAAGGCCCCCAGGTTCAATACAGCCTGGAAACCTACCAGTTCGGCGCGGATGGCTCTGTCAATATTCGAACGTATTACCGTGTACCGGCGCACGACAACAAAAATCTGGGCGACATATTCCAGCACTATCTCCCAGAGAACGATAAGGGACTGTAGGGCTCTCGCCATTCAATGTGTAGCCTCAGTCGCACTTCCGAGCCTAATCAAGTGCGATTCTTTCCATTGCCCTGCGCTTTTCCCTATACTGGAATAACGACATACAAACCGGAATCTGCGAGACAACAGATGGCAAAAAAGAAGCAAAATGCCAAAAAGCGCCCCTTTCGCCCACGAAGGTTTGTGCGGCTATCCTATAATTTCCTGTCCACGCCTTTTGCACTTTTTTTCCTGACGTATTCAAAACACGTGCACCGTAGTTACGGTATGACCTGGCCCAAGAGAATCAAGCTTGGCTACCGTTTTTACCGCAACTACTCCAAGGTACGGACGGGAACCAATTGGCGGGCTCACCTCGTCATGGCGATGAAACTGCTCGAAATTCCACCAAAGGTTAAAGGCGCTGTTGTGGAGTGCGGTTGTTGGAAGGGCGGTGCTACCGTCAATTTATCCCTGATTTGCGAGATAACCGGGCGTGAGCTGAAAGTCTACGACTCCTTCGAAGGGCTGCCCCCACCCTCCCCCGGCGACCCGATTGCGGAGCGCTCATTCAAGAACGGTTTTATACCCGGCATGTACGGTGGAAGCCTGGAGGAGGTGACGGGCAATGTAAGGCGTTATGGGGCGATCGATGTTTGCAGCTTCCACAAGGGCTGGTTCAAGGACACATTGCCACACCATGAGGGCGCAATCGTTTTGGCGTTCTGGGATGTAGATTTTTACGCCAGCCTGCACGATTGCCTGGTAAACCTGTGGTCATCAATTGTAGATCGTGGCTTTGTATTCCTGGATGAATACCGCGATATCCCTTACTGTTCCGTTTTCTATTCGGAAAAATACTGGAGCAAATACTTCTCCTGCGCGCCTCCGGGGCTGATTGGAATAGGCACTGGCATACAGGTGGGCATGTACTACACCGATCCGTCGACAGGCATGGGTAAACCGCGTATACAGGGCCCTGAGAGTATCGCATATTGCCGCAAAGGCGATCGCGCGATCTGGGAGTACTATCCCGACGAAATCGCAGCAATGGGAAATAGCGAACCGCATCCAGCTGAGATCGACCGCTCGACGGCCGGTGCATAATCGCGCAGCACAAACAGGTACAGCAGAGCCTCTGCGCGACAGCTTTCCATCACTGGCTAACAAACGGGGTTCGTCACAAACTTGTTATGAGACCCGGGGAAGTTTACTAAATTGAACCGAACAAGTGGTTGTCTGCGATCCGTTGTTTGTACTAGATTAGTTGTACAATGAGCGTTACATCCGCTTGCGGTGACTTTGGCTACCCACGTGGAGGTAGGAGGGCGTATTTATGGCGTTTAAAACTGGTTTGGGGCGTGCGCAACATACCCCGATGAAGGCCAATTTCGAACTGCTTGGTCGGGCAGACCAGCTGGTCAATGCAGGTGATTACCGGTCTGCGATCAGCCTGTTGGAAAGTGCCGGGACCTATGACAACTATGAGCTTGCACAGCGGCTTATAGAGTTGCGTATTCAAGCCTATCCCAACATGCAATGGCCGGAAGCGCATGCCAACTGGCCTCCCGCTCACGATAACCGCTTCGCAGCTGTCGAGGGCTTCCCTGAAGTTGCGGCGGCGGAGCTGGATGTGGGAGCGTTGAAGGCCGGCATATTGGGCAAGGGCGGGCTGATTGTGCGTGGCCTGATGGACCCCGCGCGCATTGAGGCAATGCGAGGCAATATTGACAGGGTGTTGCAGGCCAGAGTCGACAGCGCCAACGAGACGCCTGGTGCCGAAAACAACCCCTGGTACCAGCGATCGCCGAGCGTACTGGGCGGCCCCCAGCAGTTTCGCGGCGGCGTGCGCTATTCCAACATCGGTTCCGTGTGGAGCGTTGATAGCCCTCCAACGACGTTCCAGTTGATTGACTATTATCGCAAGATTGGTTTACCCGAATTATTGACCAGTTATTTCGGCGAGGCGCCGGTGCTGTCGGTGCGCAAGTGGGTAGTGCGCTGCGCTGCGCCAAATAATGGCGCCTCAGCAGGTTGGCATCAGGACGGATATTTTTTGGGTGATGCGGCGGCTATTCGGACCGCCAATTTATGGATCGCACTGACCGACTGCGGTGGCGATGCGGATGCGCCGGGATTGGAAATTATCGGCGGTGGCGAGCGAACAATCTACGAAACGGGTACCCGCGGCTCGCCCTTCAACTGGACGGTCGGCGAGGAACTAGTGGACGAAATCGCGCAAACCAACCCGGTGCTGTGCCCCCGATTCAACGCCGGTGATGCGCTCTTCTTTGATCATTTCAATTTGCACAGGACTGGCTTTGGATTAAACCACAGCAAAAATCGCTATGCGATTGAGTCCTGGTTTTTTGCCGGTTCAACCGCGCCATTAAAACAGCAGCCAGTAGTGATCTAGCTTGCCAGGCAGGATGAATAGTCCTGACACATCGGCATCTTGAAGTCTGGAAAACATCTCTGTGCCGCCGGCTATTTTGAGCCAGCATCAGATATGGCCGGGCACCTTGGCCTGGGCTTGCGGCGCCAATCCGCACTGGCGCATGACCGGGAGCAGCGCTTCCACATGCGCGCGTGGGGCGCGTAGCCCTTTTGCCATCAGGCGATCGCGCTGTTCCCTCCATCTGCCAAAAGCCTCTGGTTCAGCGCCTGCCAATAGTTCTTCAAGGTCGCGTGCAGGCTCGAGCTGATAGGCTCTTGTCTGCAGCCGCACCGACCAGGGCTGTATGCGCCCGACAAAAAATTTGCGCACGACAGTATCCAGAATACTCGCCCTGCTGTCCTTGCCAGACCGACACACAGGCCCTGCCTGCAGACGTTGCTGCACGGCGGCGTCGATGCGCTCGAGATAGACAGCCTGCAATACCACCGACTTGTACAGGGCGCCACCGTCTCCGCCGTGGATTTTTTGCAGCGCGGCCTCCACCTCAGCACGCTCAAACCGATAGTCATGCGCCAGCCAGCGCCGAACATCACTTGCCAGCGCCTGCAGCGCCTGGTCCGATGCATAGCTTGTCGCGTGAGGATAATCCCCCAGCCGCTGCGGCGATTTCCAGTAGTGTCGATATTCCGCGCCCCCCAGCACGCCCTGCCAGATCACCGCTGGTAGCCGCGCCTCTTTATCCGCGAGAGCGTCACCCAGAGTCGCTGCCAGCTCCTCTTTTCCAGACTGTAAGAGTAGATCGATACACGCCGGTGCCAGCCGCAGGAAGTCGAGCTCATAGAACATTCGAGTGGACGGCCGGGCCACCCTGCCAAGAGAGCTGTTTCGCTCTGCCAACACGCCGTGCAGAGCGCATTCCCTGAGTGACCACAAGTCCAGAATATCGATCGCTTCTCGCGCGCTGTCGATACGCAGGTATCGCGGCGCAGGAAACCGAGGGTATCGCGGTACCAAGCTGTCGACCTCAGTGATTCCGAGGGTGCGAAACAAACGCTCTTCATAGTCCTGCAGGCGGTCTTCAGGCGGGTCTGCCGTGCATGCGGACAGGGACAAGCCGAGAAGAAAGCTGATGGTGAGACGGATTACAGCGTGAACCCTACACGTCCACGGGCCAGTCGGCCGCATCATTGATATAGCGCGGTTGCATGGGTTTATGCCCGTCCCACTTGGCAGTGAACAGGCCCTCCGGGTCATAGATCTGGGCCTGTTTTTGCTGATTGAAGTGGCGCCCACCTCGCGGATCGGTTCCCACTCCGGCGATGTATTGCCAGTTTCCATAATTGCTGCCAACGTCGTAGTCGATGAGGTGTTTTTCGAAAAACGCCGCGCCGTAACGCCAATCATGGTTGAGTTCATTGACCAGGTAGCTGGCGGCGATCTGGCGACCACGGTTACTTATCCAACCGCTGGCGACCAGTTGGTGCATGAGCGCATTAACCAGCGGGCAGTCGGTATCACCCTGGCACCAGCGGGCAAAGTCCCTGGCCTCAAAGGTGCGCAAGTGCTTCTTGCCGAGAATACCGGCAGCAGAAAATAGTCGGGGGCCGTCTGCCACTGCGCGCCAGTGGAAAAATTCCCGCCATAACAGCTCCTGGTAAAGCCAGCGGGTCGACTCGTTTGCACCCTCGGTCTCCTCAAAGGCAAACAGCTGCTGTGCGACGCGTCGCACCGACAGGGCGCCATTGGCGAGCCACGGCGACAACACCGATGAGCCATCGATACCGTCGAGATAATTGCGGGTCTGCTTGTAGTCCGCCACCTGTCGACGATCAAACATCCAGTGCTGCAGCCTGCGCTCCCCCTCAATACTGCCACCGCGCAACGGGAAACTCGGGTGTGCCAAGGTGCTGGACGACGGTTGTGGACGGAACGTGACGCCCCGGGGTGGCGGCGGCAATTGCGCAGGAGCAGGTAGCGGCATACTGACGCCAAGCGTCTCCACCTGCTGCCGAAAAGGCGTGAACTGGCGCGGCAGCGCTGCCAGGTCGCCGGGCAGTTGGTGCTCTTCAAACACTGTATTGCCGCGGTGGACGACCACAGGCACGGCAAGCCTTTCTGTGATGCTGCAAAGCTGCTGTTGTTCGTAGTAGCCAGGAGTCGCGCTGGTTCCCACTCGCGCCACCCCATACTGCTCCACCAGTTGCGGAATGGCGACTCTCGGGTCCGTTTTCAGCACCAACAACCCCTGTCCCAGCGCCTGTAATTCCTGGTGCAGCGATTGCAGGCTCTCCAGCATAAAGCGCTCACGCTGTCCGCCGACACCGGTCAGGTTGCACCAGGGGGGTGAATGCGGCCAGCAGTATACACACAGCAGTGCTTCGGCGCCGGTATGTTCCTGCAGGCCGGGGTTGTCCCCCAAACGGAGGTCGGTTCTGAACAGGTACAACTCAACCATCGGTTGCCTCCCTACTTGTTGGATCTACGCGGCCAATGCACCTGTGGATTGCCGCAGAGAGAAAGGGCAGTTTAGCCGCCTGGCCCTCAGGTCACATGGTCGTCGAGATAGCGCTTCACCTCCTTTTTCAGCACCGGCTCAAACATAGAGACAAACATGCCAAGTTTGACCGAGACATCGATGACCCCATCGTGGAACGTCATCTCGCCACTGATACCGGAACCCCTGATCTTTACACAGTCACCTTCCCAACTGGACGTAACACCGTGCTCCTTCTCCAGCCGCTTTGCCAGGCGTTCAGCCACATCCCGAACCTCTTTTTTTTCCATGGTATAGGGCTTGGTCAATCGAAACTTCGCCATCATGCCGCCTTCTGCTATTGTTTCAAACGCTAAGCATAGCACTTCCATCCGTCGCGCTGGGCCGCCGACGTGGCAATACCTCACCACAAAATGGGTTGTCCCTGCCAATCATAGAAGTTGCCAGAGTCTTGCGGTTGCAGTTGGCTGATAACCTGCAGCAGCGCCTCGGCAGACTCATCGGGGCTCAGCAACCGATTCTTGTAACGCGCCGACAGAAACGGTTTCGAGAGGCCGGAAATAACCGTGCCAGGGTGCAGGGCGACAACAGTCGTGTTGCGGTGACTGATCTTCCACTCCAGCGCCAGTGTTTTCAGCAGCATGTTATGCGCCGCCTTGGAGGCGCGATAGCTATACCAGCCACCCGCCCTGTTATCCTCGATACTGCCGACGCGAGCAGACAGTGATGCCAGTATGGCAGGCTCATCGTGGCGCAACAGCTTGCCAAACGCCTGCGCCAGTAATGGCAACAGCGTGGCATTGACAAGGAAAGACTGCTGCAACTGCTGCGGATCAAGGTTCCGCAGCTGCTTCTCCGGTTGCTGACTGCCGTTGTGCAGCATGCCCACCGTATTGATCAGTAGGTGCACTCGCCCAAACAGTTCATTGGCGCGGGACGCTGCCTGAACGATTGAGTCAGGCTCACAGGCATCGAAGTGCAAGCGGGTGATGCGCGCGTCCTGTATACCGGGTTTATCAGTGCGCCCCAGCACGAGAACACGCTGCAACCCTGGTCGTCGCAGCAGGTTTGCAAGTAATGCCGAACCTATAGCACCCTCACCCACGATGATAGCGTTGAATGCATCCAGCTCAAGGACATGCTCCGTCACAGGGTCTGGATATAGGCAGCGAGATTTTCGATGGCCGCGTCATCAAGCTCACCCGCCTGGCCCCACATGAGGCTGCTCTGGTTGCCCAGAGTTTCACCATTGCGGTACCTGATGAGCTTGGAGACGATATCGCTGGCTTGCTGGCCAGCGAGCGCGGGGCCAATACCGCCCTCTCCCCTGGCCCCATGGCACGCTATACAGCCCGTGTAGGCCTGCTGCCCCAGCTCCTCTGGAGAAGCTGCTGCTTCGGCAGCAGCCTTGGCGGCAGTGATCGCAAGCAAACCACCTGTATCTTCCTGCCACTGCTGGTAGCATTCACCAGAGCAGCCAAGGATACTTTTTGTGTCCATGGCATTATTCTGCATGGCCCATATCGGGAAGCCGAATGCGAATATCGCAAACAGAACCAGACTGATATTCACTTTGGACATATTGTGACTCCTGTATTGGCCGTAAACCAGCTCGACCTCTTAATGGTCTCTCAGTCTATTGCTACGCTAAAAAGTCGTATCTGGTTTGCAAATTACGTATATAAAACCCTCGTGAATCACAACAAGGGCCCGGTATCATTCATACGCACTAGAAGGGTTATAACAGCATGAGTTCCAGCAACAGCTTTTACCGCTACTTTCTCAACCCGGTTATGCGCCGCCTGCTGCGCTCGCCCCTGCATGGCATTACCAGCCGCAATATCGGTATCGTCCACTTCTGTGGACGCAAAAGCGGCCGCAAGCTCAGCACTCCACTGAGCTACACATGGGAGGGCAATATTGTGCGCCTGCTGTCCAACCGAAGTACCCGCTGGTGGCTGAACTTTCGGGGCGAAGATGTAAAGGTGGAAATGGAGATCGCCCGGCAGCGCTACCCAGGCACCGCGATACTACTGGAAGGTGATAGCGAGGCCTTGCGCGAGGGAGTGCGCCGTTTCATCCACGCACTGCCCAGAGACGCGAAAGTCTACGGACTGGAGCTGGATGCGAACAAAGAGGTGGTCGAGGCAAGCCTGGCAACAATCGCTGAACAGTTGATACTGGTGGAGATCCGGTTGGACACGTAACTGGTCAGGGAAGGGTTCTGGTTTGCTGGCACGTAATTTGGCGGAAGAGTAGACTTGAGAATCGTCTGCAGGGGAACTGTTCACAACAGTGTCGGTTACCATTAGCAACTGGAAATTCCAGTGTGTGACAGACAGGCGCAAATTTTTAAGTCATGCAATACTCTAAACAGATAACGAATAGGAAAGGCAGATGATAACCAGAACAGGACTGTTAGGCGTTGCTTTAGCGGGGATGCTGGTGGGTTGTGCAGGCGCCGCTGGAGAGAGGGAAGTGCTGACCATAAGCCTGAAAGGCGAGCAGCAGAATGCGGGGTCTATCGCTCAGGCATCCCTGGTTGCCCGTGGTGAGGTCACCGATATCACCTACCTGATAGGTAGCGTACCAATCGGGGTGAGCAGGCCATTGCAGCTCTACACCTTTATCTACTCGGGCAGTTGCGCCCAGCTGTCGGCCGAGCCGGCCTACTCAACGAATAACACGACGCAGGCCACCCCGACGGAGTCGGGCTGGATGCTGTCGCGCGAAGTGCCAGTAGCGCTTGGCGATTTACGTTCAGAGCCTCATGCGCTGGTAGTGCGCACCAGCCCTGCTGATGGCAGTACTGATATCTTCTGCGGCGATATTCGCGAGCAGTAGAGCCGCCGCATGGGCATGCACACACCATTGCGCCCGTCGAACTGACTTCAACTTGCGCCACGCTGGCTGCCAAACCCTGGCAGCCTGGTGTGCTTGCCCGGCGGGGTAAAGACTTACTCGCTTTCCAGAACCAGTGTCTCGCCTATCTGCGCGGCCTGGATTTGTTCCTCACAGAACGGAAAGCGCACCCATTCCTTTTTGGCGTATAGCCTGCTCTGGTCGGCGTAGTGCTCCGACGTTGGTTGCACGCTCTGGGAGTGAACCAGCATCGTGTCTGCAATAGGGCAGTCACTGCCGTCCCAGGTAACCGCCTGGATGTAGGAGTTGCCCGAGCCTGGATTGCGGTAGCCGCCTTCGCCGAGGCCTGAACTGATGGCACCGAAGATCCCCGCTGTTCCCATACCACCGTGTATGGGCACACGCTCGTCATTACGCTCCAGAAACTGTGTCTCACCCCAGGGTGCATCCAGCGCTACACCGGCGTCGGCAAGCCGCCCGTGGGCTCGCAGTAGCTTATCGATCACGAGGTCGTGATTGGCCTGTACTGTAGTGTCAATGCCTCGAGGAGTATTGATCGGATCCATGGGATCGTAATCCACCTTCCAGAACTGGTCACCGATAACAATATTCTGGAACTGGCTTCCCAGTTCACCGCGAATGCCGCTCCAGAATTCAATGAATACCTGGGTGCCTCTGCTATCGACATCCGCATGCTGGTCCCAGTTGTCGAGCACAGAGCAGGTTTCAGTCAGTGCATCGACACTGGCCTGGTCAGTATCCACCGTGGCGCTATCAAGGAAGTCGCTGCAAATATCCAGCACATCGTCGAGCACGATTTCCGCCGCGTGCACCCGGTTCAGGTACATCATCGTTTTCAGGGTGTCGAGGTCAAACAGCGGTGCATTGCTAAGGCCGTCGGTACCGGCCAGCCGATCGGCAATCATGATATGGGTAATGCGGGTGCGCATGAATTGCTGCTTGCCCTCATGGCCCATCCAGCCGAACACGACCGGAAAGCCTTCCAATGGCATCGTTGGATCGCTGAGCCAGTAGCTGTTGTTGCTGTTGCCGACCGCACCGCGCCCCAGGATTTGAGGGTGTGCATCCAGACCGTACACGTTGGTGCCGGGGGGAGAGTCCGCGTCTTCACCCCATTCACACTCGGAGCGGCTGCCGTCCAGGCCGGTAAAGGCATTGGTTGATACGGAGGCGACAATGGCCATGATGCCCGTCTGGCAGTCGTCCAATTGGGCCTGGGTGACACGGGGTACGGCACTGATCTGGCCGTAGTACATGTCGCCGTGGCGGTCCGCTGCGAACTCGTGAAACACCGGGTTGCCGATATGGCGCAGGGCGTAACGGTATCCCTCCATATCGGTGGCCTGGGCTTTTTCGACATACTGGGTCAGGGAGCGCAGGCCGGTATCGAGGTTGGCGTCGCGCAGGGTGATCAGTGTGCCGGCGAACGTTGGCCAGCCGCCGATTGCCGGGTCAACGCCGCCGAGATCCAGAACCAGTCCATAGTGCGTGCTGTAAAACACACGTTCCACGGTTTTCAGGGAACCGTCTTCCTGCAGTTCCTGCGCCGACACGGTGGTGGCCTCGATGTCGCGCCACTCCCCGTCATAGTCGTACTGCATTGGGTTTTCAGGGTTCAGTCTCACTTCGTATAGCGTGAAGCGGGTGGCGTAATCGACCGTGTGCGTCCAGGCCAGATCGCGCGTAAAGCCAATGCCGATCCAGGGCAGGCCTTGCAGAGAGGCACCCGCCACATCGTACTCACCGGGTATGGTCAAGTGCGCCTCGTACCAGCGACCGGACCCATTCCAGGGCTGGTGCGGGTTGCCCAGCAACATGCCGGAGCCGGACTGAGTGGCATTGCCGCCAAGAGCGATGGCATTGCTGCCTACCTCGGTCGGCCGAATGTTTTCGCCCAGTGTCTTCAGGTTTTGATACAGGCTGGTGCTGACGTCCTGTAACTGGGTCGAGGCCAATTGCTGTGAGGGCGGCCCCTGCACCGAGAGGATAGCGTCACGCACGATGCTTTGGTCGGTACTGGCTTGCAGCGCAATCTTGCGCAGGTACATCATCAGGTCCAGTTGTTCAAAGCTGTACACCCAGGGTTCGCCCCGGCATCCATTTTCGCCCTCGGGCAGGTTGTCAATGCCGGTTTCATCCAGGTAGCGGTTCATGCCAGCGGCAAAGCCGGTTATCAGATCGCGGTCGCGCTGGGGTAGCGAATCGAAGAAATTCGCTTTGAACTCCTCCTTGTTGCCGTTCAGGTAGCGCCATAGATGGTCGCGCTCGACCCCTTCGCCGGTCAACTCTGCCCAGCGTCCTCCGGCTTGCGCAATCTCGCGCATGGTGACGCAAAAGTTGTCCTGGGAGTAGGCGTAGCCATAGCCATAGCCCAGGCTGCCCCAGTCTTCAGCCTTGATATGGGGGATACCGAACTCGGTGCGCCGCACCTCAGCGCTATAGCCAGTCGTTGGCTGATCAGGGGTTGCCCCGTTGTTACTGTTACTGTCACTGCCGTCGCTACAAGCTGTGAGTGTGAGAATCAGGGAGGTGACGATCAGGGGCGTAATGTGTCGCACAGGTTTTCTCCAAGCGTTATCAATAATTATTTGCATTCATTATAGGGGAACTTTTGCTAATTACTCAATTGAGATGTCCTGGCCGATTAGCGGGTTACGTGACATTTACATTATGATCCGCTCACCCGAACGCCTACCTATCAGAAAAGAGGCCCTATTCAATATGTTTGTAACACGGATCGTTCGCTCAAATTGGAGGGAACTCACTGCTCTGTCCCTGCTGGGTCTAGTCTCGTTCCTGCTGATGAAAGATGTGAATCTTCTTGGTGATGAGCGCTTCTATTCACGCGCAGCAATTGCCCTGGCGGACTATGTTCGCAACGATATTAATACCGCTGAATTTGACAACACCTTTTTCTCGCGTGGTTGGTTCATGCCGGGCATGAGTATCGTTTTGTCGCCCATTGCATTCCTTGATCCTGGCGCCACGGAGTCCCTGTTGTTTTTCCGGGCCTGGATGACACTGGTCAATTTGTTTCTTGTATGGCTGATTATGCTGGAGCTCCAGGCCAGGAGTGATTCGAGACTATCTAGCTGGCTTTTCCTGGTGACGTTTATCTCTCCCTACGCACTTCTGTATACCTCCACGCTTTGGGCAGACTTAACTGCCAGCTTAATAGCCATCTATATCGCTCTGAAATCCTTTTCGGTCAAACAATGGACGATCAAAAGCTCCATTGTTCTTGGTATAGGGCTCGCCTCAATGATCTATCTTCGAGGTCAGTATCTATTCTTACTACCTGTATATCTGTTCCTGATACTAATGAAATTTGCAAGAGCTAACGCTATCCCCACCCGAGATACCGCGTATGTCGCATGCGCCATACTGCTATCGATTCTGCTTCTACTTCCCTGGTCAGTTGCGGTCAGCAAGCACTCGGGCATTCGGACACTGACGACAACGCTGCTTAAAGAGAGCCAAATAATGGCTTTTGGAGACAGGGAATACAGGCAGGAATTGATAAGCGAGGGGGCATCACAAAATCGTTGGTTTGCTGTTGACAATACCGTAAGACAAAAAGCACAACACAATAATGTTTCAGTGGGGAAACAGTATGAAATCGAGCACGCCAACGCTTTCGAAAAAGTCACAAGGGATCAACTTCTGGGGCATGTATCTGAGAGCATACGGTTCTATCTATTCGAACCATCGCTGTTTCCGGCCAGGTTTGCGACAGCCTCGTGCCGGCTGAACGGCGCGCTTTGTGGCGACAAGAACCGGCCTGGACAGCACTGGCTAAAGTTCAATACAGCTATCAGTTTCCTGACGGTATCGCTGTTAGCCTTATTCATGCTTACACCAATCAAGGCGATTAAGCATCCATTACCAGGAGTGTTTGTTAAGGGAATTATCTTCCTGTATATGGTTCATCCGCTATTTGCGTTTGGACACCCTCGCTATCTAGCGCAGTTCGCCCCAGTTCTGGCTTTAGCTGTTTGTTTACTTGCAGAACGCAAATGCTCGCTGCCCGCTCTCATTGGGTTTGAAAGCCTCTCATTCTATGGCCTGGTAGCAAATGCGGGGCAATTCCTTGCGGCTTCTATCGTGTTTATCTATATATGGCTTTTACTATTCTATTAGGGTTCTGGCAGGTTAACTTTTGCAGACCTTGAATCGGCTAGCCTACAGTTTTTGGGCACCTGCTCGGCGGTACTCGGCGAACGCATTTCAGGCACAAGCCCGCTTCGCGAGTTACAATAGATTGACTACCCTTGAAGTAGCCCTGAACTTTAGGCTTCTCAAGTCTAGCCGAACGAGAAAAAGGGCTATCGCTCTGGTGGCGAGCAGCGCTCATATACCAGCTTCGGTGAAGGCTTACTCGCCGTGGATCACCCGTCTATACCATACCTGGCTTTTACCAAAAGTATTCTGTCAATCTTTGCCTGGGAAAGTTTGGAGAAACGCACACCATCTTGCGCACCGATTTCAGCTAGCAGTCCCTCAAGTGCCCTTTGCGTAGAAGAACACAAGGAGGCTCGCTTCATCAGGAATTCATCGAGGCTGTTCGGGTATGCAAGCGGACAATAGGGCTTTACCGGTCTCGGCAACCCAAGCAGCTGGCCCACCACAGAGATCAACTGTATCGCAAGCCGCCTGGTATAGATTTTCTCATTACGCTCGACTTTCCTATCTGTCTGGAAAAAGCGAAATGTAGAGACTACACCATAGCCGGTGTCGAGGGATTGTGTTGAAAATACAAATCTTGCAGCACCGGTATAAATGTCGTCAGTCATTATCCCAACGATGGGTGCGACTCCCGCGCGAGGATACGTTGATTCCAATACTTCAATCACTTTAACAGAGTCTACTTGACTATCTCTTCCACCAATTTCCGCCGTATTCAAATGCATCGTAGTCCGCACAAGACAACCCATTCGAAACACAGATTCGAGAACAAGACACAACTCATCCAACGCCACAGCGTCCGGCAGATCATTGATGGGCACTAGCGTTATGAGATGATAATCGAGGAAATTCATCTCTGTCAGCTCTTTCCTGGCTGCAACAGTAGATGGGTCCTCTCCGCCACTTTCTGCGACTTTCATTCTAACGAGCGCGCGCTGTTCCGGCCCCAGATTGGGAACTTCCAGTAACTCAATGTAGTGCTCTCTAGCCTGGCTTTGTTTTCCGGCCTTCGCATAGACATCACCCAAACAGAGTTGGTAGTGGAAATTCTGAGGCTCCAGGCCGAGGCCTCTTACAAAAAAATCCTCGGCGCGTTTAAAGAGTGCTTTCTCCGCTTCAATCTCTCCAAGTACAAAAAACACACTCGCGTAACGGCGTTGTTGTACATTGTCGAGCTGCGCAATCCGGGGCAATGTAGCCTCCAGAACGTCGAGGGCTCTCTCGTTGTCACCAATATCGAAATACAGCTTACCCGCTTCAACTTGCACTCGCAGCGTGCTCGAGGAACTCCCGAAGGCATCGATAGATTTGACCAACACATCTGCAACGACCCGTTTCGCATCGTCGAATACTGACTTTTCCAGATACCCATTGCTATATGCAAAATAGGCGATGAGAAACGCCCAGACCAACACGTTGATAATTAGCCTGGCTCTGGATTTATTATCTTCGGATTTTTCCATAAATCGAAGTGTACAGATGGTTTATATTCGGTATCGACAAATAACTTTCCGGGGGCCAATCAATCCGTGATCCGAATCAAGCAAGCGCCCTACTCCAGCGTTCAAGCGGACCCACACTGGAACACAGATTTGCTGCGCCAAAACCCACTCACTCCACCCCCTGACAGCTTGAACTTCGATCTCGCCAGCGACTCGTTCACCACCGCCCCCAGCGACCCGATCAGGGGCAATCCCGCGGCAGTGAACCGGAGGTGATAAACGCCAGGTCCGCTTCGTTAGTCAGGCCATTCTGGTCAAAGTCATACCAGCTGGACAGGCCAGAAAGCTCCTGCCAATAGCGGAGTTGTTCTATATCCAGATCATCAATCACACCGTCCCGGTTGCCATCCCCGACGCAGGTTACATTTGAATCCAGCGTTTCCTGCAGCGCGAGAGACAGACTGGAGTAGGCCGCTTGCTCCGCGGGCGTCAGCGTGCCACCTGAGGCGAGAAGGTCAGAGTTCTCGTTATCCAGCTTGGGCGGCACATTCTGATCAATGGCGTAGAACTCGGTAACAGTTTCTGTTTTGCAGGCACCGGATTGCGCATCCCAGTCGGTACTGGTGGCCTGCACGAGCTTGTAGTCAGCATTGCGCATGGCCAGTTGTGAGTCGGGCTGTACGCTGAAAAGCTCCGCGTCGTTAGCTGCCTGGTATTCATTCACTGCGCAGCAACTCGGCAGTGGAGCTCCGGCGCCGACACCGGATGGATTGGAACCGTCCGGCTCTCCCCACCAGACTCCGCCCTCAGAGTTGCACAGGCTTTGCTCCGCAAACAGTTGTATACAGGTGGCTGTATTGCCCAGTGGAATCACGCAGGGTGGGACCTCGTAGCCTACCGGTTGTATGTTTCCGGCCAGTTGGGCGAAATTGGTTTCTCGAATGGGTTGCTGGGCCGGATTCTCCAGATACGGCAACATCGTAACCGAATCCAGTTGTCGTGACGGCGGCACTACGTCGTAGACATCAATGCCCGCGATCTCTGCGAACAACTGGAACACGTCGGCAATATTGACCATGGCCTCCACATCGCGCCCGGGCTCTTTGACCAGTGAGCCGGCAACAATGAGCGGCGTCCATACACCGGTCTGGTACACCGTACCCTTGGAGCGGACGGGATTAAACGGGGCCTTCACAGCTGGCGCATAAGTACCGTTATCACCGAGTACCACGATCATGGTATTGGCATGTTCCGGCGTAAGCTGCAGGACGCCGTTGTTAAAAGTGGCTATACCGCTCTCGACCAGTACACGACCGACCTCACGATCCATCGACTCTATCATCTGGTTACTGAGCACACGCTGATCGGCTGCCGATGCACAATCGAAATCCTGTGTCGGTACAGAGCCTGGCGGCAGCAGTGATGTCGGCGGTTGCTGGAAGGGCGAGTGCGCCGACGAGAATGACACAGTAGCCATCCAGGGAACATCGGCAGGCTGGCTTTTGATCCAGTCGATGGCCCAGTCACTTTCAATGATTGAGCGATAGGCGCGGGCGGCGCCGGATGGGTCCTCGGGCGGATATACCTGATAGGTGCCATCGGGCTGATTGACGACCAATTCACCGACGTAGTAGCCATTTTGTAATGTAAAGTCGACATTGTCGGGCACAGACCCGGTGTTGCAGGCCGCGTCCGGTACGAAAATTCCGCCCCGCTCCAGACAGGTGCGACCGGGCGTCGGTGCCTGCACATTGCTGGCAAGCTCCTCACAGGGACTGTTGGTGAAATAACAGGCGCCGGCATCTGACCCATTTGCTGATTCACTACCCGGGACGAAACCACAGGCGTAGCTGACGCCGGGAGGTGCGACACCACCTGCTGTCGTGTCAATGGGATAGGGGGCACCCTCCTGCCAGCCTTTGAAGAAATCCCATCCGAGCTGATGTACGGCGGTGAATCCCAGCGGGTTGTTGTCAGTGGCTGTCTGGTTGGCGTTTGAGCCGGTCAGGTGAAACTTGCCAAACAGGGCGCTTTGATAACCGCGCTCGCGCAGAATCACAGGGGTGGTACTCTCGTAAGGCGGCACCTGGGAATTGGCAAGATCTACGCTGAGGATCGCATCTGTCACGTTAGTGCGCAGAGGGTAACGCCCCTCAAAGACCAGCGCCCTGCTCGGCGAACACTCCGGCATCGCCCAAAGATTGCGAAAGCTTACGCCGCCGTCAGCTATGGCGTTGATATTGGGTGTCTGTGGCGGCGTCGCTCCACCGTAGCCAAAAGATTGCATCTGGTCGATGCCGACATCGTCGAGAATGATAAAGAGAATATTGGGTGGCGCACCCTGTGGGGTAGGCTTGTCACTGTCGTTGGTATTGCTGCAACCGTGCAGCAAGCTGACCATTGCGAGAGCAAAGAACCAGTTCAGGTTATAACGCATGCCATTCCCGTATTATTAAGAGTTTATTCAATTCACACTAAGTGTTTGACTCACGGATGTCCAGCGCGGGAGCATAAGGATTCCGGCCTGCAATGCGCACTCGCTGTCGACTGCACTGGCATAGAGGCCGAACCACTGGTTGCATCCGCTGCGGCAGGTCAGTATGACAATATCCTGTGCACAACTTTTCGCTGTGTCTGGTTGGTATCCGGGCTGGTTTTACCTTGGGCCCATGCCAATGCTTCCGCTGCAGGCATCGGTGGAGCGATGCCGAAGCCCTGCCCATATTCACAGTTCAAATCCCGCAGGACTTTGGCTTGCTCACTGTTTTCTATTCCTTCTGCCACGATACGAAGGCCGAAAATCTCGCTCAGCTGGGCGACAATTCGGACGATGCACAGATCTTCATCATTGATCAGAATGTTTTTTGTAAACAACCTGTCAATTTTCAGCCCATCAATAGGCAACTGGCGAAGATAGGTTAAAGGTGAAAAACCTGTACCGAAATCATCGAGGGCAAACTTTACGCCCAACTTCTTGCACCGCATGATAACGTTAGTCGCTGTCCTGATATTCGTCAGCGCAGCAGACTCCGTAATCTCTATTGTCAGCGAGCCAGGCGGGAGAATGCTATGGTGCTGCAACAGGGATTTAACCAAACCCACAAAAGCAGGGTGTTGAAGGTGCAGCGCGGCAATGTTGACAGATACCAGATGCGGCAAATTCGCCTCAAAAAGTGTCTGGGAGAATTTCAATGCCTGCCTCAACATCCATTCACCAACCCGGATGATTAACGTGTCATTTTCAATCGTTGGCAAAAACTCCCTCGGCAGCAGCAAACCTCGAACGGGATGTCGCCACCGCAGTAGACTTTCAAACCCGACCACTTTCGACGTAGCCAGGTGTACGATCGGCTGAAAATACGCCTCAAACTCATTCCCGGTAAAGCCGTTGTGAATTTCATTGTGCAGCTGAAATAGTTTTCTGGCCTTGGCCGCTTCGTCACAATCAAAAATACGGTAGCAATCTCCGCTCTCGGACTTTGCGCGATAAAGTGCGATGGACGCGTGCCGCAATGCTTGATCGATACCCACGACATCGGCATCTCCGCACAATCGGATACCTATGCTCGCGCTGAGCTTCACCAACATACCGTCGATGACAAAAGGTTTCTTGAGACTGCTCAGCAAGCGCTTGAAAACTCGTTCAAGTGGCATTTCCGCATGGCAAAGGATAAGCGCGAACTCATCGCCGCCAATTCGCGCGACAACATCCTCCGGGCGAAGCTCAAGCTTTATGCGTTCCGCAACCTGGATAAGCAGCTCATCACCCATGTGCTGGCCGTACGCATCATTAACAGATTTGAAATCATCAAGATTGACAATGGCAACCGCAAAGTGAGTCCCATACCGAGCCGGGTTGTTTCTATGGTCTTCAAACTGGTGTGCCAGTTCAGTTCTGTTCGGCAATTCCGTCAGGGGATCATACCTGGCCAGGGAATCAATTTTTTGAATCAGGTTAAATCTGTCAGTGACATCGAACTGGATCGATACAAGTTTTTCAATTTGCGAGTTCTTCGGTGAGATGATGGGAATGATGGTGGTTGCCAACCAGTGCAGTTCACCGCTTTTTGATTGATTACAAATTTCGCCGTGCCAAACTTCTTTTCTCGCAAGCTTACCCCGCATCTGGGACAGAAATTCCCTATCGTGTACTCCCGAGTCCAGAAAATGTGGCCTGCTACCGATAAGCTCTTCAAGTTCATAGCCGTACATTTCGCAGAACAGCCTGTTTGCGTAGATAATGTTTCCCTTGGTATCTGTTTCGCAAAGGATAGAGAACGTTTCCAGTGCAACACGATATTTCTCTTCGGCTATATCCAGACTGGAAATGCATGGCGAGCCAAAATTTCCAATCAAGATCGTTTGTTTTACATCCATCAGAATGCCTCTTCTGAGCGTCGACTAAGCACACGATAGATCACTTCGACTTGCCCCGGAATAAGGGAATCTACTTAGTTGGCTGCGGTCTGGCCTGAGGCAAGTGTATCGAACAGGATTGCCGTAGAACCGCTAGCTTGAGCTGCGTCACAGTTTTGCATGGATTTTTTGCTTTCTAGCTTGAGTTGGGTTTTGCTTGCCAGCACAAATGGCGTCACAACACGGCAGACAAGATTGCCGAGAGGGGTACACTCAATGAGCCTGAGCATGCTGCAAACCGGAAATCTTGTTATCCGGCCTCTCGAAGAAAAACTCATTATTGCGGTCTCTGGCAATGCCGGCTCCAGAGCCGAAATTGCGATAGAGGACCTGCCGCTGATCATCGAATTTCTGGGCGCGCAGAAGCGGCTTCGCACAAACAGGCGCGCAGGCTTTCGACTAAACATCAGCGAACTCCCGCCTGCGGAACGCAACTCATTTCAAGTAACCGCCTTGAAGCATAGCGTAAACATCGGCCTACAGCCTGTTGATATCAGCCTCGGCGGTCTCTACGCCGCGTCGGATACCTTTATTGGCAGGCCCGGTGAGGTACTGCATTTGCTGATAGCCCATGACAATGTATCGATCACGCTACCCGCGCAAATTGTCCGAACCAGCCTTTGCTCACGCAAGTTTGCTTTTCGTTTCATCAACGACCCTGTCTCTCCCGCCGATTTCGAGCCCCCTGAGGAGTTGACTGCCATATTTGCGGCACTGGAGGCTTGTTGGCTGGGTGCCAGTCTCGATTTGCAGTGGTATTGAGCGTCAACTCACTGGCTCAGCCAGCAGCTGACTTCTCGGCTGAAGACCGTGGCCAGGGTGTCATCACAGGCACCGGCGTGCCCCACGTTTCAGTCGCCGGCGGGATGTAGGGCGTTTCGAGCGCGCAGCAAGTCCGTGATATCGTCAAATGGCACAGCTCGACTGAACAGGTACCCCTGCATCTTATCGCAGCGCAATTGGCCCAGAACATTTGCTTGCTCCTCGTCGTCCACCCCTTCCGCGACCACTTTTAGCTGCAGTGAATGTGCGAGCGCAATGATGGTGGATACCAGCGACATTTTCTTGGGATCTTTCAACATCGTGATAATGAACGAGCGATCAATTTTAAGCACTTGAACAGGCAGAGAGGATAAATAGGCAAGTGAAGAGTAGCCGGTGCCAAAATCGTCAATAGCGACGTTCACACCGACCTGTTGCAGCTGGTTTAACTTGCCAACATTGCTTTCCACATCCTGCATCAAAAGGTTCTCGGTAATTTCCAGGTCAATACCAGCGAAACACCTGTTACCCTCTTCAAGCACAGACTGGCTGACCGTTTCTACGAAATCGCGCTGATGCAGCTGAAGTGGGGAGATGTTCACCGCCACGCGGGGTGCGTGTAGAGCCATCTCCTCCCATTTGCAGTAATCCCGTGCCGCCTGGCGCAGCGCCCATTCACCTACCTCCAGGATAATCCCGGTCTCCTCCATCAAACCTATAAACTCTGACGGAGGAACAAGGCCCAGGTCCGGGCTCTGCCAGCGGATGAGCGCCTCAACACTGTCAATCGTCCGGTTCTCGGTATCGACTATCGGTTGATAGTGCAGAACAAACTCATCTCTCTCGATTGCCAGCCGTAGCTTGTTCTCCAGCATCAGCCTTTCGGATGCAATCGCCTTCATGCTGGGTGAGTAGAAGGTGACGCGGTCACCAGACTGCTTGCCCCGTCGCAGCGCTGCCTCAGCATTGTGCAACAGGCTGTCGGCATCGGTACCGTCGTTGGGAAACATCGCGATACCGGACCTCATGGATATGCGTACCTCCTCGTCGCCCAGTGTAAACGGCGCTCCCAGAAATTCGGCCCTACGCTGCTCCAATGTTTGCTCGAGCATATTCGGCCGGTCGGCCTCCATCCACAGAAAGGCAAAATGATCGCCTCCAACGCGCCCCAACCAATTGTGGTCAGCCATGGTCTCGCGCGCGCGTGTCGCAAACTGCTTCAGCAAGTCATCACCTGCTTTCCGCCCCAGCGTGTCGTTTATTGAACGAAATCGTTCTATATCCCCGATCAACACTGCCAAGCGACTGCCTTTACGCTCGGCATCACCCAAGGCCTGAATGAGGCGATCGCGAAACAGTGCCCGGTTGGGCAGCCCTGTCACAGAATCGTAAAGGGATAGATATCGCAACTCTGCACGGTTCGCGATATGTTCAAGTGAATAGGAAATATCGTCTGCAATTTCCTGCACTAACCTTATTTCCTCATCGTGGAAAAACCCGGCTTCACTCGCGTAGAGCGCAAAAACACCGGCCGTCTCCTCGTTCATGACCAATGGCAGCAGAACGAAAGAGTTTATCCCCTTCTCTGCGCACTCCTGCCTGATGCCTGCAAGCGGGCTGCCCTGTATGTCGTTACAGACGACAAGCTCCCGCTGCTTCACCACGCGATGTATCAAGCGCGCCGCTTCAATCTCACTATCGAACGTCAACGTTGAGCTCTCATCGCTCCTATCCTGTGAGTGGTCGCCCTCAAACGCGACTACCTTAATGGCCCTGGTATGACGGTCAATCTCAGCGATCCAGGCCATCTTAAAAGACCCAACACGCACCGCCAGGCGACAGGACTCTCTGTACAGCTCTTCTCGTTCGCGCACGCGTACGATAGTGTTATTGATACCGCTGAGTAGCGCATAAGTGCGGTTGAGGCGATGAATTTTCAGTTCATCCCGTTTGCGCTCAGTAATATCCTGGCACGTCCCAATGATGTAGGCGGGGTTGCCGCGCTCATCGAGGTAGATTTGCCACCGCTGATGAATGAACTTTACGGTGTTGTTCGGCAACAGAAGCCTGTGCTCAACGTTACCTGTGTATGGCTCTTTATAGGATGCGATGAAGACGCCTTCCACGCGATCGCGATCTTCCGGATGGACAAGACTCAGGAAACTCTGATGCGTAGAGTGGAAGGTAGCCGGGTCGGTTTCGTAAATACGGTGTGTTTCGGCGGACCAGTTAGTAGTGTTTGCGGCGAGATCTGTTTCCCAGCTACCTATCTTCGCAACCTCCTGCGCGGCAATAAGTCTGGAGCGCTCGTTCTGTAGATCAACAGTCAACTGGCGCAGCGCTGTTTCGCTTCTGGCCAATCGCAGCTCCGCTTGTTTTCGCTCGGTAATATCACGAGAGATGCAGATAAATCGGGGCTCAGAAAGAGGCGCATACACCATGCAGGACACGGACAATTCAAACCAGAACCGACCTTTAGGCAGTGCGATCTCGAACTGTTTTCCACTTGAATAGCCGTTGCTATGTGCCTCCTGTAAAGCCTCCAGGAATACATTGGCAATCTCGCCAGGAAGCACCTCGGATACCGTCTTACCGATAAAATGTGCCGGATCAATGACAATCAGATCAGAGCGCTGGGTGTGGACGGCGTAGTAACAGCCATCCAACCCAAATTCAAAGAGCAGATCTGGTATCGCCTCGAGTGTGGCCCGGAGTCGGTTTCCCGTGGCAAGCAACTCTCGCTGATAATGCATGCGTTCGGTGAGATCACGTGCAATCTTTGAGGCGCCGATGAGATGTCCCTGGAAATCGAGTATCGGCGCCACGCAAACGCTGACATGCACAAGGTAGCCGTCTTTGTGCCTGCGCTTCGCCTCCCGGTTGACGTACACTTCCCCGCGGAAGATCTTCTCCATTATTTGCTGCTCTTCCGACTCGTCTCCCAGCGGAAATAGCAAGCTGATGGATTTATTTAGCACTTCCTCTGCCCTGTAACCGAATAGCCGCTCCGCGGCTTTGTTCCAGGCGAGAATCGTGCCATCCAGATCTTTGCTGATGATGGCATCTTCTGATGTCTGCACAATTGCCGCCAGACGCGCCAATTCCGCTTCGATTTCGCCTGGCGCAAGATCAGGCTGTCGAAGCCCAGGGCCAGCTTCGATCAGGGACTTGCGAAACGCGCGACTAGTCATCTCTGTCATAATCCGCCATAAATAACCGACCCATTATTCTTCCGTTGAAAGGGCTATCTCGACGCTACTCCTGTGGTAAGTCATAGTCAAACGCTGAACGTGGCCGCTTTCTTTGTGGAGTAAAAAGTGTGACCTTGGTCCGATTCGACGGATATTCAGGTAGGCGATGTTTGATTCGAATGCTCAAATATTCGACGCTGTCCGGGATGGGCGTTTACTTTGTACTATACGGACGCATCGGCACTGCAAACAGCGCGTTTGGAATAGCAACGATCAGACGCTGCTTGATAGGCTCATCACACTGCAGCGGTAATGGCAGGCAACGGACTTTACAGCTACCCTTGTGCCTAGACCCCGCACCTCACGCCGGAGCCCTGGGTGATCCGGTGCGCGGTGGACTATACCCACAATATTATTAAGGGGATGCCAACCATGAATACAGCGAATAAGCGCACATTTGCTGCTGCATTCCTGCTGGCCAGAATCTCCGCCGCCTGTGGCATCGCGTCACTGCTACTTGGAGCACTTGTATTGCTCGGCTGGGCACTGGACATCGAAACTCTCAAGCGAGTCTCCCCTGATTTTGTATCCATGAACCCGACAACAGCGGCGGCATTCATCCTCTCCGGCCTGGTACTACTTTTACAATATCGGTCGCCTGCCGGCCAGAGCCCGGATATCTCTATCATGCGACACCTAATTGCAGTAGCAGGCGCACTGCTGGTGCTGTTGATTGGATTGCTTGTGGTGTGCGACTACACTTCCAGCTGGCAGATACGCGTCGATCAAATCCTTTTTCCTCAGAAACTGGCCGGTGATTTTAACACCACAAGCAACAGGATGGCGCCCAATACGGCGCTTAGTTTCGTGTTACTGGGACTCGCGTTGTTACTGATCAATGTTACCAGCGCGCGGGGAATTCGCCCGTCTGAGCTTTTGGCGATTGCGATCTGCTCAGTCTCCATTGTCGGTGTCGCCGGCTATATCTACGACGCACGAGAGCTATACGCAATTTCCGCTTTTATCCCCATGGCAGTGCACACGACGCTGACGTTTGGGCTGTTGGGATTCGGTATTCTGGCCGCCCGCCCCAGAGAGGGAATTATGGCCATCGCCACTGGCGATTCTATTGGTCAACTACTACTGATTCGCATACTCCCCATGATTGCGATATCGGTATTCGCGTTGGGCTGGCTGCGTCTGCAGGGTGAAAGCCAGGGTTACTACAGCGCGGCGATGGGTGTAACGCTCTATACCGTGGCGTACACAGTAATTGTCGGCATGTTGCTGGTGTGGGTCGCCTATTATCAACGGGAATCTGCAGCAGCCATGCGAAAGCTACGCGCCGAGCGCAATCATTTTTTTGAACTCTCCGCTGACCCGGCATGTATCACGAGCAGTGAGGGCCTTATCAGGGAGGTCAACGAAGCGTTTACCGCGCTACTCGGCTATACAAGGCAGGAACTGATCTCCCGCCCTGTGTTCGACCTTGTCCATCCGGACGATCAAAATGCCTCTATCGGGGAGTTTGAGAAACTGTGGAGCGGTCAGTCCACCGCCTCGTTTGTCAATCGCTACTGCCAGAAGGACGGGGACTGGAAAACCCTGTTCTGGTCCGTAATCGCCATTCCGGAAGACGACTTGATCTATGCCTCAGCACGCGATGTCTCTGAAGAGAAAACCACGGCGCGGGAACTCGAGCGCGCGTATGCAACGGTTGAGTCCGAACGCGCGCGCCTGAAAACGGTACTGGATACCGTTATAGAGGGCGTCATAAGTGTTGACCAGACAGGGCGGGTGGAAACCTTCAATTCCGGAGCGGAGCGTCTTTTTGGGTATCAAGCTGAGGAGGTGATCGGCCAAAATATCCGAATGCTGATGCCGAAGCATTACCGAAAGGCTCATGACAACGCTTTCAGGCGCTACCTGGAAACCGGGCAGGGCAATGTCACGGGGCCAGAAGCCGAGGTCACTGGTATGCGCAAGGATGGCTCCCATTTTCCCATTGAACTCAGCATCGGTGAGGTTGTGTTCGGGGATGAGCGACATTTCACCGGCATAGTACGCGACGTGAGTGAACGAACCCGGCTTATTGCGGAGCTCACAGCCGCGCGCGAGCAGGCCGATAAGGCCAATGCCGCCAAGTCAGAATTTCTGGCCACCATGAGTCACGAAATCCGAACACCCATGAACGGTGTCATCGGCATGCTGGATGTTTTACACCATACCAGTCTGCAAGGGCATCAGGTTGAGATGGTAGATCTGATTCAGGATTCGGCAGACTCCCTGCTAGCGATAGTCAACGATATCCTCGATTTCTCCAAAATCGAGGCCGGGGAGTACGCCCTGCGGCCTGCGCCCTGCGACGTGGGCGCGCTGGCAGAAAATGTATGTGTAAGCATGGTTCAGCTTGCAGAAAAACAACTTGTGCAAATGACGATGTTTATCGATCCCGCAATTCCATCCATGCTAAACGCCGATGAGCAACTACTGCGGCAAGTACTCACCAACCTGATCAACAACGCTATAAAATTCTCCAGCAAACAGGCGCATCAAGGGCGATTTTCTGTGAGATGTGAATGCATAGCGCGCAGCAAAAATCAGGTAACCCTCGAGTTTCGAGTGCAGGACAACGGTATCGGAATGGACAGTGAGTTGCAGGGAAAGCTGTTCAGGCCATTCACCCAGGCGGAAAACGCCAGCAGTCGCAAGTTCGGGGGAACCGGTCTCGGACTGGCAATCTCAAAAAGTATCGCGGAATTAATGGGCGGCGACATATCAGTGGAGAGTGAACTCGGCAGCGGCTCGACGTTCACTTTTCGTGTACCCCTCACGCTGGTCCCCGACACCATGTCAAGTCCGCAGGCATGCAACTATGCGGCGGGACTATCGTGCATGGTGGTGGGGGACGAAAACAGTCTCGCTCCCGATATTGCGACCTATCTGGCCCACGGTGGAGCGAAGGTGAAGCGCTTCGAGAACCCGGTGCTTGCGCGCGAGTGGGTTCACACCCAGGTACCCGGAGTCTGGCTCTGGGTCATTGATGCTGGCGAAAATCATCTGTCGCTGGAGGAGCTGGGGATTGACTGCGACGTGGCAACTGGTCTTGACCATCGTCTGCAAGCCGTCGTCATCGAGCGGGGCAAACGACACAACCTGCGGCAGAAAGCTGACGGTGTTCTCATCGTCGATGGGAACGCGCTGCGCAGGAAAACCTTGCTGCGAGCTGTCGCACTGGCTGCAGGGCGCAGCATCATGGAAGAGGATACTTCTTCCGGATTTGAAGCGACATACGGTAAAGATGTGAGTTTGATCTCGCGGGAGAACGCGCGCCAATCGGGGCGACTGGTTCTGGTGGCGGAAGACAACATCAACAACCAGAATGTCATTCGTCAGCAACTGGCAGTACTGGGCACCGCCTGCGATATCGCCGACAACGGCTATGAGGCACTCAAACTTTGGCGTACAGGTAACTATCCCCTGCTGCTTACGGATTTATACATGCCAGTCATGGACGGTTATGAGCTCACCAGGAAGATCAGGGACGAAGAGGCGGAATCCTCGCATATGGGTATCGTCGCGCTCACTGCGAATGCCGCCTCGGCCGAGTTCAAGCGGTGCATTGATACCGGTATGGATGCTTATCTTTCCAAACCTGTTCATCTTGAGGAGATCGACAACTTACTCAAAAACTGGTTGCCACCGATCGCTGCGCGGGCCCTCAATGAGGTGCCCACGCATTCACAAGCGCGCGCGACTGCAAGACCCGATGACGCGCCACGCCCGGAGGGCGAGCCAGTAAATGTCGATGTCTTGCGGGAATTGGTGGGCGGCGCCCCGCAGGTTGTCGACGGGTTGCTGCTGGATTTTCAAAACGTCGCAGTCGCCTACCGCGTGGAGATACATCGCGCGTGGGAATCCGGGTCGCTCGCGGGAGTAGGTGCCGTCGCACACAAACTGAAGTCGTCTGCACGCACTGTAGGTGCACTGGCACTGGGAGATTGCTGTGAGCGGATTGAAGCCGCTGCCAATCAGGGTGACAAGGTTGAAGTTGAGCAATTGATGCACCAGTTCGATGAGGCATTTCAAGCCGTTATCCGATACCTGAAGCGCTATTGAACTGACTGTCGACACTACTCCCGAGTCAAGTCTACCCACATTACCACGAGATCTGCGGGCGATCTTGCTTGCATCTTGTGCATCAGGTTTTTCCTGTGCACTTCGACCGTCCTGCTGCTGATGCCGAGATTTCTGGCGATAGACTTATTGGCCAGCCCCCTGACAACCTCTCCCATAACCTCACGCTCTCGTGGTGTTAAGCTATTGAATCTAGCGGTTACATCTTGATTTTTCAGTCGGTCTTTCTGCGCCTGAAGATCGATTTCCAGGGCTCGTTTCACCGTGCCCAACACCGACTCTCTATCAAATGGCTTCGTTATAAAATCCATTGCGCCCGCCTTCAGCCGCTCCACGGCGATACTCACCTCTGCAGTTCCCGTGAGAAATATCACTGGAACCTTATTCCCCAGAGCCGCAATCACTTCGTGTAACTCCACACCATTCATGCCGGGCAACATAATATCCAGAAGAATGCATCCGGCGTTGGAGGCATCGTACTCGAGGAGGAATTTTTCCGCGGAAGGGTAAAGCTTTACGTCGATATTCTCTGGGCTGAAAATTGCTTCCAGCACATTTCGAATGATGGGGTCGTCATCAACGATAAAGACAGTTTGTTCTATGCACAAAATTCTAGCCTCGTTAATGACTGTGGCTTTTATTCAGCTTTATCGGAAGTTTAACTGAATGCTTCGCCTGAATACAACGTGCGCTAGCGCACACACTATGGCCTTAATTTTTACGCAGGTATCTGGCCATCGCTGCGCGATTTCAGCACACGCGCTCTGCGTTGATCGCTCTTTCAGGACCTGACTTCTCTACTGGAGGTATCAGATACTCATTCCAGACGTGGCTCAGTTTACGGATGATATCGACGCAGGCAACATATTGTTTTAACAATACTTAAGCGATAGTCTGGCGATGATCAGGGCATCGGTCGTATCCGAGGTATAAATATTGATTTCATATTCGCTTTTACGACTATGCTTGAAGTAACCGATCTAGTATCAGCGCCTGAGATGGCAAGGGTGACGATATGTTACTTGGACATGTGGCGGAAACACTCTCTTCGTCAGCAACAGTAAAAGCGCTCGCTCGGCTGGGCGCTCCTGACGCTGTGAGGCTGGAGCTTGCCCGGCCAGGTTCGCCAAATGGCTAGGGACAATGGATCGAAGGCACAGCAAAAAGACATCCGCATCGCGGAACTGTTAACCACGCTGCGCGACACCGAAAGGGAGTTGCTAGCGTTAACAGGTGAGGAGATAGAACCCACCAATCTGGAGGGCAACCCGGCCGACCTGTCTCGGGCGACAGCGCAATTACCGCCTGCAGGGTCCGTGCAACCTGTCGCCGCGGCAGAGTTGATCGGTATACTCAATGCCCTGCCCGCCCATATCGCTCTGCTGGACAATAACGCAGTCATCCTCACAGTAAACGACGCGTGGCAACGCTTTGCTTCCGCCAACACCCTGGAGACACGCGACTTTTTTATCGGACAGAACTATATCAGCGTTTGTGAATCTGCTCATGGAGAATGTGCCGATGAGGCTGTGGCCGTTGCGAACGGGATCAGGTCGGTACTGAATGGTGAACAGGAAATGTTCAGCCTCGAATACCCCTGCCATTCACCGGACGAACAACGTTGGTTCCGGTTGATGGTAACGCCGTATACGCAGATGAAGAACAACGGCGCCGTAGTCATGCATGTGAATGTCACTGATCGGCGGCAGGCAGAAGAGGCGTTGCGGACGCGAGAGCAGGAACAGCGACTGCTGGCCAAGAGACTTAGGATCGAGACCACGCGCCTGCACGAATCACAGATGGTCGGTAATGTCGGTAGCTGGGAAACGGATTTCGCCACCCAGAAGGTCATTTGGACTCCAGAAACGTTCCGCATATTCGAAGTCAGTCCGGATAGCTTTGTTCCCACTCACCCCAAATTTTTGCAACTGATCCACCCGGATGATCGCGAGGCTGTAGACCGCGCATTCACTGATTCATTCAAGCATCCCGGTCAGTTTTCAATCGAGCACCGTATGTGCCCGAGCGGGGGGACAATAAAATATATCGAGGAGCGTTGGCAGACCTTTAATGACGATGACGGCGTACCCGTGCGGGCTGTAGGCACATGCCAGGATATTACGGGTCGCAAGGTTGCGGAGCAAAATGTGCAAGCGCGTTCTCGGCAGCAGTCAGTTATTGCCGAACTGGGACTTACGGCGACCAGTGCCACGAGGCTTCAGGATGTGTTTGACAGCACGGTAAAGGCAGTTGCCGGTGGCCTGGGCGTTGAACTTAGCAAAATACTGCAGATCACACCGCATGGCACTGCATTGCGTCTGGTCAGCGGCATGGGCTGGAATCCAGGCGTGATTGGCACCGCAACCGTAGAGAGTGATCTCACGTCTCAGGCCGGCTATACCCTGAAGGAGGATAAGACGGTCGTTGTTGAGGATATGCGCACAGAATCACGCTTTCCCGCACCTGCCCTTCTGGTTGAACATGGGGTGGTCAGCGGCATCAGCGTGCCAATCAAGTTTTTGGGCAAGCCCTGGGGCGTTCTGGGTGCGCACACCCGCACTGCACGCCAGTTCAATGCGGATGATTGTCGATTTGTTGAATCTGTAGCGACATTGCTTTCAGTGATGATTGACCGCCTTACCTTTCAACGCAATTTGAGTGAAAGCGAATTGCGTATGCGTAACGCGCAACGCATAGCAAATCTTGGCAACTGGGAACTGGATATCTCCTCGCAAACCCTGAGGTGGTCCGAGGAGATTTACCGGATGTTCGGCCTGACCCCGGGCGAACCGCAGGTTACCTATGAAGAGTTACTCTCACTCATACACTCAGACGATAAGGAGCGGGTGCAAGCGGCTATACAAGCCGCTATAGATGGCACCATGCACTCAAGCGAGATAGTCCAGTTTGACCATCGTATCCTGCGGCCAGACGGTGAAATTCGCTATGTAAATCAACGTGCGGAAGTGATCAATGATGACCAGGGAAACCCGGCAACACTCTCCGGCGTTATGCTTGATGATACAGAGCAGACCAGAGCGAAGACTGAACGAGAGCATATATTCAGCCTGTCGCAGGATCTAATCAGTATTGCCAGCTTTGATGGCCATTTGTTACAGGTCAATCCCGCCTGGACGCGATGCCTGGGCTGGGATATCGAGAAAATCATAAGTCATCCCGCATTGTATTTTGTCCATCCGGACGACCACGACGCCACGATGAGAGTGGCAGAGCGATTGGCACGTGGAGAGCAAATTAGTCATTTCGAAAACCGATTCCGATGTCAGGACGGCTCCTATCGCACTCTTTCATGGAACGCGCAGCCACTCCCTGAAGACAGGCAGATATTCTCAATCGCACGTGATGTCACCGAGAGCAGGTTGTCGAGCGAGCTACTGCGCGAGAATGAGGAGCGTTTCCGACTGATGGTTGAAGGTAGCGAACAGGTGCTGTACTACACCTATGACCGTGATCACCGCTTCACCTACCTTTCGCCCTCCACTGCCAGTGTCGTAGGTTTTACACCGGAAGAATTATTGGGGAGGCATCACGACGAACTTATTATTGCCGACGACCCGGCGAATGGTCATGTGCCTGTCATGGCAGGGCAGGCCATGCGTGACGGCAAGCCCGTGGATGCATACAGCGCTGCGGTGAGACACGCGAGCGGCCACAGAATACTGCTGGAGATTATGGAGAGTCCGACCATAAGAAACGGCGAAATCGTCGGTATACAGGGGTTCGCACGCGACATAACCGAACGGGAGCGTGCGCAGAGTAACCTGCTTCTGTCTGAGCGCAGGTTCCGGGGATTGTTTGAGCAGGCAGCCGTTGGGATGGTGCTTTTTTCGGAACAGGGTCACTTTTTGCGGGTGAACGAACGCTTCACACAGATGATTGGCTATTCCAGGGAAGATCTGCTTAAGCGTGGCCGTGACGACGTCACACACCCGAGTGATCGCGAGCTTGAAATCAAGTACGCGAATCAGATACTGGCGGGCGATATCGAAAGTGCCTCATGGGAAAAGCGCTACCTGCGGGCGGACGGTAATGCTATCTGGTGTAATCTTACTCTGTCGCTGCTGCCGGCAACAGATCAGGAGTCGAGACACCTGATTGGAATTATTGAGGATATTACAGAACGCAGGGAAGCTTTAGAAGCATTGCGACAAAATCAGAACCTGCTGCGGATTGCGGGAGATGTCGCGAAAATCGGCGGCTGGACTATTGACCTGCCTACGCAAACACTGACCTGGTCTGAAGAGGTATTCTCAATCCATGACCTGCCCGCTGGCGATACGCCGGACTTTGAAAGCGCCATCAATTTTTATCGGGAAGAAGATCGTGACACGGTTAAGCACTGCGTTGAACAATGTATGTATGCGGGAAAGCCTTATCATTTCGAGCTTGAGCTTGTCACGGCCAACAATCGTCATGTATGGGTACGTTCATCCGGCGAGGCAGTAAGAGACGCTGAAAATAACATTGTAAGGGTACAGGGCGCGCTCCAGGACATCTCATCACTCAAGGAGGCAGAGGCTTCACTGGTCGAGAGTCAGCATCGCTTCCGGTTAATGGCGGATACCTTCCCGTTTATCATCTGGACGTCTGATATCGATGGACAGGTTACCTATTCCAACCGCAGGTTCATAGAGTATACCGGTGTGGACCCTGATGCGCCGCCGGCCACCCGCTGGCAGCCCTGCGTGCATCCGGAAGACCTTCCCGGCTGCATGGAACTCTGGCTAGAGTGCGTTAGAAACAACAGGCCCTATGAAACACAGTACCGCCTGCGTCGGGCGGATGGCATGTACCGATGGCACCGGGTACAGTCATCGCCGGTACAGGATGCTACAGGCCAGGTCATAAGCTGGTATGGCACTGGGCTCGACATCCATGATTCGAAACTGCTCGAACAGGAATCCACGCGCCTGGCCACACAACTGAACGACACCCTTGAAAGCATTACAGATGGTTTTTTCATTCTCGACCGAGAGTGGCGATTCTCCTTCGCAAATGCGCATGCGGAAATGATGCTCTCGCGTAGCCGCGGCGACATGATCGGGAACGCGATCTGGGATGTGTTTCCCTCTTTCTTTGGCAGCAGTTTCCACGAGAATTACACCAGGGCTCGGCAGGAGAATGTAGCGGTTCACTTCGAGGGCTATATCCCGCCACCACTGAATCGCTGGTACGAGGTCAATGCCTATCCCAGTGACGGCGGACTCGCCGTTTACTTCCGTGACATCAGCGATGTACGTGCGTCCACTGCCCAGTTGCGACTTCTCGAGACAGCAGTTTCACGACTTAACGATATTGTACTGATAACAGAGGCAGAGCCGATCAATGCGCCCGGCCCCCGAATCGTTTTTGTTAACGAGGCGTTCGAACGGCGCACCGGTTATAGCCGTAGTGAGGTAGTAGGTAAAACCCCACGAATATTGCAGGGCAAAAGAACACAGCGCGCGGAACTGGATCGAATCCGCCATGCACTGGAACAGTGGCAGCCAGTCCGTGCAGAATTGCTGAATTATACCAAGGCGGGAGAGGAGTTCTGGCTGGAACTGGATATCGTTCCGCTTGCTGATAGCAGTGGTAAATACACCCACTGGGTATCGATAGAACGTGATATTACCGAAAGGCACAAATTTGAAGAACAGTTGCGCGAGTCGCAACGCCTTGAATCCGTGGGACAGTTGACCGGTGGCGTTGCCCATGATTTCAATAATTTGCTGACAGTCATCATTGGCAATACCGAGTTACTGCAGGAGCAACTCGTGGCGCCCGATAGCAGAGCGTTAGCCGACATGGTGCTGAAGGCAGGCCTGCGCGGCGCCGACCTGACCAAGCGCCTGCTGGCCTTCGCACGCCGACAGGCACTCGATCCCAGGGTGGTTGATATCAATGCCCTGATTATGGGAATGGAGCCGCTGCTACGACGTACGCTTGGCGAACACATACAGCTGATGGTCTACTACGATGAGAGCTTGTGGCTGGCATTCGTAGATCCGGCGCAACTGGAAAATGCCCTGCTGAACCTGTGTCTGAATTCCCGCGATGCGATGCGGGGCGGGGGAAGCCTGATGATTGAAACGAAGAATGTCTATATAGAAAGCGATTACGCCAACGGAAAGCTGGATCTTAGTCCCGGGGCGTATACATCACTGGCGGTAACGGATACTGGTACCGGTATGGATGAGAATACCCTGGGACGCGTCTTTGAGCCGTTTTTTACCACCAAGGAAAAAGGCAAGGGAACCGGGCTTGGGCTGGCAATGATCTATGGCTTTGTGAAACAGTCTGGAGGGCATATTACCGTTTACTCTGAGGCTGGTGAAGGCACCACGGTCAAACTCTATTTGCCCCGAAATGACGGAGAAAACCTATCACCAGACCAGGCAGAGCAGGACAACGAGATCAGAGGTGGTTCAGAAACAATCCTTCTTGTTGAAGACGATGAGTTCGTGCGCAACTATGCGCTGATGTTGCTTGTCGGTCTTGGCTACCGGGTTCTTGTCGCAAACAACGGCATGCAGGCCCTTGAGGTCCTCCAGTCTAGCGCTGCCGATGATGTAGAACTCCTGTTTACTGATGTGGTCATGCCTGGCATGAGCGGTCGGGAGTTGGCAGAACAGGCTGTTGAATTGATACCGCAATTGAAGGTGCTGTATACATCCGGTTATACGGAAAATGCCATTGTGCATCACGGTCGCCTCGATCCCGGGGTTCAGCTCCTCGCCAAGCCTTTTCGACGGTCGGAACTGGCTCGCAAGATACGGCATTTGCTGGACGAATAGCATGGCCACCCCTGAGAACAGGCAACGATTACTCATCCTGGATGACGATAAGGACATCGGCGCAACCATGCTGCACATCGCGGAAACGGTTGGATTTGAAGTGCGCTTTACATCAGAGCCCATGGTGTTTTTCCATTGGAGTGAAGAATGGATGCCATCCCATATTGCCATAGATTTGATCATGCCAGAGATGGACGGTGTCCAGGTTCTGGAGCAACTCTCAAAGAGTGGGTGTCCGGCTAACATTATCATCACCAGCGGCGTCGGCAATCGTATCCTTGACGCGGCGGCACGCTCTGCCGAAGAACATGGTTTGAGAATTATTGGCGTGCTGGCTAAACCTTTCAGGGCCTCGGTAATGCGCGATATGCTCAGTACAGATGCGGGAGCAGCGTATTACCCTCGCGACACCGCGGCCTCACTATTGACTGCCGACAGGCCGGCTTCCGATTACTCAGCGATTGACACTGCAGGCCTGATGAGGGCTATAGAAACGGATGAGATATCTATTGCCTATCAACCAAAGATCAAATGCAGCACTGGCTCCCTGGCGGGATTTGAAGCACTTGCTCGCTGGCATCATCCTGTGCAGGGCATGATTTCACCCGAGGCATTCATACCTTTCGCGGAACAAAATGGCTTGATTGATGTACTTACAAGGAGAGTGGTGCTGGAGGTGATCTCATGGTTTGGCCAGCACGGCTCCTTCAAGGCGCTGGATATTGCGCCTTCGAATCAGGCCTTTGCCTCAAGGGATACGTCAATATCAGTCAACGTCTCTGCGCTGACCCTTAAGAATACCGAACTGATCGAGGAAATATTTGTCGCCTGCGATAGTGCGGGAATTGACCCATCCCGCCTGACATTTGAGCTGACGGAAACCAGCGCGATGGATAATCCAATTGCATCGCTGAATCTGCTGACGCGATTGCGCATGAAGGGTTTTGAACTCTCACTGGACGACTTTGGCACAGGTTATTCTTCAATGTTGCAACTTGCGCGCTTACCTTTCTCGGAACTGAAGGTCGATAAATCATTTGTAATGACACAGAGTCGATCAGCAGAGTCACGTGCTGTTATAAAATCTATCGTTAGCCTGGGAAACAGTTTGGGGCTGACGACAACAGCAGAAGGCGTTCAATCGGCGTCTGATATTGACTACCTCAACAGCGTT
Organism: uncultured Halioglobus sp.; assembly: GCA_963976735.1. GTDB lineage: Bacteria > Pseudomonadota > Gammaproteobacteria > Pseudomonadales > Halieaceae > Marimicrobium. The sequence goes on from CAXBLZ010000011.1 coordinate 48,911, forward strand.
GGTTGTACTCTCGCGCAAGGCTACTATATTGCTCGCCCGATGCCAAAAGAGGAATTATTGGGATGGATATCCAAACGGTATTGACATAGTACTTATAGGGAGCAGTAGTGGGTACTTGCGGCGATGAGCTAGCGTGAATCTTAATTTAACGTTCCTACAGCCAGCGACGACACATCGGATCTCTTGCGGCCGTCGAGGGCCCCTTATTGTCTGGAATATAGTGTTCGCGATAGGAGTGGCCATGTCTACGACAGCTTGCAATTTACTTTCCGCCGTCAGTGCACTTAGCCCTACCGGTATGGCGAACCCGGTGACCACCGAGGTATTCGATAATGGTCACGGTCTGCGTCTGGATATCTACACACCGCAAACCACTGTAACCGAAGCGCCAAGGCCTGTTGTTGTTTTCTTTTATGGAGGAGCGTGGAAAAGCGGATCACGCCAGGAGTACGAATTTGTAGCCTCAACTCTACTCGGGGGAGACGTCATAGTCGTCATACCGGACTACCGGCTGTATCCAGAGGTAGTGTTTCCTGCCTTTGTGCACGACGGCGCTGCGGCAGTTAGTTGGGTGCAAAAGCATATAGGCCAGTATGGCGGTGATCCCAACAGCATCTTTCTCATGGGGCACTCATCCGGTGCGCATATCGCCGCGCTGCTGCATTTTGATCACAGGTTTCTGCAAATCAGTGGCGCAGACTTAAAACCCTGCGGACTGGTCGGCCTGGCTGGCCCCTACGATTTTCTGCCGCTGGCCTCACCGGAGATGCAAAGCTTGTTCCCGAAAGATAGCCGTGAAGCCAGTCAGCCGGTGAATTTTGTGACAGGACAAGAGGGGCCAGTGTTGCTTATCCACGGTTTAAAGGATAACCGGGTAAAGCCGCGGAACTCGCAGAGCCTGGCCAATGCCATCACGTCGGCTGGTGGTAACGTGGATCTTCTCCTGTATGAAAAGTCGGGGCATGCGCAGGTGTTAACAGGGCTGGCAAAACCATTGCGCTGGACATCACCTGTTGCCGCCGATGCTTTGGGTTTTATCAACGGAAATAGTTGCAGCGCTTCTCGTGACTGAAATATCCAGGCCGCAGTAATGTGCCAGCTGCTCTCACACAACTGAACCGCTCCACTCCTTCAGCGTTCATACGTGAACAGTAGACAGCTACAGCGCTAGTAGCGGCGGGGCTGCGCCATCGCGATCGCCAGTGCAGGCCGCTCCATCGGGACCCAAACGCTGGCCAACGCCACTTCCCGCGCCCGAAATTCTGCGCCCATGGCGGAGAACATCTCATATTTTGGTTGGTGGTGCGTCCAACCCCTACAGTGTCGTTGCTCATGGGCCATCGTGCCGGGTGAGGCATTCTTACTCAGGTAGATGTCACAATGGCCGTTTACCAGTGCGGCGCAGCCCTCAGCCCAGATGCTCCCGCAGTATTCAGCGACAGATTCCACATAGTGTACTTCAATTGTCGGCTCCACGAGATGTGCGTAGTTATACATCGTCTCAACTTGTAACGGTGTATTTTCGTTCAACCAGTCACCTGGGCCATAGTTGTAATCTGCCCAGTTACCGGTCGTGCAGCCAGTGAGCATAAAAACAAGCAGCAGAACTCTCATACGCATACCTCACAAAACCAATTGATGTCTTTGGCCAGGACAACTGCGCCTTCCGGGCGTTCTCCGACTTCAGACATGCCTGAAGTTTCCCTAACGTTATCTGCGGGAATGCAAACTGTGTCCTCCACAAACTCACAGACAATCTGTCCAACCGAGCGAGAAAAATGACTCTGTGATCAAGGATAACTTTTGCAGGGGAATCAACAATTCGTATGAATACGCAGGTAGGTGTAAGTAGAATTACGTAGTGCAGTTGATGTCGCACCTGACACTGCGCAATACAATACAAACGGCGCCCTCGACGCGACTGGCAAATACCGTCGCTGCTCGCTGGTTAACATTGAGGCTCTGCGGGTTAGTTGCGGCGGGAGAGCTCGGGGAACTCAGGTTCTATTTGGTTGGTTGCCTGATTCTGCTCGAACCATCCCAACTGAAGACAGTGATCCAACCACAGGGCCTCAAGCTGCTGAAAGATATCTTCCATTTCAGGTGGCGGCTCGAGCTCTCCATCCCTGACCACGCCAATGAAATGAAACGCCGTGCGGTTTACATGGGCATATTGGTTAACGGCAATTGCCGGCAGAACGACCTGTTTGGCGTCATAACTTAGAATTATGTCAACCTGAGCTCCGTTGTCAGCGAAGTCATGCCCAGCGTCTATGCTGATACCCGTGAGACTCAGATCAATCGGTGTTACGGATATTCGACCCTGGTCAGTTGCGATGACTACGCGAAATCGACCGTTCAGAATTCCCCTAAGCTGCTCCAGATTGATGCGAAACCCGGTTCTGCGATTAGACTGTGAGCAGAGATAGGATTGCAGGAAATCCATGATCTCCGGTACTTTATCCCAGCAAACTGAAGCACAGACCGAGTGCTTGAGACCGACTATCTCGAATTTTACTGCCTGGTCTTCAGCCCTGATCAAGATATTACCTGACCGTATTGCAGACATAGCGAAAGCTCCCTTTAGTCCGCCTCAGTAATGGTCTTGCCTGTGTGGTAAATACTTTCGAAGACTGTTCCATTTCCTTGCATTCAACACTACCGGCCCAGATCGTTTCGTTGTTTCTGGCAGAACTGCGAAGTAGATCCACGGGAGTAACTCAATATTTTTTTCCATGTAATGGTAGAAACCCATCAGGAAAAAATCCATGTGATAAACAGGATTGAGCACGCCGCACTCGACAACAGGTAACCACTGCGCCAACGTCTCAGCTTATCTGCCTTCGCCTTCAGTGTGCGGAAAATGATTTTAAGCTGGCGCCGCGAATCGAGTTCCTCATCTCCGCCTCCGTCGATGAAAAGAAATGCGGTGTGACCCAGAAGGCGGTTCTGGCGAACGGCAATTGCGGGCAGTACTACTTGTATATCGTCATAGCGCAGAATGATGTCTACCCGAACACCGTGTTCAAGAATGTGATCGTAGGATTCCACACAGATATCGGCCATACTGAAGTCGATTGTCTTAACGGGCTGTTGCCCGTGACCCGCGTCCACAGCCACAAAAAAGTGCCCTGCAATCTCATATTCAAGCTGCTCCAGATCGACCCTGGAGCCAGAACGACGATCCAGCAGTGAATATATGCAGGAATCGAAAAACCGTTGCAACGCCGGAAAATGCGATGGATCTATAACCGCGCCAGTATGTTGATTGCCGATCACTTCAAAGGCAACCTTTGTCAATTGATCATCGCTGTTTCGATTTACCAGGTTTACGACATTTGTCTCGTACATCACGCATTCCTCCCAGCTGAGTCAAGTCGAAGGATTCATTCAACCCAGATTTCGTACTAATTTTATTCTGGCGATTGGCTCGGAGTAATGCGGGTGTTCACGTAATGCGAATTACGTAATCATACGTATAGACTTTGTACCGTTTCGAACACGCGGGCTATTGATCGAGTAGCGAAAGTTTCATCGCATTCGGCTGGAAAACCTTCCATGTTGCGGTGACTCAGATTGACGCCAATATGGAGCCAGAGCTTTCCACAAACAGGGAATCGAGCGAACCAAAACCGCTGTGAATCCCGCCCTCGGTTACATCCAGCGGTTTTGAGCGCACCAGATAGCCGAGGTTCCCCGATCGATCGTTGTCGGTTGGCAGGGCCTGTTCTCCCATGTGTGCGGTAAAAAGCCCTATCTCACTGACTAGACGCTCAACCCTCTGGGCCTTTCCATCTCTTATCACAAGGGTGGCATTTGCTCTTCCGGCAGGGCGAAGTCGTTGCATAAGTACCCAGGCGGAATAGTCACTCGATGCCATCAAGTCCAATCGACTGAGAATGTCGCGGTCGAACAGGCAGTGCCCCCCGCCCTCGCCCTGGTTTTTGAGTACCCACTCCCCCGTGCTGTTTTCATCCCGCAATCGTTTTGCACTATCTGCATCAACTGAACGCATGGAAGCAAATACGGCGCCCAGGGCTTGCCTCTCTCGCAGGCTGAAGCCCAGTTTCTGCAGAAGAGTGTCACCACCGCCTACGAGGTGAAGCTGCATACGCTTACTGGTGGCCAGTTGCTGCGCAACCGTTGCGTTCACTGCCACGCGATGACGCTCTATGAATATCCGGGTCGCGCAGATGGCATCACAGCAGCGCCTTGTATCCAGGTCGGATGCAATATAGTCCTGGTACTGGTATCCCGCTCGCAGGTAAACTGCATGAATAGTGCCACAGTCGGCCAGTTGCAACGATTGATTGGGGCCGCTTGATAACTGTTCATGAAGTTGGCGGAAGGTGCGTCGGTGAGTGCGCAGACCGAGTTCTTGCAACCGTCGTTCCAGCAGACGCTGGTCAAACACATTGTCCTCGTTCTCCTGCACCACCATCAGGAAACCCGGATGTTCCGCGTCAGAGCCCAGTTCGCTGTCTATCTGCCTGGCAGCGGAGGCAATTGCCCTGGCCAGTTGCTCTGTAGCAGGATTCGGCAGCAAGGCGCCGGGGCTGGCCGTGTGGAATCGAGCAAACTCGATAGGCCAACGGCCCTCGATATATCCGTGCAATGCATGCGCCCTCTCGCCAAAGGGCGCCATGCCCGCGGCAATACTGTTGCATTCCACCAGACGCGCACCCGCGACTTCATCTACCATGAAATCGCTGCGCTGCAGGAGCAAAGGTACCCGTGGTAACTCCATGACGCCGCTGTGTAACTCCCGGTGCATGGCAAGCATTTCAGCAAAAAATGCGTCGGCGGCGACCAGTGGTGCGTGAACGCCCTGAATGAGGTCGTTCTGGTTGGCCACAGCCTGGGTTAATCGGCCCAGCAATGGCGCAACGGACTCCAACTGCAGGAGCGTATTCCGGGAAATCGATGTCGGCGAAAACGTGAAGGGCACATGCCGCGTTTGCCCGGGGCCATTGAGAAAGCACAGATTCAATTGCAGGGCTTCTGCAACCACATCATCAATAATGGGATTGGATATCTGATCCGGCACAGCAACAAAAACCTTTTGTCCAAAATCATGCGCGCGTTGAACCCAGCATTGCTGCAGTCCCCCAGTACCGCCCACAGTATATCCGGTTCTGGTAATTTTGCTGTCATGGAATATCGATGATTGCATTTCCAGATCAGGCCAATGCACTATTCCACTCGGTGAAAGCTGTTAAGCTTCCCGTTCGAGCGCATGAGTGTCTGCGGCGCTGATCGGTTTGGCCAATCGGCTCCCGGGCAGGCTTCCCTGCAGGCCGTGTGATAAGCTGAATATTTCAATTCAGGTAAACGTCATGAAGAGATTTAGGAACATCCTTTGCGTGGTGGAACTCGGTGGCATTTGTGAACCTGTTCTGGAGCGTGCGGTTACACTGGCTGAAAATAACCAGGCCCGCCTCACCGTGGTTGACGTGGCCCCGCACCTCGCCGCAAATATTATTATGCCGAAAGGGGGGCATACTACTGCAGAGTTGCAAGCTGAGGTGGTGAATACCCAGAGACAGCAACTGGAGGCGCTGGTTGAGCCCTATACGAATCGCGTTAAGCTGGAAACCAAAGTGCTGGTTGGCACGCCCTTCCTGGAGATTATCCGCGAGATATTGCGAAACGGTCGCGACCTCGTGATCAAACTGCCTGAGCGCCAGAATTGGCAGGAGCGGCTGTTCGGTAGTGACGACATGCACTTGCTGCGCAAGTGTCCCTGCCCTGTTTGGCTTATACAACCACGGGCCAGGAATACTTACCGGCGGATTCTGGCGGCCGTTGATGTCGACAATGCCTATCCACAGAAAGAACTGGAAACACGGCGGGCACTGAATCATCAAGTGATTGAGCTGGCCAGTTCTCTGGCGTTGGCGGAATCCGCCGAGCTGCACATTGTGCATGCCTGGGACGCTCCAGGCGAAAGCGCCATGCGCCACAGTGCATTCACGAAGACATCGGACGAGAGCGTTGACGACTGGGTAGAACAGGTGAAGCAACAACATTCAGACAGTATGGATGCTTTCATGAACGAGGCGGCCGACATCGTGGGTCAGGATGCCCTGGATTATCTCGAGCAACAAAGGCATCTGATGAGGGGGCAGCCACGCGATGAAATTCCGGCGCTGGCCAAACGTATTGATGCCGATCTCATTGTCATGGGAACCGTCGCCCGAACCGGCGTATTGGGCTTTATTATGGGCAATACTGCAGAGACGATACTGAATCGGATCGATTGCTCCGTACTGGCACTGAAGCCACCAGGGTTTACATCCCCAGTCACCCTGGATGAGTGAGATCGGAACGGCCCTACCGATTTGAGTCTCTGCACCTCTGCGCGCTCGAGCAGCTTGCGTGATGCGATTTCCCAGCCCGATTCAGGTTCACCGGGAAAAAAGTTCGCATGCCTTAAAGCAGGGGGCCATGGCAGCTATCCTGCGCGCTGCTTGAACTCTTCAGCAATGGCGTCGCCGAGTGCCGTCAGGTAGGCCTTGCCGCCGCCGAGCGTGAGCTCCAACTGCTTGGCCCACAGGCAATAGCGAAACAGGGGATAATCGCGATCCACGCCGATACCACCGTGCAGGTGCTGTGCTGACTGACTGACCCGATGGGCGACGTCACTCGCCCAGATCTTGGCGATCAGTACCGCCTCTGTGGCGTCTGCCTGTGCACTCAGTAGTGACGCTGCTTGCTGGCAGGCGAGGCGCAGATTCTCGACATCAATGTAGGCGTCTGCAGCGCGGTGGGACACCGCCTGGAATGTTGCGATGGGGCGACCAAACTGTTCTCTCTGCGATGTGTAGGCCGCCGTCATTTTCAGCATGGTCTCGGTGACACCCAGTGTCATGACGCTGTTGGCAACAAGGGTATGCTGCACCATGGACTGGATGGCGCAGCGGGCACTGGCACCCGTTGCGATGATGTCGTCCTGGGTCACGGGCGCCGCATCAAAGTGAAGACTGAACTGTGGCTCTCCCGTGGTCACATGCTGGGGTGTCAGGGCCACGCCGCGCGCGTTGGGGTCAATGGCTAACAGGACCAGTTCTCCCTCAAGCCGTGCGGTGAGTAATACTGCGCTGGCTCGATCCGCACACACAACCATACCTTTTTGACCATGCAGCGCCCAGCCGGCCCCTGCCGGTTCCAGCCGCGTGGCGGGTTGGGTGGGGTCGTCTCGTCCCGGCTCAGTGAGTGCGACTGTCAGCAGCGTCTTGCCGCTGGCCACGCCACTCAGCCAGCGCTCGCACAGGGCTTCGCTGGCGAATTGCTGCAGCGTCTGGGCCGCGCCCGCCAGCACCGGGATGACGGGCAGCGGCGCCACGGTTTTACCCACTTCCTCGATCAACAGGCACAGTGTTTCAAAGTCGAAGCCCATGCCGCCGTGTTTTTCGGCGATGGCGGTGCCCAGCAGGCCCGACTCACCCAGCTGTTGCCAGAGCGCTTCATCAAAACGCTCTTCGCCCGACTCCAAGGCCTTGAGGCGGTCTACCGTTACCTCTTGTGTCAGTATTTGTGCCGCCAATGCCTGCACGTCTTGCTGTTCTTCCGATAGTGAAAAATCCATGTGCGCTCCCCTTAACGATAACGTGGCATGAGTAAGCCGGCGGCGGCGACGATGTCGCGCTGTACCTCGTTGGTGCCGCCACCAAAGGTCAGCACCGAGCCGGAGCGATAACGGTGCTCCAGAGCACCCTGCAGTATGGCGCCTTCGGAATCACTACACAGCGCGCCGCCCTGGCCGACAATTTCCAGCAGCAGGCGCCAGGCCTCGACAAAAAATTCCGAGCCGTACACTTTTGCAGCGGAGGCCTGGTCCATACCGAGACTGGCATGGCTCATGCTCCACGCTTGCTTGAAACAGACCAGACGCAGCACTTCCAGCCCCGACTTAACCCTGGCAAGGTTGGTGCGAACCCAGGGCAGGTCGATGACTTTGCCCGAACCGCTACCCGCATCCGTCTGTGCTGCCCACAGCGCGACACGTTCATACAGCAATTCGCAAGGCCCGTGATTCACAAGACTGAGGCGTTCGCGATTGAGCTGGCTGGTAATCATCTGCCAGCCCTTGTTGAGCGGGCCCACCTGCCATTGATCGTCCAGTTCAATATTCTCGTAGTACGTCGCATTGGTGCGAACGCCCAGTGTGTTGATCGGCGTAAAGCTGAATCCGGGCGCTGATGTGGGCACGAGGAACATGGAGATACCATGGTGTTTCTTGGCGGCGTGTGGGTCAGTGCGCGCGGCCAGCCATACATAGTCGGCGACATTACCGTAGCTGGTCCAGATTTTCTGGCCGTTGATCAGCCACTTGTCACCCTTGCGTTCGGCGCGGGTGGTCAGGGAAGCCAGGTCGGTGCCCGCAGCCGGTTCGGAGTAGCCAATGGCAACGATGCACTCGCCTTTCAGTATCGGATCGACGATCTCCCGCCTGATCTCTTCACTGGCAACCTCGGCCAGCACCGGGCCCACGCCATCAGTGGTCAGGAAGGGGTATGGAAACCCCGCACGGATGACCTCGTCGCAAAAAATATACTGTTCTATCGGCCCCGCGTTCTGGCCGCCATACTCCTTGGGCCAACTGCGCACTATCCATCCATCGGCGCCCATCTGCCGCAGTGCCCGGCGATGCTCCGGCCCGCCACCCTCGCGTTGCTCGCCGTGGAGCTCTGCCACAAGGGCGGGTGTCATCAAGCGCTCCATGTAGTGGCGAATTTCCGTGCGCAGCGCCAACTGCTCATCGGTCAAGGCTATATCCATTGTGTACTCCGCAGTCTTCGAATGTTTAATGCCATCCCAGCTTACTACGCAACTGGCATCCAACCAGACTTGCACTGGATGTAAGTTGCGCTGCGGACACCAATTAATTAAACCAGCGCGATCACTTTACGAGACAAAAACTGATCTGCTGTCACGACTAAGGCACTGCGGTTTCGGCGGCAAACGCGCGCAGATTGCGCCAGTTATTACTGGCCTGCACCGCCGCATTGAGCCGCACGCCAGCGCGGACTGTGGCGCTATCGATATAGTCATCCCAGGGCGTCACCATTTCCTCGACCTGCACTGCGGGTGAGCTCGCTCGCCGATACGGGGTGAACAGGAGCTGGCCATCGTAGAAAAATTCGTCGCAAATAGCGTTTATGGAGCACACCCGGTCTCCCGCCTCCAGCCAGTCCTGCCCCGTCAGGACAGCATCTGCCAGGCCCAGGTCAATCGTGGCCTTGAAACGCGTGAAGGGCGATGCGACCTGTGTCGTCAGCACGGCATTCGCGGCAACCTGCGACACCTCTGTGGCCAGCGTCATCAGCGCCACCGGGTCGAGACAGGGTTGCTCCGAGAAAGTATCAAGGCGCAGACTTTCGGCATATCCATCCGACCCTGCCACATACGTGAGCCACTCCACTGTGATGCCGCATGGGTCGTCCTGGCGATGGTAGACGGATAGCGTGAGATAGTAGTCTGCGGCTTCACCGTCAAACAGGGCGACCGCTATTGGCGTGGCGACACCCGGCCCGATAGCTGCGGCGATCAGCCCCTCGGGGTCATGCAGCGTAAAATGGTACTGGGCGCCGGGCACGGTATCGGACAGCGTCGCTACGCTCAGCGCGACACCTTCGCCGCGCACTGCAGCCTGCGCATTACCTTGCGCCAATCCGGGATAGAAATTGTTTTTGAAGTCGATCAGGGTCTCACGGTAGCTTTCACTGACATCCAGGTACGCGGCATCGAGATTCCACCATGGTGAAATCACAATCTCCAGAGGATTGAGGTACGTGACCACATGCACCGGCGAAGCGGTGATATATTTTTCCCAGTCGCTATTGTCGTCGAAGCTGAACTGCAGTGGATCGACCAGCACACCCTCGCGATTATGCACCGTACTGTTATACAAGCCCCGATCCGCGACGCCGTTTCCCCAGAAGATATAGTCGTTGGATGCGACGAACTCACGGTGAAAGCGCACACGGTTTTGCGGTGACTGCGGCCAGTCAATGCGCGATGTGAAATACGCGGTTTCTATTTCTGTCTCTGGGTCTATCTCGCCGACATAGCTGGCAATGGCACTGGCTTCAAGCGCATGTGTCACGGGTTCTGGGGACGTCAGCAGATTGACAGAGTCGGCAGAGATTGAATCGGCCACGGCCTCTATCACCAGAAATCGCGGCTCGCCGGTGTCCGGATCACTGACAAACACAGACCACTCGGCCCGCGCGCCGTCTACCAACCCGCCGGAGGACTGGTAAATATTCAGCACCAGGAAATAGCGGGGGGTGTCTGTCTCCAGAATACGAATCGGCGACAGGGTGAAACCTGCGGGCAGATGGCCCGCGGTAAAGGCATCCCGCTCTGCCTGCCCCCTGAACTCAAAGTTGATGAATATCGAATTCGGGCTTTCGCCCACCTTGAAGTTCAACCACGGCTCATTGCCGGGAAAGAAAACAGCATCGGTATAGTCGACAGCGTCCATGTCCAGGATCATGGTTTTCAGCAGTGGGCGTATATCATGCTGTGCAGACAGGCCGCTCAGGTCAATGCTGGCGATCTCACCCGCAGCGGTGATGGCCGGGGCCCGGTAATCCTTTAACAGCTCAAGTAGCCTGTTGCTATAACTCACGGCATTGTCGGCATGGAAAGCGATCGCTCCCGACAGCCTGTCCGTTACAACACTGAACGCACCACTGACGACGCGGGCCTGACTGAGACTGGCTGTGCCATTGCCCGGCGCTGCAACGCTGCCGTAGAGCGCCGCCAGGCCATAGACAAAGCTGTTGGGCTGCTCGGTGCCAAGGTCCGCCAGATAGGCGCCCAGGGGGCCGGTGCGAATGCCCTCCCCGTCCCCGGCATAAGTATCCAGCACGCGCGTCAAGGCCGCGGCTGGCGCAATCGCCAGCGTCAGGGGGTTGATCTGTGCCAGTTGCAGGTCGGTTCCCGGTATTGCCCACAGTTGGTAGCCCTGATACCGACCCGTGTCGATGAAATCGAGCCTGTCGAACAACGTATCCAAATTCGCTTTCTCAAGCTCTGCCAGCAACACGAACTGACCGGGTATATCAGACATCTGCGCCAATAACAGGCGTCTGGACGCGTCTTCAATCGCCATTCCCGCGCTGTATTTGTCGAGGATTTGCAACGGGCCCAGTGCCCACGGTACCGACACGGTGCGGATTGACAGCGCACCGTTCAGGCCGGGGTACAGTTGGAGCACACCACGGGTAGCGGCTGGCAGCAAGTCGAGCAGCTCGACAGGTTCCGACTGAACCGGCGCGCCCTGGTTGCTGCTGTTACTGCAGGCGAAAAGGGACGCCAAACAGGTACAGAGCAATAATGTCCTTAGTGTGTTCATAGAGCCCCTGATTGTCCGCTATAAGAATGCACCGTTCAATCCGGCTAGTGTTGACAACTACACTTCACGGGACTGCTGAAATCGGCACCGGGGGGACGCCCCGTCCCTGGTGGGTCCGAGGGACAGGATCAGGAATCACCTGCAGGCCTGGCGATATTCGGACGGCGTGATGCCCCCAAACCGGCGGAAGGCACGCGTGAAATGCTGCGGGCAACCGTAACCCGCCATCATGGCGACATCGATGACCTTCAGGGCAGGGTCGTCGAGACACGTGCAGGCAAGTTCAAAGCGCGCTTCCTGGAGTATCTGGGAATAGGAGCTTCCGCACAGCTTCAGCCTTCGCTGCAAGGTCCGCGTGCTGATTCCCGCCAGCGCGGCGGCAAATGCGACGTCCTGGCGCCCCTGATTCAGGTACGGCTGGACCAGCTTGCGCAACAGGCTGGCGAACTCCCAGGGCGCAGTTTGGCCATCCGGCTCTTCCACGGACGCTGCCGGGGCCAAGCGACCGTCTGCTGCTGTGATCGTGTGCTGCCCTGTTCGGGCGAGCGTCGCACGACTGAACACCACACAAGTGTGCCGCTGAGACACCAGAATGCGCGTATTTGGAAACGCCTCCATTACAGTGGACGGCACTCGGCTTGACGACACGAAACACAACCCGGCCGGGTACCAGGACGGCCCCGCTACGCTGCGGACAACCGAAATGACGGCTTGCAGATTCAGCCATTCAGCCAGACACACAAAGGGATGGCGCTCGAGCCCCACCATGTCGCAGATAACGCGCACGTCATCTGCCTCATACCGAATGCCCATTTGCAAGGTGCTGTCCTCGAACCGGGACAGAGCCACCAGGGCTTGCAGGCGCTGCAGGACTGTCTGCGGCGCCATAATGGCCGCGCGCTGGACCGGGCGCAACGAGGCCAGCGAAGCCTTTTGCGCGCCGAGCAGCCCCAGTTCCATCAGCTCAAGATCGTGGCCGGTGCGCGCGATCCATTCAATTGCAACCTGGACGCTGACATAGAGATCGGGTGTCTCTTCAATCCGTGTCGGCAAGCTGGACCGTGCCAGATCGCGGTCCACCGGAGCACCGATTGCACGTAACACAGCAATGTAGTCGTTCAGGTGGGTCGCCCTGACAATTGCGAGCTTGCCGTCCAATAATAACCCCTCCGGAAGGTCGCTCTCTTTTGGTGCAGGTTGATCCCCGAGCGCTTCACAACACTGTCATCATTTATATGCAATCCTGTTGCTTTGCAATGTATCACCGACGGCCGTTCGAATGAAGGATTTCGAAACGGGGGCTCAGAGGCCTGTTCGGGATAGCCTGTTAAACGCGGCGCAGCATGCCACGCGCTTTTCCAGGAAAATGGCGCGAAATGGGCAGACGCGGGACGCGTAAAGCTTTAGCGTTCCAACCGCCTGCCTGTTTGCTCAAGGAGAATTGAAAGATGGTACGCCTGACCGCTATTAGCGCTTTAGTTTTGGCTGTTGCCGCGGGCCCTGCGGCAGCGCAGGTATCACCAGCAGAACTCGCCGCGATCTCTATCCCCGACAAGGTCGAGACCGCGATCGGCAAGCTCGAGTTCTACGATGGCGTGCCGACCGACGCCACCATCGCCAGCGTCTACGACAACCTCGACAGGATGCGCGGCACCAGCGTGTTTCTCGACAATATCGGTGCCGTGTCAATGTACAGCGTGCGCAGGGGATTAGCCGATGCCGGAGCCGAAGGTGCGAACCGGATCGCCATCTTCGAGCAGCTGCTGGATTCGCAAACGCTGGTGGTTACTGCCAATACGTCGACGCTATACGCCTACACGTACACCGATCTGGCAAAGGATGGGCCGACCGTGATCGATATCCCTCCGGGTATGCTCGGTTTTCTCAACGACGGCTGGCAACGCTTTGTCGGCAATATGGGTGTGACCGGCCCCGACAAGGGCAAGGGTGGCAAGTACCTGGTGGTGCCACCTGGCTATACCGGCGAAATCCCCGACGGCTACTTTCTGCTGCAGCCCCCGACCAACAGGAACTTCATGTTCCTGCGCGGCTCGATCAAGAACGGATTGGAACCGGCGGTCACCAATATCACCTCAAACCTGAAGGTCTACCCGCTGAAGGACGCGGCGAGCCCGGCCGCGACTGAGTTTGTCAACATGTCGAACAAGGCTTTCAACACAGTCTTCCCCAGCGATATCACGTATTTTGAAATGCTTGATCGCGTAATTCAGGAAGAACCCATAGCGGCGATCAATCCCGAAGTGCGCGGCGCCATCGCCGCGATTGGTATCGTCAAGGGGCAGCCATTCGCCCCGGACGAGCGCATGAAGAAGCTGCTGGCAGAAGCTGCCACGCTGGCCAGCGCGACCGCCCGCGCCATCACCTACGAGCCGCGTTTTAGCGGCGTGAAGATCTATCCGGATGACCCGGCCAGTGTCTGGTCCACCGCCTTTGCCAACAGGAATACCAGCTTCGAGGCAGACGGCAGCATGGGTCTCGACGCGCGAACACTGTACTACTTCAACGCCGGCGGCGTGACCCCGGCGATGGCCACCACGCATGCCGGCGCAGGTTCGGACTACGCCCTTGCAATGCTCGACGCCAACCATCGCGCCTTCGACGGCGCGAAGACGTACCGACTGCATCTACCCAAGGATGTGCCAGTCAAGGACTTCTGGGCCGTTACCCTGTACGACACGCAAACCCGCTCGCAGCTGCAAACCAGCCAGAGCTTTCCCACGGTCGGCAGCCAGTCCAGTGGAATGACACAGAACGCGGACGGCTCCTACGACGTCTATTTCGCGCCCACGGCACCCCAGGGCAAGGAAGGCAACTGGCTGCAGACGGTTCCGGGAAAGAGCTGGTTCACCATCCTGCGTATGTACGGGCCGCTGCAGAGCTGGATTGACAAGAGCTGGCGGCCGGGTGAAATCGAACTGGTCGAGTGAACGAGCACGCACTGAGTGGCCGGGTTTACATGAGCTCAGGCACCACCCCTTGAGGAGACGAAAAATGATACAGCATATCGGAAAATCCGCGATTTCAGTTGCGATAGCGCTGGCAGCGCTATCGGGCACGACGGCAACACAGGCCGAGGTAACTGCAGCCGCGCTTGCGTCAATCTCTACGCCCGCCACGGTCGAAACACCGATCGGCAAGCTGGATTTTTTCGACGGTGTGCCGACCGATGCGACCGTCGAAACCGTTTATGACAACCTCGATCGTATGCGCGCCGTGACGGCATTTCTGGACAACGTCGGTGCCCTGTCGGTGTACAGTGTCATTGCCGGAAACGCGGATATTGGCCTGACCCAGCCCAACCAGATCGCGGTCGCCGAACAACTGCTGGATTCGCACTCCCTGTACCTGACCGGAAATACATCGACAATGTATTCCATCGGCCATCTCGACCTGCAGGCTTACGGGCCGACCGTGGTGGAAGTACCGCCCGGCATGCTCGGCATGCTGGACGATGCCTGGATGCGCTACGTGGGCGACTTCGGCGTGGCTGGCCCGGACAAAGGCAAGGGTGGCAAGTACCTGATACTCCCCCCGGGCTATACCGGCGAGGTACCCGAAGGCTACTTTGTGCTCAAGCCACTGACCTACATTAACTGGTTCTTCATGCGCGGCTCCATTGCCGACGGCCTTGCGCCGGCATTGAAGAACGTCAAGGATCACCTGAAGGTCTATCCTTTGAGCGCGGCGACGAGCCCGCCGGCAACCGAGTTCGTCAACATCACCGGCAAGAGCTACAACACCATCGCTCCCAGCGACTACAGCTATTTTGAGGCACTCAACACGATCATCCAGCGTGAACCCATTGATGCACTGGGCAGCGAAGCCCGCGGCACCCTTGCAGCGATCGGTATCGTCAAGGGCCAGCCATTCAATCCGGATGCACGCATGAAACGTTTGCTCACCGAAGCTGCGGCCATTGGCGATGCCACTGCCCGCTCCGCGCTGTACAGCCCTCGCCAGAAGGGTTATTACATCTATCCCGACAGCGACAGCTCCTGGGTGATGGGTTTCGCCGACAAGGATGTGTTCTTTGAAGTGGATGGCGCGCGCAATCTGAATGCCCGTACCAGTTTCTACTTCGGCTACACCGGCGTGACACCAGCCATGGCAGTCACTCATCCAGGCGCAGGTTCCGACTACGCCATCGCCTTCAGGGATGCGCAGAAAAAGGCGTTTGATGGCGCGAATACCTACCGTCTGCACCTGCCCCCGAATGTACCGGTAAACAACTTCTGGGCCGTCACGATCTACGATACGCAAACCCGCTCAATGCTGCAGACCAGCCAGTCATATCCCACAGTCGGCAGCCAAAGCGATGGCTTCCAGAAGAATGCCGACGGTTCCTACGACGTCTATTTCTCACCCACGGCACCCCAGGGCAAGGAAGGCAACTGGGTGCAGACGATTCCGGGCAAGAGCTGGTTCACCATCCTGCGTATGTACGGGCCACTCGAACCCTGGATCAACAAGACCTGGCGTCCCAGCGAAATTGAGCTGGTGAAGTAAAATAACGCGATGTGCATATTCGTTGCAAAAACTCATCAAAACCACCATTAGGAGATCATCAATGAAAGCAACACTTCCTGTAATCGCAGTGCTTACGCTTCTCGCTGCGGCTTGTTCAACACAGGCACCGGCGCCGGAAGCGCAGGTGCAGGCGAATCTTGCCAAGCCTGTTGACTGCTCGACGGCAGCGGCAGATATTCAAACCCTGACCAGCGAGAAAGCCCGCACTTCCCAGGAAATTGAAGACGGCGCGAGCTCGATCATCCCCGTTGGTGCAGTCGCACATATATTCGGCGGCAGCGAAAAGCAGGGCCTGGAGATCGGCACCGGCGAGTACAACAAAAAGCTCGATGCCAAAATTGCCGAGATCCAGTCACAGTGTGAAAGCAATTAATCCTTCGGATCTATCTGACCGTATTCGTCTTGCCCTGAATTTCAGTGGCATCTCTTAGTCAGCGTCACTGCTGTTGGCTGCGGGGATGCTCGTGCAATCGCTGCTGATGCGTCACACCAGCCCTCACAGTGAGAGGGCCCTACTTGCCCGCGAATCCTGATCCTATTAAGAAACCCCTTGCACCGGGCGTAGAACCGGAAAAACAACAGCACTTTTCGCCGATCATTGCGACTGATCGGCTGCAGCGCGCAAATGAGTTTATCGTCATACATGAACCGTTCGGATAAACCCACCGCGCCGTAGGCATTTACACGCACTGTGCTACCTGCAGCGAGACGCGGCCCCAGTACAATCGCGTCGAGGAAGTCCCCATCGCCACCAATATATCGGCGAACTGAGCCATAATTGTAGGGACAGGGAACAGGCGACAAAAAGTCGATTTCACCGCCACTGCCCCGTTTAAGAAAGCTGCCACGGGGGATCTCGATAACGACTTCGACGCTTGGCGGAGAAGCTTGCGGATTTGCGATATTGTCCATTAGCGGCAATCTAGCGTGCCCGGTCCAACGGTGCAACGTATGAATGGGAAATCCTCAGCACTGCGCAAAGCGGTCGCAAAACGGTTAACTTTGACAGGGATCAATTTCGGCGTATTTCCACGCCGCCTCAACCTGTCATACTGAACTCCTATGAAACGGCATATATTCCTGATACCTGGCTTTTTCGGCTTCGCCAATCTCGGCGATTTTGCCTACTGGGGGCCTGTTCACCGCAAGCTCAGCGAACTTCTCGACAACGCCGGAATGCCGGCCGAGCTCCACTGTGTGAAGTCCCTGCCTACCGCGAGTTTACGACTGCGCACGCGATGCCTGTTGGAAACAATCGCTGACGCAGACCCTGGCCCAAGGTCCGTTATACACCTCATCGGACACTCCACCGGGGGCCTGGACAGCAGACTGCTACTGACGCCAGCCATGAACCTGCAATCCGACATTGATGCCTCGGCTTATATCAGGCGCGTGCGATCAAGTATCAGCGTCGCCACCCCGCACCTGGGCGCGCCTATAGCGTCCTTCTTTGCCAGCGTGCTGGGCAATAAATTGCTGAAACTATTATCGGTGATCACCATGGAGGTACTGCGCCGGGGAGAAATCCCTTTATCGGTATGGACTCAGGCGGCGGGGCTATTTGCGCTTCCCGACACGGCGGGTGCCGCTGCTGGCTCACTGGCCTCACAGCTCTATAACCAGCTGCTGAAGGATTTCAACGCACAGCGACGCGCACAGGTAACAGAATTGCTTTCCAGCGTGGAGCGCGATCAGGCATTACTCACCCAACTGACCGTGGAATCGATGGATTTGTTCAATGCTGCCGCCGGTGATCGCGCAGGCGTGGCCTATGGCTCAGTTGTGACCAAAGCGACTCATCCAACGCTGGCAGACGTGCTTGAGATAGGGCTGGACCCGATTGGACAGGCCCAGCACGCATTCTATTACAGCCTCGGCCGGCTGGCCGCCGGCGACAACTTTCCGCCTCCAGAAAAGAAGCTCCGGCGGGCGATGCGGCGCCAGTTTGGAAGTATTCCCGACTCAGCGACCAACGATGGCATAGTGCCTACCCTGTCCCAGCAATGGGGTCACTGCATAGCGCTGGCCCGGGCGGACCATCTCGATATTATTGGTCACTATAGCGACGCTCAACCTGCCAGTGATGGCGAACCGCAATACGACTGGCTGAGCACGCGCACAAATTTCAGCACAGCGCAATTTAGCGATGTATGGCGACGGGTCGTCCGCTTCATGGCGGCAGCGGAACAGCGCTAACATGGTATAGAGGCAGCAGTAATGGCTTTACTTGTCAGTACCTGGCCACTGCTCACTACCGTTCACGGTAGATCACTCATGAGGGCTTGCAGGGCGTCCGGGCGCAGGATTTTAATGGATGAATAACCGCTTTCGATGACGCCTTCGGCAAAGAAGTATTTAAGCTCCCGGTTGATACTTGACCTCGACAATCCTATCACCCTGCCAAGATCCTCCTTTGTTCCACTGATGACCAGTGAATTACCGCCCAGGCGCAGCAGGAGCCTCGCTATCCGGGCACGCGGTGACAGCCCCAGCACTTCGGCGAGAAGATTGATGGCCAGCGTAGTGTTGGAGTGGCTGAGCTCATAAAATGGCTGCCACCAGCCAGGCCGTTGCCTGAGCTTAGTGACCAGCTTGTTGCGGGGCACGAATGCGAGAGTGCTCGGCAGTATGGCACAAACACTGAGCGCGCGTCGGGTACCGGCGAGAATGGCGGCCTCACCTATCCAGAAGCCGGGCTCTCCGCGCGAGATAGACACCGGCTCGGAACCCATGATGGGAACAGAAAGGTCCACTGCTCCCTCGGCCAGCCCATAGAGGCCGTCCGGCTCATCCCCCGCCAGATAGACCACGCCGTCAGGCCCGATGTGCCTCCAAATGGCTGAGTCCATGATCCACTCCTGGAACTCGCCCCCTTGAGCCGACAACCACCCCGTGCGGCAAAGAACGCTCGCGAGTACTTCAATGTCACTGCTTTGTATCATTTGAGACACTTTGCCCGATTGGGATGTTATAGACTGCGGCATTGCAACAAAATTTTAACACGCTCTTGCATGCCATATCACATCCACACTCTATAATTCATTTTGAAGTGCGCTCTGGTAATAACTGAAAAAGGTAACTGCAAATGAAGAAAATGATGTATACGATCCCGGTCATCCTGACCTGCTTATTCGCCACATCGACGGCCATTGCGGCGGCCAAACCCAATATTCTGGTGCTGTGGGGTGACGATATTGGCGTCTGGAATACCAGCGCCTACAACCGTGGCGGCATGGGCTATAAAACACCCAATATTGACTCGATAGCAGATGAAGGCGCCCTGTTCACCGACATGTATGCGCAGCAATCCTGCACCGCTGGCCGCGCTGCGTTCATCCTCGGCCAACAACCCTTTCGCACCGGGCTGTTGACTATCGGGATGCCGGGCAGTGACCAGGGTATTCCGGACTGGGCACCCACAATCGGTGACCTGTTGAAAGAGCAGGGCTATGCAACCGGACAATTTGGCAAAAACCATCTCGGCGACCAGGACAAACACCTGCCCACCAATCACGGTTTTGATGAGTTTTTTGGTAACCTCTACCACCTGAACGCTGAGGAAGAGCCCGAAACGTACTACTACCCGAAAGATCCGGCGTTTCACAAAGAGTTCGGTCCGCGCGGCGTCATTCACTCTTATGCAGACGGCAAGATAGAAGATACGGGGCCGCTGTCCAGAAAGCGTATGGAGACTGTCGATTCCGAGTTTGGTGGCGCTGCCAAAAAGTTTATGGCCGCAGCAGTCAACGCGGACAAACCTTTCTTTGTATGGATGAATTTCACCCGTATGCACGTGTGGACACGCCTGCAGGAAAAATACCGGGGTATCACCGGCATCGGCCTTTATCCCGACGGCATGGTTGAGCTCGATGATATGGTGGGTAGCTTCCTCGAAGAACTCAAAGACCTTGGCGTGGATGACAACACCATCGTGATCTTCTCAACTGACAATGGTGCGGAGAAGTTAACCTGGCCTGATGGCGGCACAACGCCATACCACGGAGAAAAGGGTACCACCTGGGAAGGTGGCATGAGAGTGCCACAAATGGTCAGATGGCCCGGCACGATCAAGCCCCGAACTATCATCAACGACATTATGAGTCAGGAAGACTGGATGCCAACACTGTTGGCCGCTGCCGGCGCACCGGATGTGAAAGAGAAGCTCGCATCAAAAGACGGATACCAGGCCAATGGCAAGAAGTGGCGGGTGCATCTTGATGGCTATAACTTCAAGCCTTACTTTGAGGGTAAGGAGGAAAAGGGACCACGGAGAGAGATCTTTTACTTTTCTGCCGGCGGTATGCTCAATGCGATACGGGTAGATGACTGGAAAGTGTCATTTGCAACCGAAAGGGGTGGTATCAACGAAGCGTTTAGGGAAACCCCTCAATGGCCGATCATCACCAACCTGAGGGCTGATCCCTTTGAAAGCGGCTCGCGCGACTCCGGCATGTATGTGCGATGGTATGCGGACAATATGTGGCTAATGGTCCCGGCGCAGGGCTTTGTACAAAAATTCTTCGCTACAATTCCCGACTACCCGTTCCAGGCGGGCGGCTCCCTGAGTGCCTCGAATATCGGCTACGGCACCTTGGAGAGACAAAAGGCGCTGGGCAACCTCGACAAGCTGATGGATATTTCTGTTCGAAATTAGGATGTAACGCTTTACTAGCCCGGGCTCGATTTATCGGCCCGGGCTTTTTTTATTCACGGCGCTGACAAGGCCGCGCTTGGCTGCAATCGCATACGCCCTGCCCTGCAGACATGCAGCTACCACTGCGCAATCCTGATCGACCGTGCTGCACAGGCAATGCTGCTGTCACGTCAATCGGCTACATAACCAACAGGGCCGCCAAACTCAACGACGTAACCATTGGTGCCATTGCACTCCGAGCGATCAGTGGTCATGAGATGATCATTGTGTGTCGCATTGTAGCAGCGAAAAAGACTAACCGGAGTGGCTTCGTACTCAACCGTGGAGACGAATCCCAGCGATCCATCCAGGATATGCCCCGGCCCTTCGCACGCGGAATCATCGGTGACATATGACGTCAGTTTGCCCGTCGCTGATCGACAGCGGAAAAGTTCTTTTGCATCGCGAAACGCGCGGGCAAACGTGCGGAAGGCAAGCCCTTCAAACTGATAACCGTTTTCCGGGCCCACTTCGTTAGCATCGCTGGATGACATATGATTGATGAATATCGGGTCATAAAACCTGTAGATCGAAATCTGGCCGGCAGGAGACCGCACCGGCGTGTTGAGAGGAGTTGGCAAGCAGTAATCCTGATTCTTGCGGCACAGGGCATCGTTGCTGTCGACACAGTACTTTTCCTCAACCAACTGCACGGGCCCGACAGAGGCCGGAACATTTTGGTCCGGACGAGTGTTGGAGAACCCACACCAACCATAACCCTCACAGAACCACTGCTCTTCCGTCAGGATAAAGTCGCCCCCACATGATTTCACTGAATCGTAAGCCATGCGTATAACGGAGTTCACTTCCCGCTCAAACCATAGCGGAACACGCTCACCGTCACAGGTATCCTGAAAACAGCTGTGGTAGACAATATAGCGATGCTTTTGCAAAATGACCCGGCCTTTAGTATCACCGGGTTTTGCATCAAAGCAGGTATCCAGATGATTGATGTAAACATAATGTGACCTACAGCCCGCTAAAAACTGATGCCATTTGCCATCCGCAATCACTTCCTCAGGGGCGATCACCAAACCCTCTGGGTGAAGCTCCTCCTTTATTGTCCCATCGATCGCAAGGCTGCCTGTCGATCGAATAACTTTCCAGAAACCATCGCTTTGTTCCAGTACGTCGGGCGGGTCGCCCCAGGGTCTGGACCCGTCGACAGCAATTGTCTTTTTCACTGCCAAATGTCCATCGGGTATCGTCGTTACCAGACGCAGTGAACCACCGCTATCACGCACAAGTACGGAACGTCGATCATTGGCGCGCACGATCCAGCGCGATGCGGGTTGCGGGTCAGTGCTGACAGACGCGGTGTTGTTGGCCGTATCGATATCGCCAGAGACCGCTGTTGCAGAGCCGAGGCCAATGACGACAAATAGACCCATCGTCCTGGCAATCGCGGGCAGGTCCAGTTTCAGGCAGGCAGCACTCATCGAAGGGACAGATTACCTTACAGAGACTTCTGCAGCAGCCTCGCTTTGCGCATATTGACTGCTGAGATAGCTGTCATAGCCGGTATCATCAAGCAGGTGACGCTTGAAGAAAGAGACAACAAAAAGATTCTGCAGGCGGGTTGCTTCCTCAATGGGAAACGCCTCTTCGCTACAAGTGATTGCATACGGCTCGAGCAGTTCCTGTGCACCGATCGCAGGCCAGATATCCTGCGTAATCCCCAGCTCAATAAGAAGATTTCCGATGGCACAGACATTGGCAAAATGCGTATGGGTAGCGCCAATAATATCGACTTTATAAACCTTTGGAGAATTCGTCATCTGTTCAAACGCAATGCCGTTATTTTCGATGAATACATTGGCATCTTTTGTGCCTCCAATAAGCATTACAGGCACGGTAATACTGGCAAGCTGCGCTGCAGTAAAACCAGCATTAGGGCTTGTTCTCGTGTCGCTCTGTAGCTCTGCATCGAACACTGCTGAAATAGGCGCGATAGCGGCAACACGATGATCGGGAGAAGCGCCAGCCCAACCTGCAGCCATGCCCACTGCCGTCATTCCGCCAAATGAATGCCCGACGACACCCATACGCTGGCTATCAATCCGATTGTAAAAACTGTCTCCTGCCTGCTCACTGCGGTCAATCATTGTGTCTATCAGAAAGGAAATGTCGGGGACGCGGTTTGCCGCTGCCTCGTCAAAGGAGTCCGTATTTGAAGACTGTGCGTTTCCCGTATGCTCGGCAGAGACGACAACGAATCCATGGCTGGCCAGCATTTCCATCAACTCGACGGATTGGGTATTGGTACCACCGTATCCGTGGGAAAAAACCAACAAGGTCTGATTCTCACGACTCGATACCGGCACATCGTCTACTGCCGCTTTGGATACAAGACCGATTCCAGCTGCAAGAGGATAGCTGGTTGGTGGTGATTCCTGCCGGTCTCCAGGATCGACCGGATACCACACGTCGACCAATAATGAGCGATTGTCACGCATCTCATCAATAGCAGTGAACGAAGTGTGTCCAACGCCGAACGTACCGAGGCTGTCCGGCGCGTCAATCGGTGTGTTTATCTGGTTCGAGCTGTCACTGCAAGCCAGCAGCGTAGCAGCGAACATGCAAACCAACGAAATGGGTCGAACCAAGCATTTCACCATCACTTCCTTCCTGCACAGGCACTATCGAACAGCCAGTGTACAAAAAGTACTCGCCAGAGGTATATCCGTTTTTGACATCCCGTGGCAGACGGTTTCTGACCAGGAATTCGTGGATTTTTCCTGGCCTGCTATTTATTGCTCTCCCACATAACAGCGCTGTTATCGCGCACTGCGGCCTCAAGCAGTTCTATCAGCGGCAGGGCCCGGCGGGAAGTACTCACGGGCTCCGCATCGTCCTCGTCCTCCTCTGCCATGTCTGGATCGGGTTCTGACTGCCCTGAATCCAGAGCCCTCTGTAGCCGCTCCAAAGCAGCCGGAACGTCCTCGGCATACATCGCGCTGGGCACAGTATCATCGCGCCCCATCATTTTCAGTAGCTGCAGTGCGACGTCGCCGAACATGGTGACGTCGCCGTGGGCCGGGGTGGAAAAAGTCACTAGCATAAGAAAATCCTCGTTGCCATTAATGTTTGGCCAGCATACGCCGAATGCCATCAAATCGATATGACTCCCACCATGAGGCAAACACCTTCCGCGTTCAGTCAGGCGGCATTCGATAACATACTGGTTGGGATTGAGTCGACAGCAAGGCTAAAGGGGCGTAACGAGGGAGGCTGGACAGGGTCGAAGGCACTTACAGAAACTTGATGAATGGAACAGTCGGTTTCGGCATACCCTGTCGAAACCTGGACGGCGCCACCGTTGGGCGGGGCCGCCCAGGCGGCCCGCCGTTCAGCACTGGAGCGTGGCGGATCTACATGAACGTCACTTTACCGGTGGTAATGTCATACATTGCACCGACGACTTTGAGTTTGCCCTCGTCTTCCAGCCCTGCAATTATCGGGCTCATGTCGCGGATGCCTTCAATCGTTGCCATGACATTCTCCACTGCGATGGTATCAAGCAGAGGTGCCTCACAGGCATTCTGACCGGGGTGTTCCGCCTTGACCAGATCCACCGAAGGTTTGATCTCGCCCAGCAGGGCCGTCAGATTGCCCAGTTCTGCGCCCGCGCATGCACCGGCCACAGCACCGCATGACGTGTGCCCCATGACGACCAGTAACTTGACGCCTTTCAAAGCGGTCGCGAACTCAAAACTGCCGGTCATGTTGACGCTCTCAACGTTGCCGGCCACACGCCCGACAAACATGTCGCCAATACCCTGGTCAAAAATGATTTCTGGCGGCACTCGAGAGTCCAGGCATGACAGCACGGCCGCATAGGGGTTCTGATCCGTGCTGGTCTTTTCAATTTGCTTACTGTAGTCCTGGTTCAGGACGTCACCGCTGACAAAACGTTCGTTACCCGCAATTAACGCGGACAGAGCCTGGTCGGGGGTCTCAATTTTACTTTCGTCCACCTCGAACGCGATGGCTGCAGTGCTGGTTAACAGGGCCGCTAACGCAACTGTTCTGACAAATTTCATATCCATTTGACTCCGTAAAGTTTCATTTTTGACACTTCATACTTGCCAACCGGATAAAAGGGTAGCGATGCGTAACATTTCGTACAATTCGAAAAAAACCATCCTATACATCGGCTTTACCGAATAATTAGTTCTCGGAAAGATGTCCGTGCGAGGATTGTTTAGCGAGGGTCGAGGGTCGAGGGTCGA